>CBJLMA010000069.1:0-10327 GCA_966424035.1 uncultured Sphingomonas sp. | reverse complement strand
CGCCCGAGGCCGTCACACAGATTCTGTATGTAGCTCGGCAGGTCGACGGCCCCGCCATCGCCGGAGCGGAGCAGCGCCTGCGCCGCGGCGATCACATGAACGCGGGCGTTCGCCGCCTCAGGCGCCTCCCTGACGGCTTCATTTTCGCTCGTTCGAGCCTGAAGCGAAATAGCCGAGCTAATCAGCGCCAGGTCATTCTTCACCCGATGCGCCATCTCGCGCATCAACAGGGCTTGATGCTGCGTCGCATCATTGAACTTGTGAACAGCTTTGCGAAGCGCCTCGGTCACCGCGGCAATCGTCAAGCCGATGATGATGAACACAATGATGAAGACGAAGCCGGGCACACCAAAGGCGAAATTGCCTGCCGGCCCCATGAAGAAATAGGCGGCGATTGCGGCACTGAGTAGGGTGGCGAAGAAGCCTGAGCCGCTGTTGAACAACAACGAGCAGAGGAACACAGCTGGAACGAATAGAAGCAAGGGCGATTGCTGCATTGGTACTTCGAGCGCAGCCCGCAGCAGGGCAGCGGCACCGACAATCGCAGCAGTCGCGGTGTAACGCACAAGCACCGGGAACTTTCGGCGCGGCAGCAAGAACAGGAGCATGTTCTCCACGTCCGCGAAACGACGCTTGCTGCACCGGCGTTCCCGCTACCCCAAAGTGGAACGGTTCGGATCCGTCACGATCGGAACGTCCACTCGGTGAGTCGCGTTTTCGTCGCAATTAGAGCCTTCTTGGTGGGATCCGATGGAAGATCTGAGTGAGCTCCGGTCACTCGCGCAAAAGTGCAGGCGATTGGCGGATGCGATCAGTGATGGCCCGGCACGGGAGAACCTGCTGAGCCTTGCTGCGGAGTATGAGGAACGGATACCGAACCGCCGCGAGTCCGCCGCAGGGGATCAGCACAGGCCGCTCATCGCGTGGCCCAGGCCTAACGATCAGGCCAGTCTTAGCCAGCGCTAGGATGTGAAAGCTCCGCCGCCCGGGAACGGCCCGCTCCCTCTCCGAAGCCGCTCTTGCCCCGCGCGGACCAACAAGACGGCCGATTTCGCAAAAGCCGAATGTTCGTCTCCCGACATTAGCTGCAGCGATTGGCGGGGAACTGCGAGATTAGGGTTGGTAGCTGATCCGTGATAGAAAGCGACTATCACCGATCAATTGCCTGCAGGCTTCGGTCGCTGAGAGATTTCACGTGCTCCCGCTTGCAGAACGGGACACGAAAGATGCATCCGCTTGCCATTCGCGCTCGCAAGTTGAGCGAGCGTCATCATTGTCATGGCGCGGACCGGATTTCGGGCGGCCAATCTCCGACGGCGGCGAGATTGGGGGAATCCGGCAGCATCTAGGCCATGCGGCTAATCGCTGTTGCTGCTTCCAATGCCTTTCGTTTCGCTGACAAGGCGATTCAGAACGCATGCAGTCCGCCGGTGAGATGATGGTTCGTAACGTTTGGAGTACGAACCATGAAATCCAAGATCACGCTTGCACTTGCCGGCATTGCAGGAATTGCACTTTTCGCAGCTCCGGCCGCGGCCCAGAGTGTCTTTTCAGTCAGCATCGGCTCGGGCGGATACGGTTATGGTTCACCCTATGGATACGGTTACGGCGCACCTTATGGCTACAGCTATGGCTCGCCCTACGGCTACAGCTATGGCTCGACCTACGGGTCTGGGTATGGCGCTTACGGCTACGACCAGCACCAACGCGAGCACGAAGAACTCGACAATGAACATGCCGATGTTCATGACGAGCTCGACAAGCTTCACGAGGAAGCGCACGAGCAGGGGCTGACCCCGAGTCAGCACCGTCGGCTGCATCGCTACCTCGAACGCCAGCACGCCTACGAGCATTACCTGCTCGAGCAGGAGCATGCGCGCGAACATCAGGAAGACAGCTACGGTTACTATCCCGGCTACTGAGTAGGGGGCGTCCTCCGAACCGGAGCGCTATCCGAAACGAACAAGGCACTGCTGACGATGGATTATGGTCGGGGCTTTCGCTCAAGCTGGCGCTGTGCTGCAGCATCCGCTCCGGACACAACGAGCATGACGAAGCTGACCAGCTCTCCGATCCACAAGGCCGCAAGCAACGCATAGGCAACATCGGCAAGCAGGTGGAGCTGCGCACCGGCGCCTTCGCTCGCTGCGCCGTGGCCCATGAGGTTGCTGGGTCCGACCAAGAACCACGAGTTCACGAGCCCGGTCAGCGAAGCGCTGCTCGGAATGTTCATTTTGGCGCTGGTCGCGTGGTTTGGGATGCTTGAGCCGCCAGCGAGCTGAGAACCAATGCAATTCGCTGCTACGCTTCCTTGCCCGGTCGCTGTCGCTCAGCGGAAACGGAATGGCAGTGCGACCTGGAAGACATAGTCTGGCGCGTCATGAGTGAGCCCGACACCCAGCGAGAGGTCCAGCAGCAGGCGAGGGGAGATCACCTCGGCGAAGCCAAGCTCAAGACTAGAATTGATTCTGTCAGTGCCCGGCAGGCTGCTGCCGTCGACCCGGGTACTCTTTTGGAACTCCTGGCTCAGGCCGAAGGTCATTGAGGTATCGGGGTTGAGCGCCAACGCAGCGCCCAGGTCGAGCCCGATGCTATCGCCGTTCTGCACCGTTCCGAAGCTCTCATGCGCACGGAGGTCATGCGCATAGCTCAGCGTCGCGAAGAACACGATCGGATCGCTGCTCTTGAGCGCGGTGAGGCGGCCGCGAAGTTCGTCGGCACCGGAGCCTGTCGCGACCGAGGCGACCCGAATCCGGAAGGGGTCCCGCCCGGTGGCGAAGCGCCAGGAAAGCTCCCCAACCAGTGTCGGCCGCCAGCCCTTCTCCCGGAAGAACTGGTGGCTGAGTGCGACCTCCACATCGCCAATTCCCGAGCCGGAATTGACTGCCGACGTGCCATCGCCAAGCGCGCGGGAGGTTCGCAGCCAGCTATAGGGAACCCGCACCTCGACCTGGTTTGCCAAAGGCAGGCCGAGCCGCAGTGCCATGGAGCCTCGGATCTGGTCCTCGCGCAGGCGCTGATCCGCGACGGTTGGAATACCTTCAGGCGTTTGCACCAGAGCCAAGCCCTGAACCACCCGGTTGCTGTAGGCAAAGCTGGGTATGATCTCGATCTGCCAGGGCGACAGGATCAGACCGCCTCGCTCGACCAAACTGCGAGAAAGGCTTTGCAGTGCGACGTCGTCTTCCGCCGAGGTAGTAGATGGGACAACCGTGCCAGCCGCTCCCGTCGCGCTAGTGACCGGGTTGGCCTGATCGGCAGCGACCGGACTCGCCTGAGTCTGGCCGGCGTGCCCGGCACGCTCCTGCTCCAGTTTGGCGACCCGGGCCTGCAGTGCCGCGATGACCTCATCCCGCTGTTTGAGGGCCTCGGTGAGTTCTTTGCGGGTGAGCGGCTGGGCGTGGGCCGGAACGGCGCAAAGCGATGCGGCGCCAATGGCGAGGATTGGAGTCAGCAGCTTCACGACAACTATCCTTTCACGCGCAGATCGGCATCGGCGGCCCGGACCGCCGATCCGGAAGGAACCGGAAAGAGTTCGGCCGGCGTCCCCATCCGGTTGGGCGGATGCAGTTCGCCTGGCCGAGTCACGACAAAGCCGATGTGGCTGGTCCATGCCCTGAGGAAGGCGTCGGTCGTCATCGTGCGGTTGCCGAACGCCGGATCCCCGAGCAGCACCCGGTCTCCGCGTTGGCCCCGGATAACGACGAAGTGCCCAAAATTGTGAACGCGAATGGGCACGATCGCCGGCGCCATGGCGAGGAGCTCATCGATGCTGAGATTGCCATAACCGGCCGCGCTGAAGCCGAGACTGGCGGCAAACCGCTTGAGGTCGAGCAGTGAAAACCCGAGGCGTGCCCGCACCAGACGAGCGTTGCCGGTTCGCAGCATACCCAGTGCCGCCTGCCGCTCGCTGACCGGATCGCCCAATTGGAAAGTCAGCATCGTGGCGACTGCCGCGGCACCGCAACTCAGGTCCCATTGTTGTCGCACCAACCGGTCGTTGCGAATATCCAGCATGGTCTTGACCCGGATTTCGTCGGGTCGCTGGATCGGCCCGGCATAGCTCGGCTGTGGCGCAATCAATGCAAGCAGGGCCAGCGCCGGCCTAGCCGTGCGAATTGCGTCAGGGAATGCCACGGCGGCAGCCGCTTAATGACCGTGCATCTCGGCGAAGCTGGCAACTTCGTCACCGTCAAAGCCGGCAGTCATGACGCCAATCGAGCCTACCAGGCCGTGGCTCTCGTCCGCGGGGCCCGCCGAGAACGTAATCGTGCCATTGGGTCCCGTGCGCAGCGCCCAGAGGCCGTCGATCACGACGCGGTTGTCGTCGCCCCGCAGCGCGCCGATGTAATTTCCGGTCACCGGGTCATAGGCGTTGATACGGCCATCACCGAAATTACCCACCAGCAGCGCGCCAGCGAACTTTCCGAAGTTGGCGGGGGCGATTGCAAGGCCCCAGGGCGCATTCAACTGCCCGTGCTGGACTAGCCTATGCAGCAAATGGCCTGCCGTATCGAACACGTCGACAAAGCCCAAGCCCTGCCCCGCAGTCTCGTCCGTCGCCCCCGGTTCGCGCTTGGCGAAAGTCACGTAAAGTTGACCGTTGAGGCTCTGGACGTTGAATGGCGAGTAATTGGCCGGCAGGCTGGGATCGGTAAAACTGCTGACCTTGGTAAAATGACTGTCGTAGACACTGACCATGCCGTGTGCGAAGTCTGCCGCGTAAAGAAACGGCGCATTGCCATTCATGCCAAGGGTCAGCCCCTTGAATACTGATCCGCTGCCGGACTCATCGACTGCGACGATCGTGTGGGTCAAGTCGACGGTAGGATTCCAGCCTTGGATCTGACCGCCTTCGGTTGCGAAGGCGAAGATCGTCTGGCGCGTCCTGGGACCCTCGGTGATATTGAAAGCGCCAGGAATGCCGACGAACGTTGTTCCGGTCGGCGCTCCCGGTACGGAGACCGTCAACGCCAGCTTGGCAAAGCTGTTGGCGTTGTACAAAGTTGACGTGTTCGTGCCGTTGTTGGCGACCCACAGCGGCCCGCCTGGCGCCTGCGACAAGCCCCACGAATTGACGAGATTCGGATCGGTAACCGGCGCCACGCCGGCCTGGTCGGAGACGCGGTTGGTCACGGTAAACTGCGTCCCTGCGGCGACAATATCGAGTTGGGCGTCCGAGAGCTGCATGGGGGCAGCCGAGACTGGCGAGGCAATCAGGAAAGCTATCGAAGTGGCGCTGCCAATGAAACGCATCATCCCTTCCTCCATTATCGCATTCACCCCCGGGCCCGGCGGGTGAGTGGTAGCGCGCGTCAAGAAGGTTCATCGGGAAAGACGGTCCCAACACTCGCGGGCCAAGCTGAGCCCTGGACGGCGTTGAGCGTCATCGCGCTTGGGAGAATGCCGACCTCCGCGCGATCACCCGAGGCCACCTGTTAGACCAAGATCACACATTCGGCTTTTTGCTGAACAAGAATCGGCCGTTCTGGACGGGTGGACTACGCTCCCGCCGTGGCCTTCCCGTTCACTGACGCGGCGGCTTCGCCCGACTCCCTCGGCAGCGCTGCGCGACGTCGTTCAGCTTCCGTTGACGCCGATCGAGGCCGCAGGCTCCGGATTGGTCGTCATCCCGTTCTTGAGCGCATTGAGCAGCCCCGAGTCCTTCACCGCGCCAGTGTTTCGGTCGATGATGGCACCTGTATCCCACCACATCGGAACGATCCCGCGCGTGACCGCTGCGTAGGTGTTATATTGCCCCCAATAGTTGGTGTAGGTCTCTACCCCCGCGCCTGGGCCCGAACCTTTGGGGTACGAGCCGAATTCACCCATGATCACCGGCACGCCCTTGTTGACGAAGGTCGTCACTGCCTTGTCGAATTCCTGGCGCGAATGTGCCTCATTGCCCCACGTCTCAACCGCGGAAGGATCGGTCGCGAGGGCGCCCCACTGCCAATGCGTCGTGTCGTTGCCGTTGATCGTGAAATCAAACGGGTCGTACCAGTGCATTTCAATCATCAGCCGGTTGGCGATCGAGTCGGTCGGCAACGTGCCTTCGTTGCAGAGGTCCGGTCCCCAGTCGATGTTGGTGGCATATAGCTGCACGACCAGCGTCCGCGACGCGTTGTTGCCGCCGGTAGCGCGAACCGCGTTCACAAAAGCCTGGTTGAAGCCCGATTGCACCGCACAGTTCTCGGCTGTGGGTGCGGTATAGACATTGGGCATGTGCACTTCGTTGGTGCCGGCGAAGAGCAGGTGGTTGTCGTAATTCTTGAATTCATTGGCGATCTGCGTCCAATAGGACTTCATCTTGGCATCGGCGGTGGCCTGATCCGCGTTGTCAGGGATCACCCACGGATCATTGTGAATATTGATGATCACGTAGAGGCCCGCGTTGCGCGCCATGTCGACGACCTGCTTTACCCGGTCGAGCCAGAACTGCGCGATGTTGCCATTGGCGTCGGTGTACTGGGTCCAGGTGACGGGAATGCGTACACTCTTGAACCCTGCCGCCGCGTACGCATTGAAGATCGCCTGGTTCGCTGCCGGGTTGCCCCAGACCGTCTCCTTCGAGACTGTGTAGGGAGGGGTCTCCCACGTATCCAATGATTCGAGCGTGTTGCCGAGGTTGATGCCCGGCGCCATCGCCTGGACGACCTGCTGAGGCGTGCCAAGCGACGCGAGGCTGGGTGTTGGCGTGGGAGTCGGTGTGGGGGTGGGCGTCGGCGTCACTCCGCCGCTACCGCCGCCACCTCCCCCGCCGGGACATGCGGTGAGGCTCAGCGCAACAATCGACGTCAACATCGCGCGCCCGAGCGCCCGCGTGCGGAAGTTCATCTCAATCCTCCCCCTAGCACCCACAGGCCCCGCCTGCGTGCATATGAAACGACTATGCACTAATGAACGATGGCCCACCTTGCAACATTGGTAGCGTCACCAGCCGCACGTTCACGCGCCGGCAGACGGGCCCACAAACTTGTGGTGGCCATGGATGCGGTCCTGGCTCGTGAACTCCGTGCGCACGATCGCGGGCCAATGGTGGAGGTCAGCGCATAGCTCAGCCAGTGAGGAACGCGCTGTTTCTCAGCCGATGGCCGGCATTATCGTACCGCCCGGCGCAAACCATAGCTGCGACGTTCGCTTTCCAGGTCGTGCGATGCATCAGAAGACGAATTGCCCGAAGAGGCCGAGCTCGTCATAGGTGCCGTGGTCCGCTCCGCCGATGGTGCCGTTCGTCGTGGAGATCAGCCCATTGGCGGCACGGTCGCGCTTGTAGACAAAAGCGAAGTCGAGGGGCGGCAACGGCTTATAATCGAGGCCGAAGTTGAAATAATGCTCCTTCAGCGCCGGGGTCAGATCCTTGCTCGGCCTCACCCAATCGTAGCGGCCGAAAAGGGCGATTGCCGGCGTAAAGGCAAATGAGCCGAATGCCGACCAGCCGTCGGACTTGTCATTTGCGACGGTTGTAATGGTGTTCCAATTCTTCGCCGCGAAATATTCCACTCCCAGTCGGATACGCTTGTCTGTGTACGCCGCCACTGCATCGAAACGCTGGGCATTATGCGGCGTCGCCGAACTCGGCAGGTTGGCCGCGCTCTTGCCCAGCTTGCCCGTATAGCCGCCGATACCGAGCGTGACGTTCTTCACCGGATTGACACTGACGCGCCCCTCGAGGTCGATGGTGTCAGAGCTTCGTGACAGCGTCTTGTACCCGGCTCCGTTGATGGCCGAGGCTGCATAGTTGACGACACCATTCGCGAGCGACCCGCCGACGTGAACGCCCCAATCGGTGGTCGTCCCGAACTTCGTTCGATCGATCAGCGTATTCTCGACGAAGCGATAGCCATAGAGGCCTTCAACAAAGGGAGCCCATGCGAGCGGCGCTTCGCCCACGCGCACGAATAAGGCGGGATCGAGCTTCGCCTGGATGTAGGCGTTCTTCACGAACACCAATGTGTCCTTGCTCGTCCCATTCGCATTGTAGCGGAAGTCGGTCGTCAGGTTCGCCGAAAAGACATTGTCGAACTTGTGATCGACGATCAGGTAGAACCGCTTGAGTTCGGTCTGGGTGCCGTTCTGCGCATTGTTCGTCTTGTGGCCGGCTAGGTCCGTCGACGTCTGGTGGATGTTGCTGACGTCGAAGAAGGCCCTGCCGCCGATCGTCGTGTTCGCGAACCAGCCGGTTTTCACCGCCTTCTCCAGTGGCGGCACTTGGTTCTCGACTTTCGCGACCTGCGTCTGAGTGGCTTGGGTCTGCGTGAGGATGGTCGCCGCCTGGCTCTGCGCCGCACTGGCCGCCGCCTGAGCGGACTGCACCTGCTGCGCGGTCGCCTGCTGCGCCGCTTCCGCCCGATCGAGCCGTTCGGTGAGCGCTTCTACCTTCGCCTCCAATGCCTTGATTTCAGCGTCGCGCGGATCGGGCCGATGCCGTGCCGGAACATGCCTGTGGGAATGGCTGCCTGCGGCAAACGCAGGTGTCGAAAGAACCAGCATCGATACGCCTGCTGTGAGCAACATTCGCATGTCTATTTCCCCCTTTTGGAGAGCGCCGGATCGACGCTTCCTCTTCTTATGCGCTGGTCGGAAAGCCGCCGCCCTCGTTCACGTGCAGCGGCTAGAGTCCCACGTCCTTCAGAATGACTTCGCGTAATCCTTGGAGAGTTTCTGGGGGTGCGGCAAGTCAACCTGGAAGACCGTCTGAATGGTCGTCGGACGCGCGGAGAGACCCAGGATCCGGTCGGCAAGAAAGATCGCTTCTTCAACGTCGTGCATGATCAACAACACCGTATGCCGCTCTTCATCGACGATGCGTCTGAGCTCGGTCTGCATCTTGAGACCCATCAAGGCGTCGAGCGCAGAAAATGGCTCGGGCTTCACCACGAGTGCACGGGCGATCTCGACGCGCTTGAGCATGCCGCCAGAAAGCTCGTGCGGGTAGACCGCCAGTAAGCGGTCACGTGAACGACGTGAAATCGCGTCCCCTTTCCGAGAATAGAGACGCGAACATCGTTAGCGAATGCGGGTCTGCCCTGGACTGGGTCGGGTCGAAGACGGACGTAAGTGCATGTCCGATAACGTTTAGACTTTCGGACGTCGCGAGAGATCTTGCGCGTCGGGCCTGACTTCCGGCTCCATCTTCAGATTGCGGCGATGTCCAGCTTCGAGCCGTCGACTAGACGCGATAGCTGGAACGGCGTGGGATCGACGCAAGGCGTGTCGTTCACGACAAGCTCTGCGGCCAGATAGCCGAGCCCCGGGCCCAAACCGAAGCCGTGACCCGAGCAGCCCGCAGCGAGAACCAGGCCTTCCACCCCGTCCACCTGCGACACCACAGGCACTGCGTCCGGCGTGCAATCAACGAAGCCGCCCCAGGCACTATCGATCACTATCTCGCCGAGCTGGGGGAAGGTTTTCCGGACACTCTCCACCACCTGGCTCACCAGCCATTTCAAAGGTGGAGGATCCAGCACGCGATTCTGTTCGAAGATCCGATCGTCGTTGGTCAGCAGCGCCCGCATTGAATCCGGCCCGGAAACGAACGATCGGCCGACGCCGAGCCTGACATTCTTCAGGCGACGCAGGAACTGCGGCATGAATTGCCGGCTGTACCTGATGGCCTGCGGCGTGATCTCGAGGTTCGCCTTGCCGCTGATCGCAAGCGTATAGCTACCGTCCAGTCGCCGCGTGATCGTACAATAAGGCGTGGAGACGGCCTCGCCTATGTTGATTGTCGGAGTGGAACGCAGCGCGGTCTGCCGGATGCTCGCTTGGGGGAAACTGATCCCGAGCGGCCGAAGGAAGCGCGAGGACCAGGCGCCGGCGGCGCAGAGCACTGCGCTGGTTCTGATGTATCCCTTCTCCGTGTGCACTCCCGCAATTTTGCCATTGGCCAAGTCGAGCGCCCGCGCGGCGCATCCCTGGTGGATTGTGGCGCCGAGAGCTCTCGCGCCATCGGCAATAGCCGGCGCAGCGAGGGCGGGCTCGGCCTTGCCGTCCCGCTCCGAATAGGTCCCGCCGACCCATTTGTGGCGGGCTTCGGGGACGCGCTCGGCCACCTCCGCGCGGCTCAGCACGCGGGTGTCGACACCATATTCCCTGGCGACCTCACGCCACCTTTCCCAGCCGGCGAGCACAGCCTCGTCGTGGGTCGCATAGACGAGACCGCAGCGACGAAATCCGAGGTCGCGATTGATATCGCGGGTGAGCTCGTCCCACAGTCGCATCGAAAGCACCGAGAGCGGCAGTTCGCGTCGGTCGCGGTTCTGCTGGCGACACCAACCCCAGTTTCGGCTCGATTGTTCACAGGCGACGTGGCCCTTCTCGAGGA
>CBJLMA010000068.1:0-10842 GCA_966424035.1 uncultured Sphingomonas sp. | reverse complement strand
AGCGGCACGAGGGGCCCCCGCTTCGTCTTGATCTGTAAGTATGATAATATGCATTGTCGGCCGGATAGACGCCTTCGCATCCCGTCGGAATAGACGCTTTCGCTAATCCCCCCAATGGAGGGGTAGACCCCCCTATTAGAGTATGGGGGTCGGAAGTCTCGGCGCTGCTCACTTACGCCTCACGACGCGCCTAGCGCGTGCGCCCTCGCTCCGCTCGGTACGCGCGCCGCCAGGAGCGTCGAGCAGGTCGGCCTGATGAAGCTCGGCGAGGAACCCGTCCACCGCATTACGAAGCTCCTGTCGGCCAGAATCCAACTCCTCCGCAGCCGCCCGCATCATGGGCACTGTTTTACGGAGGAGGGGCGTCACCTGATCCAGCATGGCCCGCAGGAAGGCTGCAGCCGACCGGGTTTCTGGATCGAGATGCGCTAGCTCAGAGAGGAGCGCGTACTGCTCCTCGGTAACGTCTACGTTCACCCTTGGACGACGCGGCGGCATTGCAGGAGGTGCCTCACTCTGAGCGGGAACACGGAACCAACTGTAGAAATTGGTACCGTTTTCGAAGCTTGGTGGCAATGGCCAAGTTGCTGGCTTGGCATGGGGGAGGGTGTCCACTCGGACAGTGTCTCGCTCCGGGCGGTCGCTTCGCGACCCTCGTGCACTGGCACTTTCCGTCCTATCCATTTTCGCGCTAGCGTATTTGCCCCAAGAAAGAGGGCAGCGTCATGTTTGAGAAGATCGCAATGCTGGCCGTACTCGTCGCTAGCGCCGCTCCCGCAGCCACACCAAAGCAAATCTCATCCACGCGCTTCGAGAAGGGCGATCTGATGGTCACGAACGCGCGGGGAAATCTTCTGTACACCCGTCAATATCCAACCATGACAGCTTGCATGCGCGCGAAGGCAACAATCGAGGCACAGAACCCTGCGCCAAAACCTGATCCGCGCGCACTAGTTTCGACGGACGCTCCACCCATCCTAGCGACCTGTATTCCACGCTAGATCGCGAAAGGCGCGGCCCACCAAAGTTAGAACGGTCGGGTTTGAAGAAGGTCGGCCTTCATCATTGCCAGCACCCGCCGCAGCTGCCTAATTGTTTTGGCCCTAATGGGTCGGTCAGGGTGGCGCGCGAGGTCCTCTAACTGGCGCTCAATACGATCAGCGAGTGTTTCGCTCGCGATCCACGCCACGAACCCTGTACCCGACGTCGCCTTACGCTGCCGCATTTCATCTGCGTACGACTTCACCCACTCGAACACTGAAGGGTAGCCGTCGAAGGGCTGGCGAGGGCCCACCAGCGCGACATTGTCAGGATGCGGGTCCGTCGGAATGCGTGCCCGTTGATTATGCCGAGCAATCTCGCTCCTAACTTCCGCGGGTAGGTGCGACCGGTAATGTCGCCTACGACGCTGTTCGCAACCATCAGTGCTGAAATCTTGATCTAGATCAAGAGTGTCTATGCCGACATTTTTGCTTTGGAGAGGCTGTGGCGAGCCGCAGCCCGCGTCAGAGTTACGCCGCTTGCTGGGCTTCCTCACCGAGGCTCGCCAGATCGGCGATTGCCGACCCGAACAGAGCGAAATCACCGTCACAGTCACGCAGCAGTGACAGGAGGTGCGAGCGATACTGACCGGCCATGAACCTTAGCGCACGATCGCGATTGCTCTCGCGGCGCTGGTTGATGTTCACCCGATGCGCACTCATCGAAAAGGCCTCCGCAGCGAAGTCGGCGAGCCACTCCGCTGTGCCCCATATAGCAGACGGTTCGATTGTCCGCGCAATGCTTTTCGACTTGGGATTCTGTGGCTTGAACTCGACCTCGACACGAACCCAATCGCGCAACTCGTCGGTCACGGGCAGGCCGAGCTCGCGCGCGTACTTCAGACCTTTTTCGTAGATTCGGAGCAACACTTGCGAGTGGCGGCTCCCAAGGTAGATAGTGCGGCCAGCGTCGCGCGTGTTCCAATCGCCCGCCAGCCCCATGCGCAGACCGTACTTCTTCGCGATCCGCTTCGCGAGCCGCAGATAGCGTCGGAATAGACCGGACCCGCGGCGATCCTCGGCAACGTCGAAGCGCGTCGGCCGATGGTCGTAAGCCGCCCGTATGAAGCCGCAAACAACCGGCGACGCCGTGCCCTTGCATTCCACGAACGGATGCGGGTTTGCGCCGCCAGCGCGCACCTGAAGCAGTCTGTGACCGGTCGGCGCATCGAGAAGCAGGTTTCTCGCGTAGTACGGTACTTTTTCGCCGGTCCGCTGCTGAGGCTGCATACCGTGAGCCTCGAGGAGGGACGTCAGGTCGGCGTAGACGGCATCCGCGTTGCCGAACACCGTGCAGCAATAGGCGTCGACGCCGACCACCGGCAAAGTATGATAATATGCATTATGTAAAATACTCTATGGAATCAGGAGACCATCACCAGCCATCGCCCTTCCACGCCCCAGCGGCTCAGCGACGACAGATAATTCATGCCAAGGACATTGAGGTCGTCATTTTCGGCGATTTCCAGCCCAACGTCGCGGCGAGTGATGTTTCCAACAGTCAGTTCATTCGCTCGGCCGCTCGACACTCGGATCACTCCGTTACCGGTTCGGACATATCGATCGCGACGCGATGACATCTCCACACCTGCAGCTTTCGCAGTGTCGCGATCGACGGTCGTCGTGGTAGCCCCGCTGTCGATCAGAAATTTGACGTCATGGCCGTTGAGCTTTCCGGTGACCCAAAAGTGACCATCGATCGCCATCGGGATCTGCGTCTCAGCGCCTTGCTGTACGGCGGTGCCGACCGCTTCGGCTTCGAGACGTTGCACGAACCAGCCGAGATTGTCGCGAAACGCGAACAACACGAAACCAGCGCCGAAAATGGCTATCCAGGCGAGCGTTATCGTGATCGTCCTGGCCACTGGCTCACGTCGGGCCATGAGCGCTCCAAGGATCAGCATTGCTGCCATCAACAGATAGAGACTTCCGAGCTGAAGGCTGTTGGTCACGGCTGCAGAACCAAATAATTGCCTTCGACCCGCCAACCGCTGAGCGATGAAAGAAAATTCATACCCAGAACATTGGTTTGGTCGCGATCATTGATGTCGATGGGAAAGTCGATGCGAGTGATGGACTGGACTTCGAGACGGTCGGCATAAGCCTGCGTCGCGGGTGCCGGCCCATTGGCCGTATCAACGACGATATGTTGACCGGAATCGGGAACGCCAGACGCTCGCGCCATCTCACGCGAGATCGTCGTCACTGACGCACCGCTGTCGACCAGGAACCGCCCTGAGCGCCCATTCACTGCCGCCTCAACCCAGAAATGGCCGTCGTCAGCGATTGGGATGCGGACTTGCTTGCGATCGGCGATAGGCGTTCCGACGGCCTCGGCCTTGAGCCTCTGCCCAAGCGCAAGAAAGTCGTCCCTGAAAGCGAAGAGGACGAAGAAAAGGGCGAAGATTGCGAGCCAGGCAGCCGCCATCCTGACCGCCTTCCCCAACGGCAATCTCATGGCGATCAGCGAGCTGAGGACAAGCAGGGCTGCAAGCGCGTAATAGGCCAGATCAAGCGCGCGTTCGCTCATTTGAGCTCGAATTCCAGTCCGTCATGAGCCGGTGCAGCCCAATCCGGAAGCTCGCCTAGCAGCGTCCGATAGTCCAGGCTGTTGCCCATATGGACGAGATAGAGCTGACCGACGCGAAGATCTCTCGCGGCGCTGAGGACCCCTTCAAGGTGCATGTGTGTCGGGTGCGGCCTGCGCGTCAGGCAATCGGCGATCCACACGTCGACGCCTTCGTAAAGCGAGGCCATTTCATCGCTCAACGCACTAAAATCTATGGCATATCCAACGGAACATCGACGTTCATCGAACCGCAGCCCAAGCGATGTCAGTCCGCCGTGCGGCTGATCGACCGATCTGATTCGGCAGTCGCCGAAACGGAGCTCCTGACCAAGCTCCCTCGCTTCGGCAATTGGGCGATAGAAGTCTGTTTGCTCAAAGGCGTAGGAAAAACGGAGCTTCAACTCCTCCAGCACATCCGCTCGCGCGTGAAGCGGCAGCGGACCACCGAGCGCCTGCGCAATCGGCCGAAGCTCGTCGATGCCGTGGCAGTGGTCGCCATGAGCGTGGGTGACGATAACGCCGCCGAGCCTCCCCGTCGCAGCTGCAAGAAGCTGCTGGCGAAGGTCCGGTCCACAATCGATGAGCATGCGTTCGCCTGCACTCTCGACCAAGATCGAGCTCCTCAAGCGATAATTGCGCGGATCGCCAGGATCGCATTGGCCCCAGTCGTTCCCGATCTTCGGAACCCCGGTCGACGTTCCGCAGCCGAGAATCCTTACCTTCAATTCACTATCCCTGGGCTTTGCTGAACAATTTGAAAAAGTTCGAGGTTGTTGCTTCCGCGAGTTCGTCGGGCTCGTCTCCCCTAAGCTCAGCTACGAAGCTTGCCGTGTCGGCGACGAACGCCGGCTCGCACTTCTGCCCGCGGTGCGGAACCGGAGCGAGAAATGGCGAATCCGTTTCCACAAGCATGCGATCGAGCGGGAGTTTGCGCGCAACATGCTGCAAGTCGATTGCGTTCTTGAAGGTCACGATGCCCGAAAGCGATATGTAGAAGCCGAAATCCAGGCCCTTGCGCGCGAGCTCGGCAGAGCCGGTAAAGCAGTGAAATACGCCGGTTACGCAGCCTTGCCTGACAGCTTCTCCAAGGATGTCGACGGTATCCTCTTCCGCATTACGCGTGTGGATGACCAAGGGCAGCCCGGTTTCGCAGGCAGCATCGATATGCGCCTGGAAGCGCTGGCGCTGCGCTGCCCGATCCGACTTGTCGTAATAATAGTCGAGGCCGCACTCACCGATTGCGATTACGCGCGGGTGGTCAGCCGCCTCAACCAGAGCCGCGGCGCCGAGGTCGGGGTGAGCGTCGGCCTCGTGCGGGTGGACGCCGACGCTGGCCCAGACGTCCGGCTCACGCTCGGCGACTGCGATGATGTCGCTCCACTCGCGCTGACGGGTCGAAATATTAAGGAAACCGCCTACCCCACGAAGCCTTGCATTCTCAAGTACTTCGGTCTGCCGTTCTACCAAGCCTTCGTAATTGAGATGGCAGTGGCTGTCGATCAGCTTCACGTGATGGCCTCCGCCTCTTGCGGCAGTTCGAGACGCGGGAACAATGGGCTCGGTTGGCCGAGACGGAATTCATTTTCTGCAAGCGGCGAATACCAGTGGCTGAGAATGCCCTGGAACGTGCGAAGTCCCGGCTCGACGCCCATATTGTCGAGCAACCGGTCGGCACTCGCCGGAATGATCGGTCGAATGCCGACGGCGAGTATCGCGATGCAGATGTAGAGGGTGGCAAGGACCGTCTGCATCCGCTCCGGATCGGTCTTGCGCAGCGCCCAAGGCGCCTGCTCGTCGATATAGGCATTGCAGGCGAACACCGCCTGGATCCAGGCCTCGCACGCCTTTGACAGCGCCAGCTCGCCATAAGCCGCCGGCATTGCTCGGCAGGCAGCTACGCCGACCAGATCGAACAGCTGGTTGTCGGCTTCATTGTGCCCGTGGATCTCGGGCAAGCCGCCATCGCAATTTCGGACAATCTGCGTGAGGACTCGCTGGGCGAGATTGCCGAAGCTGTTCGCGAGCTCTGCATTGGCCCGGTTGACGATCGCCTCCGCGCTGTAGCTCCCGTCCTGACCGAAGGTCACTTCGCGCATCAGGAAATAGCGCAGCGCATCGACGCCGAAATGTTCGGCGAGCACCATCGGATCGACGACATTTCCGACGCTCTTCGACATCTTCTCGCCGCGGCTCAGCAGGAAGCCGTGGCCGAAGACCTGCCTGGGCAAAGCGATTGCCGCCGACATCAGGAACGCCGGCCAGTAAACCGCGTGGAATCGGACGACGTCCTTGCCGATCAGGTGGACGTCGGCGGGCCAGTAACGGCGCCACAACTCCGTATCGTCGGGATAGCCTAGCCCAGTGATGTAGTTGGTGAGGGCATCGAGCCACACGTACATGACATGGCCCTCGCTGCCGGGCACTGGAACACCCCAGTCGAAGCTGGTGCGCGAGATACTGAGATCCTTCAGCCCCCCTTCGACGAAGCGAACAACCTCGTTGCGGCGGCTTTCGGGCCGGATGAAATCCGGATTTGCCGCATAAAGCTCGAGCAAGGGCTGCTGGTACTTCGACAAGCGAAAGAACCAGCTCTCCTCGACTGTCCATTCGACCGGCGTACCGTGCGGCGACAATTTGGCGCCGTCGTCGGCGACGGTGAGCTCCTCTTCTTCGTAATAAGCCTCGTCGCGCACCGAATACCAACCCTGGTAGCGGTCCAGATAGAGGTCTCCCCTCTCCTCCATCGCCTTCCAGATCGCTTGGCTTGCCCGATAATGGTCGTCCTGCGAAGTCCGGATGAAGCGATCGTATGACACATTAAGAGTATCGCACATGTCCTGGAAAAGACGCGACATCTTATCCGCAAACGCTCGCGGCTCGAGCTCTTGCGCACGGGCAGCCTGCGCCATTTTCAGCCCATGCTCGTCAGTTCCGGTCTGAAAGCGCACATCGCGTCCCTGCTGGCGCTGGAACCGCGCGATCACATCTGCGGCAATCGCCTCATATGCGTGGCCGATGTGAGGCGGGCCGTTGGGATAGCTGATTGCGGTCGTGACGTAGAAAGGCTCGGACATGTGCCCCGCACGTAGCGGCGGCCGCCTAGGGCTTCAAGGAAGCGTCTTGAGCAATCTCAGCGAGTATCCCGCCGATCTGGAACACGGTTGCGGCGGGATCGAGCGAGACGCGGGGAGCGATTGCAGTCAACTCGCGGGCTTTGGCATAGGCATCCAGCGCACGCTCGCGCCGGCCGGCCTCGAGCCGGCGCGCCTCGCGCGCGATTAGTGACGGGACCAGGTCGAGGAACGCCGAATAGCGATCGGCGGCCCCCTTCTTGCCAAGCTCGCTGGCGAGATCCGACCGGCGAGCGTTGGTCGGATCTCCCTGACGCAGAATCGCCACAGCGGCATCTTCGAGCTTCGCAAGGTCCAGCTCTGCAAAAGCGAGCGCCCTTCCCGCCGAGCCCAAGGACATTGAGACTAGCCGCTCACGTTCGGCCTTGGTCAAGCCGGGCGCCTGGCGTTCGACGATTGACGTCATGGCCTCATCGTCGAGCTTCTGGAAATCAAGCCGGCGGCAGCGAGAGCGTATCGTCGGCAGCAGCCGTCCCGGCGCATGGCTGACGAGAAAGAACAACGTGTTAGGCGGCGGTTCCTCGAGAATCTTGAGGAGAGCGTTGGCGCCGGAGGTCTCAAGATCGTCGACCGTGTCGATGATCACCACGCGCCACGGCGACAGCGCCGGTGTCAGGCTCAGGAACGCCCCAAGATCGCGAACCTGGTCAACGCTGATGTTGCGGGCAAGATTGTCGGTCTTCTCGTTCAACTGCCGTTCGAGCCTGCGCATGTCCGGATGGCTGCCAGCCTCGACGAGCTTGACGATCGGAAGATCATCCGCAGTTTCAATACCCGGTAGCGTGGACGACGGACCGGCGGCATCGGCGAGCACGCGGCGCGCCGCTGAATGGGCGAAGCTGGCTTTGCCAACGCCTTTGGGTCCGGCGAGCAGCCACGCATGATGCAGCTTTCGCCTAGCCCAGGCGAAAGCGAACTGCTCGACTGCCCGGTCCTGGCCGACGATCACGGCAACAGGTCCTGGACCGCATCAAGCAGGCGTTGCGTGACCTGCTCTGGTGGGCCGGACGCGTCGACCAGCTTAACCCGCTCCGGTTCCTCGGCGGCGATGATGTGGAAGGCGGCAGCAACCTTGCGGTGATAATCATCGCCGCGGCCCCCAATCCGATCGCTGCCGTCGGCGTCGCGCGCGCGGGCTCTTTCGCAGCCCTCGTCCAGGGTGAGGACGAGGGTGCGGTCCGGAAACCACTCCTCGATTCCAAAAGCGTTGATTGCGCGCACAGCTTCGATGCCGAGGCCGCCTGCGCCTCCCTGATAGGCGAGCGAGCTGTCGATGAACCGGTCGGAAAGCACCCACTTACCGGCAAGAGCTGCCGGGGCGATCGTCTTTACGACATGGTCGGCGCGAGCAGCCGCGAAAAGCAGAGCCTCAGCTTCAGGACTCCAACGCTCATCCGATCCGGTCAGCAGCAGCTCGCGGATTTTCTCAGCGCCTTCGCTGCCGCCAGGCTCCCGGGTTACCACGACATCGATGCCGCGATTCTTCAGCGCGTCGGCGAGTGCCCGAACCTGCGTCGATTTGCCGACACCTTCCCCGCCTTCGAGGCTTATGAATTTTCCGCGTTGGCTCACGCCATGCCGAAGAGCGATTTGAGGCCCAGCCAAATCCGGGTGAAGAAGCCTGCTTTGCCGACATCCTCGCCCGCAACCAGCGGCACGATCTGCGGCGGCGTATCACCGGTGGTGACCACCAGCTGGGCGACCTCCTGCCCCTTTGCGAGCGGCGCAACCAACGGTCCGTCGTAGCGGATCTTCATCTGCACCGCGCCGCTCGATAGTCCGGCCGGCACCGTCACCGCCAGATTGCGGGGCGCCACCAGTGGCACTTCGCTGGAACTTCCGAGCTGCACTTTGGCAGTGCCAACCTTGGCGCCCTCCTGGAACAGTGGCTTGGCCTGCCAGGCGTTGAAACCCCACTGCATGAGCCGCGTCGATTCCTCCACGCGCGCGTTCCAGCTGGGCAGACCTGCGAGCACCTCGATCAGCCGCCGCCCGTTCTGCTCTGCCGAGCCGGTGAAACCGTAACCCGCCTCGTCAGTATGGCCGGTCTTGAGCCCGTCGGCGCCCGGGATTTTGCCGAGGATCGGATTGCGGTTCTGCTGGGTGATGTCCTGATTGGACCCGAGCGTCTTGCCCCAGGTGAAGCTCGGCAACGAGTAGAACTGCTTGTAGAGCTTGTAATGGTGCTCGATCTCCCACCGCGCTAGAGTGGCGAGGTCGCGCGCGCTGACGTAGGTGACGCCATTGTCCGGCCATCCATTGGCCGTTCCGAAATGGCTGTTCGTCAGGCCGATGCGCTTGCCAAGCGCGTTCATTTGATCGGTGAAAGCCTGCTCCGTCCCCGCGATGCATTCGGCGAGCACAACCGAGGCGTCGTTACCGGACAGCGTCACGATGCCCTTGAGCAGATTCTCGACACTGACCTGCTCGTTGGGTGATAGGAACATGGTTGAGCCGGCCGCAGGGCCATGCCACTTCTGCCAAGTCTCGGGCCGAACGGTGCACATCTTGTTCAGCGGCAGCTGGCCCTTGTCGATCAGCTCGAAGGCAACGTCCGTCGTCATCATCTTGGCCATTGAGGCCGGAGGCATCCGCAGATCGGCGTTCTTCTGATAGAGCGTCGCTCCCGATGACAGATCGATAAGGTAGGCGACGTTCGCCGGCGTATCGAACTGCGGAGCGGCAGCAGGCGCGGCGCTGGCGACCAGAAGCGAAGCGGCGGTGGAGACTATGATGATGCGCGACATGGGCGTGAACTGCTTCCCCGATTCAAGGTGAAGGGTCTGTCTATCGCCGCGCAATCGCGTCCGCCAGAACCCCGACCGAAATCGCGTAGAAATTTGAACAATTGTAATCGAGAATCGCGCGATAGTTGGTGGTCGCGAGATAGGCGGTGGCGTCCGGGCCATCAGGTTCGATGAGGCTCGCCATTTCAAAATCTGGAAGTGAGCGGCCAAGGGGCACAACCCCGAGCGCACGCCACTCGCGCATCGTAAGCCAGCGACTATGGCGGCGATAGACCTGCGGACAGCGCGGCGCGGTCGTTCGACTGGCGATTGCCGCTCGGTTGAGGGTCGCTGGAGTACGCACGCGGATTCCCCAGGCGACATTTGGCTTCCATCCGGCGTCTCGCAGGTAAGCGGCGATCGAGGCAAGGCCGTCCAGTTCATTGGCCCAAATGTCGGCATAACCGTCGCCGTCGCCATCGGCGCGCAGCCTGAGAACCACCGATGGCATGAATTGCGGATATCCCGTTGCGCCCGCCCAACTGCCCTTGAGCCGCCAACGGGGAACCCCCTGGTCGATGAGTTTCAGGGTGGCCACGAACTCGTTCTCGAAGAATGCGCGGCGGCGTCCATAATAGCCGAGGCTGGCAAGTGCCTGGAGAAGATCGGTGCCGCCCGTGACGGTCCCGTAGCTCGTCTCCAGGCCCCAGATCGCCATCAGGACGGCAGGATCCACGCCATAACGTGCCTCGATCCGCTGGAGCGCGTCATAATTGGCGGCATAATTGTCGCGCCCGCGCCGAATCAATGAAGCTGTCACATGGGACTCAAGATAAGGCGCAAGCGCGCCGACGACGCCGCCACTGGTGCGCGCGATCGGCTCGGTTCGTTCGAGTTCGATGATGCGCTCATTCTTGGTGAGATTCGGCACATAGGCTCGGATCGTGGCTGGACTGACACCCTGCTGACGGGCGAGTGCCGCTAGGCGGAGCTTGTACCCGTACCAGGGGTCGAGCGTGGAGTTGTACGTCGGCGTCGTGACATCCGCCTGCGCCAGCCGAACCATATCCTGATGCGCGACTGGCGACGCAGCCGTGCCCAACGAAACGGCCGAAAGTCCGACGAACAGCCAGCCATTCATCCCCAACAAGCCCTCCTCACCACATCCGAGGCTAAAGCGCAGAGCCTGTGTCAGGCCAGCTTCGTTCAGCGCGCGCCTTGCACAGCTGGTCTCGCCATACGAGCACATGCACAATTAACGCGAAGTGGCTCAACGCTCTTGAAAAGCGCGCGCCAGCCTGAGAAGCGCTCCTCAAGGATGGGTGGCCGAGTGGTTTAAGGCAGCGGTCTTGAAAACCGCCGTGGGTTCACGCCCA
>CBJLMA010000067.1:0-11129 GCA_966424035.1 uncultured Sphingomonas sp. | reverse complement strand
GTGGGTGTCCCAATTTTGACCGTTACCATCGGCGATAGGTCGGGGAGCACTGGGCTTCCGGCATAGCCAAGCCCCGAAGATGAATATTCTACAGTTACATTTGCTGCCGTCAGCGACGGCAGGAAATATTTCATTCGAGTGACGACGGTGTTGAATGCGGTCGTATTCTCGGTGCCGAGCGTTGGGCAGGGCGCCGTGGTACAGGTGCAACCCGTACTCGTGCAGGTGATTTTCCCGAATGCCGATGCTGGGATGACGTCTCCTTGGGTGAGCCCGCCAACGCCGACGTAGGAAGTTCCGATCCCGGGCTCGATCATGTCAGTGACGATGGCCATCCGCGCACCCATCTGGGTCGCCTTCTCGGCCTGATTATAAGTCCAGATCCACCGCCCCGCGTCGATGATCCCGAACAGCAGGATCAGCAGCAACGGAAGTACCAGAGCGAACTCGGCTGCTGACGATCCCGAACGGTCGCGGAGAAGATTGCGCGCGATCATAATCCGGTCACCGCGGCTTGAGATTGGGCGTAAAGGGTCGTTCCTACACCGGAAAAGCCGAGCATCATTGCGATGATCGGCCGGTAAGTTACGGTTGCCGCGACGGTGACAATCTGCGCGCCATTGGCCTGGTCTTCGTAAAGGCCGGTCATGTTCTGCCCACCAGCCGTCGTCGCGCAGCTGGTCGTGACCGTCACATTGGAGGTGGTGATATTTGGCGTCAGCGGATTACCGCTGGTGTCGTTCAGATAGCCGTAGACCACAACCTTTTGTGTGGGGGTGACGACATTGGTGGTGTCGGGCGAGCCGCTGCAAGTGGTATACCAACTGAAGCTCTGGCGCGCAGCGAACCGGGCGCCGTCGCGAACGGCTTTGAGCAAGGTATGTTCGTTCCAGAAATAATTGCCGAGCTCCGCGCAGCCCATCATCAGGATGAGCAGCAACGGCGTGACCATTGCCATTTCGGCCGCTGCGTTGCCGCGTCGGTCGCGTAGCATCTTGATGAAAGAATGGCGCTTCATCGGATCAGATACGGCCTGTCGTGCCGTATGAATTGAGTGGTTGATCCTCCCGTGCCGTTTCCAGTGTGGCCAATCACCTCGACGTAGATGTCTCCGGTCTGGGTGTAGGTGCCCGATGCGCCTGACCTCGGCATCGACGGCTCCACCAGGAAAGAATCTATCCAGTCGATCGGATTGACGGGCTTCTTGCCGGCAAGTCCGGTGCAGTTGACCACCGCGATTGGAAGCGTCCTCCGATCGGCGGTGCTGCCTCCGGCAGTCCACCCTGGAGGTTCGCACACCGGCTGACCGTAGGATGTCAGGCCGGCAGCTACGGTTTGTGACGTCAGCTGCGCGGAGGCGTTCGCCATTTCCCATCGATAGACCTGGTATCGCGTCGGATACGATCTTGTTGCATCTGCTGGTGACGGGAATGCAGCCCTGATCGTGTTGTTCAGCGATGTGTCGTAAACATGCTGGCCGGCACCGTTGACGACGGTGCTGCCGTAGTGATTCACGCGCCAATAAGTGTCGATGTCCCAATCACCAGTGCCGATGCGGGCGTTCGGGCTGCCGAAAGTCGTCTGGCAATTGCCGACATCGTCGAACGAATGGCATTTGTCGCGCGGGTAGCCCATCGCATCGGGCGTAGGTTGATAATTCAGATAATATTTCTGGTCCGTCGTCGGCGTAAGCACGGGACGGAACGGGTTGTTCGACACTTGCCAGCCATTTTGTCCAGCACCGCTGACGAGGCCGCAGTTGGTCTTGGTGTAAGGAGAGGAGTGGTTCATCACCACGTCTTTGCGGCTGTTGAGCGAAGGCGGACATTTTCCCTGGCTGAAGCAGCCGATGCTGTCGCCGCTTTCGTAGATGTCGAAGCGGGTGTTGAACTGATTGATGACCGACGTCATCGAGCCGGTTTCGGTCGATGGGTTGGTGACGTCTACGCATTTGTCTGGCGGGGAACCGTAGCCCATCAGCTTGGCAAGATCGCTAGCGCCGGCGCCGACGTCGAGGAAGCCGAAGTTTCCCGGAGCGTAGCTTCCTCCGCCGCCCGTGGCGATCAGCAGCATCCCCTTGCCAATGTAATTATTGACGTTGAAGCTCGAGGGATTGCTGTTCGGGTTGCACATCATCACCGGCGGTTCTTTGCAGACCGCGGAACTCATGCCGGCGACTGCTTCCGCATTGATCGTTCCGGAACTGAACAGTCCGACGATTGGCGTCAGCGTATAATTGGCAGTGCGTCCTCCAACCTTCACCCAGACCACGTGGGCATTGGAATCCGTGGTCGTGGACGTGCAGGCAGCTGTCGTGTCCGCAACGCTATCGTCGAATGTCTTGCAAAATATGAGGGTTGGAATGGTGACCGCGTTAGATCCACCGCCCCCGGCAAGCATTGTCTTGTTTGAGATCAGGCTCTGCGCGGCTGCGGTCGCTCGAGCAATCGCTCCGGACTGGCCGTCAAGCTGAGTGGCTGCGGCGAGCGCTGCCTGGTCTGCGGCCTGCTGGAGCTCGGTGTCCATGGCTGCCAGATGCGCATAATCGAATGCGACGCCACCGATCGCGACCAGGCCTATGAGCGAAAGTGCGACGGTCGGCGCGACTGCTCCGTCAGAGCTCTTCCATAACGCCCGCGCCAATCGCCACATCCACCTTCATCCTTAGTGCGGTGTCGAGCCCGACGTACCGGCCGCGCTGCCGGCTGTGGTCTGCATTGACTCCACCGGCTTGACGGCATCGGTACGATAACGCTTCACCGCCTTGGCGCCGACTTCGCCATTGCCTCCCGGCTGCGCAGCCGTCGCCGAATAGACCGGCGCCGGATTAATCGTCTGGATGGCGGCATTATATTTGACGGCCTCCCCCATGCCCGGGTCTTCGTCGCCAATGTGCGTATTCATCGTGTTGCACGCAGCAAGGGCGAACAGTCCGGCCATCGGCACCAGTACGCGAATGCGTTTAGAGAACATGGCCGTAATCCTTTTCAAAACCGATCGGCTTCTTCTGGGCCATTCCGCCTGAGCCGGGCGCCGGACGAGGAGCTGGCGGCGCAGGGTTCGCGAACGGCCTTGGAGCCGGCGGCACACCCGTATCAGTCTGCCCATTGAGAAGGAGATTGGCCTCATTGGGCGGCCCCACGCGATCCGTAGGCACTTTCAGCAAACCGGCGGGCACGGGCCGCACCAGCCGCGGAGTGACGATGATCACCAGCTCGGTCTGTTCGTGCTGGAATCCGGTGGAACGGAACAATGCTCCGATTATCGGCAGTGAGCCAAGCAGCGGGACTTGTCGGATCGTATCCTGGAAGTCCTTTCGTATCAGGCCGGCGAGTGCGAAGGATTCGCCGTCACGAAGCTCAATCACCGTCTTCGCCCGGCGAGTCTGGATGCCCGGGATCGAAAGATTATTGATGACGATGGAAGCCGACGGGTCGATCGAGCTGACTTCCGGAGCAACGACCATGTTGATCACGCCATCGGACAGCACGGTCGGAGTGAACGCCAGGCTGACGCCAAATGGCTTCCATTCGACGGTGAAGGCGGCGTTGTTTCCACCACCACCGCCGACGTTCTGAACGACGGGAACTGGGAATTCACCGCCCGCAAGGAAGCTCGCAGTCTCACCCGATAGGGCGACAAGCGTCGGTTCCGCGAGAGTTGTGACCGCCCCTTTGCGCTCCAGCGCATCGAGCGTAACGTTGAAGTTCTCCCCGAACGCCCGGAACGCCCGGGAGATGATCCCGAAACTGTCGGTGATTGCCCCATGCCTGAGCTCGCCGAGACCGGTCGTGGGATTGGGAACAAGACTCGCGCCGCCACCGGAAATGCCCTGAAGGCTGCCATGATCGCTGAGCACATCCCAGTTGATGCCGATCTGGGTCAACGCGGAACGCTTCACCTCGGCAAACCGCACCTCCAGCATCACCTGCTGTGCAGAACCGAGCGAGAGCAGGTTGACAACCTTGCCGGGAGCGTAGGTCTCGGCGATCTGAACCGCACGATCGGCTGCGGCCGCACTGGAAACCGTGCCTTCGAGCACAACGGAATCATTTGACATCCGCGCAGCGATCCGGTCGGCGGGAAGGAGGTCCGAGAGCTGACGCTTGAGCGTCAGAACATCGGGGCCGACAACCACGTCGACGACTGCAATCAGCCGGTTCTGACCATAAAGCGTAAGGCTGGTTGTGCCGCTCTTTTTCCCGAGCACGTAGACGGACGTCGGGGAGATCGGCACGATGTCCGCGATGTCAGGGTTGCCGATCAGCGCCTTGGTATAAGGTCGATCGACCCGCAGTATCTGGCTCTTGTTTACGGGGACGTCGAGCTCACCGGCATCCACCCCTGAAGCGACTGCGACCTGCGCCATCGCCGGCTGAGCACTGGCGATAGCTCCGATGGTGGCCGCGACGAGCGCAGCCTTTCTGAAAAGCTGTACGCGCATCATCCCCCCACCTTCACTTTGTCACTCTTGGTCCCCCGGTAGACCTCGACGTTTGGATGGTCGTCACCAGCCGGCGCTGCCTTGTGCTTGGCGGTCGACCTAGAATGGGTGGTGCTGATCGTCGCTGCGCTGCGGTTGATCGAGCTTGCGACTGCAGTCCCGAAGTTTCCGACAACGGCCGGCGCAGGATAACGAGCGCCGCCGTACATATTGTACCTGAGGTCGTTCATGCTCACGGTCTCAACGACCGGGTTGTTCTGTTCGCCGGGTTTGCGAAGTACCAGGCTGAGCGTCCCGACTGTCTGGGCGAGCGCGAGCTTCTGCGCGTCGAGCGGGTTGACCTCCAGCGTCACGGTCTTTCCGACCTTCGGAGTCCCGTCCGCGTTCTTCGATTGCTGGTCGATCGCCAGGACGTGCACGTTCTGAAGCAGCACGTCGGTCACCTGTGAAGTGCCTGCAGCGCCAGGAAGATTGCGAGTCACGAGCACGTCGACCGTATCGTTCGGCTGGACGAAACCCGACACGCCCGAGACATCATTGATCGCGACGCTCGCCGCCCTCATCCCGTCTGGAAGCAGAGCAGCAATGGACGCTCCCTGTCCCTCCGCTGAAATCTTGCCGGCAAGGATCGGTTCGTTGATGCCGATCGGGAGGAGGGCGACGCGCCTCTTGCCCGGGGGCATGAGCTGCGCGGCGTTGGTGAACGCGCCCTGCGGAATGCTGCTATTGGGATAGTCAACGAACCGGACCTTGTCCGGCGTGATGTCGGTGCCGAAGGCCATCGGCGCGCTTGCGACAGCGACTTTGGTTGTTCCTCCGAGGGCTGCCCGCCGTTCGGTGCCGCTCAGATATGTGTTCGCTAGAAAAACCGCGGCGAGCCCCAAGATCAGGGCAATTCCCAAAGCGATCAGCGTTTGACGGTTTGCCATGGCGCCCCCCGACGCAATTGTGAGGTTACTCTCTCATGTCTTCGTCCAAGAAGAAAGGGGCCGCCCGAAGGCGGCCCCTCAATTCCTTATGGGCAGACGGCCGAGGTTGCCGTCGAGCCTGCATTAATGCAGTTCGAGGCCTTGCCGAGCGCGTTGCTGATCGATCCACCGAGCGTCACCGCCGCGATGGCGATAGCTCCGCCGACGATTGCCAGGATCAACGCATATTCGGCAGCCGACGCGCCCGAATCGTTCTTCAGCATGGAAATGAAGCTCTTCATTTTCCTACTCCTACACTCTGAAGAGTGATTTACGGGCATACCGCCGAGGTTGCGGTCGAGCCGGCGTTGATGCAGTTCGACGCCTTCTTCATTGCGTTGCTGACCGAGCCACCTAGGGTCACGGCAGCAATAGCGATTGCTCCTCCGACGATTGCGAGGATCAACGCATATTCGGCCGCCGAAGCGCCCGACTGATCCTTCATCAGGTTGACGAAAGTCTTCATGTCACATCCTTTCCCACACGTTTCCCGTTTGCCCCTTGGAAGGACATGCGGTTTGCTTCGCGATGCTCGGGGAAAGTCGCAGGACTCGACGGTCAACTGCTTGATGGAACCGAGTTAGTACAATCAGTGAACGGTCGCCCCCGAACGCTCAGCTGTCGAAAAGCTGCGCCTCTATTAACCCATTGTCAACCAATGAAATTAATTCTGAGTTAACTAAAGGTATGCCGTTGGTGATTCTCAAGTTGTTGTAATTGTTGGAGTATGTGTAGGTCTTCACGGAGTTGCGTTGGCCAATTTCTGTCCCCTTACGGGACGATCCTAACGTTAGAGGAGCACGGCGAGGGCGCCGAACAGGCCCAATTTCGTTGCGATTTCGGAACGAAACTCGCGACTCGGGGGCTAGGCCGGGACGCGATGCCGAAACGTGACGTTCACGCGTGTGGACAGCAGCAGATATGGGAGCCACAGCGCCGCGCTGATCAGCACCTTTTTGACATTGCCTTCGAGGAGGGAATGGAGCGCCGAGGCGACTGGGGGCGGAACATTGCCGGCCCCGGTAACGAGCTTGGCAGTGATCAACTGCATCGCGAGGTCGGCGATCCAGATGGCGGCAAGCAGTCTCGGGAAAAGTGGCACGCAGCGAAGTGCCGCTACGAATGCGACCATATACAGGCTGCCGAACAGCACTGCATCGAACGTCATTGCGAAGTGCAGCGCCTGTAACCAGCCTGGCGCGGCCACGCTGACCGGAGGCATTGCAGCGAGATATTCGGCTGCTCTGACCGGCACGTTGAGCAACATTCCGACAAGAAGGGAAACCATGATTCCGCTCGCGCCGTAAAGCTGATGGCGCCCAGCTTCGGCGCGGCTCACCTCGTTCCAACGACCGAAAACTGCAAGTCGTGTGCGAGGTTGCGGTTGCAAATGGCCGTCGCGGAACCAGTGCAGTGCAAACAGCGTCGACGCGAACGGCGCAACTATGAGCAGCGTGTAGGACGCGAAGGTGGAAAAGCCTGCAATCGGAGCCAATCGCGGCGAGAAGGCAATGCGAGCAGCGGCGGTAAGGCCAGCGATCAGAAGCCACGACTGAAGAATGCGGTCGAGTCGACTATCGAGCGCCAGCAGCAGTACTGCGGACCGGGACTTCATTCTCTGACTGAACGCTTCGAACATGCGCGCGGGAACTCCGTCGATCGCCCTGTGCCTTACCCCCGCCCGCTTGCCATATGGTAAATGAATCTTCTCATTTCACGGTTCCTTGTCTCGTCTCGCGATCGGCGCGCTCAGCCGCTCTTGGAACGCAGGCGGGGACGTTCATGATTTAGCCGAACGATTCCTCCCATGGTCGAGCTCCTTGCGCTGCGGGCTCGAAGCGGTCAGCTTCGTTAAGACCCGGTTCGGACGAGCGGGGTGGGTCGAGGGGGAGAGTGATGGCCCAAGTGGAAAGCGCTGGGGAGAGCAAGAGCCGATCCGCTCGAACGCGACACGGCCTCGTACAGGACTTGTTGTTTATCGCATTGGGGCTCGGATTGCCTTTCGGGCTCGGCACTGCGCCTTCCATATTCCGGGACGGCGATGTCAGCTGGCAGGTGGCGGCCGGCAAATGGATCCTTCGGAACGGCCGCATTCCGACGACAGACCCGTTCTCCTACACTGTATTCGGCCACCGTTGGGTCGCAATGGAGTGGCTCGCTGAGATCCTCTACGGCACCGCCTTCTCGATCGATGGTTATGCCGGGCTGGCGACGCTTGTCGCCGCTGCGGTCATCGCGCTGTTCGCTATAGTGTATTTTCATCTCGAGGCGCGAGCGTCGCCGATCGCAGTGACCATAGCACTGCTTATGGTCGCATTCGTCATTGCGCCCTTCATCCTCGCGCGCCCGCACGTGCTCGCCTGGCCGCTCCTTGCTTGCTGGACGATCCTTCTGTCGCAGGCCGCCGAGAGGGGACGGCCGCCCTCGTTATGGGCGAACCTGCTCCTCGTCGTGTGGACCAACCTCCATGCAAGCTTTCCATTGGCTATCATGATCGAAGCGGCAATCGCGTTCGACGCGCTGGCAAATTCCAGATGGTCGACGATCCGGCCATGGCTGATGTTCGGAGCGGTGAGCATCGGTGCGCTGATGCTCAATGCAAATGGTCTCGCAGGTCTTCGTCAGCCGTTCGAAACGAGCTCGCTTTCGATGCTGCCGTTCATCGCCGAATGGCATGCAAGCACGACCAATTCGACGCCGTACTTCTATGGCGCGCTCGCAATCGGCATGGGCTTGCTGCTTTACTTCGGAGTTCGTGTCCCGCTCGGCCGCTTGGTCTTGCTGATCACGATGATGGGAATGGCATTCCTCCATGTCCGACACCAAAGCTTTTTCATCATCGTCGGAGCTTGCCTGCTCCCGCCGCTCGCGAGCAGGCCGCAATCGTCCGACCGCGTGCCAAAATGGCTACTCGCCGGGGCTCTTCCATTGCTTCTATTCCGAAGTCTTGTTCCGCTGTTGCCGCTCGAAGGCCCGGCCAACCCAAGGCGGTTGATCGCAGCGATCCCGCCTGATCTGAGGCGCCGTCCAGTGTTCAACGAATATACTTTCGGCGGACCGCTGATCCTCGCGGGCGTCCGACCATACATCGACGGCAGAGGAGAAATCTATGGCGACGCGTTCGTCGCCAATTATGTAAAGATTGCCGATGGAGACATGCGCGCCTTCAATGAAGCGGTTGGACGGTACGACATCCGTTGGACCATGCTTTCGACCAGCCAGACCAGCCTGATCCGGAGCATGGAAGCTTCGGGTCAATGGCAGCGCATTTATGCGGACCAGATCGGAGTGATCGACGTACGGAGGCCCTCGCCCAAAGGACTCTCGCAACTGACCACTCAATAATTTGGCTGAAACAAATTCTTGGAGCTTTGTTCGGCGGAAGTCCTTTCTTGGCGCCAGGCCATTGTCTGCGCATAGAGTCCGATCAACAGGATGGGCGGCACGAACCACGTGCCCGCGCGCACCAGCACCGGTGACAGATAGGCGAGAGCGCACACAAACACCTGCCACGGCGGCAGCGACCGCCAGCGCTCGAACAAAAGAATCCCGAAGCCGAGGCACACTACGGTCATGTCGTAATGAAAGCCATAGGGACTGATCAGAAAGGTTGCAGTGGCGGCGGTGAAGACGTTGAAGCAACGCATCAGAAGAGTAGATGCGGTAACCGCGAATAGGAACCAGCCGATATAGCCATATCCGACGAATGGGGTCGTCATCTGGACGAACCAATTGGGATACTTGCCGTTGCTGATCATGCTGAATTGAGTCGTCGCGGCACCGGCGATGCTGGCGTGCCAGGCGCCGATGCCGAATAGCAGCGCGCTCAAGACGACGAGCGCGATCGCGATCATAGACGTCCTGAGTACCAGCTTGCGTCGAATCATTTCGATCGCGACGAGAAATCCAACGTGCGGTTTGATCGTGAGCAGAGCTGCAGACAATGCCGAACCGCGAAAGGCGAAAAGCCACAGCGCACCCAGCAAGAATCCATTCTGGCCGTAGGTGACGTTCACGACAGCGGCTGGAGTAAGCACCGCCAGGAGGGGGGACATGCCGGCAGGCAAATAGCGTCTGGCGGCAACGCAAAAGAGCAGCGCCGACATTGCCTGCCAGAGCCAGAACGACACCGTTAGCGGCAGGAATGAAATAGGGACGGCAAAGAACAGGATGTGCGGCGGGTATGGGAAGGCGATCTTGTACGTCGTGCCGGCGTAGGCCGCAGCGGCCGCCCTCAGGCTATCGATATCGAAGGCCTGCGCGGCATGGCCGCTGGTCGCGAGCTTTCCGGCGACCCACACGGAAACGAAATCTCGTTCCGAGACGGGGATCAGGTGCGCTCCCATCAAGCCGACAACCGCGGTGCCCAGAAAACCAGCCAACCATAGGATGTAGACAAGCATGTTGCCGGCCGTCGCGGACGCGGAGTTCAGTCGACTGCCAAAGGAATTCACCCGCGCCCTCCCCCGCTGAACTGCAGCCTAGACAAGTCTAGCGACACGACAAACTCTTGTTGCGGTCAGGGTGCGTGAAAGAGGGTTTCAGCCGGCGTCCGGTAGCAGCAGCAGGCTCCTGAGCTCGGTCTGGAATGCATGAAGCTTCTCGCCCTCGAGATGCCCAGGCCCGCTCGTCAATTTGACGCTCAGCGGATTCACTGGACGGCCATTTCTGGTCACTTCGAAATGGAGATGTGGACCGGTGGACAGGCCGGTCGAACCTACATAGCCGATCACTTCGCCCTTGCGGACGATCTCACCGGGATGCGCGGAGATGCGGCTCATATGGCCATAACGGGTCTCGAGTCCGCCAGCGTGGGCGATCTCCACCTGCTGCCCGTAACCTCCGCGCCATCCGGCATCGATCACTCGTCCATCAGCCGCTGCAACGATCGGGGTTCCGGACGCGGCGGCGAGATCGACACCGTCATGGAAGCGCACATAGCCGAGAATCGGATGGAAACGTTCGCCGAAGCCTGAGGTCATGCGGCCATGGACGGGGAGGCCCACGCCCGAACTGTCCTCGCCGCCGACACCGTCGGCATTGACCCAGATGACGTCCCTGCCGTCCGTCCACTTCAGAAGCTCGACGTCGGCCCGGGCAACCCTGTCCATACCGACGTAGAGAAGCTGGCCAAACTTGCCGTCAGGTGCGCGCTCGATCACCAGATCGAACTTGTCGTCGACGCTGAGGCCATTGGCGAGCTCGATCGCCTTGCCGAGGATGGCGACATATTCCCGGCCCTGACGCTCGGGGACCCCGGCGGCGGTCAGCGATTCAGTCAGGTTATTCCCGACTTTCCCGGTAAATCTTTGAGCGAGCGGCTCCGCCGCTGCAATCGCGTCGGGCTGGCCGCCCGCGGGCTTCGAGACCGCCGCGGCCAAGGTCGAAACTCTGGGTTTGCTGACCGTCGCGTGAGCGGCATCCTGTCGAGGCGATGGAATCGCGGCCGCAGCAATGATTGCGACAACAACCGAGGCTGCAATTCCTGCGCCGAACGCTGCTCGAGAACCGAGCGTCAGCGAACGTTCTGGTCGTTGAGACTGAGACTTCAGATACGATTGCACGGCCGCATGCCCCCCAAAGGTGTCGGCTCGGTTCCGCCGCAATTTTCTCGCGATGGAGCTTCTGCGTCAAGCCGTTTGAACGCACGCGCGAATTTCGAGCCCTTTCAGACCTGCAAGCGCGCGCGAGTTCCAAGACGCTTGGCATCCTAATTC
>CBJLMA010000066.1:0-11178 GCA_966424035.1 uncultured Sphingomonas sp. | reverse complement strand
CTCGGCCTGCAGCGGTTCAGCCTTGCCCCATTCAGCCGAGTCGCAGTTCTCGGCTTTTGCCCGGGCGGCGCGTGCGAGCCCTAGGTCCGACCACTGCGGGCTCATAGCGGAAAGGTCCGGACGCCGGTGATCAGCTGCATCGCAAGCAACAGTGCTGCGACGGTGATCATTCCGCCGAATCCCGTTTTTGCGCGAGTGCTGAGCACGGCCCCCCTCCCTTAAGTTTCGCGATCGAAGCGATCGCAACCCTTGTGTTGCCAAGCCGACATTCGCGCCACGGGAAAGTCGCGGAAATGCTCGTCTTTGGCGGCAGAGCAGCGGTGCTCCATTGACGAATATTGCGGAAATGTGCGGATATGTGCGGATCAAGCGGGGCCGAGTCCATGCAGGGCGAATTAAGCGATGAAGGCAGCGAAACCGTAGCGCTGGTCGTGCGCGAGGAGCTCGCTCGTCTGCGCCTTTCGCGCCAGTGGCTCGCCGACGAGGCGAAGGTCAGCCTCTCGACGCTCGAGAAGGCGCTCGCCGGGCGGAGGCCGTTTACCTTGGCAACGGTCGTGAGGCTGGAGGAGGCGCTCGGAACGAGCCTTAGGGCCCCGGCAGTGCGCGTGCCGACCGGTACAAAGCTGTTCGCGCCGGAATCCATGGGCGCCTATGCTCGCCCGGCAGTGCAGTGGCTCGAAGGCGCATATCTCACTTTGCGGCCGTCGTTCAGCGAAAAAGGGGCGATTTTCGCTTATTTGACCTTGATCGCCTGGGACGATCCGCGCGCCCATCTCACGTTCAGCGAGGCCGCACGCACCGACAGTGAATATGAGCAGAAGGGTTTCGTTTCCTTTCCCGTCCTCTCCGGAGCGATCTACCTCGTGACGATCAGCGACGGACAATATCGGGTCGCCATCCTCAATCGGCCATCGGCTGGAGGCCTGAGCGGCATTCTGCTGACCCTTGCTGCAGGAGAGGGGGCGCAGCTGACGCCGGCCGCAGTGCCGCTCGCGCTCATCCCGATCGGGGAACGCGAACCCGCCGTTGGAGTCATTCGCGAAGCCGATGAATGCTACGCCGAATATCGCGACTGCGTCGACCGCGTGGTCCAGCGCGGGTTTGCTCGCTTCCCCGCTTGACCGGCTGTCGCTAAGCGAGCGGGCGTGAAGCTTTCGACCTACAATCTCAATGGTATTCGCGCGCGGCTGCCGCGCCTCATCGAATGGCTCGAGCGCGAACAGCCGGACATCGTCTGTCTGCAGGAATTGAAATGCGCCGACGAGGCGCTGCCAATCGCCGACATCGAAGGGGCAGGTTACGGTGCCGTCTGGCACGGACAGAAGGGCTTCAACGGCGTTGCAGTCCTTGCGAAAGGCGATGTGCCCGAGCTGAGGCGGGTCGGCCTGCCGGGCGACCCCGACGACAGCCACAGCCGGTACATCGAAGCTCAGGTCAAGGGGGTGGTCGTCGGCTCGCTCTATCTGCCAAATGGAAATCCTGTCGGCACCGAGAAGTTCGATTACAAAATCAAATGGATGGAGCGGTTGTGCGCCCATTCGGCCGAGCTGCTGGAGGACGAACGGCCGGCTATTTTGTGCGGCGACTGGAACGTGGTGCCGGAAGATCGCGACGTCTTCTCGGTTCGCGCGACTGAGCACGATGCAGTGATGCAGCCGGAGGCACGGCAGCTGTGGCGGCGCATCCTTCATCAGGGCTGGACCGATGCGCTTCGTGCGCTGCACCCGAACGAAGAGAAGCTCTATACCTTCTGGGACTACACGGCCGGCTGCTGGCAGCGCGACCTTGGCTTTCGGCTCGACCATTTGCTCTGCTCGCCGGAGGCCGCCGACCGGTTGCAGGCAGCAGGCGTCGACAAATGGGTCCGGGGACAGGAAAAGGCGTCGGATCACGCGCCGACCTGGATTGAGTTGGCTGCCGAAGCCTAGTCGATCGCGTCGGTCGTCGACTGCGTTCGACAACCGCCACTAGAGCGCCTTTTCGTAAATCCGATAACGATGGTTGACCGCTGCTCCGGGCAATTGGGCAATCGAAAGCATTCCCTTATTGTCCTCGAGGATCCAGCCGAACTCGCCGACTTTCGAACCGAATTTCGAAACTGCGTCCCGGCGCGTGAACTCGATCATCATGAAGGCGAGCTGGCTTGCGAGCCGAGTCTGTTGCAACTTCTTCGCGACGCCCATCAGCGGGACGCGCAGGCGCCGCGTATGCGGCTTCCTCAGGCGCCACAGCAGCTTGATCCAGTTGAACGGAAAGAGCTCGCCGTTGAGGTCCCTGATCAGCTCATTGATGTCGGGAATGGTCAGCATGAATGCGACTGCTTCTCCGTCCACCTCAGCGACCCGGACGAGCTCGTTGAAGATGATCGGCTTCAGCTTCTTGCCGGCATAGTTGATCTCGGCTTCGGTCAGCGGAACGTAACCCCAATTGCTCGACCAGGCATCGTTGAGGATGTTGAGGATCAGCCGTGCCTCCTCCTTGAACCGCGACTTGTCGACCATTCGGATTCGGATTCGGGGGTTGCGTTCGCCCATCTCGATCAGGCGGTCGATTTTCGGATCGTCCCAATGTTCGATGTCGAGCTCGTAAGTCAGGAGGTCTTTGGCCTTGCCGTAGCCCGTCGCCTCGATCCACGCCTGGTATTCGGGCCGGTGATGACCCATCATTGCGGTCGGTGGCTCGGCAAAGCCCTCGATCTCCAGCCCCGGCTCGTCCCAGATTGAGAGGCTGATCGGGCCCAATGCGCGCTTCATGCCCTGGGCCCGCAGCCAGTCCTCCGCAGTCTCGATCAGCGCTGCGGCAGCCTCGCTGTCGAGCACTTCGAACATGCCCCACTGGCCGGTTCCCGCGCCCATATGTTCCTGGACGAGCTCATCAACCTGGGCACTGATGCGCCCAACCACCTTGCCGCTGCGCTCCGCCAGCCAAAATTGGGCTCTTGCATGTTCGAACCAGGGATTCTTGCCCGGCGTGATGAGCCCGTGGACTTCGTCCTTCAGCGGAGGAACCCAGGCGGGATCGTCCTTATAGACCTCCCAGGCGAGATCGACGAACTGCTTCTTGTCCTTCTTGGTGACGACGGGACGGATCGTGACGGACGCTGAGCTCATGAAGCGAGGGCTAGCCGCTTACGAACTTAAGCGCCAGCAGACCATTTGATCGAAATCATTGCCGCGCCACGATGCCGCCATTATCTCCAGTCAAAGGCGTGCATCCGCAAAGGCTTATGACGAACATCGCGACCCTCGAGCGCACGACTGACGCTGCCCCTGGGAAGCGCGCCCCGGCGCGCGCAAGGGACGACACCGCGATGCTGAAGGCCGCGGCCAACCTCACGCGCGACCTCAATTTGCCCAATTCGGCCATCTATTGGGCGGACATGCTCGGCTCGGCGCTGCTCGGCTATGCCGCCCTCTTCGGGGCAATGTTTGTCAAGCCGACGTTGCCGGCGCTCGCATCTGCACTCATTGCAGTTCTCGCGCTCTACAGGGCGGGCTCGTTCATCCACGAGCTGACGCACATCAAGAAGGGAGCAGTGAAGGGCTTCCGCTTCACCTGGAACCTGATTGTCGGCATTCCGCTTCTGGTGCCTTCCTTCATGTACGAAGGCGTTCACAATCAACACCACGCCAAGCGCTATTATGGAACGGTCGACGATCCGGAATATCTTCCGCTCGCTCTAATGCATCCGTGGACGCTCCCCTTGTTCCTTGTCGCAGCGGCCCTGGCGCCGATCGGGATGCTTATCCGCTTTGGCATACTGGCTCCGCTGTCCCTTCTGTCGCCCAGGCTGCGGAGCATCGTCGTGGGCCGCTACTCGGGCCTCCAGATCAACCCCAGATTCGTTCGGCCGGCCCCCGAAGGCGAGTTCGCTCGCGATTGGGCCTTGCAGGAGGCCGCCTGCAGCATCTGGGCGATTGCGCTCCTGGCGATGGCCGGAACCGGAGTCATTCCGCTCAGCGATTTTCTCATTTTTCTGGGCGTCTCTTCGGGCGTCATGTTCCTCAACCAGATACGCACCCTCGTCGCACACCTTTGGGAGAATGGGGGCGAGCCGATGAGCGTGACCGCCCAGTTCCTCGACAGCGTGAACGTTCCTCCGCCAGGTGTGCTGCCGGCGCTGTGGGCGCCGGTTGGCCTGCGCTATCATGCGCTGCATCACTTGCTTCCGGGTGTGCCGTATCACAATTTAGGCGAGGCCCACCGGCGGCTTTGCCGCGAACTCGATCCGGCGAGCGTCTATCATCGTTCGACGCACCGTCATTTGTCGTTGCTCGTCGCACGGCTGGCACGCAGCACGGTAAGCCGCGGCGCCTGACCTATTTGGCGAGCATCACGTTCAGCTGCTTGTCGTCTGGCCCCGCAAGGCTTGCGCAATAGAGTTGACCGATTGCGCTTGCCGACAAGTTCCTGAAGTAATGCACGACCTCGCCGGCCGGCTCGATGCTCGTATCGCCAACGGTCAGGGTGCGGACAGAATTGCTGCCGATACTGGCGGCAAAGGCGCCTTTCGCAACCACGCAGACGACCGGAACGGAGTGCATATGTTCAGGCATTTCCTGTCCGGGGAGAAAGTCCACGCGAGTCATTTCGACGTGTGTGACGGCTTTAGCCGGTTCGATCGCCAGGCTACCGATCGGCGTTCGGCTTGGGATTGACGATGCGCTCGCTGTGCCGACATGCGCCAATAAGAAAATTGCAAAGGGCCGCATCCTGTCCTCCCCCAAAAACTTGACTTGGCGGCTCTTATCATGTTCAGGACTGCCCGTCCGGCGGGCTGCTGAGCTCGCCGTTCCTATTTAGGGCTAGGCGCAGCTGCCCTGAAGAGCTGCGTGGCCGGGGTTACCTGATACGGACCCCAGACGAACGAAAGGAAGACTCATGCGCCATCGTGTTGGCGGCCGTAAGCTTCAGCGCACCTCGAGCCACCGCGCGGCCCTGTTCCGCAACATGGCTGCAGCGCTCATCAAGCACGAGCAGATCACAACCACCGTCGCCAAGGCGAAGGAGCTTCGGCCTTATGTCGAGAAGCTGGTGACGCTCGCCAAGCGCGGCGGGCTCAGCAACCGCCGCCTCGCTCAGTCCAGGCTGATGGACGACGCGCAGCTCGCCAAGCTGTTCGACGTTCTCGCATCGCGCTACGCAAATCGCGACGGTGGCTATACGCGGATCATCAAGGCCGGCATCCGCTCATCGGACGCGGCGCCGATCGCAGTAATCGAATTCGTCGACCGCGATATTGCCGCGAAAGGCCAGGACTCCGGACCGGTTGCGACCGAAGAAGAGTTCGAAGCCGCCTGAGCTATTGCTCGCGCAGTGCACGGAAGTGCGCGCGCACGATCGGCTCGAACAGATAGCCGAGCAATGTCCGGCTACCGGTCTTGATCAGCACCGTTGCAGGCACTCCGGGCTTGAGCAGCTCTGGCGGCAAATGCTGCTTTTGCTGCTCGGGAACGGCGACTTCCGCCTCGAAGTAGAGCGTCCCGGTCCGGGCATCGGATAGGGCGTCCGCCGAGAATTTCTGCAACGTGCCTTTGACGACTGGAGCATCGCGCGCCTGCGAGCCATCGAACCGCACGGTGGCGGACTGGCCGACATGGAGCTTGTCGGCATCGCGCGGCGACACGCGAGCGACGACGACCAGCCGGCCCGCATTAGGGACGACGTCCATCAGCGGCTCGCCGCGGCCGATCACTCCGCCAACCGTCGTCGGCCGCATGCCAACCACAGTGCCGCTGACCGGAGCGCGGATCTGAGTGCGGTCGAGCACCTGCTTCGCAGCCGCAAGCTTGTCCTCGACTTCCGCAAGCTGGCTCTGGATCGTGCGGAGCGCGTTGGCGGCATCCGCTTCCGCCTGCCGGTCGGCCTGGAGCTCCAGAATCCGCACCTCCGACTGCTTCGTTCGAAGCTTGGCCGAGTCCGATTGGAGCGAAGCCCTCTCGCCGCGCAGCTCGGCTGCCGCGCGCTTCAATGCGAGCAGGCGCGACTTGGTCGCAAATCCCTTTTCGTAAAGCGACTGAAGGCCGGCAATCTCGTCGTCGAGCATGCTGATCTGCTCGCTCCGGGCGCTCGATCCCGCGCTGTTGCCCGACATTTCGTCATTGATCTGACCGACCTCCTCGCGCAGCTGCGCCTTGCGGCCCTCGACATTGTCGCGTCTCGCGGCGAACGCCGCGCGCTGCGCCCGAATGATGCTGCCGACGACCGGGTCGCCTTCGCGAGCAACCAGATCGGACGGGAACTCGACCTCGCTCTTTCCGAGCAGTTGAGCCTGAAGCGAAGCCTGCTCGGCCCGAAGAGCATCGTCCTGGGCCTGGTATACGGACACGTTCAGCCGCGCATTGGTATCGTCGAGCGTGATCAATGGCTGGCCCGCCTTGACGATGCTTCCTTCATGAACCTGGATGGTGCGGATGATGCCGCCATCGAGATGCTGCACCGTCTTGCGCTTGTCCTCGACCTGATTCATGCCCGGCGCGACCGAGCCGCTGTCGATCGGAACAAAGGCCGCGATCGAAATGAACGCCGCGACTGAGGCTGCGCCGATGCGCGCGAGCCTGCGCCCGAGACGGTCTGATGTCCCTGAAAGCTGACGCGCGAGGTCGGTCCTCGCGTCCGCTCCGCTCGAAATAGGAATGATGCTTGCCATCAGCTCGCTACCCTCACTTTCGGCGCTGCACCTGGAGTTCTGAGTTCGCCCAGCGGGCCGAATTTTACGGCCTGGCCGGAGTTCATGATGAGCACCTTGTCGACCAGTTGCAGAAGCGCCGACCGGTGCGAAACGATCACCACCGTGGCTTCTCGCTTGCGAAGGGCGCAGATCGCCTGTGCAAGCGCCCGCTCGCCAGCATCGTCGAGGTCCGCGTCGGGCTCATCCAGCAGGACGAAATTCGGCCTGCCGTAGAAGGCTCGCGCAAGACCGACCCGCTGCATCTGGCCGCCCGAAAGAGCAAAGCCGCGCTTGCCGACGATCGTGTCATAGCCGTCCGGCAGCGAGAGGATCATCTCATGGGCGCCGGCGAGCTGTGCGGCCTCGACGACGCCCGCCGGATCGTCGGGCCCAAGCCGCCTGATGTTCTCGGCGATCGTTCCAGGAAGCAGATCGACCGTCTGCGGAAGATAGCCGAGATGGGCGCCGACGCGGTCGTGGTCCATCCTGGTGACGTCGGATCCGTCCATTCGGACGCATCCGCGGTATGTCGGCCATATACCGAGGAGGACCTTGGCCAATGTCGACTTGCCTGAACCGGAAGGTCCGATCACGCCGAGAGTCTCGCTCGCGGCGAGCGAGAAGCTCACCCCGCGCAGGATCAGTTCCGTGTTCCCAGGCGCATTCGCCACCACGTCGATCAAGTCGAGCCGTCCGCGAGGCGGCGAAAGCGCCATTCGCTGCGGAACTTCCGAGGCGTTTTGCAAGAGCTCCTGCAGGCGCTTCCATGCGCCGCGGGTCTGCAACAAGGGACGCCAGTAGCCGACCAGCTGGTCGATCGGCATGAGCGCGCGCGAAAAGAGTATCGACGAAGCGATGATTGCGCCCATCGTCACTTCGCCCTCGAGCGCGAGATAGGTCGCGGTTGCGATGATCATGATCTGGCTGCCCTGCCGGATGCCCTTGATGATCGAGGTAATGCTGCCGGTGCTCGAAGCCGCATGGATCTGCGCCTTGATCGCTTCGCGGTTGGCCTCGGCAGCGCGCAGCTCGCCGCGTGAGGCGTAGCCCATTGCGACGCTCGATTCGACCTGGCGCCAGTGCGCTTCCGCATAGTCGCAGGCTTCCCGAAAGCGTTCGGTGCTGCTGTCGGTCATTTTGGTGAGCGCGCGTTTGTTGACCAGCGCAAGGACCACGATCACGCCAATCAGCGCGGCCGTCATATATCCGAGCATCGAGTGAATGACGAACAGCACCAGCATGAACAGCGGAACGAACAGGACGTCCAGCAGGGCAGCGGGAGTGGGACTTGCGAGGAAGGCCCGGACCATCTCGAGATCCTCGAGCGGACGCACGCGCCGCACCGAGCCTCCGGCGAGCGCCCATTGGCGGCATCCGGTGTAAACGCGCGCCTCGAGCTCCGCATAAAAGGTCGCGCTCGCCCGGGCGAAGACGATGCTCCTGAACAGGTCGAACACCGCCATTAGGGCCAGCGTTGCCACCGTCGCGACCGTGATCGCGGCCAGCGTTGCCTCGCTGCGCGACGTCATCACCCGGTCGTAGATCGCGAGCAAATAGAGCGGCGTCGCGAGCATCAGGACGTTGATGCACAGGCTGCCGAGAATGGCGTTTCGAACCGGCTGCCTCAGCGCTTCCGGATCGAGGACCGAATACAGGCCCTTTCGGCGATCAACCATCGCGAGCTCCCCCGCAAGGGGGCCGGGCCTACGAGCCCGGTCCCTGCTGCCCCCGCGTCAAGCTGGCCAGGGTTCGCCGCGGGGAGTGCGAACCCGGAACTTCAGCGACCTTTCTTCACGCCGGGAAGAGGACGTGGGCGGTATCGACCGTCCCGTCGTTGTTCCCGTCGATGTACACGTTGAACGGCGAGAAGGTGGTATCCCCGTCCTTGTCGGTAAGGACGGCCGCGAAGTGGAACCCTGCGTCGTCCGGCGGAGTCAGCAGGTGGACGCCTGCGAGACCGATCTTGACCGCGTTGCCGGTGGTCTCCTTGACGAAGATCTCGTCGAGCAGAACGTTCCCGGCGTAATGGATCGTCCCGCCCTTCGCGTAGGGTCCGGCGGGCCCGAGGTCTATGACAGACGTGTGGTCCGAATCGAGCAAGCCATAGAGCTCGTAGGACGACGACTGAGCAGTCTTGGTGCCCATGTCTAGGCCATAGAACGGGATCAACGCGTTGCCGGACGAGTAGAGGCTGAAGCCCAGCACTTCGCCGCTGTCCAGATTGCCATTGTTGACCCCGACGTTCCCGTTGCTGGCGTTCACGCTGCCAGTGGTGCCGGTGAGCGTGTCAGTGCCGCTGTTATAGGTGGTGTTGTAGAGCCCACTGATTTGCACATATTCGCCATTGTCGTTGATCGTTCCGACGTCGATGCTGCCGGTTGGGCCGCCCGCCTTGATGTTGTTCGCATCGAGATTGACCTGCCCGTACGGCAAGGTGCCTTGCATCGTGACCGTATATGTGCCGTCGTACACGCCGCCGCTGGAGTTGAGCGTCAGCGTAAACAGCGCGCTGCCCTTGTATGATTCGATGATTGTGCTGTGGTCGGTGCCGCCACTGCCATAGGCCCATGTGTAGTCGCCTGAGCTATCAGGTCCGCTCCACGTGCCGGTGCCCGGGTCGTAGGACTGGATCGTGAAGCTCGCCAGTCCGTCGTTGCCGGCGTTCACCGGGTTGGCGAACGAACCGGAAGCCGTGTCCGAGAGCTCGGGGGCGGGCGGGCTCACCATCAGATTATTGCCGACGGTGACGTTGGAGCCGGTACCCAGCGAGTGCGGCTCGTCATCGAGGATCGTGAATGCCGTACCGATGTTCGCGGCTGCCGAAGTTGCGCTGTCGCCGTCGCCGTCCGTCGCCGTCGCCTTCAGCTGCACCAGGCTGGCCGTGGTCATCGCCGCAGGCTCGTCGGCAGCATTGGGGTCGCTATGCTTGACGGCATAATCTTGTTCGAACGTGACCGTCCCGGTCGAATCCACGCTGATCCGGAAGTCTATGGTCCCGCTTGAATTTGCGTGGGTCAGGTCCGTCCCGACGCGCCCGACGATGTCGTTCCCGTCCATGTAGAGGAAGATGCCGTGACCCGTCGCCGTGTCGACCAGCGTGCTATTGGTGCCGTCGCCTCCACCGATCGAAAGCGCGTAAGTGAGCGACCCCTTGCCGTCCGGACCGTAACTGGGATGGAATATTCCCGAGAAATCGGCCGTTTTTGCTCCGGCAACGCCAAGCGTGTCTTCGTCGACCGTGATGCTTGGGATGGTCGTCCCGTTTGTTCCGAACGACGGTCCGCCATCCTCGAAGATCATGTGCGAGCCGATATTCGTGAATTCGGTTCCGGATCCGTAGGAGACGGTCGTCACATGGACGTGGCCGATGTCGAAGGTGACGTTGCTCCCGGCGCCGCTCGCAGGCTGGGTGTTGGTGACGGTGAAGCGGTCGAACTCGGTACCGGGGGTGCTGAACACTACCGTATAGCCCGTCTGGAGTCCGGTAATGTGGATGCCGCCGCCCGTCGCTGCGGTGATCGTCACACCGCTGGTGACGACATGTCCCAGGGTGTCGAGAACATGAACGTTCGCGACGGAGAGCGGCACATCCGTGCCTTCGCTACTGGATGCGTTGGTCGGAAAGGCCGAGCCCTGGTAGTTGCCGACGCTGTCATAGGCGAAGATGTTCAGCGACGTCGTCGTGCCCGTCGAACCGGGGTTGACCTGGACCAGCGTGAAGCTGGCTTTGTCGGCCTCCTCGTGACCCGTATAGGAGAGGTTTGAGAAGTCATTGAGCTGACTGGACGAAAGATTCGTGACGGCGCCGGTGACGAAGTCGATGCGTAGCGAATTGCCCGACGCTACGTGCTGGCCTGATCCTCCGCCTCCGATCGATCCAAAATTTGCATCCTGGCTGATCGTTATCTTCTGCTCGGTAGTGCCGGTGAAGCCGGTCACCAGCAGCTGCAGATCGTTCACTGTGTCAGGCTTGATCATGGCGAACTGATCCGAGCCCGAGGGCACGCCGGCAAAAGTGTCGAAGTCGTGTTCCTCGGTCGTCGTGAAATTCGAGCCCAGGTAGATCAGCCCGTCGAGGTTGAGCGAATCCGCATCGTCGACCGAGCCCGCCTTGGGATCAGTAATCGGAGCATAGACTGCGACGCCGAGCTCCGGGTTGGCCGGGTCGCCGTGCAATGCGATCACCAGGGCAACGGCGCCGGTGTCGCCTCCGATGCGGCCGATGACGACATTCGGATCACTCGTTCCATAAAGGTAGATTTCGTCGGCGGCCGAAACCGCGCCGACATACAGACCCGTCGCGACTCCCGCGCCCGATGTCGCGAAGCCGTCGCCCTTGTTATCGCTGGCGAGGAAATAGCTCGTCACGGCCTGGTCGCTCGTGACGAAGCTGCTCATCTCAGCATATTGGGGGAAGCTCGTCGGCGCGCTGTAGTAGGTCCATCCGGCCCCGCCATTGTACTGGGTGCTGATCGCACTCAGGAGATCGGCGGTCAGGTTTGAAACGT
>CBJLMA010000065.1:0-11330 GCA_966424035.1 uncultured Sphingomonas sp. | reverse complement strand
TCGAACGCGCACGACAAGTTGGGCTGGAAACGTGCACTCCGCCAAATAGCGACGGGCTGTCACCGCCACCCCAGCGGCACATCGGGCCTGGCGCTCATGCACCTTTCCACCCTCGCAGGGAGCGGGTGCACCTGCGCGCCCGGTACTGGTCCGAACACCGCGTCGAGGAATGCGTCCTTCGCGATGTCCGGCATCTCGTGCCCGCCCTCGAACGGCAAAAAGGAAACTACTGCACCTTCGCTTTGAACCAGCGGAACGATCTCGGTGCAGTCGGTGCTGAAGCTGAGCACTGGGTCCTGGCGGCCGTGCGAAACAAACACTCTGCGACCGTGGGCGGGGCTCGCTGTTTCGATTGCAATTCCGGGCGACCAGGCGATCACCGCCGAAAACGGATGATCGCGCGCCATTCCCATGGCGAGTGCGAACGTCGCACCATCCGAGAAGCCGGCGAGCACGGTGCGTGCGCGATCGACTTGCACGATCTTGGCCAATGCAGCGATTGCTGCCTCGACGCGATCCGCATCGTGACTCGTGCTGAAGCGGCGGGCAAGGCTGTTGGCAAGCGTGGAGGAAGGCGATTCTGGCTCCTCCGCTCGGCTCACGCTGTCCCAGGTCACACGGGTCGAGGTGGGCGCGAGCAGGACGATGCCGCGCGCGTCAGCCTCGGCGGCCAGACGCTCGATCATCCGGTCTGCGCGTCGGCCGGCGCCGTGGAGCAGGACGAGCAAGGGCGGATGGGGTCCCGCACTGGCCGGAATGTAGCCGATGGTTTCGTTGGGGAGCGTCAGAACGTGCGCCTGATGGGCGCCAATGTTTGCGGCAGGCGAGGCTGGCGGAGGGGGAGCCTGGACAAGTGCGAGGAGGGCCGCAGTGGCGAGCATCGCTATTGGAATGTGATGGAGTCTGGGTCGTGCATGTGGACAGCTCCCAGCGGCTTCGTAACGCAAAGCAGTCTCGTCCCCAAGATCGGTCTTGGGGCGACGCTTTGTCGCCAACGAGTCCGACCTGGGCGTCTATTCGACATTGACGCCGGACGCCTTTCGATGATGCTGCTGATCGGCCCTATTTGCGGCCGAACAAGCGATAAAAGGCTTCCTTGCTTCCCTTGAGCCCCGCATCGGTGAGTACGACGGATTTCGCCTTGCCCACCGGATCCCGAATGAGATCCTTGGCGTGTAGCCGGCCAAGCGCGTTCCAGTCGAATGACTTCCAGGCGCGGGTCTCCCACTTGCCGCCGTGCAGCGTCAGAAACATCAACGCCAACACCGCCTCGTCGATTAGATCAGTGTCGATCCGTGAATCTTCCATCGGCGCACCCCGACTGAGCTGCTTATAACATTGAATTACGTTCAACTCTTGGCGCTCGCCGCATTCCGGAGTCGAGGCCGACATTCGGCTGTAGCGCGAGAGGTCAATTCCTTCCCTTTAATCGAAAATCTACGTTGGCCTACAGACTCGTTGCTGCTCCACGCAGCAAGGCGGTGACATGCTGCAGGCAAGTGGGGAGCACAGCAACGTGCCGGATGACAGGAACGACAGGACAGCTCCAGCCAAGGGTCTGCGGAAGCATCGACCGAATAAAGCATTCGAGCAGATCAAAAGCCTGCTCTCGCGAAAAAGGCTCCGCCGCGGAGCCGAAATTACCGAAGATCACATTCTTTCAATACTGATCGCGCGCCGCGGGCGCGAAGCCGCTCTTGGCGCCAACCTGTTTTCGGAACCGGCATGGGACGTGCTCCTCGAACTTTACGCTGCCAAGCTGGGAGCCCGAAACATGTCGCTGGCCGATCTTGCGAGGGCAATAGGCGCGCCCGAGTCCACGACAGAACGATGGATCGCCGTGCTTAACAGTCGTGATCTGGTTGGCTCCGAGAAGGACCAAGTTGATCCCGGTAGATTGTGGATCAAGCTAACTGAGCTCGGCGCATCCAAAATGAAGAGCCTCACCGATCACTGGGGCGCCGCCTTCCTGTCGATTTGAACCAGTCGGGCCTCGCCACATTCTTGTTCAATGGCATCCTCCAGTTGATGCAGCGCAAGGTCGAGGTGGGCCGCGATGTGGCCCGGAGCGTTCGCCCGATCCAACAGCCGGATCGAGGACTGGATCAGTTGCAGTGCGTCCAGGTACAGCTTCTCACGACCGGGATCGTGCTTGGTGTCCACGTGAGTTTCCCAGGAAAGCTGATCAAGGCGGCGCGGCTGTAACGCAGATGTCACGAAAATTGAAGACGGCTTCCCACTCATTGCCAATGGCTCAAACGGAAAGCTTGGTCGTCACGGGAATAGTGCGACGATCTGATCCAAAATCGCTTTTGCCGCGGGTTTCAGCGGAGTCCTAAATCGGTCCGCTCATGGCCGCATTTGTTCCGATTGAGGCAGCCTCAATGTCGCACTTCACTTGGAGCTGAACGGCCAATTCGGGTTGAAAGCGAAGTTCAGGGCGTCGCGTCGCAAGCGCAGACGACCTCATAAATCAGCCTGGTCGACTAAAGCACTGAACCAGAACGTTTTTCAAATGCACCTTCAGTCGCGACGATAGTCCGCGCTTCAAGAGCGCGCGCTTCAATGAATCGCACTCTGTTCCTCAGCTAAAAGGGAGCGTCCGATGAAAACCTCGATCCTGTTGTTTGGCGCCGCAGCGATGGCACTGACGCCAGCGCTCGCATCCGCCCAGCAGTCTCCGTCTACAAGTACCACCACGACGACGAGCCTTCCGTCACCCACCACCGGTCAGCCGAACCAGAGCTGCCAGGACATTAATGGCGGTAACACGGGTCCGTCTTACTCGGGCAATACGACGACCGCGCCGGGATCAGCATTCAATGAGACTGATGGGATCGCCGGCAGCGTGTATGCGGGCAACCAAACGGTAAGCCAGAAAAGCTCGATCGGCGTGTCGCAGTACGACGTGGCCTGCGCAATGCAGCCGCTGTAGGATTTCTACCGCACCGGGGCCGGCCCGCGGTCGGCCCTCGGATCCGCCGGCAAGCGGACGTTGCGCTTACCGTCGCGGCGAAAGACGATCGAGTAACGTGTTGATGCGTGACTCAAGCACCGCACGAGCATGGTCGTAGTCGTTCACCATGGACGGCAGATCGCTCCAATCTTCCAGACGGCGCGGATGATAGTCGGCTGGAAGCTGATCGAATGCGACGACAAGGTCGGCTCGGGCAATGTCCTCTGGACGCAGCTTCCTCAGCGGTTCGGCGGCGGGATTGATCCCATCGCTGGCTAGACGGCCGAGAAGCTCTGGAGTGATGTGCTGCTGGGGTGTAATTCCGCGTGCTGTGACGTCGACGGCAACATCCCGTTCTGCTGCCCGGCGCTTGAGAAGCTCGCGCGCGATGGGACTCTTAACAGTGCCGAACTGACAGATGAGGAGAATGTGTGGAGTGCCGCTCGTCACCGCGGCACCGGCGAGAGCCGGAGTAAAAGCGAGAATGACCGCTCCGAAGAGCAGCGAACGACGATGCAACCACGTCATGGCAGCCGGTTACGCCCGCTGGGTGAGTGCTGTCCAGTGATGCTCAAGCCCGTCCTCGTGACGTGTCGAAAGGCAGACACACGGCCGCTAATCAGTTGCGGAGTGTTCTTACTCCACCGCTTTGCCTCGGGGTTTAGATTTACGAGGCACGAGCTGTACTTAGGCGCAGAGCGTTGCGCGGATCAGACCTGGGCCATTTGAGCGCCGGTCGCTTGGTCCCGCCGGCTCGACAAAGATCTCCACTTCCCCCGTCCACTCGTCAAGGCGTTGCTCCAGCTCAACATGCTGACCGAAAAACTCATGTCCGGTGTCGAGCACGAGTCCCAACCAACGCTTCGGCTCGGAGGATTGAAGAGCCATAGTGAATGGTTGAGGCACCCGCTCCCGGGGCACGCCGGCTATCACCCATCCGGAACCCGACACCGGCGTGACGTTAACTCGGCATGGAGCTCATTCCCCAAGCCCGGTTTGTTCGATGAGAAAGTCCGGATCCGGGATGGAGCGAGTTGCTTCGCTCAACAACGCCGACCAGCGCTGGGACAAGTCATTGAAGTACATGTCGTCGGCCTCAATCCGGCGGGTCAGGAGCGGCACTTGCGAGTCCGACCGCATGATCATCAGATCCAGCGGCCGGGCTACCGCGATGTTCGAGCGCATGGAGCTGTCAAATGACAGGAAGGCGATCTTCACCGCCTGCGGGATCGGCGTGGCGCGCCGCAGCGCACGATCGAGAATCGGCCGCCCATATTTGGTCTCGCCGATCTGCAGGAACGGGACTTCGTCATGGCATTCGATGAAGTTTCCGGCTTCGTAGATCAGGTAGAGCTTTGGGGGCTCGCCGCCGATCCGCCCGCCGAGGAGCATCGACGCGCCTGCAGCTATGTTGAGCGATTCCAATGCATCGCCGACAGTCTTGTTCGCGACCTGCAGCGCTTCGCCGACCAGCTGCGCGGCGCGGAACATCGATGTCGCCTGGCTCAGGGTCCGGGTGACAAGGCCGACCTCGTCGGCCGCCGGCAGCCCTTCCTGGAGCAGGCTGATCACCGTTTGCGTCACCGAAAGATTGCCTGAGGTCGCGACATAGACCTGTCGCTCCGGCTCGTCGGCAAGGCAGTGCAGCTTGCGGTACGACGAGATGTTGTCGACGCCGGCATTGGTCCGGGTGTCGGCGACCATTACCAGCCCGTCGTCGAGGCGCATTCCGAGGCAGTATGTCAATTCTGCACCTGCATTTCCGGGTGACCGTTCACGTGCACCTCCACGGCGAGCTGCTCCTCTCCCCCGCCCAGCCGGGCACCGGAGATCGGAGATGCCTCGCGATAGTCGAGCCCGCAGGCAACGCGGACGTAATTCTCGTCCTTGGACAGCCCGTGCGTCGGATCGAACGCCACCCAGCCGAGGTCCTGCACCCAGGCCTCCGCCCAGGCGTGAGCTGCCTCCTGCATCCGTGCCCCGTCGCGACGGCGCAGATGGCCGGAGATGTAGCGCGCGGGTATTTGCAGGTACCGCGCGAGGGAGATGAAGATATGCGCGAAGTCTTGGCAAACGCCGTGGCCGGCGCTGAACGCGTCCTCGGCGGTTGTTTCCGGATCGGTTGCCTGCGTGTCGAAGTGGAGCCGACTGTTGAGGCCTGTGTTGAGCTCATGCAAAATGTCGAGGGTCGACCGCTTCGACTGTCCCAGTTCGAACGCGAAGCCACGGAGATTTGGGCCGGCCGCCGTGAGCTCCGTCGAGCGGAGGAAGACCTCAGGCGGGAGGTCCCCCGTCAATCCGCGGACCATGCCGGAATGATTCTCGGTAAGCACCAGCCCGCTCACTGAGACCGACAATTGTTGCGTCGGTTGTTCGACGTACAACATATGCGTCACGTTGCCGTAACCGTCGCGGCCTTCGCGCAAGCGAGCGTCGCAATCGACGTCCACCCGCCATTCGAGTACCGACTGGCCAACGAAGTTAGAGGGGGTGAGGCGCAGCAGCTGGAGCAGCCGCCGGGGCGGCTCGGCGTAGCGATATACCGTCGTGTGATTAATCTCTATGCGCATCAGGCAAATCGGAACTGCCGAGCAATCGCCGCGCCGAGCTCGGCATTCTCGGCGACGAACTTCTGCAGGGATTCGTGGAGGCCGCGCTTGACCAGGGTGTCGACGTCGCTCTCCTCAAACCGATCGAAGCGGCGGCGGGCAAGGCGGTCCGCCTCGCCCTGGCGGCCACTCACAGTGCCGATGCGACCGAGCAGCGCAACCGTCCGCGCGGCACAGGAGGCGAGCGAGCGCGGCAGTTCGCGGCGGTAGATCAAAAGATCGGCGACCAGCCAGGGTTGCAGCGCCTGCTTGTAGATTAAACGATAGGCGCCCTGTCCCGAAACGACGTGAAGAAGGGTCATCCACTGGTCCCGATCGAGCGCGCCACCCACTTCCTGGCCATGCGGGAGAAGCAGATAATATTTGACGTCGAGCAGTCGCGCCGTGTTGTCCGCGCGCTCGATCATCGTTCCCAGGCGCATGAACCAATTGGCCTCGGTGCGCAGCATATGTTCGAGCGCACCCTCAAAGCCGCGGGTTTCTGCCTTGATTTCCTCAATCAGATCGACGGTAGCTTGAATTCCGCCGGGATTCGTCCGGTTCCCGAGAGTCATCCAAGCGCGGTTGATCGCTTCCCAGACCTCCTGGGTCAGTCGATTGCGCGCCGCGCGCGCATTGTCGCGCGCCCGGCCTACGCAGCATTTCACCGAGTTCGGATTGTCGGCGTCGAGTGACAGAAAGGCCCGAGCCCGCGTCGAGGATATCGCTCCGCCGCTTCCGCTCATCGGCCCAGTACCCACAACCGCCAGCGCGCTGGCCCAGGTTTGGGAACTCTCGGTGTGTGGCGACAGGGAATCGAGCCGGATCGTCGCTTCGATCAGGCGCGTCGTGAACTCGGCGCGCTCCATGTAACGCCCTATCCAGAAGAGGTTGGCGGCAGTGCGCGCTAGCATCAGGCGGGCTCGCCATCGGCAAGGACGAAGCTGTCCTTCGTTCCTCCGCCCTGGCTGCTGTTCACCACCAGCGACCCCTCGGGCAGCGCCACCCGCGTCAAGCCGCCGGGAACGATCGTGATCCCTTTGGCGCCGGTCAGAACGAACGGGCGGAAATCGACATGACGCCGGGCAATCCCCTTGTCCGTGAAGGTAGGCACGGTCGATAGGGCGAGTGTCGGCTGCGCTATGTAGCGGTGGGGCTCGGCGATCAGCGCGGCGCGAAATTCGGAGAGCTGTTTCTTGGTTGCCGCCGGGCCGACCAGCATCCCGTACCCACCCGAACCGTCGACCAACTTGACCACCAGTTCGCTCAGATGATCGAGCGTGTACTGCAGCGCTTCTGGCTCGCGGCAACGCCAGGTCTCGACATTCTCGAGCTTGGCGTCGTCGCCGGTGTAGTAACGGACAATCTCCGGCATGTAGCTGTAGATGGCCTTGTCGTCGGCGATGCCTGTTCCAGGCGCGTTCACCAACGCCACATTGCCAGCCAAGTAAGCGGCAAGAAGGCCCGGGACACCAAGCATCGAATCTGGCCTGAAGACCAAGGGGTCGAGAAAGGCATCATCGATCCGGCGATAGATCACGTCTACTCGCACGCGCCCTTCGGTCGTGCGCATCCAGACGATGTCGTCATCGACCTCCAGGTCCTGCCCTTCGACCAGCTCGATGCCCATTTTGTCGGCAAGAAAGCTGTGCTCGTAAAAGGCCGAATTGAAATGGCCGGGGGTGAGCAGGACCGCGAGCGGATCGCGCACCCCAGCCGGCGCAACCGAATAAAGTGTGTCGCGCAGCAACTCCGGATAGGCATCCACCGGAAGCACCGGGAAAAGCTCGAACAGTTCGGGGCAGAGGCGAAGCATCGCCTCCCGATTTTCCATCATGTAGGACACGCCCGACGGCGTCCGGGCATTGTCCTCGAGCACAAAGAATTGGTCGGGCCCAGTCCGCACCAGGTCAATTCCGCAAATGTGGGAATAGATGCCATGCGGGGGCTTGGCGCCAGCGACGGCAACACAGAACTGCGGATTGGCGAGCACGATTTCGGCGGGGACGACAGCATCGGTGAGGATCCGGCGAGCACCATAAACATCGTCGATGAATGCATTGATCGCCGAGACGCGCTGCTCGAGACCGGCAGTCAGCTTCCCCCATTCAGAAGCAGAAAAAACCCGCGGGAGAATATCGAAGGGAATGATCCTTTCGGCGGCTTCATCGTCGCCGTAGACTGCGAAGGTAATCCCGAGGCTCCGGAATGCAGCTTCGGCCGATTGCTGCCTACGCGCGAGCTCAGCCGCAGGCGTATTCTCGAGCCAGGATGAAAGGGTTTCGAAGCCCGCCCGAGCATGGCCGTCAGCGCCGGCGCCCCATAGCTCGTCAAATGCGCCGGGGTGCGCCATCAATCATGCTCGAATCCGCTGTGTCAGCCGTGGTTAGTGCTCCGCCAGACGTTGAATGCTGCGCTGCACAATCATGTCAGTTCAGGCGGAACAACAATGCAAGTGCCGCTCATCGTGAATTGTTCACGTTGTTGCCATTCGCGCGGGCGACACCAAGACCGCGCTCCCAGCGCGGCTAGCGTCGACAATGAGAAGCTGTCATTCGCGCATCCAGCATCTAACCTGCCCAGCATGGCGCTGCAGTTTCTTTAGCTATTCCACTCGAACGATCGGGACGAAGAACATCACAGGTAGGATGATAAGGAGTGAGTTGCTGCTGGTTTCGCGGACACCGAGTTAAGGTGTTCATGGAGCTGGAGGCATTGAATGCAGCGAAGGAAGTTCAGTCGGGAGTTCAAGGTTGAAGCGGTAGAGCTGGTTCGCCAGCGCGGCGTATCGATGGCTCAGGCTGATGACCATCCCCGGCATTGGTCCGATCACCGCCACCGCACTCCTCGCGCTGGCCCCGTAGGCGAACAGCTTCCGCAACGGCCGCGACTTTGCCGCCTGGGTCGGGCTCACACCTCTGCAGCGCTCAACTGGCGGCAAGCAGAAGCTCGGCGAGATCACCAAGATGGGCTCATCGCTTCCCCTGACCGTATAATGTGGCAGCCTGAGCTGACCACGGACAGAAGCAAGTAACCAGCGGCAGGATAGATCGGGGCAGGTTGACACAACGGCCCATTACAGAAGCAGACATTGCCGAACGAGATCCGGAAACACATTTACGGGTTCAACGCCGATGAACTCGCGCCATCTGGACAAGGGTTTTGGTGAGTGGACGTGCATCCTCCGCCCGATTACTTCGGATCGCCGAACGGCGACACATGCATCCGTTCCGCTGCCGCCCGCGAAGTCGTGATGGGAAGACAAATCGCGCGCGTGTGCGGGTTCGTCCCCGGCGGGATTGCAATCCGTTCCAGCCGAGCCCCGGCGAGCAGGGTCTGAACGCTCGCACGGATCCGGTAATCCGAATAGCGGGCATCCTGCAGCGCCTCGACGAACCCCAGCCTTGCGGCACCTCCAAGAGGGCCGGTCCAGTCTTCAAGCCCCCGAAGGTGGGCCCAGGCTATCTGTTCACGCTCCTGCTCGCGATTAATCGCATCAAAACTTGTGAAGAATCTGCCAAGATCGATCTGATCGTCATGCGACAGAAGTGCAGCCCGGCCAGACGCGGTAGCTGCTTGCCAGTTGCTTGATCCTGTTACCCAGAAGGTGGGACGGCTAATCCAACTCGGATGCGGATTCGGCACACCTTCGCCGGTTTGGGCTAGCAATCGTCCGATTTCGTCCAACCTGCGATCGACGCAGTTTTCAACGTCAACCCGACCCATGAGCAGATGCAGGTTTGCACCAATTTCGGCTCGAACGCTGTTGCGTGCATCAATCGACGTGCTTCGCTCGTGAAACATCGTGACCAGCTGCTCCGCGCCAAGAGCGATCAGAACACCTAAGACGATGATTCCAACCTCGCCGGTGAACTCGCGCCAGCCGTGTAACGGTTTCGGCAGGTGGAAATGCATGTGGCTGGCCCCGCAGCAACGCCCCGAAGCCTATCAGAAGACCAAGTGACTGCAATGGGGTCGGAGGCAGACCTAGGGTCCGGAGAGGGATGGAATGCGTACTCTGCACGCGAACTCAGATTTTTGTTAGGATCCATGCCGCAAGGGGTGAATGCAATGGGGGTCCAAGAGCAGATCGATAAGTATATATCGGATCAGCACCCTTCAAAGCGGAGGGCGATGGCTGAATTGCATCGACGGATAATCGGCATGGTACCGGGCTGCCGATTGTGGTTCCTTGATGGGCGGAACGCGGAAAACAAGATCGTCTCTAACCCGAGCATCGGCTACGGGACGATGAACCTGAAGTATGCCGATGGTAGCGAAAAAGAATTCTATAAAGTCGGCCTGAGCGCGAACACCTCTGGCCTGTCTCTATATCTGATGGGAATTGCCGATAAGGCGTACCTTTCGAAGACTTACGGGCCAAAGCTCGGCAAGGCGAAGATCACGGGATACTGCATCAAGCTCAGGTCGATGGCAGACGTATCCCTTGAAACCCTCGACGAAATAATCGCGGACCATTTAGCTAAGGCGTAGGCTCGGTGGAGGCGACTATCCAATACAGGCGTAGGCTCGGAGCTTGGTCGGAACCAAGCTCACCGTCTGTAGCGCGCGATGTCTGTCTCAACGGCGATGATCGGCGCAGCCCCCGCAACGAGTATTACGGCAGCAATCTTTCCGGCTTCTCATATTGGCATGAGGACAGGCTGCCATCTCCAGGTTGATGCTAGGTGAATGTCCGGAAGGCGGGGGAAGGCAGGCATTCGGTGCATGGAGCTTGGCACTGAGCAAGTGCTCATTCTTCCTTTCCCAATGCGCCGTTGACGTAAAAGAGTTGGCTGTTGAAATTGAGCTGCTTGGGCGACAGCTCGCGAACACATCCGCCATATTTCGCGCGGGCTTCGGATAGGAGCGCCCGTTTGGCCTCAGGCGTCAGGACCAGGTCGCGCTGACCCAGGACCCCCATGAGGATCAAGGAGGAAAGGGCCATGCCCCTGTTCCGGGTCCGCAAGTCCTCGATGACCTGGAACAGCTGGTCCTGCTGCGCCGCGGAGATCGGCCCGTTGCCGCTCAAGCGCGCGTGCAACTTGGGTGTCACGTCAAGCTCCTCTTTCGCCGACTGACCCAGCAACGCAATCATGATGTACGGCGTCGACCAGTCGATCATGCGTTTGGACCCGCTGTGGGTGAGCACCTGCGAGGCCAGCGCGGCTTTCCAAGCCTCGTCGTCCCAAGTGCGAAAGACGGGCCTGTACGTCTTCGCCAGCGTCAGGAATTTGCCGCGATCGCCTGATGCGACGGCATTCTCGATGGCATCTAGCTGTCCCGAATAGCAATTGTAGATCGCGGTTCGAGTGAACGCCTGCGGAAGGTCATCGTCGCGAAGCTCCAATGTCATTGCATGCTCCGCCTCGCGGAGCTCCGCTCGCTGATGGAAATATTGGGCCACCTGCTCGGCGCCGAGTGCGATCAGCACGCCGAGCACTATGATCCCCACCTCGCCGACGAACTCGCGCCAGCCGTGCAGCGGCTTGGGCAAGTGAACTTCCATCGCTGCGCCCCTTAAGCGTTGCATGGGAGCCTATCAGAAGGCCTTACGTCCTGTCTGGATGGCTCCCGCATTGCAAGCGACGATATGACGGTTTGGCGTGGGTCGGAAGCAGTCTTGTCTTCGGCCTGTTGGTGCAGCCGCTTGAAGGACTGCTGGCCCTGATGGAGTCCGCGAGCTCGGTCCCAATCTGCAATGCAGGCTGAGTTGCCTTGGACATTAGGCGGGGTGTCCCAGCTCCGGTCTGACCCGTTTGCCATCACTTCACATCGCTCTCACA
>CBJLMA010000064.1:0-11361 GCA_966424035.1 uncultured Sphingomonas sp. | reverse complement strand
AGACGTAGCCGATCATTTCCTCGCGGAACGCGCCGTTGTGGAACCAGTCGTCGCCCTTCCACACGTCGACCATCGGGTTGATCGGTACGCTCGCCTTCAGCGCCGGGTGCGGGTTCACCAGGGTCATTAGCGCAGTAAAGCCGTCGTAGCTGGTGCCGATCGACCCGACCCGGCCGTTGGACTCCGGCACGTGCTTGACCAGCCAGTCGATCGTGTCCCAGGCGTCCGTCGAATGATCGACTTGCGTGGGGTTGAGCGGCCCCTTGAGAGGGCGGTTCATCACGTAATCGCCTTCGGACTTGTACTTGCCCCGCACGTCTTCGACCGCGAGAATGTATCCGGCGCGGACCAGCTCGGCGTAAAGCGGCGAAAGGATGTTTTCGGGGAGCGCCCCAAAGCTGCCTCGGCTCGTCGCCTTGTCTGCCGAATAGGGTGTTCGGTCGAGCATGATCGGAAATTTGCCGCCACCCTTGGGGACAATCAGTACGGCGTACAGCTTTGCACCGTCACGCATCGGGATCGTGACTTCACGGCGGACATACTGAAATTCGGCGCGCGGAGCGACGAAGGCTTTGGGAATGTCGCCGCCCTTGGGAATCGGAGCGACGGACTGGAAATGGACTGGAATGTCGCCGCCGGGCTGCACCGCGGGCTGAACGTCGGCGGCAGCCGATGCAGGCGTAGCGACAATCAACGCTGCGACGAGCGCCAATTTCCTGAGGATCATGCGACTCCCTCTTCGGCCTGCTTTGGCACGGCCGCTTTGGGCACTGCAACCCGCGCTCTGTTTCCAGTCGAAAGCCAACGCCCGTGTCGCGGCAGACAGACAGTTGAGGTGCCGCACCACTGTGCTCTTGGGGCGCCGAGTTGACCCGGTGCCGCGGCACCGAGGCACAGCTGCAATCCCGTCGGCCCGGCGCCGAACGTCACGATTTCTTGCGCGGAAAGCGCCTAACGCCCTGCCTTTTCATCGGATTTGGATGCACTCGACCGAGCTTCGCCCGGTTCATCCAAATTCGCGGTCTGCGCCACCGGGACTATTCCGCCGGGACCGGCTCCGGTTCGGCGCACGCCGCCGGCTTGTCGAGGTGGAAGCAGCGCTTCACGAAAACGAAGAAGAGCGGAACGAAGAAGATCGCGAGGAAGGTGGCGGTGAGCGTCCCGCCGACGACCGCCCGGCCGATCGCGTTCTGGCTGCCCGCTCCAGGGCCGGTGGCGATCGCAAGCGGAAGCACGCCGAACACGAAGGCGAAGCTGGTCATCAGGATCGGCCGAAGCCTCAGCCTTGCGCCCTCGACCGCCGATTCGACGCAGCTGTGGCCCATCTTCATCCGGTCCTCGGCAAATTCGACGATCAGGATCGCATTCTTGCAGGCGAGACCCATGGTCGTGACCAGCCCGACCTGGAGATAGATGTTATTGTCGAGGCCGGTGAGCTTGGCGCCCAGCAGCGCGCCGACGATGCCGAGCGGAACGACGAGGACCACTGCGAGCGGAATGGTCCAGCTCTCGTAGAGCGCGGCGAGACACAGAAATACGATTAGGAGGGATAAGCCATAAAGCATTGGAGCCTGGCCGCTTGACGACTGCTCCTCATAGGAGAGGCCGGTCCATTGGAGCGCCGTGCCAGGCGGGAGCTTGGCCGCCATCTCCTCCATCGCCTTCATCGCCGTGCCGGTGCTGGTGCCCGGCGCAGGCGCGCCTTGCAATTCGAGCGACGGGAGGCCGTTGTAGCGCGACAGCTGCACCGGCGCATTCGCCCATTTCAGCGTCGAAAAAGCGGTGAAGGGCGCCATGCTCCTGCCATCGGCGCCGCGGACGTAGAGATCGGCCACGGCCTCGGGCGATTGGCGATAGGGCTCGTCGGCCTGGACGTAGACACGCTTCACGCGCCCGCGGTCGACGAAATCGTTCACGTAGGCGCCGCCCCAGGCGCTGGCGATCGTCTGGTTGATCTGGCCGATGTCGAGCCCGAGTGCGCGCGCCTTGTCCTGGTCGACGTCGACTCTGAGCTGCGGAGCATCCTCGAGGCTGACAGGCCGGACTCCGGCCAGCCGTTTGTCCTGCATCGCCATGCCGAGCAGCATGTTGCGCGCTTCCGTCAGCTTGGCGTGGCCGATGTTGCCGGTGTCGACCAGCTGCAGGTCGAAGCCGGTGGCGTTGCCGAGTTCCAGCGCCGCGGGAGGGATGAACGAGATGATCAGCGCGTCGCGATATTGCGACAAAGCGGCGCCCGCACGTTCGGCGATCGCCTTCGAGCTGTTCTGCTTGCCCTTGCGCTCGTCAAACGGTTTCAACGGGAGGAAGGCGATACCGGCATTCTGGCCCCGGCCGGCGAAGGAGAAGCCGCCGACGGTGAATACGCCCTCGATATTCTTGGCTTCATTCTTCGCGAAATAATTGCGCGCATAGTCGAGCGCGGCGTCGGTTCGGGGGAGTGTCGCTCCCGACGGTAAAGCGGCCAGGGTGAAGACTGCGCCAGTGTCCTCGTCCGGAAGGAAGCCGGTGGGAAGGCGCCAGAAGAGCAAGCCCATGATCGCGAAGATGGCGAGATAGACGGCACCTGCGCGCTTCACCCTGCCGATTGTCTTGCGGACGCCATTTTCGTGGACGACGCGCGCCCGTTCGAACCGGTCATTGAACCAGCGGAAGAAGCGGTCGAGCGGACGATTGCCCTCATGCTTGAGCGGGTCGCCGGGCTTGAGGATGGTCGCTGCAAGGGCGGGGGTGAGGATCAGGGCAACGAGCACCGACAGCGCCATCGCCGAGACGAGAGTGATCGAGAACTGGCGGAATATGACGCCGTTCGATCCGCCGAAGAAGGCCATCGGCAGGAACACGGCCGTGAGCACGACCGCGATGGCGATCAATGCGCCCGAAATCTCGTCCATCGATTTCTTCGCGGCTTCCTTGGGCGAGAGACCTTCCTCCTGGATCAGTCGTTCGACATTTTCGACGACGACGATTGCGTCATCGACGAGGAGGCCGATCGCCAGCACCATTCCGAAGAGGGTGAGGGTGTTGATGCTGAAGCCGGCGATGGCCATGACCACCAGCGTTCCGAGCAGCACGACAGGGATCGCGACGGCGGGGATCAGAGTTGCGCGGATGTTTTGGAGAAAGATGAACATCACGAGGAAGACGAGAGCCATCGCTTCGAACAGAGTCTCGACGACCTGCTTGAGCGAGACCTTGACGAAGGGTGTTGTGTCCCACGGGTAGATGACCTTCACGTCCGCGGGAAATTGCTTCGAGATATCTGCGATCTTTGCCTTGACCTCGGCGATGGTCTTCAGCGCATCGGCGCCGGGCGCGAGGCGGATCGCGGCGGCGGTCGCGGGATGGCCATTATAATTGGCGCTGAATCCGTAATTCTCTGCGCCGAGCTCGATGCGAGCGACGTCGCGCAGACGCACGACCGAACCATCTTCCGAGGTCTTGAGGCGGATCTGGCCGAAGTCTTCGGGCGTCTGCAGGCGCGACTGGACCGAGACTGTGGCGTTAAGCTCCTGGCTCTTGGGCGCAGGCAGATTGCCGATCTGTCCCGCCGACACTTGCGCGTTCTGCGCCTGCACGGCCGAGCTTACGTCGGCCATGGTCAGCTGATAGCTGTTGAGCTTCATCGGATCGACCCAGATCCGCATTGCATATTGCGAGCCGAACAGCTGGAAGCCGCCGACGCCGTTGATGCGGGCGATCGGCTCCTGGATTTTCGACGCCATCATGTCGGCGAGGTCGTTCTGGTCGTGCGTGCCGTCGGCTGAATAGAGACCTGGGACGAGCGCGAAATTGGCCGAGGATTTCTCGACTCGGACCCCTTGGCGCTGCACCTCCTGCGGAAGAAGCGGAAGTGCCGCCTGGACCTTGTTGTTGACCTGGACCTGCGCCGTGTCGGGATTGGTGCCCTGCTCGAAGGTCAAGGTCACGGTCACCTGCCCCGACGAGGAGGATTGCGAGGAAAAGTAGCGCAGGTGATCGATGCCCTGCAGCTGTTGCTCGATGATCTGCGTCGTCGTCTTGTCGAGCGTCGTCGCGTCCGCGCCCGGATAAACCGCCGAGACGCTGATCTCTGGTGGCGCAAGTGCGGGAAACTGGGCGATCGGCAGCGAGCGGACGGCGATCAGCCCGAACAGCATCGTCAGGATGGCGAGCACCCAGGCAAAGATCGGCCGGTCAATGAAATAGCGCGACATCAACGCGTCAGTTTCCGCGCGAGAGCTGCGGCTTCACCGGAATGCCGGGCCGGAGCAGCGGGCCGGCGTCGGCGATCACCTTGTCGCCGGGCCTCAGGCCGCCGGTGACCAGCCAGCTGGTGCCGACGGTGCGATCGGCTTCGATCACGCGCAGCTCGGCCATGTTGTTTTTGCCGACGACGATTACCGTTGGGCGGCCACGCTCGTCGCGGGAGACTGCGCGCTGAGGCACGAGGATACCGCGCGACTGGACGCCCTGGCTCAGCTCGCCGCGGACGAACATTCCCGGCAGGAGGATATGCTGCGGATTCGGAAAGACTGCGCGGATCGTCTGCGACCCAGTGGTCTGGTCGACCGTCACGTCCGCGAAGCTCAAGGAGCCCACTTCAGGATATATCGATCCGGATTCGAGCTGAAGGCGCACTGGCGCGCTCCGATTGCTTGCGACCTCCCCGGAGAGCATTTGCTCGCGCAGTTTCAATAGGTCGGCGCTCGACTGCTGGATATCCACATAGATCGGATCAAGCCGCTGGATTGTGGTGAGCGGATTCTGCTGGCCGGCCTGGACGAGCGCTCCGGTCGTATAGAGCGATCGGCCAATGCGCCCCGAGATTGGCGCGCGAATGACCGTCCGCTCAAGATCGATCTCGGCCGAACGCAATGCAGCGGCCTGCGCCTGGACGTCAGCGCGGGCCTCTCCGGCCGCCGACAGTGCATTGTCGTACAGCTGGCGCGAGACAAAATTGCGTTTCACCAGCTCGGCGTAGCGGCGGACCTGGCCTTCTGCACCGACCGTCGACGCCCGGGCCCGAGCAAGCGCTGCGCGGGCACTTGCGACCTTTGCTCCATAGGTCGCCGGGTCGATCCGATAGAGAGGCTGGCCCGCGCGGACATAATCGCCTTCAGTGAAGAGCCGGGCACGGATGATCCCGTCGACCTGAGGCCGTACGTCGGATGTTTCATAGGGCGAGGTCCGACCTGGAAGCTCGGTCGTCAGTGTCACCGGCTGCTCGGCGACAACGATCACTCCGACAGGCGTCGGAGGCGGTGCAGCGAGCGCCGGCGGAGCCCGATCTGCGAGCAGATAAAAGGCAAGCAGCGCGAGCACCGCGCTTAGGGCGGCGGCGGCGAGGGCAAGCTGCTGGAGCAGAGGCCGGCGGCGAATTCGGATCCAGAGGGTATCGCGGTCGTACGCCGCACCGGACGTGGTGCTGTCCACAAGGTCTCCATTGCCGGGGGCCAGTTTGTACAAGCGGCGGAGCCGCGGAAGAACGCAACGGGCGCCTAGATGAATATCGCACAACGACAGTTCAAGGCAGGCGGCGCGGAAGATTTGGGCTGTTCGTCGAGCTCCACCGGCCGCCTCATTGTCAGCCCCATAAGCTCTGAGCCCATGTGCCCCCGTCGATGCTCGCGCGTGGAACTCCCTGACAGCGGTTGCGCGACTCAGCGCTTGGTGATTGGTTACGCCTCGTCAACAAGGGGGAATGCCATGAGGAATCTGCAGTCAACCTTAGCGCTCGCGGGCTTGGCAGCGCTTGCGACCACGGTTGCCGGTTGCGAGAAATACGGCGCCAGTGGGGGCGCCGCGAGCACCGATAGCGTCAAGGCGGCGATCAAGGCGGACGAGAAGAGCTGGAACGAGCAGTTCAAGTCGAAGGATCTCGAGGGGCTGATCGGCCACTATGCGGAGGACGCCTATTTTGTTGCGCCCGGCGCCAAGCCGGCGAGCGGATCGATGGCAATCCGCAAGGCCTATGCGGATGCGACTGCAGATCAGTCGTTCGAACTGAATTTTGCGAGTGACAAAATCGACGTCGCAGCATCTGGCGATTTGGCCTACGCACGCGGCCACTTCAGCGAAAAATATACGGATCCGAAGACGCAGAAAATCATGACCGACAGCGGTTCGTATCTCACCGTTTACAAGAAGCAGGCTGACGGCAGCTGGAAGGCAATTGAGGATTTCGCCGCGGCTGATCCCGATTCCACCAAGCCCGTGGCGCTCGGAAAGCCGGCGACCAGAGCAAAGATGGTGGGGATGTAGGGTAGGAAGTTCAGAGCCGCCCGATCACAGATCACTTTCGGCGAGAAACTGTGCGCCGGCACTGCCGGCGAACGCCCAGCGCACCTGCGCCTTGACCTGGCCGACGCCAGGAACGGCGACCTGCAGCCTCTCGCCAATTGTGAGATCGTCGCCCGTCTCGATGCGGCAACCCTCGTCGGAGACATTGGTGAGCTTCACGGAAGCCGTGCTTCCGTCGGCACGGTGAATGACGGCCTCGACTGCGACCGGATGCCGATCCTTACGTCCTACCCAACCGTGCATACGCTGCATGCCGGAACTCCCCACTGACGGGGGTGAGCTAACGAGCGCGGGTAAAGATGGATTTAAGCGAGCGGCACCGATCAGGCGGCAATATCGTAGGGTTGAATTTCGCCGCTGAGGTACAGATTGCGGGCCTTGGTCCGCGAAAGCTTGCCCGAGCTGGTTCGCGGCAGCGTCCGCGGCGGGACCAGCTCGACGACCGGAGTGATCCCGGTGATCGCTCGAACCCGTTCGCGGATTTCGTCGCGCAGGCGACCCCTTTCTTCGGCGTCGGAGACGCGGCAGTGAACGAGAACAGCCGGAGTTTCCTCGCCGCTGGGCCCAGTTATCGCGAAGGCCGCGATGTCGCCGGACTTGAATCCGGGCAGCTGCTCAACCGCCCATTCGATATCCTGCGGCCAATGGTTGCGCCCGTTGATGATGATCATGTCCTTGGCGCGGCCAACAATGAAAATGTAGCCGGAGGACATGTAGCCCATGTCGCCCGTGTCGAGCCATCCTTCCTCGCTCAGGCAGGCGCGCGTCGATTCCTCGTCGCGGAAATAGCTATGCATGACGCTGGCGCCGCGGACATGGACCTTGCCGATGGCGCGATCGGCAAGGATTTCGCCCTCGGAGCCACGGATCTCAATCTCCATTCCGGTGACCGGCTTTCCGCAATTCACGACCGCTCGATAGCGCCGCGGCCGGTTCTCGTCGTCCGGAGTGCCGCCGGAGAGTTCGTTTTCCTCGACCAGCTCGAGGCGGATGCCTTCGCCCGGGGGCATTAACGATACCGCCAGGGTTGCCTCGGCGAGACCGTAGCTCGGACAGAATGCTGCCGCCTTGAACCCGGCGGCGTCGAAACTGTCGACGAACGCCTGCATCACGTCGGGGCGGATCATATCCGCACCATTGCCTGCGATTCGCCAGCGGCGCAGGTCGAAACGATCCTCCGCTCGGGTCTGCGAGCTCATCCGCCGCGAGCAGATGTCATAACCAAAGGTTGGCGAATAGCTGATCGACGTGCCTGGATTGCGCGTGATCATATCGAGCCAGGCAAGCGGCCGCCGCGCAAAATCCTCGGTCTTCAGATAATCGACCGACATCTGCAGCGACATTGGCGAGAGGAAGCAACCGACCAGGCCCATATCGTGGTACCAGGGCAGCCAGGAAATGCAGCGGTCGGTCTCAAGCACCTGTAGGCCGATGCCGTGCGCACGAAGATTGTCGAGCAGCGCATGATGGGTGACCGCGACGCCGTGCGGGAAGCGCGTCGAGCCGCTCGAATATTGGAGATAGGCGATGTCGTCCGGCCGGGACATGGGCAGCTCGCCAGAACCGGGTTCGATGGCGTCCAGCGTATCCCAGCTTCGCGAAGCGGCGCCGGCATGGTCCGCAGCCTCCTTGCCAAAACCGGCAAGCTCGGGCGGATAGAGGAACAGCGCCGGGTCGCAGCTCTTCAGCTGGACTGCCAGTTGTTCGACATAGGCCTCGCGTCCGCCAAAGCTCGTCGGCAGCGGCAGCGGAACCGGCCACGCACCGGCATAAACCGCGCCGAAGAAGGCGGCGGCGAATTCCGGGCCAGTCTCGGCCACCAGGGCGATGCGGTCACCGGACTTGATGCCGAGCGCGATGAATCTGTGAGCGACGGCGAGCGAATCTTCGCGCAGCTCTGAATAAGCATAGGCACGGGTGAGCGAGCCGCGAGCGTCATGAAAGTTCAGGCCGCGCTTGCCCTTGGCGGCATAGTCGAGCGCTTCGCCGATCGTGCCGAAGTCGGCCAGCCGGCGGCCCAATGTGTCGAGTGTCGGCGTGGCGCCAGCCGGCGCGAGTTCCTTGGTCACCGAGACATTCCGCTCGAGCACGCAGTCCATTCCCTGGCAGTTTCCGTTCGCTTTCGGCCGCACATATCGCGCAGCCGCTCCCCAATGGCGGGCCACTGTGGCACAAAAAGGGCGCAATGGCACCGTCTCCGGCCCGCGCTGCTCCACCGCCGCTCGATCAGCAACGACTCGAGGAGCTGGCGCTTCGCTATGTCGGAAAATATGCGACCAGCCGCGCCAAGCTCCGCAGCTATCTCGCGCGCAAGCTCCGCGAACGCGGCTGGATCAGCGACGACGAGCCGGACTTGCAGGCACTCGCCGGCCGGTTCGCTGAACTCGGCTATGTCGACGATCAATCCTATGCAGCGGCCAAGTCACGGGCGCTGAGCGCCCGCGGCTATGGCAAGCGTCGGCTCGCAGAGACGTTGCGCCGCGCCGGCATCAGCGAGGACGACAGCCGCGCGGCCTTTGTTGCCGCCGATGTAGACGCTATCGACGCAGCCTTGCGTTTTGCCCGACGGCGCAGACTGGGTCCGTTCGCAACGCAAAATGCGGATCACGCCCAACGCGAAAAATGGATCGCTGCGATGATTCGAGCCGGCCACGCAATCGGCCTTGCGCGGGCGATTGCGAGCTTGCGCCCGGGTGCTGACGTCAATCCCGACGAATTGAGTGAAACTATTCGGTTCGAAGCTAACTAAAGTCGATTTGCCGACACAAGCGCCCATGATAATGGGGGCAGCTTATGGTGCGTTCAGCTTTGAGGGTTGCCGAGGGAGGCGAGGGCGCCGCTATGGAGTCGGACGAAGGCTCGGGTCCGGCCGAGATGGAGCCAATCACCGGCCGCGTGAAATGGTTCGATGCGACCCGCGGTTTCGGATTTCTCGTCAGCGACGAGATCGATGGCGACGTGCTTTTGCACTTCAGCGTGCTTCGCGAGCACGGGCGTAGAAGCGTCCCTGAAGGTGCGATCATCGAGTGCGTGCCGGTCAAACTCGAACGCGGCCTTCAGGCGAAGAAGGTGCTGTCGATCGACACGTCCGCGGCCTTGCCGCAGCAGCCGCGCTCGTCCATGCCTGCCGGTGAACGCTCGGACCGCAAGGCGCTTGCGGAGTCGGCCGGCGCGTTCGAGCCGGTGGAGGTCAAATGGTTCAACCGCGTTCGGGGCTATGGATTTCTGAAGCGGCCCGACGATTTGGGCGGCGAGGACGTGTTCGTCCATATGGAAACGGTGCGCATGTCTCACCTGCCCGAGTTGCAGCCGGGCCAGTGGCTCGAAGCGCGGATCGCGCCGAGCACGAAAGGATTGACTGCGGTCGAGCTTCGCGACGCCGATTCGGAATTCTAACGGCGGCGTTTGTCGCGCTCATTGCCTGCAGCCCTGAAGCGCCAGCCAGAAATGTGCCCGCTCAGAGTGCGCTGCCCAACCGTGCCCAGACTGGGCTTCGTCAGGTGCCGCTGACAATCCGCTCGAAATCGGCTGTTCACCGGTTCATCGTCGAAGTGGCGGCGACTCCGCAACAGCAGGAGACTGGACTGATGTTCCGCCGGTCGCTGCGCGCAAACCATGGCATGATCTTCCCATATGAGCCGCCGCAGGACGTCGCCTTCTGGATGAAGAATACGCTCATCCCACTCGACATCGTCTTCATTCGCGCGGACGGGACGATAGCTCGCATAACCAAGGCGAAATCGCTGGATCTGACGCCGCTCCCATCGGGCGAGCCGGTCGCCGCTGTGCTCGAAATCCGCGGCGGGCGCGCTGCCGAACTCGGCATCAGGCAAGACGATGTCGTCGCCTGGGGGCACTAGCGCGCCCTTGCGCTCCATTCGCTGACGGGGCAGAGGCACGGGCCCATGGGTTTCTGGTCAAGAACATTCACCTGGTGGAGCGGCGCGACGTGGGGCACGGTCCTGACGACCCGCCGCTTCGGCAATGAAGTCGGGCGCGACGATTCCGGCAACATTTATTACCAGGACAAGAAGCGGCCGAACCGCCGCTGGGTCATTTATAACGGCAATAATGACGGCAGCCGAGTGCCGCCCGACTGGCAGCTGTGGCTGCGCGGGACAATCGACGACCTGCCGGAGAGGGCGCTGCCGCCGATCCGCAAGTTCCAGCAGAAGCCGACTGGCAATCTCACGGGGACGATGCAGGCGTTCCGCCCGGACGGAGCGCTGGGGTCCGGGAAGCTGCGCCCGGCGTCGACCGGGGATTACGAGCCCTGGATTCCAGAATAAGCGTGAAGTCCGCCGCCGCACCGCTGCTCATCGCGCTCGCGCTCGCCGCGTGTGGCAAGGGCGCTGAACAACGCAATGCAGCCCTGCCCGCAGCCCGGCAGGTTCCCTCGACTGCCAATGGCGAAGGTGGCGTTACCCCGATGGGGCAACGTGTGGCGGTGATCGCAATCCTCAACAAGCGCAACGGAATCGTCCAGAACATCGCTCTCCATCCGGGCCAGTCGGCGCGCTGGAAGGACGTCATTGTGCGCCTGCGTGCGTGCGAGACGACTGCGCCATGGGAAGAGGAGAAGCTGACCGGCGCATTCGTTCAAGTGGACGTTCAGCAGCCTGACAAACGCTGGAACCGGGTTTTTTCAGGCTGGCTCTACAAGGAGTCGCCCTCGCTCAATACCGTCGAACATCCGATCTACGACGTCTGGCCCAAGAGCTGCGAAATGACGTATCCGGCAGGCCCACCGGCTCCGGCAGCACCCGTGAGCTCGAGCAATCTCTCGAGTGCGAAGAAGTCCGGCGCAGCTTCGGGCGCAGCACCGAGCCCAACGGCCAATCCGGCCGGGGGAACTCCTGCAGCAGCGCCGCCGCCAAGCGCTGCCGAGAGCAATGCGACATAAGTTTCGCGGGAGACATTGATCGCTCCCAATGAGGCGAGATGCTCGGTCATGAACTGGCAGTCGAGCAAAGTGAAATTTCCGACCTTCATCCGGGCAATCAGCCAGGCGAGCGCAACCTTGGAAGCATCGCGCATCCGGCTGAACATGCTTTCGCCGAAGAAGGCGCGCCCGAGCTTCAC
>CBJLMA010000063.1:0-11395 GCA_966424035.1 uncultured Sphingomonas sp. | reverse complement strand
CTAGCGAACGCATGACGAGCGTCGTTGGACAGCGGACATTGCCTGCTTCCGAGAACATCAAAGAAGAAATCGAAGTAGGCGCGCTCGTTTCCGGCGACCAGTAATTCCGGCAAGTCACGAACGGCGTGAAATGCAAAGTGCCAGATGTGCGGATCGGCGAGGATCCGTTCCCATGGGTCGATGCCGGGTAGAACGGTGTTTCCGATGACAGCGCCTCTAATTCGGGGGCTGTAATCACGTGCGGCGGCGAATGCGATCATGCCGCCAACGTCGATGCCGCAAATGACTATCGAACGTGCGCCGAGCTGTTCCGCAGCGGAAAGGATTAGCTCCGCGAGCCGGTGTTTCTCTGGTGAGGGCGGGGCGCCGACCGACTCGCCAACGGCCGGAAGGTCAAATGCGAGCACATGAAATTGCTCACCCAACGGGTCGACGACGTCTTCGTAGAGGGTCCTTGAGTGTGGCCAACCATGAAGCAGCAGGATTGCCGGACGGTCGGGGTCTCCAGATACGCTCGCTGCTAGCTTCATTGCGCCAACCGAGGCTATTCGCCGGTGCACCTACGACGGAATGCGCCGGTCAAAAGCGAGTTCCCCATGTCCGCTTTTCCACGCCATTGCAGAGATAGGCCCTTCTGATAGCCTAAGGCGTCTGAGGGGGCCCTCGCATGCATTTTCATGTACCCAAGCCGCTGCACGGCTGGCGTGAGTTCGCCGGCGAGGTTGGGATCATCGTCCTCGGCGTTTTGATCGCGTTGGGGTTCGAGCAGCTGGTCGAGCAATGGCGCTGGAGACGGGAGGTCGCGACTACGCGCCAGGCGATCGCCAATGAGATTGTCTCAAATGCAAATCAGGGTGCGATGCGTCTCGCAGTCGAGGACTGCCTGCGCGACCGGATCGGCGAGCTCGCAGCGAGGCTGAGGACGACCACTGGCCCATGGGCCGCGGACCCGATGCCGCTGGGTCCGACCGCGCAACCCACACCCCATTGGGATAACCGCAGCATCGGCCAGGTCTATACCGTACCGCTGGTCGGCTGGTCACAGGATGCTTGGGACACCGCGAAGTCGGGCGCAGTGCTCGACCATATGAGCCATAAGGAGGCGGCGTCCTATAGCGACGTATACGGGGAAATCGCTGCCATTCGGGATCTGCAGAACCAGGAGCTTCTGCTCGAATCGAGCCTTTCATTCCTCAGCGCCGATCAGCGGCTCGACGACCGGTCGCGCAATGACGCGCTCGCCAAGCTTGGACAGCTCGATGCGCTGAATGCGACCAACGCCGGGCTGAGCAGCCTCATCATTGAGCAATTGAAAAGTCTTCATCTGCAGGTGGACCACGCCCAGAGCGCCGAGCAGTTGAAGCAATTGATCGACTACGCGCGAAAATGGCGCGGAGCTTGCGTCAAGGATGTGCAGGTCGAGTTCTGACTTTTACGCCGAACGACGATTGGACTCGATCTTCGCGACCAATCTCCGGCCCAGCCAAAGTTCGCAGTCATAATGAGGGTAGGTCGCTTCGACGAACGCGATCGCTTCGGCATCGCTACGGGCATCAACCCACTCTGCACTGATGACCTTGTTTACGCCGTCATGGCAATAGACGCGGTAGTTCGGTTCTTGGGACATGGCAAAGCCCCTACACAGCGGGAGCTTTCCATTTACTCTCGGTCACCATCGGGCTGAGGCTGGAGACGGCGATGCACTCCTTATACGCTCACGTTGGTCGTTCGCCTAATCCGGCAGAAATCTGTGAGTTTGGTTTGGCCTACGTCAGCCGCCCATCGCAGACATTGCGGGCGCTTGGAGGAGTATGAAATGAGAGCTGCAGAAGTGCCTCCGGGGACGACCTTCTATCACGGAACCAAGGCAGACCTCCAAGTAGGCGACATGATCCGGCCGGGCTTCCGCAGCAACTTCGTTGAGCGCGGATTGAAGCACATCTACTTCAGCGCCACGCTAGATGCGGCGACCTGGGGAGCAGAGCTGGCCAAGGGTGAAGGGCGCGGAAGGATCTACACCGTCGAGCCGACCGGACCATTCGACGATGATCCGAACCTCACGGACAAGAAGTTTCCTGGCAACGTGACCGCGTCCTACCGTTCAGTCGACCCACTGCGGGTGACCGGCGAGGTCAAGGACTGGATTGGCCATTCGCCCGAACGGCTGCAGCAAATGAAAGACGGGGTTGCGCGCGTCAAGGAACAAGGGGGCGCCGAGATTATCGAGGACTAAACTAGTCTCGAGGTCGTGTGGCACGCAGCTCCCGCTGACAGGCCCGATATTTAGAACAAGGATGCTGGATGTCTGCTGGGTCGCTGCCGACCGTTTTCGACCAAACGTGGCCGAGGTGCAGTCGAGTTAGTGCCCCTTTTCCACCCACTCCGGTCGTCCGGGTGCGACCCAAAGTCGCCGCTGGCGGCCCGTCCCGTCCTTTTAGGATGTATTGACATTGTTAGTACATTCTTGTACCGATAGTGGAGGATGACGGAGACTGAAATGACTGCCCTCGTTGAACGTCCCAAGGCTGACGCGACCATCACCATGCGTGTCCCAGTTCGTACTCGCGACCTGATCGACAGCGCCGCCGCGGTCGAGGGCAAAACGCGTACGGAGTTCGTGCTCGAAAGTGCGCGCCTCCACGCCATCGACGTTCTCCTGGACCAGCGCGTCTTCGTGCTCGATCCAGTACAGAGCGCCGCCTTCGCCGAAGTGTTGGCTAATCCGCCCAAGCCAAATGATGCGCTTAAAGCCCTGATGAAGCGGCAGGCGCCGTGGTCGTAGTCGGCTTCGAACCCGCGCGATCCTATTTAGCTCCTGCCCCGCTTACAGCGGAACACCGGATTGAAGGATTCGACTGCGGAAAACCAAAGCTCACCGACTGGCTCAAGGCGCATGCGCTCGACAACGAGGGTCGCTCGTCGCGGACCTATGTGGTTGTCGCCAACACCGGCCCTCACGTGGGAGACGTCGTCGGGTATTACACGCTCGCGACCGGTGGCGTGACCCGCTCCGAAATGCCTCCGAAAATGCGTCACAACCTGCCCAACCCGGTGCCCGTTATGATGCTCGGCCGACTGGCCGTCGACGAGCGCCACCAAAAGAAGGGCATCGGTCCGGCGATGCTCAGGGAAGCGATGCAGCGCACCCTTGAGATCTCACGGTCCGCCGGCGTCCGCGCTCTCATGGTTCACGCAATCGATGACGAAGCCCTGACCTTTTACCTGAAGTATGGATTCATCCTCTTTCCGGCCGATAGTCGGACGATGTTCCTGCCGATCGAGACCCTCGCTGCCGCACTATAGGCTGCCGTTTCGAAGTCCACGGCGGGAACGTCGCCAATCCATCCCTTCTCGGACCTTGCACGCTCGCCAGCTGATCAGGCCGACGATGAAGGCGAGCGCAGCAGGGTGGTCAGCTCGACGGTCGTGGTGAACAGTGAATCGCCGGCATAGCGGAGACCGGCGAACGATCTTTCTGCGGCTTCCCTGTTGCCCCAGCCCACGGCGTCCTCAACAATAACGGGAATGAGCCCGAGGTCGGCTGCGTGGCGCGCTGTCGGCTCGATCCCCACTTCCATGGCAATGCCGGCGATGGCGAGCGCGCGTATCCCGGCATCGGCGAGCGCAAGTCGCAGCGGCGTGCCCTCGAATGCGGACATGCTCAGCTTGTCGAAGACGAGGTCATCATCGGCGGGCGCCAATTCTGGCACGATCTCGAAGCCGGCATTTTGTCGCAGGAACCAGGGCGAAACTTCGGCCGGATCCGCTTTGCGTTGCCACGCCATGGCAGTGCGATACTGGGTCACGCCCATCCACGCTTTTGAAAGCGACATGTGCCGCGAATAAGCGACGCGCATTCCCGCGGCCCGTGATGCCGCGAGCAGCGTACTGATCGCGGCCTTCACATTGGCACTTTCCACTTGGCTGCAGATTCCTACCTGCATGTCGTAAACGAGCAGTGCCATTGACGCAGGCGCTGCCACGTCCGCGACGCTGCCGGGAATTTCGAGACCATTAATCGATCGCATGCGATAGCGGTGTCCTGTCCTAGGGCGTTTAAATGTCTACCGTTCGAAAAGATATTCGAGCGGCAACGGAGCGTCGAGCGAGTTCAGCGAGAAGTTTGCCCCTGCGCAATTCAGCGCTTCTGCCTCTGTCCGGATCCCACCCCCTTGAGGCCTTACGGGATAGTCGATCGGCTGCGCCCCAAAAACCGGTCGCGAGTCAGATTGATTTGTCGGAGCCGACACGAGGGCCGCATCCGTCGTTAAGGTGTAAATCGCATTCGGCGACGCCCGCCGTTACCCCGAGAGACAAATAAAGCTCGCGCGCTTCTCGCCAGCAACGCCTGCTCTCTTCAGGGATGGCAGCCGACATTGCTTGGAGCCTTATGGCATTCGCCAGACCAAGGCGATCTTCGCTCGTCCGGTATAACTCGACTGCTTTGGTGGCGTGCTCCCACGCCTCGGCCGAAGCACCTCGTTCCCGGGCGAGGTCCGACAGATGTCGAAGCGCGTAAGCTAGCGCGGCCGGCTGTTTGTGCGACCGAGCGAGTTCCGCCGCCCGACTGTAGGCTTGTTCTGATTCGTCAGGTCGACCTTGGGCCCGGTTGCGCCGCGCATCTTGCAACGCGAGCTCGATCGCCTCGTCCACGCTTCACCTCCCGAAGTTCGATGCTTACACTGTATCAGCAGGACCTCGAAATGGCCGGGCGCAGCGCATCGTGAACTACCTCCTCTGGCGAGGGCCCACCCAAATTGGCGCCCGGCCCAAAGGATAACGGGCTTCCAGGTGTTAATTCGCTTCGGTTGGGAAGCCCGCTTCCGCAGCTTCTTTGAATCCTCCGAGGTTATAGACCCTCTGATACCCGAGGTCCTGAAGTGCCTTGCCCGAGAGACATGAGCGGCCGCCCGAAGCGCAGTAAAGGATCACCGGCCGATCTGCGCGCAACTCCGGATTATGGTAGGGGGTCGAGCTATCGGCCCTGAACTCCAGCATCCCTCTGGAAATATTGATTGCGTCGGCAAGCTTGCCCGTGGCCGCCAGTTCTGGCGCGTCTCTGACGTCCACCAAAAGCGCATTTTCCTCTTTGATTAGGCGTTTCGCTTCGTCAGGCGAAATTTTCGGTACGCATGCGTTCGCTGCTGCGAGCATGTCCTTGACTGAGCTTGGCACGGCCGGTCCTCCCAGCGTCTTTCGGCGGCCAGTCTTTAGAACGCGATGGTACCGGCTCCAAGTCTCTCGCTTCCGGCAATTGCGGAAAACCGGCCGGGATAGAAGCCTGGCCGATCAGGCTGAGCAGGGCAATCGCGATCCGGCCGAAACCGCATTAGCGCTCGATCAGCCGTCGACTGCAATCCCCAGTCGATTCTTCGTCGCCGCGAGCATCTCCTGGAATCGGGGCTTGGCGCGAATGCGGACGAAGTCCGGGTCGGCCTCGGTGTGCTTGATCTGCGGAGCGGTATTTACCCGTTCGAAATAGGGCTGAAGCACATCGAGCGCGGCTTCATCATCGTGGAGCGCAACAGTCAGCGTGCATGCGAGATTGTAGCGCATCGCCAGATTTTCCGGATCGAGCAGAAGGCCACGTTCAATCCATTCACGGGCGCGGTCATCCTCACCGAGAACAGCCAGGGCATAGGCCCCGTTTGCGATCGCCGAGCCGTTGGTCGGCTCCGCCCCCAACGCGCGTTCGGCTCGCTCGAACGCCAGCTTTGCGGCACGTTTGCGTGCGTCGCTATCTCCCATCGCCTCGTAGCAGGTCATCAGCATGGCGGGGTTGTAATAATCCGAGCTGACCAGGTTCGAGGCTCTTTCGAAATAAGGGGTCGACTCGGCGATGCGTCCTTCCCGGAACAGCATCCGCGCGGCTTCCCGATTGACTTCCCAGGAGTCAGGGTTGCCTCGAAGCGCGGCGTCGATCAGGCGGTTCGCCTCATCCTGCTGGCCTTGCTCTTCGAGATATCGGGCTTTCACGCACAATGCCTCGGGAAGGTTCGGCTTGATCGACAAGGCTCGTTCCGCCGCGGGCAATGCGTTCGATTCCTTTCCGTGCCAGAAGCGCAGCTCCGCCTGGGCAATCGCCATCAGAGCCCAGGCTTCGGCATAGTTCGGATCGAGCTGAACCGCTTGCTGGCAAATGCGCGCTATCGCTTCATCGCGCTTGAGATCGCCGAAGGTTCCTCCGATCCACTGCTGGCGTGCCATCAGATAGAATCTGTAAGCGTCCGCATTGGATGTGCCGCGCTGCTCGATTGCCTTCTTCTCTTCCGGCAGCAGCTTGAGCTCCAACGCTTTGGCGATGGCGTGCGAAATCTCGTCCTGGATCTCGAAGATATCGGTAAGATCGCGGTCGTAGCGTTCGGCCCAAAGATGGCGCCCGGTATCTCCGGCGATCAGCTGCGCGCTGATCCTGAGCCGACTTCCGGCCTTACGAACGCTGCCTTCCAGTATGTGGCTGACGTCCATCGTGCGGGCGACCTCTTTCGCGTCGATCACCTTGCCCTTGAACGTGAAGGCGCTGTTCCGGGCGACGACTTCGAGGGCGGAGATCTTCGACAAGTCGGTAATGATGTCCTCGGTGATTCCGTCGCTGAAATATTCCTGCTCGGAATCATCGCTCAGGTTCACGAAAGGAAGCACACAGATCGAAATCGCTTCGGAGGCGGCGGCGGTCTTGCTCGCCTTCGAACGCGCCTCATCTCCTGCAATCTTCGAGACTGCCGTGAGCAAGTCGTCGATCGCCTCACCCTGGCCATTCCTCGTCCACGATGAGAGATCGATGCATTGGAGCTGCCGGAAACCGAGGGGCGGTTTGGCTGAATCGAGAGTGGCAGGAACGAGACGGCCTGAATCGCGGCCTTCGGCCGCTTCGTCCTGGACCCAGGCCGACGCGATCGACGCGGGGCTCCACAGAACCATGACCACATCGGCTTCCTTCAGCTCGCGTTCGATCTCGTTGCTGAAGTTCGCGCCGCCATGGACGTGGCGATCCCACCAGACCGTCTGGCCCGCACCGGCCAGGATGCCGGCAAGTTTCCGCGCCGTCTCGACGTCCTCGCGCGCATAGCTCAGGAAGACTCGCGCCATTCGATGCGCCCTCGCCCGTGATCCGTTAACTTTGCGCTCAATGCGCCATTGCTTCAAGGTGTTGCCAGGAAGGTCCGCTTTGCGAGCCCTCCAAGACCCTAGGCATGTGGGGCCGATAGCGACCCACGACGGTCACCAGCGCGCCGGCAACTTCCGAACCCATTGCTGAGGCCTGCCTCCGCGCTCATCGCCATGGTGGCGGTGGTGTCCATGCATGTACAAATGCATCAGCGGACAGGCGAAGAGGACCAGCTATGGAAGATAGCCGATGACGTGCGGGCCGTGACCGGTGAGGACTAGCAACCCCGCAGCAGCCGCGACCGCCACGCAGAGGATCAGGAAGCGAAGCGTCAGTATTCTGGCTCGTCAGCCGCCTAGTGCGGCTTGCTATCGCTCGGCGGAGTGGTCTTGGGTGTATCCATACCCATTCCCTGATGCTGCTGCTGCATGGTCTGAATCATCTGCATCATCTGCGCCATCTGGCCCATCATTTGCTGATGCATCTGCATCATCTGCTGCATGTTGCCTGACATGTCCTGCATCTTCTGCGGGCAGGCCTGGTCGCTTCCCATGGAAGTCGCGGGCTTGTCGGCCGGATGATGCGCTGCGTGCGATGACTGGGCAGCGGCAGGCCCTGCAAGGAGCAGGGCGGCTCCCAACGTAATGATCATTTTCATGGACCGACTCCTTACCGCCGATCAAGCGGGGCGGTTGCGTTGTAAATGAGGGCGAACACGCCGCCGACCAGCGCGCCGAAAAGCAGCGACCAGCAAGTCCCCTCGACCAGCGCCAAGCCGGAGTTGACCTCTGCGTTTGTGAAGAGAGAAATGTAGGCGTGTGTCGGGCTGGAGAACGGAACGAAAGTCCCCAGCCAGCACAGCACAAAGAGTGCTGCCGCGCTCAGGGCTCCAGCGATAGTCAGTCGAGCTACATTCACCACATGGGCGCTTGCGCTTTCGCGCGGTAAACCGGTTGATGCGGTTGCCATGGCGACCTCCTCGCTCGGCCATTTCATGGACTGTGCCAGTGGGACAGTGCGCCAAATGGTCCCGCGAGTGCATAAGTATTGGTGCGTAGTTCAAACAACCGTCTTCCACCTGTTGCCGACACCAGCTCTTGTCGCGATGTTGACGGCATGACCCTTCTGAAACGGTCTCTGATGGCGGTCGCCGCAATGGCTTTCCTCGGTTCCGCATTTGTCATCTGGCGGATTGCGCAATTGCCGCTGCAACCGGCTCACTCTGCAACGGCCCGCGTGGTTGCCATCGCTCCCGTTGAAAGCAGATGGTACGCCAATCGCGATCGGATCGTTGTCCGGTCGGCGCGGGGAACCGGCTCTTTCGAGATGATCCATTCGGAGGTTCGCTGTGACGTTGGAGGTGAAGTCCCGGTTGAGCAGCGAGGCATTACGCTCGAGCCACTGCCCCGAACATGTCGCTGAGCAACACGTCGAACGCTCACTGCCCCACTTCACAACAGGCGTTTGCGACCTGTCTCACAACCGTACGGCATGAGATCAGCCCCTTTCCTGAGCGGCGCAGTTGATCAAAGTGCTTGTATGCAAATCGACCATTTGGACTACGCCCAGCTGAGCGAAGATGCGATGGCTGCTGCTGATCGCGCCGCAACGTTGGAAGAGTGCCAGGATCACCTCGCTCGCGCAGTGCGATACGCTTCGCTGGCCTGCTTGGAGCGCCAGCGGTCGCCCGACTTTAACGTCGTGGAGATTTGGCCAGGAGCGCGCCGGCAACACTGATTGCCAATAAGTTCTTCCACCTGCCGATGGCCACCTGCGGCTGTCGCAATTGCGTGCGCAGATCGATCATGTTTATCTCAACCTTCCTTTGGTGGGCTCCGGGCGGCCTATTCGGCCTCGGCGCAGCAGGGACGCGCCGAGCCCTCGAGAGATTTGGAGAGTGCTATGTCCATGCCGGTCATTATCAATCTCGTGCTTTCGCTGCATCTCATCGCTTTGGCGATGGGCGTGGGCGGCGGCCTCGCTCTCTCGCAGGTCGGCCCGCGGCTGGTGGCGTCAGCTCCCGACCAGCGCGCGACCTGGTGGCCGCTGGTCACGGTCTACAGCCGCATCGCCCGCGCGGGCATCATCCTGCTCCTGATCACCGGGCCACTTCTTTTGTGGCTGAAGTACGGGGGAGAAGCGGGTCTGAATGGCTGGTTCAAGGTCAAGATGGCACTCGTCCTGGTGCTGGTAGTGAGCATCGGCGTCAGCCACTGGGGTACAGCCCGGCTGAAGCGCGGCGACGAAGCCGCCGCCAAGCTGATGAAGATCACCGGCCCGCTGACCATGCTCACGGTGACCGCGATCGTCCTCGCTGCCGTCTTCGCCTTCAACTGACGTCGCCGCGATTGAGGTGCACCGGCTGGCCTGAGTTCCTGCTCGTCAGTCTCAACGAGGTGAAAGGTTAACGGATAAAGTAGCCGTCGACCCTCCATCCGGACGTCTCATGCGCGAGAACGACAGTCTCGACCGCACCACTCTTGCGAACGAAGTTCGTTTGAAATTGCACGATCTCATATTCGCCGGGAGGCGCACCAGGAAGCGAGGTCGATTTCGTAACGAGTTTCACCGAACGCGAGGAGACTGGTCCTAGGGGTTCCCGTACCGGCTGAATTGTCGAGGCCCATTGCGCGGCGGAGATCTCAGCCCTGAACAGGGCTCCGGCGGCACTCCAGCTTTCGTTCCACCCACGGTGATCCACAAGCCCGAGCCATTTCCGTGCCGAGCTCACGCTGTCGGTCTCCGACGCGCTCGGAGATGCTGCACTTGCAAGGAGTGGCGCCGGCGGCTCTGCCGTGCCGCTCCCGTGAAATGCGGACGAGAACACGAGTGCTGCGACAATCAGCGACATAATGAGCATTCCTCCACCAAGCCAGGCGAGGGCGTAACCCGCACCAGGCCGTCTGTTCGGCTGCTCACTGCTCGCACGCGCAAGTCTCACTGCAACCCCAAATTCCTTGTCCGCTATAGAATCGGGGCGCCGCTCCTCCGTTTCAGCGAGCAGTCTCGCAGCTTCACGGCTTCTCGAGACGCCGAGCTTTCGTCGAGCGTCACGCAATCGCTCGTTCACCGTGTGGACCGACAGGCCGAGTACGCGCGCAATGGATTTTGCGTCATGGCCGCCGAGGAGGAGCCGCAGCGTCTCTTTTTCGCGTTCGCTCAGCGACTGAATGCCTTGGTGCATCGATTGGTGTGGCGGTCGGTTCATGCCTTTCGAGCGTAAGGTCCAGACCGCTCGCATTCTAGCTGTTTCGGTTTATCATAGTGGAAGCAACAACCCGCCGGGCTGAATTTCCGAAACCCGAAATGAACTGCGAGCTCACTGGAGCCACGGCTGGTTGCGACCGCGAAAGACTGAGCTTTCGTCCCATTTTCACCGGGGCTGCGCGGAAACCGGCCTCACGGTACCGCATGGTGTCACGCGGCGGCCGCCAGGCGCAGCGAAAGCTCAGCGCGTTGCGATGAGACGCCAGACAGCGAAAGCGATGAGCAGGAGGGCGAACGCGAGCATGACCAGCATGATTGCGGGGGGGAAGATTATCGGCATGACTGGCCTCAACGAGCCCACCTCGTCGACGTTCCGGCACGAGTGCCGGTGCGGGCCTGACTGTGGAAGCGAACCCAGGGCGCGCTTGATCCACGCGAGAGTATGGCCGGTGTCCAGCTTCTCAAATGCGCATTGGTCTGGATTGCTGATCCGGCGCGAAAACTTGTTTCGAACGGACCAGCGATCCCTCTCGGCGGACCGGCATGGCAGTCTATCGATAATGACTGATAATAACCCGGATTAACCTCGCCGAGATGGTTACGGCGCTCGTGGACTCAAAATCCCGAGGTGCGCCATGAGACTATCGTTCGCCGCAATGTTACTTCTGTCGTTGGTTCAGCCAGTTTCCTCTGTCGCCGCGAGAAGTGCGAGCAGGGCGCCGACCGCTCAAGACCTGAATACGCTCCGCCAGGGCCTCGACGCGCTGATCAAGCAGACCGGATCATCGCAGGCCGAACCGAAAAAGGCATCCGCAAGCCAGGGGGCGGAGCACGCCTCATTGACAGCAATTCGGGAGGTCTGCAGCAAGGACACTCCTGCGGCTCATCGATCGGCGATTTGCCACCCCAATTCTCCATTCTGAAATGGGCTCCGGACCTCTGAAGTCACCTCCACAGGTGCCTCGAGAGGTCCGGAAAATGGCTCGAACCCGGCGCCCAGGTTGACGGCTGCTTGCGCCGCTTAATCAGCCGGTTGCGCGCGCGGTGCAGCACAAGCCTCGCTTGCCGCCGGCAGAACCC
>CBJLMA010000062.1:0-11508 GCA_966424035.1 uncultured Sphingomonas sp. | reverse complement strand
AGCCGAGCAACCTCGTCCGCAAGCGGCGTCACGGCTTCCGCGCCCGAATGGCGACGGTGGGGGGTCGCAAGGTACTGAACGCCCGCCGCGCGCGCGGACGCAAGAAGCTCAGCGCCTAAGCACGATCCGAAAGCGCGCCGACTTCGTAGCCGCGAACAGCGGCTTGCGCGCGACGACTCCGGGATTCGTCCTGCTTGTCCGCCACCGCGAGGATTCGGATCCGGCGATGCGTGTCGGTTTCACAGTCACAAAGAAGATTGGCGGTGCAGTCGTCCGCAACCGGATGAAGCGGCGGTTGCGTGCTTTGGCGCGTGAAATCGTCACCATTAAGGGCTTCGCCGGTGCCGACCATGTGATGATCGGCCGCGCCAAAGGGATCGAGCGTGACTTCGGCCAGCTCCGCGCCGAACTCGCCGGAGCTCTGGACAGGTTGCGGCGTCAATGATCGGAAAAGGCATGATCCTGATCGCCAAGGCGTGGCAAAAGGGCCCGTCGCGCATCCTTCCGCCCAGCTGTCGCTACCAGCCGAGCTGCTCGGCCTATGCGATTACCGCAATAGAACGCTATGGGGCCGCGCGCGGAGGATGGATGGCATTGAAGCGCATTCTGCGTTGCCACCCTTGGGGTGGGCAAGGCTTCGACCCGGTACCGTGAGGATCCTGATACAGTGAACGACAGCAAGAATTTGATCCTCGCGGTAGCGCTGAGCGCGCTCGTGCTCTTGGGCTGGAGCTGGGCCGCAAACCGGTTCTTTCCAACCGCCAACCCGCAGAGCACCAAAGTGGTGGCCGGCAAGCAGCAACCGCTGCCTCAGTCGAATGCGCAGCCGGCGGGACCCTCGACGCCGGCAAAGCTGCAGTCCCTTGCCGCTGCGCTCGCCTCGAGCCCGCGCATCAGCATCCGCACGCCGTCACTGCAGGGCTCGATAAACCTCAAGGGCGCACAGATCGACGACCTTCTGCTCGTGAAGCAAAAGCAGACGATCGCCAAAGACTCACCGCCTGTGCGGCTCTTGTCCCCAATCGGTGCACCCGGCGCATACATCGCCGAGTTCGGCTGGACAGCGCAGGGCGGCCAGGCGCCGGACCTCAACACGGTCTGGACCTCCGATGGTAACCTCCTCGTTCCTGGCCGGCCGGTTACGCTGACCACCCAGGTGGCAGACGGCACGCGCTACCAGCTCAGGATTACAGTCGACGATGGCTATCTGTTCACCGTCCAGCAAAGCGTAACCAACGGATCGGGCAAGCCGCTCAATGTCGTCCCCATTGGCCTCGTGAGCCGCGCCAGCGAATCGGCGGACAGGTCGATGTGGACCAACCATGTGGGACCGATCGGCGTGTTCGACGGCAAGGCCAACTACAAGATCGACTGGAAGGACCTCGATCAGGGCAAGGACGAGAGATTCGGCAATACGGGCGGCTGGCTCGGCTTTACCGACAAATATTGGCTGACGGCACTTGTGCCGCAGGGAGCAATGAACGCCGAGTTCCAGCGGAGCTCAAGCGGTGCCTATCAGGCTGATTACGCCCTTGCTCCGGTTTCGGTCGCGCCTGGCCAGACGATATCCACCGGCGCGCATCTGTTCGCTGGAGTGAAGGAGAAGGCGTGGCTCAACAGCTACGAGAGCGCCGGTATCCCACAGTTCAGCTACGCGATCGACTGGGGATGGTTCCACTGGTTCATGATCCCCATTTTCGACCTTCTGCTGTTCCTCTTCCGGACGCTGGGCAATTTCGGGGTGGCAATCATTTGCCTGACGCTGATCGTCAGGGCGATCATGTTCCCGATTGCGCAGAAGCAGTTTCAATCGATGGCCGCCATGCGCAAGCTGCAGCCCAAGATGAAGGCGATCCAGGAGCGGTTCAAGGACGACAAGCGGCGCCAGCAGGAAGAAATACTGAAGCTCTATCAGGCGGAAAAGATCAATCCCGCGGCCGGGTGCCTGCCGATCCTGCTCCAGATCCCAGTCTTCTATGCGCTCTATAAGGTGCTGCTGGTCAGCGTCGAAATGCGCCACCAGCCGTTCGTCGGATGGATCAAGGATCTGTCGGCGGCCGATCCGCTGACTCCGATCAATCTGTTCGGCCTGCTTCATTTCACGCCGCCTACCTTTCTTGCGATCGGCGTGCTGCCGATCCTGGTCGGGGCGACGCAATGGACATCGATGAAGTTGAACCCGCAGCCGATGGATCCGGCACAAGCGCAGGTGTTCGCGATCATGCCCTGGTTCCTCGTCTTCGTCATGGCCCCGTTTGCGGCAGGACTGCAGCTTTACTGGATCACCAACAACCTGCTGACGATTGCTCAGCAGTGGTGGCTTTATCGCAAGTACGGGCTGCATCTTGCGGACACGCATCCGGTCCACACATGAGCGGCACGGATGAGGATCTGGCCGAGGGTGCGCGCAGGCTGTTCGCCGGACCCATCGAATTTCTGAAATCCGCGCCTGATCTGAGATTTCTCCCGGATCCGGATGTACCCGAAGTCGCCTTCGCCGGTCGTTCGAACGTCGGCAAGAGCTCGCTCCTAAATGCGCTGACCAATCGCAAGGGGCTCGCGCGAACCTCCAACACGCCCGGGCGAACCCAGGAGCTGAACTTTTTCGACGTCGGCAAGCCGGCGCAGATCCGGCTCGTCGACATGCCGGGCTATGGCTTCGCCGAAGCGCCGAAGGATTTGATCAGGCGCTGGCGCCATCTGGTCAACGACTATCTGCGCGGACGCTCCGTGCTCAAGCGCGCGCTCGTGCTGGTCGATGCGCGGCACGGCCTTAAAGAAGTCGATCGAGAGATGATGCGCATGCTCGATGATGCGGCCGTCGGCTACCACCTGGTGCTAACCAAGGGCGACAAGGTGAAGCCGGCGGCTCTCGGAGCGCTCTACGAGGCCATTGCGACGGAAGCGGCCAAGCATCCCGCCGCGCATCCGGCCATCTTCACCACGTCCAGCGAAACCGGTAGCGGCATCGCCGAGTTACGAACGGCAATAGTCGAAGCGGCGACGTCCTGAAGGAGGGCAAGTGTTCAAGCTGATCATCGGCAATCGCGCTTATTCGAGCTGGTCGATGCGTGGCTGGCTCGCGTGCAAGCAGTCGGGCGAAGAGTTCGAGGAATATGTCGTCCCCCTGTTCGATGCCGACTGGGAGAGACGGCGCGAGGGCGACGAGTTTGCCCCCTCGCTCGGCAAGGTCCCGATCCTTTGGGACGGCGACGTGGTCGTGTGGGACAGCCTGGCGATCATCGAATTCCTCGCCGACCGCTACGGACCTGCACTATATTGGCCTGAGGACGAGGCTGCGCGCGCAGTAGCGCGCTCGATGTCAGCGGAGATGCACTCCGGATTCGCCAACTTGCGTCGTGAGCTGCCGATGAACGTGCGCAAGAGCTTTTCGCCAAAGAAGCTTACCGAACCCGTGCGCGAGGAGGTCGACCGAATTCTCCAGCTGTGGGCCCAGTCGCGTGCGCGTTTCGGGGGCACCGGCGATTATCTGTTTGGCGACTGGTGCGCGGCCGACATGATGTATGCGCCGGTGGTCACCCGCTTCATCACTTACGGTGTCGGCGTTCCGAGCTTCGCCGGCGTCTATATGAAGAATGTGCTGTCGCATCCGCACGTCGCGGAATGGATCGACAAGGCTCAGGACGAGCCTTGGGTGATCGAATCCGTGGAAAGGGCAGCGGCCTAATAAGGCGTTCCGTCCTTGTGCGCGAACAGGCCCTCGGCGGTGAAGATCATGTCGATATCGGAATAGCCGCCACCGCTGTTCTTGCCGCCGCCGACGCAGATGAAGCTGCAGTCTTGATTGCTTTCGTTCCGCAAATGATGGCCGTTCGTGCTGCCCTTGGGCCAGCCGGCGCAGTCCCCGGCGCGCAGGATGGTACGGCCTTCATCTTCGACAAGCACGGCTTCGCCTGAAAGCATCACCAAAAACTCGTCCTCTCCGTTGTGCCAGTGACGCTGGGATGACCAGGCTCCGGGTTTCAGGGTCACATGGCTGACCCCGAACTCGGTGAGACCGGCTGCTGGTGCGAGCCGTCGGTACCAGCGATCCAGCACCTGTTGGTTGAACGGCGACGGGTAGCCGGTGCGGTTGAGTTGGGCGATGGAATCGAGATCGATCTTGGGCATGGCGGCAACTGTACCGGCGAGCGAGGCTTCTTAGAAGTTGCACTTCACCAAAAGCGTGAACACCGGTCTGCCGCTTGCCTGCAGCGCCGGGGTTGCTAGTCAGCAGCGATGCCCTCGCCCATTGATCCGGTCGAATTTTCGCGTGAGCTCATTCGCTGCCCCAGCATTACCCCGGCATCCGGCGAAGTGTTTGACCTGCTGGAGCAGGCGCTGACGCCGCTCGGCTTCACCTGTCACAGGTGGATCATGGGCGAACCACCCGACGGCCCAACCGAAAATATGGTGGCGATCAGGGGCCAGGGCGAGCCGCATTTCGGCTTTGCCGGCCATCTCGACGTGGTTCCTCCCGGCGAAGGCTGGAGTGGAGACCCGTTCGCCGGCGGCGTGATCGACGGCGCGCTCGTCGGCAGGGGCGCAAACGACATGAAGAGCGCTATCGCCGCTTATGTCGCGGCCTTGTCGCGGCTGGACACGACCAAAGGCACTCTCTCGCTGCTGATCACCGGCGACGAGGAAGGCTATGCGACCTATGGAACGCCGCGGATCATTGACTGGCTGAACGAGCGGCGGATTTGCCCGAACATGATCCTGATCGGCGAGCCCACCTCTGTCGAGCGATTGGGCGATACAGTGAAGATCGGCCGCCGCGGCTCGGTCAACATGTGGATCGAGGTTCCGGGCGTACAGGGCCATGTCGCCTATCCGCACCGCGCCGACAATCCAGTGCCGCCGCTGGCCCGGGTGATTGCTGCGCTAGACGCAGTTCACCTCGATGACGGCACGGACAGCTTCCCGCCGACCAACCTGGAGTTCACCGCAATCTCTACGCCCACCAACGCCAGCAACCTCATTCCGGGCTCGGCGACCGCTCAGCTCAACATCCGCTTCAACAATCTTCACAAAGGCGCGGATCTGGTAAGGATGGTGGAGGAAATCGCCGAACGTGAGGCGCCTGGCGCCAAGGTTCGCGCGCGTATCTCGGGTGAGGCGTTCCTCACGCCGCCGGGGCCGCTCTACGACGTGGTCGTGAATGCAATCGCCGAGGAGACAGGCGCCAAGCCTCAGCTGTCGACCAGCGGAGGCACATCGGACGGCCGTTTTCTCATCCAGCTTTGCCCGGTCGTCGATTTCGGCCTGCCCAATGCCACGATGCACAAGGTTGGCGAGTGCGCCGCGGTAGAAGACATCCACTCTTTGTCGCGGATTTACGAGCGCATTGTCCGCAAGGTGCTGCAAAGCTGAACGATGATGCGGCTTTAACATCCTTCGCGGGGCCCATATGTGCCCCTGATGCCTGATTCTTTCGGTTCTGCAGATTCTCCCAAGGTCGATGCCGGCAGCCCGGCCGCTTCGACTCTCCCTGCCCTCGCCCGCGGCTCCTACGTCAATCCCGTTCTCGACGAGGACTTTCCCGATCCTGCGGTCATCCACGCGCCCGACGGTTTTTATTACGCCTACGGCACCCAAACGCTGCGCGAGGGGCACTGGATCAATATCCAGGTAGCCCGCTCCAGGGACCTCATTCACTGGGATCATCTCGGCGACGCGCTTCCAGAAAAACCGAGCTGGGCAAAGGAGACCCAGGATTTCTGGGCGCCAAGCGTGATCTTCGACGGCACGACCTATCTCATGTATTATTCGGCAACGCCCGACGTCTGCCACGAGCCCGAACGCGGGCATTGTCTCGCGGTCGCTACCGCGACCTCTCCCGCCGGTCCGTTCGTCGACATGGGCATGCCGCTGCTCTTGGGAATGGGCTTCGAATATATCGATCCGATGGCCTATGACGATCCGGTCACGGGCAAGAAGCTGCTCTACTGGGGATCGGGGTTCCAGCCGATCAAGGTGCAGGAGCTGGCCGATGATCGTCTGTCGTTCGTAGCTGGAAGCGAGCCCGTCGACCTCGTCTGGCCCAACGGAAAAAAGGGGGGGTTCCCAAGGCTCGTCGAAGCGGCCTGGGTGATCCGGCATGACGATTTCTATTATCTCTTCTACTCCGGCGACAATTGCTGCGGGCCGGACGCGCATTACGGCGTGATGGTGGCCCGATCGAAGGACGCGATGGGTCCATTCGAGACGCTCGAACAGGCCAAAGGTGTCCCCCACAGCCTGATGCTGTTCAAGAGTGAACGCTGGCTCGCTCCAGGGCACAATTGCATGGTGACCGACGAAGCGGGCCAAGTGTGGATCATCTATCATGCGATTGACGTGAACCGTCCACGTCAGCGCCAGGAGGATGAGATTAACAGCCGCCGAATCCTCATGATCGACAAGATCGAATGGAAGGACGGATGGCCACATGTCGGAACGCCGTCGGACGAGCCGCAGGCGGCGCCGATCACTTAGCTGCGTTCGCGGGTGCGATCATAAGGGCTTCGAGCCTGCCGGGGGTCTTGCCCCGTCGACGATCCGGATCTCTCACTTCGCACTTTGCGTGGGTAATCCCGCGAGCCGGCGGCCATAGACATCTGTAGGTTCGCGGGACGAGGATTGCGCAACCGCCGGCATGGCGCAGCCGAAGTCGCAATTGCTGCCAGCGTTCGTGAGACGCTCAGCATCGTCCCTTATCTCGCAACGGCGATGGCGGGACCAGCTTCATCGCGCGAGGTATCGAACAATTTCCGCTGGCGTTCGAATTCCTCAAGCAGCCGCTCGTCCACATGCCGGCTGCCGTCGGCAACGATGGTCGACAGCAGCCCGGTCTCGGCGTGGCGGGAATTGTCCCAGCCCGGATAGGCCGTGATCGGGTACCAGCAGATGCCTCGAACATCGGCTCCCCGGTCGATTGCGTCGCGCACTTCGTTGCAGACATAATGGAGCCAAGACGGCTTGCCCGTTCCCTCGGCCCCCGTTTCGGATAGGAAGATCGGCTTCTGGTACCGATCGGCCATTTCGACGAGCATGTCGGCGAGCGGCCGATACTCGTGGTGACCCATCGGGATTGTCGGGCCCTTCCAATACCATTGGTTGTGCGGATAGAAGTTCCAGCCGACAACATCGACCAGTGACGGATCGCCGCCCAGCTCGGGCCGCGCCATTCCCATGATCCAATCATAGGCCTCGTACATGCCCTGGAGGTTCGCGTGCGCACCACGGATCGTCGCCCGGCGGCGGTCATGCGGCGCGATGTGGATCAAAGGCTCGGCCCATATGATGGTCGCCCGTGGCCAGCGCTCCTTAATCGCTTTCGAGGCGCGGATCGCAGTTCTTACAAGCTGGCTCTTGAACCAGCCGCGCTGCTTCGGGCCGACCTGCGGAAAATAGCCGTCGTCGACCGCCCAGGATAGGAAATTGATCTCGTTGAGTGGGCAGACGAGCGGCGGACGCTTGCTCACCGACTGCTGGAGTTCCAGCGCTGCGACCGCAAAATCGGTGAAGCGCTCGGGAAAGTCTGGAGCCGCCTGGTCTATGCAATCGGGCGAACCATAGTGGAACAGGTCCCAGATGACCTGCACGCCCGTTGCTTCGGCGGCCTCGAGCGCCGGAAGCCAGCTCGACCAGTCATATTTCCCCGGCGATTTCTCGATAAGATGCCAGCGCAAACCATCTCGCAGGGTCTTGAAACCGAGGTCCGCGCAGAGCCGATAATCGCGCAAGATATGTTTGTCGTGCGCGGTCGCCTTGATGAGGTCGAGCCGCACGCCGTCGCGCCGGCGATGCGACGAGCATTCGAAACCGGCCATGAAGAAGCTTTGGAACGTTAAGGCCATGATTGTCCCCAAGGAACATTTAGTTGGCCGGACGAACGCCCAGAACAGCGAAGGGTTCTCCCCCGCATCGGCGTTGATGGAGGACCAGCCGAGGGTTCGCAATCCGCGACCATTGCAGCGGTTGGCCCAGCATCAGGAATTCTTCGGCAACGACGATCCGCTGGTCGGCACGTCCAGGCTCATGGAAAATGACCGACGTGCCGTTGAAGGTGCTCCCGACCGGCCAGACCGGCATCAGATCAAAGCGCCTGTCGTCGTCGCGGAAGAGAAGGCACCCGCCTTCGTAGATCAAACTTCCGCTCAAGGCAGTTGTGGAGACGCCGCTATACGGAGCGGTCGGAATTTCGAGCGGGCGCAGCGGATGCACGCCATGCGACATGCAGCCGGTCAGTAGCGGTGCCGCAATCATTATCGCATGCTTCATGGTTCCCCAATTCCCATATCCAACGTGACCATTTCTGTCAGGTTCCCGACAAAGCCCTTCAAAATGAGACACTTGCGACACTTTGGACACCAACTCAGCTTGCAATTTGGCAAATTGGTGTCAGCATGACCCACCTTGCTCGGTGAGTAAGACGGAGGGAAATCATGAGTCTCAGAAAATGGGGGCTGGCTGCCCTTGGGTTCGCGTTGACGCTCGCAGGGGTGTCTCCCGCCACCGCCCAGGCAGTCCGGCTCGAGCGCAGCGGCCCAACTTATCACGTGGCGGCTTGCCCGCACGGCAATCCGTTTGGCACTGCACGTTGTCACGCACATGTCGTGACGGATGCGCGCGGCAATCCGCTCCTTGGCAAGCCCGACGGGGCTTCACCCCATGCTACTCCATCTGGCTACGGGCCGAGCGATCTCAGGACGGCCTATGGCCTGACCACCGCCTCGGCGAATAATGGCGCCGGCAAGGTCATCGCGATCGTGGATGCCTATGGCTATCCGACCGCCGAGTCCGACCTGCAGGTCTATCGCAGTCAATTCGGCCTTCCGACGTGCACGGTCGCGAACGGTTGCCTGATCATCCGCAACCAGAACGGCGGAACCAGCGCTCCGCGCACCGACACGGGTTGGGATCAGGAGCAGGCACTGGATCTCGACATGGCCAGCGCAATCTGCCCGAACTGCAAGATCCTGCTCGTCCAATCGAACACCAACTCGTTCGCAAATCTCGCCGCTGCGGTCGACTACGCCGCCAGCTATCCTGGCGTAGTCGCGATCTCGAACAGCTATGGCGGCTCGGAATATAGCTCCGAGGTCAACGACCAGAGCCATTACAACAACCCGACGACGCGCGGCATCGCAGTGACGGTCAGCTCGGGCGACAATGGCTATGGCGTCCAGTTCCCGGCGGCCTCGTCTAACGCCACGGCCGTGGGCGGCACGCACCTGATCCTCGGCTCGCCCGAGACGGTGTGGAGCGGCGCCGGCAGCGGATGCAGCGCCTACATCACCAAGCCGGGCTGGCAGACCGACACTGGCTGCGCGCGTCGTACCGTCGCGGATGTATCGGCGGTTGCCGACCCGAACACGGGCGTCGCCGTCTATGGTCCATCGAGCCGCACGCGCTCGGCCTGGCTGGTCTTTGGCGGAACCAGCGTCGCATCGCCGCTGATCGCGGGTGTCTATGCGGTCTCTGGCAGCGTCGTTCCCCTGTCGACGACCTACGGCAATGCCGGCGGATTCCACGACGTGACCAGCGGCAGCAACGGCAGTTGCGGCGGAACCTACCTGTGCACGGGCATGCCGGGCTATGACGGTCCGAGCGGGCTCGGCACTCCGAACGGCACCTCGTCTTTCTGAGGCTCTTCTTCGCATGATCAGTGCGGGCCGCCGCGGGGCGCCCGCACTTTTCATTTGGTATCGGGAGAAAAACCGATAAAACTCAATTCGATGCGGGCGGGGACAGCAATATCAGAAGGCGCGTGGCTTTTTCGTCTGCTCGCGCTTCTGCTCGCGGCCCTGCTTGCGGCAATTCCAGCGGGCGCGACGAGTGCGGAACAGTTCACCCCAATCTCTCGGCCGCCCACTTATCCGGTCATCCTTCAGCAGATTAAGCTGATCACCGAGACCTCCTCCGAATCGCGGTTCGAACTCACCTTCGACCCGACCGCGACGACCTTTACGCCGGCGCTTGGGCGTCCCGATCAGCCGGGCATCGGCTTCGCCTCGACCACCCGCGGGCTCCATGCGATCCAGCCGCGAGACCTGAAGGGGCTGGTGCGTGCACTCCAGTTCGACCAGGAGGGAGACCTTCTCATCGTCCGCTTCGATGCCGTGGCAGCCGCTGGTTTCTCCGCCGTCCAAACCAGCCAGCGCACGATCGAAGTCACGATCAGCAGCGGCGCAGCGGCAGCCGCCAAAAAGTCGGAAACCGCCTACGGTCCGCCGGGCGTTCTTCCGCCCGCCGTCGAACCGCCGCCGGGCGAAGACAATTACGAACTCGTCCTGCTCAAATATGCCGATGTTTCGGAAGTCGTCGGCCTGTTGACTGACGGGGTGACGGTCAAGTCGAACGACGTCTTCACGCCAGAAGAGCCACAGTTCGGATCAAACAGCCTGACCGGAGGCAACTATCAGCGGCCTGCCGTCAGCCAGGCTCCCGGGAGCAGCGACGAGCCGCTCGGCCAATCGGTCGATGCGTCAATGGCGATCGACCGACGGCTCAACGCCATTTGGCTCAGGGGCTCTCCCGAGCGCATCGCACGCATGAAGGCGATGATCGCTGCAATCGACATTCCGGTCGACAGCGTGGTCCTTGAAACTCAGATGGTCGAACTGAGCGAGGTCGGTTCCAAGGCACTCGGGATCGATTTTACAAATGCCAATGGCCAGATCGGAGTCGTCACCTTCAGTTCCGGGGGATTCATGCCTCTTGGCGTGTCGCAGGGCTGCGGCACCGACCTGAACGGCGACAAGTCGAACGTCTGCTCAGGCCACGTGACCAGCGCGTCGTTCCAGGCTGCGCTTTACGCGCAGATCGCCAAGGGCAATGGCCGGATTGTTTCCAAGCCGCGGATCGCTGCGCAGAGCGGCTCGACGGCCAAGATCATCACTGGTGATGCACTCCCGATCCTGACGGCAATCGCCTTGTCCGGCGTCAACGGCGTGCAGCAACAAGTCCAGTATGTGAACGTCGGGGTGACTTTGCAGATCGCTCCGCGTGTCAGTGCGGACGGCTACGTCTCAAGTCACGTCTATTGCGTGGTCTCGAGCGTTACCGGCTTCAGCCAGGGATATCCGACGATCAGTCAGCGCCAGGCGGAGACTGCAGCTACCGTCCGCGACGGCGATTCCTTCGTGATCGGCGGGCTCACCCAGGACGAAAATATCACGACCAAGACCAAGGTTCCCCTGCTGGGCGACATCCCGATTGTCGGCCAAGCGTTCCGGACCGACAAGCAGTCCCGCTCCAAGACCGAGCTTTACATCATCGTCACCCCGCGCATCGTGCATCGTGTCGGCAACATGGCGCTGACCGCACCGCGGCAGCAAAGCTATGAGGTTCGGCCGGGAGGAACCGTTCCCGTTCCAACACCCCAGCGTTAGTATCAAGGATCAGGCGACGGACTTGGCGTCCCGGCTGCGTGCGTTGTTCGTCCAGGCGAGGAACTCTTCCTCGAACATTGCCGCCGAGAAGACGTAGCCCTGCACGATGTCGCAGCCCATGGCGCGAAGA
>CBJLMA010000061.1:0-11746 GCA_966424035.1 uncultured Sphingomonas sp. | reverse complement strand
AAAGAAAATTGCCGCCGGGGAGGCGCCACATGCCCGAATGCAGCGAACGGGCGATCGCCGTCGTGTCGGCGCGCCATCCGTGAATATTGTCCGAAGGCATCATTGACACGGCTGCAACTCGGAAATGGCCGCTGCCGGTACCGCTGATTTCAAATCGTGCGTCGGCTGCGTCGGCCGTCGGGGTAAAGCTGAAGGGAATTCGGCGCCACTCGCTGGTCGGTGCGGGCAAGGCGATCGATTGACGGTCCTTCGGACCCGGTCCCCAGATCAGCGACACCTCGACTTTCGCTCCGGCATCGCCGCTCAGATAGATATAGCCGTCGTAGCGCTTGCCGCGAGCAATACCGATGCCCGCCTGGCCGAGACCTCGCGGGCTTTCTGCCGAAACCGCCACGGACGGACTTTGCCTGCCGACGTAAGGGTCGCTCGTATCCATGGTGACTGCATCGTCCACTCCAATCGGACGCCATTTGCGGCCTGCCATTCCAGGAAAGACTTGGGCATTTGCGGGGGGCGGTGCATCCTTTGCTTGCGCAACGACCGGGAAATAGAATTTCCGGTCGTCCAGCATTTCGGCCCACAGCGTACGGGCAACGAGATTGCCGATCGGTTCGATGAACATGCCATATTCGTAGCGCGTCACCGGGTCGGAACGCGCTGCTCCGTTGATGGTCACCTCGATTGGTTGCGGGTGGGCAACGGCGGCAATGGCCGGCATTCCAGGTAGGAGAGCCAGCATCGCCGCCGGCAGAACCGCATGCTTCATTTTTGGCAATGTCCCCTCATTTCCGTTCCGTCGCGAGGAGGTGGTTTAGCCAATCCACCTGAAATTGAAATCTGCACGACTGAAATTTCTGTTTCAAGAAAGGAGGCATTCTAACCCAGTTCTTGGGGTGAAAAATTCGCTGGCGCTTCCCGATGCTCTGCTAATGCCCGACCTTCGGCAGCCAACACTAACGACTTGCGGGAAGGACGCTAATGTTGCCGCAGGCGGGGCTGCTCACCGGCTTGAAAAGCCATCCATTACGCGGGGCACTGACACTGGAAATGCACGCGCGCCGGCTTCCGCCGCTGCGCGTCCCGGCGCAAATCCTCCAGATCGTCGCCTTGCTGCCTCCCTCTCAAACTGGGGATGGAGAAAGACACTTGGCGGCGATCCCCGGGTGCACAGCTCCGGCGCCCGGCACCCGCTATCAGCGCTGCACATTGGGGAAGGTTGAGCTCGTTTGGGAACGTCATACCGAATTCTGCACCTACACGTTCTTGGCCGAAGGAAAGACCAACCCGCTTTTCTGCCAGGACCTGTTCGACCGCGTGGATCGCACATGGCTGGAGGCAATCCCGGGAGAAATCGTCCGGGCAAGCCATGTTGTCTTCATTCGCGAGGAGCTCGGCTCGGGCGCAGAACCGCTGGATTGTGACTTTGCCGAAGACAGTTTGGTTTGCTGCGATCTCGCCGGAGGCGCGGCGCGCATGTATTCGGACTTCAAGTTGCATCCTGACGGCAACGGCCGGCTGCTTGTCGTTGATCGGGGCCTGACGGGAATTGAGCCGGGCCAGCTGCTTCGGCGACTTCTCGAACTCGGCAATTACCGAAAAATGGCACTGTTGGGACTGCCGACGGCCCAGGCGGGCATGTCCCAGCTCGAACAACTGGAAACGCGTCTGGCCGACCTCACCACGGCAGTCGCGAACACAGAAACGGACTCCGCAAGCCTGCTTGCGGAGCTCACACGCCTGAGTGCGGAAATTGCGCGCCTTTCGTCCGAAACGCGATACCGGATGAGTGCATCCGCTGCTTATGGCCAGCTTGTGGACGAGCGGCTGTGCGCATTGCGTGTCGAACCGGTCCGCGGACATCTCAGTCTTGCCGACTTTACCGAACGGCGGTTGCATCCGGCCCTGCGCACTTGCGCGTCCTTTTCGAGCAGGCTCTCAGATCTCGCAGCGCGCGCCGAGTGGGCCAGCGCGCTCATGCGGACCCGTGTCGAGACCGCTCTCACTGCCCAGAACCGCGATCTCCTGGCGTCGATGGACCGCCGCGCATCGATTCAGTTGAGGCTGCAGGAGACCGTCGAGGGGCTCTCGGTGGTCGCGATCAGCTATTATGCGGTCGGATTGCTCGGCTATGCCGCAAAGCCGCTGCTGGGGACGTCGCAGGTCGTTCTAAAATGGTTTGATGCGGCCGCAGTGCTGGTAGCGGTCGCTGCCACTTGGGCCATGCTACGTTTCATGCGCCACAGGTGGTCCGACAGCCTGCGCGGTCGATCTGGAACGCAGCCGGACCCCACGCCTTCGGCAAACGCCTGCAGAGACCGACATTCCGAGACCGAACAAGAGTAGCCTTGGAATCGCTACCCGCGAGCCCAGTCCCAGTCGGGAGACTGAGCTGAAAAGCCCACCCGAAAGCCAAGGCGCCAGTCCAGTCGGCTTTTTCCGAGCGAGAAGGAGGGGCGGCATGCGTAATCGCCCGAAGCCACTAATGCTCCTGAGCGGCGAAGGCGATCCTGAGGGCTTCGGACAAGCTCCGCACGGCGAGCTTGCTCATGACATTGGCGCGGTGGATCTCTACCGTCCGGGGACTGATGCCGAGGTCATAGGCTATTGTCTTGTTGGGCAGCCCCTTGGCCAGCCCGTCGAGTACTTCACGCTCGCGCGGGGTCAGCACCTGGAGCCTGACAGCCGCCTCGTCTGCCCGCTCGTGGTTCGCCGCAGACTGTTTGAGGCGCTCCACGCCATGTTCGATCGCCGAGAGAAGCACCGCTTTTTCGAACGGCTTTTCGATGAAGTCGACAGCGCCGGCCTTCATTGCCTGGACAGCGAGGCTGACATCTCCGTGGCCGGTCATGATGATCACCGGCAAGGTGACGCCCTTGTCTCTGAGACTGGCCTGGACTTCGATGCCGTCCATGCCGGGCATGCGGATGTCGAGCAGGATGCATCCAGGTTCGATGTTGGGAACGCCCTTGAGCAGTTCCACGCCGCTTTCGTAGCTGCGCACATGATAGCCCGACGTCTTCAGCATGAATCCGACCGAGCGGCGGATCGCCTCGTCGTCGTCGACCAGATGGACCAGGCGCAACTCGTCGTTGCTCATGTCTTCGCTCCCCCAGTTGGTAGAGTGAAATGAAAGGCGGTGCCGCCCTTGCATCCGGAATCGCACCAGATGCGTCCGCCGTGCGCATGGACGATTGTCCGGCAGATGGAAAGGCCGATGCCCATCCCATTTTGCTTGGACGTCACGAAAGGCTGGAACAACTGCGGCGCAATCGTCTCGGAAATGCCGGAACCGGTGTCCTCCACCGTAACTTCGGCAAAATTGTCGCTGCCGCGATCGGTTCGGATCCACAGGTTGCGCACCGGGCTCTCGACCATTGCGTCGATCGCGTTGCGAATGAGATTGACCAGCACCTGCTGCACCTGGATCCGGTCGACGAAGACCAGGTCCGCATCCGGATCGAGCGAGAGCTGGACGTCGATCCCGTGCTCGCGCGAGCCGACGAGTGCCAGCGCGTTCGCCTCGCTGATGAGCCGCTGGAGACTTTCGACCCTGCGCTCGGTCTCGCCGTGAGTCATGAAATCGCGCAGGCGGCGCACGATCTGTCCAGCGCGGACCGCCTGCTTTGCAGCTTCGTCCATCGCCTCACGAGCCATCGACAGGGTTTCGGCATCGGGCCTTGTCTGGAGCAGGTCGCGAGCGCTCTCGCAGTAGCTCGCGACGGCCGTGAGCGGCTGATTCAGTTCATGCGCGAGGGAGGATGCGAGCGTGCCCATTTCGCTTACGCGCCCGACGTGAGCGAGCTCTGACTGAAGGTCCTGAAGCCGAAGCAGGGTCTCTTGACGTTCGGTCAGGTCGCGGATGAAGCCGGTGAAGATCCGCCTCCCATCGCTCCAGGCCTCCCCGACCGCCAGCTCGATCGGGAAGGTGTTCCCGTCCCGGTGCAGCGCGGTCGTGACCCGGCCGATGCCGATGATCTTGCGCTTGCCGGTGGTGAGGTAATTGCTGAGATACTGATCGTGCCGGTCACGGTCGGGATTGGGCATCAGCATCTTCACATTCCTGCCGGCCACCTCGTCCTCGGAATAGCCGAACATCTTCTCCGCTGCTGCACTGAACGAAAGAATCGCGCCAGCCTCGTCGATGACAACCATTGCGTCCGGAACGGTCGCCAGAATCGAGCGCAGATGGGCTTCAGCCTCAAGTGGTCCTTCGGAGATTGGCTGGCCCATGGGGTCGCTCATAGCAATGCGCGCGGTCATTGACATAATTCGGACGTGCGCGGTTCTGCGACCTAGGAAACTTACTTATCCAAATGGGAGTGGCCGATCGCTACCTTCACCATCGATGGACAAGCCCGAACCAGCTGACCGAATCCGCGACGAAGATGCTTCCGACCTCGCGCGCAGGCTCGCCCGCTACCGACGCCGCGTCGAGGCGGAGGGTAGACCGCGCTCGCTGAGGCAGATCGACCAAGCCATCGAGGACGCCGGCAAGAAGGCGAACGGCCTCGGCTGATCGTGCGCAGCAAAATGTCACCGTCGCTCGCCCAGTCGTGGACTCCATAGCACCCGAGCATAAGCAAGCACGAACAGCAGGAAGGCTGCGCCCCAGGCAAGGCCGGCGGCCTCTATGCCTCTGTCATAGGCGATCAGTCGCAGCGATGCGGCAACCCGGAGCAGCGCGCCCGCGGTCACCAGCAGATAGATTATCATCGTCGCTGCGTTTGCCTTCAGTTCGCGCGCGGTGTGCCCGAGGCTGGCACGGGTCATCACTGCGAGGATCATCGTCGCCATTGCGCCTGCAGTGAGCGCATGGATCGCGGCGCTGCGAGGGACGAGCCCCGAGAGGCTGAGGCCGAGCAGCGCGAGCCCGACCGGGATCCACAAGTAACCGACATGGAGGATCAGCACGAGCGGATCGGCGAAGGTGCGGTAGCCGTTCCAGCGAGCCCACCGCACCGCCTGCAGGATCGCCGCTGCCAGCACCACCAATCCGATCGGAGTTTCGTCAGGTCCGGTTAGCCACAGGAGCATCGCGACTGCGGTCGCTGCGATGGCGAACTTGTCGAAACGGTCGGGCTGGCCCGGAAGCCCAATCTTCATTCCACGCTTGATCATCCAGTTGCGCGTGAAGGATGGAATGATCCGACCGCCGATCAGCGAAATAAGCAGCACGACGATGGCGATGGCGAGCTGCCATCCAAGGTCGGGCAAGGGCATAGCTCCGCTCGCGCCAAGATAATCGAGCAGGTCGGCAAGGCCGAACAGCAGGACCATTCCGACCACAGGGACATTGCGATTATTGGCCTCGAGCACTTCGCGCGCTGCAACCAGGCCGAGGAGCAGGAAGACGCCGACGTCGAGAATTGCAGCGAGCCAGAGCCCCGTCAGAGCCGAGAAGAGCAATGCCAGCCGTGCTGCCAGCCACAGAGCAAAAAGCCCTCCGAGCGGCCAGCCGGCTATCGGAAGACGTCCGGTCCAGTTCGGAACCGCAGTCAGCAGGAACCCGCCGATCACTGCACCGACAAATCCGAACAACATCTCGTGGCGATGCCAGGCGAGCGGCTCGAGCGCCGTCGGCAGGCTGATCTCGCCCGTCAGCACGCAGATCCACAGGCTCAGCGCGATGAGTGCCCAGGCCGACCCGCCGAAGAAGAACGGGCGGAAGCCGCCGCGGAAAAAAGGATGTGCGGCGGCCATTCGCCGGCGCCTCAGGGCGAGCATTTGCTCGCCGCGGGTTACGACGCGTTCTCCGGTCGAGGTATCAGGCATGCGTCTGTCGTAATGCCGGCGCTGCAATGAGCCACATACGTAATTTCCGAAACAGCGCCTGAGCTGAGCCGGGTTCCCGTGCGCGGGCCCCAGGAGCAATAGCGCGCAGGGCAGAGATGCGTGAAAGCAGTCCTGGGAGCACCGAGAGCTGGCACGCCGCCGCGAGGAACACGAAATGAGCGACGCGCCTGCGGAAGGAGGCTGAGCGCCCTTTGCATTCACAATCGTGATCTGCATCAATCCGGCAGATGTTGTGAGCGCATAGGATCCTTGCCACAAGATGTGGGAGGGATGGATGGAATTCGACGTCGCGCTCGCGGAGGAGATCTGGTCCGCAAAATACCGCTTCAGGACCGATAAGGGCGACGGCGACGCGAGTTTCGGCGAGACAGCCGCGCGGGTCGCCAAGGCTGCGGCGGCTGCCGAGGCTCCGGAGGTCCGGGCCCTGTGGGAGGAGCGGTTCCAGCACGCCCTCGAGGACTTCCGTTTCATCCCCGCCGGCCGCATCCTCGCGGGCGCGGGCACCGAGCGTTCGGTGACCCTGTTCAATTGCTTCGTCATGGGGGCGATCCCAGACAGCCTGGACGGCATTTTCGAGCATCTCAAGCAAGCCGCGCTCACAATGCAGCAGGGGGGCGGGGTCGGAATGGACTTCTCGACCATCCGTCCGAGCGGCAGCCCGGTCCGCGGCGTGGGTGCCGATGCGTCCGGACCGCTCACCTTCATGGATTGCTGGGATTCGATGTGCCGCACGGTCCACTCTGCCGGACAGCGCCGCGGAGCAATGATGGGCTGCCTGCGTATCGATCATCCCGATATCGAAGCCTTCATCGACGCCAAGCGGGATCCAGCCCGCTTTCGCAACTTCAACCTGTCGGTCCTGGTGACCGATGCCTTCATGAAGGCACTGGGCGCCGACGGTGACTGGCCGCTTACCTTCGGGGGCCAAGCGGTTCGGACGGTTCGTGCGCGCGAGCTGTGGCGAAAGCTGATGCGCGCGACCTACGATGCGGCTGAGCCGGGAGTGATCTTCGTCGACCGCGTAAATGCCGAGAACAATTTGGCGCACTGCGAGACGATCAGCGCAAGCAACCCCTGCGGCGAGCAGATGCTTCCTCCTTATGGCGCCTGCCTGCTCGGCTCGATCAATCTTGCGCGGCTGGTCGACGATCCATTCGAGAGCGGCGCTGGAGTGGACGAGGATCAGCTCGGGGAACTGACGCGCACCGCGGTCAGGATGCTCGACAATGTGATCGACATTTCGCGCTACCCGCTTCGCGCCCAGCAAGCGGAAGCCAAGGCAAAGCGCCGGATCGGCCTCGGCATCACCGGGCTTGCCGACGCGCTCCTGTTCTGCGGTGCAGTCTATGGCGGTGGCGAGGCGGTCGCGCTCACGCGCCGATGGCTCGGCACGATCAAGCGCGAGGCCTATCGCGCCTCGGCGCTGCTTGCGGCTGAGAAGGCTACATTCCCCCTTTATGACGCACGCATGCTCGATCGGCCCAACCTCATGTCACTGGACGAGGAGACGCGGGCGCTGGTCGCCGAGCATGGGCTGAGGAACGGCTGCCTGACCTCGATCGCGCCGACCGGTACGACTTCGCTCCTTGCCGGCAACGTGTCCTCGGGAATCGAACCGGTCTTCGCCTACGCCTACACCCGCAAGATCCGCCAGAGCGACGGCACGATCCGCGAAGAGCAGGTGGAAGATTATGGCCTGCGCGTCTGGCGATCGTTGAGGGGCGATGCGCCGCCTCCGCCCGAGCTGTTCGTCAGCGCGCAGACCTTGTCGCCCTCCGATCATCTGACCATGCAGGCCGCGGCCCAGGCGTTCATCGACAGCTCCATTTCGAAGACGGTGAACTGCCCTGAAGACATCGGCTTCGACGCGTTCGCCGACATCTACATCGAAGGCTATCACGTCGGCTGCAAGGGGCTGACGACTTATCGGCCCAATCCCGTCACCGGCTCCGTCCTCAGCATTTCCGGGCCCAAGGCCGATCCAGTGCCCGAAAAGGCCGACGACCCACTGCCTGCGCGCGACGAGCAGCTGCGCGGGGCGACCTACAAGCTCAAATGGCCCGAGAGCGCCCATGCGGTCTACGTCACCATCAACGATGTCGAGCAGGACGGCGCCAGGCGTCCGTTCGAGATGTTCATCAATTCCAAGAACATGGAACATTATGCTTGGACGCTCGGGCTGACCCGCATGGTCTCGGCAGTGTTCCGGCGAAGTTCGGACGTGGCGTTCGTCGCCGAAGAATTGAAAGCAGTATTCGATCCGCGCGGCGGAGCCTGGATGCAGGGTCGCTATGTGCCCTCGTTGCTCGCGGCAATCGGCGACATCGTCGAACGGCACCTGGCGGGGCTGAGTACCGCCGATAGCCCGAAAGTCGAATTGGAGTTCGTACATCCGTTTGCGCAGGCCGCCTGCCCGCAATGCGGTGCGCCCAAGCTGGTCAAGGTCGAGGGCTGCAACAACTGCCTAGACTGCGGCTATTCGAAATGCGGATGAGTATAGGTCGACGAGCTTTACTGTCTTCGGCCCCCAGCGGCAGAAGGCCGTCGGGTCAGTCGCTGCGATCTCGTTAGTTCGTCTTTGACTCGGGGCCGTTGTCCATCCCGTGCAACGGCTCAGGCGACCAGCGAATCCGGAGGAAGGAAAGCCAACTCTTCACCGTGAATCGTCATCGCACGGCTTTTGCGCAGTTCAGAACGCGATCCAGGTGAAGAGCCTTAGAGCATTATTATCTGCCGCATTCGCGCCGGCCAGATCGAAATTGTGACGGCGGCCGTTGAACTTGCCATAGAGCGTGTACTGGAGTCCCATCCGGGCATTGAAGCGCGGTCCGAGCGGCGACTTGCCCGCGCCCCATGGCGTGAAGTCGAGCTGGCCCATGACGCCATTGCTGTCCGGCAGGCCGTTGCCGCCATAGAGATTGAAATTGCGCGAACCGGTGATGCTGAACGGCGATACCGTAAAGCCGACTTTGCCATGCCAAGTGTAGCGAATCGCGGCACGCCACTCATTGAGGTGGTATTGCGCGCAGCCCACGTCGCTACCGTCGCCAATCAGTGCCAAAGCGCAACTGGCGCGAAGATTGCCGCGCTCATGCTCGAAACGGATGTTCGCGCTGAGCGCGTCCGACTTGCCGAACGTCTTCTGCCACGAACTGTCCAGACCCCAATCCGTGTAGCGATCAGTGAGGCCGCTCGATTTGTCGCGCCCAGGAAAGATCGCAGCTTTGAGCAGGTTGGCGCCGACTTCGAAGGTGCCGCCGGCAAGATCGTTCTGATAAGCGATGCGTCCATATGGCGCGATGCCGTGCATCAATCCTGGCGAGGTCGGATCCTCGCCGACGAAGTTCAGAAATCCACTTGACGGGCTCGAATAGCCGCCGCCTTCGACATAGAATTTATGGCCGATCCAGCCGTAGCCGGTCAGGCCAATTGCGTTCGCCGCGAGCGCGCCGTCGATCAACTCCGCAGCGCTCGGCGTCGAAGAGACTGCCGTGTCGGTGAATGGGAAGCCCCATGCCGGAAGCGTGTTCCATGAGTCCTGGACCGTGGGGTTGTTGTTCAGCGTCAAGCCGAGAACCGAATCCTGACCGAATATCTTCGCGTTGGTGACGGCCCGAAGATCGATATTATCCCATGACCAGGCGCGTCCGACGCCATCATAAGTAACGAGCTGGGCAAAGCCGCCGAGGTGATCGCCGATCCCGCCCGCGACAAACAGGCTCGCCTGGTCGAGCACGAGATTGTCATTGCTGTCCAAGTGCTCGGGCGGAGGAACCTGATCCTTGCGAGTGTGGGTCCAGGAGGCGACGGCCATTGCTGACAAGGGGACTGAGCCGTGCATGCGCAGCGTATAGCCGCCGAGCTTGAACTCGCGGCCGAACTCCGTGAGTTCGGGACCGAAGCCGCCGACATGGCAAGCAGCGCAATTACGGCCAGTTTGCTGCGCGAACGCCGGCACCGCCTCCGCAGGCCGGTGCACGAACAGGGCACCGCCACAAAGGAGCACGCTTGGAAGAAGCGACCAACGGGCCGCGATTTTGATGTCTGTCATGCTGCCGCCCCCTGCGAAATTCCGATAGCCCCCCGCCAGACCCTTAGCCCTTGGCCTGGTACAGGATGCACCAGCCTGCCGGGCTCACCTGGCCCTCGACCACCTGGCAGGAGATCGGTGACTGGTACAATGCGCAGTTCTGGCAGCGCTGTCCGGATTTCGGGATGGGCTGGTAATGCGCCTGCTGCTGCGAGAATTTCTTCGGCGCCGCGGAGGCGCGATCGGTCAGCCCGGCAGCGACCAGCGCGCCGCCACCGACGGCCGCGATGTTCAGGAAATCGCGGCGAGAGACTGGCCTGAAGTCGGGTTTCGCCAGATACGACATGACAATTGCTCCAACTCGATTGTGGAGCGAGTGTGCGCATATCGGCGCTTTGCCGAAATACGTATTGTCGCGTAGCTTTTGGTGGCAGCCGCGCGTCCGGCCTCGAATCCGCTGACATTCGTCATGACCTCAAGGTTGCTTGAATTTATTATCGGACAAAGGCGGGGTCAAACGGCTGTGACGTGCCGAACCGTTGAGGCATGCAGCTTGCCGTCGAACAGTGACGCTACTGCCCTTACCAGCGGACGGGCGTCTTCGACGAGCTCGACGATTTCGCCGCGGCGGAGGATCAGGCCCTCGGTTTCGAGCTGTTGCAACGGAGCGTCGATCCCCGCGACGTCGGCGCGAAAGTCGCACATCAACTGTTCGATGATCGTGGCCCGGCGACGATCGTCGGAGCTAAGCTCGTAGCCGCGAACGACGGCAAGGCAGGCTGAAGCAATGCGCCGCTCATAGTCCGGGATCCGCGTTGCGTTCTGGACGAAACCATTGGCCAGCCGGCCGATGGCCGAAGCGCCGAAACCGATCAATGTCCGGCACGCGTCGGTCGTGTAGCCCTGGAAATTGCGGTGCAGCGTCCCGTTCTCGGCGGCAATTGCAAGACTGTCGCCGGGAAGTGCAAAATGATCGAGACCGATCCGGCGATAGCCCCTGTCCATGATCGCGGCAGCGATCGCCTTCGCCTGTTCCTGGCGCTCGGCAGAGTCGGGCAAGGCGCTCTCGTCGATCCTGCGCTGGTGCGGTTTGAAACTTGGCACATGGGCGTAACCGAAGACTGCGAGGCGGTCCGGCTGCAGCCTTAGCGCCTGATCGACCGTGTCGAGACAGGATTGGACCGATTGGAAAGGCAATCCGTAGATCAGGTCGAAGTTGATCGCCGGAATCCCGCTATCCCTCAGCATCCGGACAGCCGCAGCAGTGGTCGCAAAGCTCTGAACTCGGTTGATTGCCTTTTGGACTGTCGGATCAAGGCTTTGCACCCCGATGCTTGCGCGATTCACTCCGCTTCGCGCGAATGCGGTCGCGAGTTCGGGCGTGAGCGTCCGCGGATCGATTTCGACCGCGCTTTCGGCGAGTAGGTCGAGATCGAACCGCTTCTTCAGGGCAGCATGCACCAGCGCGACATGCGCTGGGGACAAGAGCGTCGGCGATCCGCCGCCCCAGTGGACATGGCCGAGCGTCAGCCTCGGCCCGATGGCGGCCGCGACAAGTTCGATCTCGCGTGCGAGTGCCGCGACGTAGCGGCTGATCGGAGCGTCCCGCCGAGTGACGCTGGTATGACATCCGCAGTACCAGCACATCTCCCGGCAGAAGGGGATGTGAAGATAGACAGAGACCGGTCTGTCCGACGGAAGTGCGCCCAGCCAGGACCGATATTCCGCCTCATCGACCGCGGCGGAGAAATGCGGTGCAGTCGGATAGCTTGTGTAGCGCGGCACGCGCATCTGCGCGTAGCGCGCGAATATTTCAGGAGCGATCATTCTAGGGGAAGCTACGGATTCGAGCTTTCGCGCTCGTTGATCTAGATCATTGGGGGAAGCTGGAGCTGGGCTCGAGCGTTGGGCGGCAAGTGAGTG
>CBJLMA010000060.1:0-12049 GCA_966424035.1 uncultured Sphingomonas sp. | reverse complement strand
TTGCCAATCGAATAAAACCCACTTGCGGACGGGGCGGGCCATACGTTTTCAACAGCCTGCTAGGCGACCTTGGCCTGCACTTCGCCTGCGCCTGGAATTGCGAGGCCCGCGATCATCTCACGCAGCTCCTGGCGAGCTGTGACGTGGCCGAGCCCTGCATCAGTGATCTGCTTGAGATCGAGCAGCGTCAGCCCCTTGGGGAATAGCTCGCGGTAGATAACGCGCTCGCCAAGACCCGGGATGACGCGGAAACCGACCCGGCGCGCGAGCTCGTCGAGAGCTGCGCCGACTCGCTTCAGATTATGCGATTCAATATGTTGGAGGCGGTTCCTCAAGACTACCCAGTCGACGCTTTTGCCGGTCTGCTTGGCGCGCTGGGTGCGGCTGTTCCAGATCAGCTCGGCGTAGAAGCTCGGCCGGGTGATTTTGTAATTTTCCGGGTGCACCTGGCCGATGAGGTCGAGGTCGACGAAGCTGTCGTTCATTGGCGTAACCAGCGTGTCGGCCTTGAGGATTGCGGCCTTGGCGATCGCGTCGTCGCGACCGGGAGTGTCGACGACGATCACATCGGCCTTGCACACCAGCCGGTCGATCGCTGCAGCAAGGCCGCTTTCGCTCTGATCCTCAAGCACTTCGTAGGCAGCCTGAGGAAGCTCCTTTTCCAACCGGCGCATGGTCGCATCACGGTTTTCGAGATAGCGGGTCATCGTCCGCTGCCGGGCGTCGAGGTCCAAAGCGCCCACGCGGTGACCCGATGCAGCGAGCGCAATTGCAGCGTGGACTGCAGTCGTCGATTTGCCCGTCCCGCCCTTTTCGTTGGCGAAGACGATGAAATGCGGATGGCTCATGGCTTGATCTTTTCCCCTGCGGCATCGAAACGCCGCCCCCGCGGAAGATTAACTGAGGCGGCCTGCGCGTGCAAATCGTTCGTAACAGTGAAGAATTGGCGCGCGCTCGGGCAGATCTGCGCGGTACGCTTGCACTCGCCCCGACCATGGGCGCGCTCCACGCGGGGCATATGGCGCTCATCACCGAGGCAAAAAGGCATGCCGATCACGCCGTGGCGACGATCTTCGTCAATCCGACGCAATTCGGCCCGAGCGAGGACTTCTCCCGCTATCCCAGGCAGGAGACGCAGGACGCGCGGATGCTAAAGGACGCCGGCTGCGATTTGCTGTGGATGCCGTCAGTAAGCGATATCTATCCCGACGGCTTCGCGACCAAGGTGAGCGTCTCCGGAGTATCGGAACGCTGGGAGGGCGAGGCTCGGCCCGGCCATTTCGATGGCGTTGCAACGGTGGTCGCCAAGCTTCTGCTGGCGGTGCGGCCCGACGTCGCTTTGTTCGGCGAGAAGGACTTTCAGCAGTTGGCGGTGATCCGCCGGATGGTAGCCGATCTCGGCATTCCGACGAGAATCGTTGGAGTGGCGACGGTGCGCGAGCCGGACGGCCTCGCGCTATCCTCGAGAAACGCCTACCTCTCCAGCGAAGAGCGGGTGCAGGCGGTCGCGCTGCCAATTGCGCTAAATCGCGCCCGAGCGGCGATCGGCGCCGGTCAGCCGGTCACGCTTGCGCTGGAAGATGCAAGCCGGTCGCTCCTGGAGGGCGGCTTCTCCAGGGTCGACTATCTTGCCCTTGTCGATGCTGGGACGTTCGAGCCGCTCGACAAAGCCAGCGGTGACATGCGTCTGATCGCCGCAGCCGTGATCGGCACCACTCGGCTCATCGACAATATTGCGGTCTGAGGAACGGCTCCGGGCTGCCCCGGCGACGCATCAGCCTGAACAGAGGCTCCGACGGTCTAAATTATGTGGTCTGCAAAAGATGCGAACGCCCATGGTTGAACGGCGTTAACCATTTTTTTGGAGGTCGCGGGCGAACTTCGGTCCCACAAGGAACTGAGGGGACGGAAAATGGGGGCAATTAGTCAGAAGAGTGCGGAATTCCTGCTTCGCAGCCGCCTAGCCGACGCTGAAGCCGGCGATGTCGATGCGCTGTTCGAGCTTGGCGTCACCTATTCGACCGGGCGCGGCGGGATCACTGTCGATCTGATCGAAGCGCACAAATGGTTCAATCTCGCAGCACTTTCGGGTTGCACCCGTGGGCAGCAGTGCCGTGCGGAAATCGCGCTCGAAATGACCGCACGCGAGATCGCCGACGCGCAGCGCCAGGCCCGTGCGTGGCTGGCTGCGACCGGCTACCAGCGCCGGGCGGCTTGATCAGCGGACCAAAATCGTAACGGCGCGGCCGAGGCCCGGTCGCTCCTTGCCCCAACTGGTGATCGACACCTGGGGCGAGGGCACGCCCATGAGCACCAGATAGGAGCGCGCTTCCTCGGCGCGGCTGGCACCAACGGCGAGCGCGTGATCGCGCGTGTCTCCGGAATCGCCATAGCCTTCGACCCTGACGACGACTTCGGGATGACGTCTCAGCCAGGCGGCCTGCGCTGCGAGAACGGCTCTGGCCGGAGCGCCAAGAATGACGCTCTCGCTTCCGAAATAGACGGTGGTTCCACCCGACTGGGCCGCGAAATCTGCGCGCAAAGCATCGAGGCCCTGAAGCACGGGCTGCTGTGGCCCGCGAGAGAGCGGAATGATGGTCGGTAATCGAAATTGCGCGGTTGCGCTGCTTGCAGCCACTGCCAAGACGAGAGTCAGAAAGAGCTTGCGCATCAGTCCATCGCTCCAGACCAGTCGGGGTCCGATCCGTCCTGCGGGATGTTCACCCGCCGCGGCTCGCTCCCATCCAGCGCGATTCGATAAAGAGCAGATCGACCGGACGCGTCGGTGCGCTGGAACAGGATCTCGCGGCTGCTCGCCGCCCAAGTCGGGCTTTCGTCCCCGGGGCCGGTGGTCAGCTGCTTCTCGCCGGTGCCATCAGGCCTGATGATGCCGATCCGGCGTCCTCCTGCGTACCGCTGGGTGAAGACGATCCATTGACCGTCGGGGCTCCATTCCGGCGCCGCATACCAGCCCGCGCCGAAGCTGATCCGCCGCTGGCCGGAGCCGTCGGCATTCATCACATAAAGCTGCTGTGATCCGCTGCGATCACTTTCGAAGACGATCTTGCCGGCGTCCGGCGAGAAACTCGGATCGGTGTCGACGCCGGGTGACGTGGTGAGGCGCTGCGGCAGGCCTCCGCTCGCGCCGACGACATAAATGTCGCTGTTCGACCCCTGAATCATCGAGAAGACAATCCGGCTCCCGTCGGGCGCATAGCGGGGAGCGAAACTCATCGCGTCGGCAAGGACCAGTGGCCGCTCCTGACCAGAGCCGAGCGTGACGATTCGAACATTGGGCTTGCCGCCCGCGTAGCTTACATAAGCGAGCTCGGTCGCTTTGGGGGCAAGGCGCGGCGTCAGCACCATCGTGTCGCCGAGCGTCAGATAGCGATGATTGCTGCCGTCGCTGTCCATGACGGCAATGCGTTTGGTTCGCGCCTCGCCGAACCCGGTCTCCGCGACATAGGCGATCCGAGTGTCGAAAATTCCGGGAGCGCCGGTGATTGCTGTGTAGGCGAGGCCCGAACATTTGTGCGCTGCACGGCGCCAGTCGCCAGGCGCGATAACAAAGCCCTTGCGCGCGAGATTGCGACCCTTCTCCATATCATAGACGTAGCAGCCGAAAGTCAGTCGACCGTCGGAACGCGACTGAACAAATCCGGTGACCAGCGCCTTCGCTCCGGCGGCGCGCCATTTCGAGAAGGTCGGCGCCGTGACTTCCGGATAGGAGTAATAATCGTCGCGACTGGGCTTCAAGGGCATCAGCTCGGTCGTCTGCTGAAGGTCGGCGACGATCAGCTGGGTCGCATCCCAACCGACTGCGAGCATCTCATTGCCGCGGTTGCCGCTGTCAGGGCTGGTCAACGGAGGGACTGCGATAACCGTCGCGCTTGGCGTGCCCGGCTGCTGCGCCTGCGCTGCACCGGCGATTCCGATCAAAAGGAGGGTGAGAGAAAATCGCTTCATCGATCCGTCGTAATTGCCTTGAATTTCTCGACCCAGTCGCTGGGCTGCCGCCGCGGCCGACCCTCGGAGTTGAGGAAGGCCGCAGTGACGCGAGCATCGGAAAGCAGTTCCGGGCCGCGCATGACTCGCTGCTGAATATGGACTGAGGATGCGCGGACCTGCTCGACATTGCTGACGACCTGCAAGTCTTCTCCGAGATGCGCAGGGCGACGATATTTGATGTCAACCTCGACCACGGCATAGGCGCTGCCGCTCGAGCGAAGCTCCTCCGCCTGATCGACTCCGACCGCTCGAATCATGTCCGAGCGGGCGCGCTCCATGAATTTCAGATAGTTGGCATAATAGACGATGCCGTAAGCGTCCGTATCCTCGAAATAGACGGTGAGGGCGAAGCGGTGCTCGTTGCCGATGAAGCCGCCGCGGTAGGGCGTGTCGAACGATTCTTCCACCATCCCAAGCCGCACTAGCGACCAGAGAGTCGAAACGTAAACCCCATCAGCGACCGCTGGAGCCGGCGATCTGAGCGACTTCGCGCACGAGGTCGCCTTGGGCTTCCTCGACGTCGGACAAATGCATCCCCCAGCCGGGGAGGAAACCACCCAGCAGCCCCACTTCTCCGCCAATGCGGTCGGTCCATTTCTCGCCGGGCCTGTGGTTGGTGCGAATCCATAAATAGCCGCGCCCACCATCGTTAATGCACTTGGCGGAGACGAGCCCAATGGTCTCAAGATAAGGGGAGGGCGGCGCACCCTGGGTCGACCAATTGATTGGGCCGCCAGGGACCGGCAGGCCCGAGCGGCTGAACCAATAGCTGTCGAGGGGGACCCAGCCGCTCGAGCCCGGCCGCGCCGGGTTGACGCAGCCGACGGTCATTCCGGGCTCGTCGGTAACGCCGAAGATCGCGCCGTCCGGCGGAACGTTCTTCTCGCGGAAGCTGACGTAGCTGATCACGCAGCCGGTCTCGCCCGGACGGTTGCACAACGGCGTCTTCTTGAACGTGCCGCCGACCAGCCTGCCCTGGGGAACCAGCACGTTGAAACCCGGCAGGATCGCGAGCTTCATCCGCCGTGCGAGCGCCGGATTGGTCTCAATCTCCCTGGCGATCAACATCTGCAGCATCAGGCTGCCCTGGCTGTGGCCGATCAGAACGAACGGACGCCCGTCATTCCTTGTGAGCAGGTAATTGCGCCACGCTGCGGCGACATCATGATAGGCGAGAGCGGCAGCATCGTGAATGTCTGCGCCCGCGGAATAAGCTGCCACCGCAGCGAGGGTCATCTGACGGTAGACCGGCGCGAAGGTACGGCAGGCGGAAGCGAAGCGCGCGAACTGGGTCAACGCCGCTCCCTTCTCCTCCGGACCGGCGTTGAGGTCGCTGTTCATCCCCTCATCGCGCGAGACGGTAGGATAAACGTAGAAGCAATCGAGCGGTGCTTCCTTGGCGACGGCGCTCCGGCCGGTTGATCCGTACCCATTTGGTGTCAGAGCCGTCGTTCCCAGCGGGGTCGAGCAGGGATCGGAGCGGCCGGGTAGGCAGAGCCAGGCGGAATCCTTGGAATAATCCGGGATGGCCGAAGGAGCCGGAACTTGTGCCGGAGCCGCGGCAGCGAGGAGGATCGTCGATCCGGCGAGCGCGAATGCAGCTGCCTTGCACAGCGCAAGACCATTCCGGGCTAAGATCCGGACATTCTCGAGCTGGAGAGAGAAGAAGATGAATCCCCGACGAACTCCGGGGCGGCGGTCATCGGGCATTTCTGCTCCGTTACTTGCTTTCGAACAATCCGCCCTGACTGCCTTGTGGTACGGGCAAGCCGAGGTGGGCGTAGCCACGGCCATTCAACGCACGCCCCCGTGCAGTCCGCGCAATGAGCCCCAGCTGAATGAGATAGGGTTCGATCACATCCTCGATCGTGTCGCGCGGTTCCGATAGGCCTGCGGCGAGCGTCTCCACGCCGACCGGCCCGCCGCCATAAAGATCGGCGATCATCGTCAGATAGCGCCGGTCCATCGCGTCCAGGCCCAGGCTATCGATCTCCAGCCGCGACAGAGCCCGGTCAGCAGCCTCGGCAGTGATCGTGTCGTTGCCCGATGCATGCGCAAAGTCGCGCACGCGCCGCAGCAGGCGCCCGGCAATCCTCGGAGTGCCCCGTGAGCGGCGCGCAACTTCGCGAGCACCTTCGTCGGTGAGATCAGCGCCGAGCAGCCTCGCTGCCCGCCCCACGACCTGTTCAAGCTCTTCGACCGTGTAGAAATTCAGCCGCACCGGAATTCCGAAACGGTCGCGCAGGGGCGTCGTCAGAAGCCCCTGCCGAGTCGTCGCTCCGATCAGCGTGAATCGCGGGAGCTCGATCCTCACCGAGCGCGCCGACGGTCCCTCGCCGATCATCAGGTCGAGCGCCCGATCCTCCATTGCCGGATAGAGCACCTCCTCGACCGCCGGGTTGAGCCGGTGGATCTCGTCAATGAACAGGACGTCGCCGTCCTCCAGATTGGTGAGAAGAGCCGCAAGGTCACCCGACTTGGCGATGACCGGTCCCGAAGTGGCGCGGAAGCCGACGCCCATTTCGCGCGCGAGAATCCCGGCGAGCGTCGTCTTTCCGAGCCCCGGCGGGCCGTGGAGCAGCACATGGTCGAGTGCCTCGCCCCGGCCCTTGGCCGCCTGCACGAACACGCGCAGATTTTCGCGCGCCGCCCGTTGGCCGATGAACTCATCGAGGCTCTTCGGGCGAAGCGCGGCATCGGCATCCTCCGAAGTCCGTTCGGGCGTCGTGATGCGGGCGGGGTCCGTTGCCATCGCCGATTGATTCGCAGATGCACGGCGCCGCGACAAGCGCGAACGGGAGGGCGGATGAAAGTCGATCGGCGGACATTACTGACCGGAGTGGCGGCAGCCGTCGCTGCAGCGCCGGCGCTGGCGCTGCGGGCTCGAAGGCAGGCCGGCTGGTATCGCAGCGCGACGCTGGTCGATGGCCTCGGCGGCATCAGCGATCCTTACGCGCCGGACGATCAGCTGCGCCTCAGCGATCGTGCCTGGACCGAAATGCGGATGACCGGACTAAGCGCAGTGCGCGACACTTTGCTTCCAGTGGGCAATCGCGCGGATGCGTGGGAGCAGTTTCAAAAGAGCGTTGATCACTATCACGACATCTTTAGCGCCAACCCCGACCGGTTGAAGCTGGTCGAGAACGCGAGCGACATCGAAACGTGCAAAAGCGACGGGAGACTCGGGATCATTCTCGGCACGCAGGACACGTCCATGGTCGGACCGGCGCTCGACCGCCTGGCCCAGATGAAGACGGGCGGTGTGCGATGTGTCCAGCTCACTTATAATCTCGCAAATCTGAGCGGCGACGGGTCGATCGAGCCGCGCGATTCTGGCCTCACCAACCTCGGGCGCGACACCATCCGGCGGATCGAGAGTGAGAAGCTGTTGCTCGACCTCGCGCATGGCGGTGCTCGGACGATCGACCAGGCGATCGCCTTCGCACAGCGGCCGCCGACCATCAGCCACACCGGTGCAAGGGCAGTGACGGACCATCCGCGCAATGTCTCCGATGCGGCGATACGTGCAGTAGCGGAAAAGGGCGGGACCGTCGGCGTCTACTTCATGCCTTACCTTTCGACTGACATGCACCCGACCGGCGGCAAGCTTCTCGACCATCTCGATCATGTCGCGAGAGTCGCGGGCGAGGACCATGTCTCGATCGGTACCGACGGCGGCGTCCTGCCGCTGGTGATCGACGCCAAGGCGGTGGAAAATGCGCGCAAGGATTATGAGCAGCGCAAGGCCGCGGGAATCGCAGCACCGGGCGAGGGCCTGACGTGTTCACTGTAGTTCGCGACTATAACTCGATCGACAAACTAGAGCGTCTCGGCAACGACCTCATGAAGCGCGGCTGGACCATGGCACGCGTCGATAAGTTGCTTGGAGCCAATCTGCTGAGGCTGTACCGCGACGTCTGGGCCGGCTGAAATTCAATCGATGTGCTCGACTTCGTCACCCAAAATATCGACCCAGTCCTGTTTTCGCACTTCCCACACCGAGAAGCGCGGGTTCGCGAAATAAGGATCTGCGAACGCGCCGAGCGGGATTGCGATGAGGCCGTCGAACTTGCCGTCGATCTCGTAGTGAACGTCCGATCCGCAATCGGGGCAGAAGTGGAAAGTGATGCGGTTGCCGCTGTCGGCTCGGTTCACGAAAGCCTTCGACCGCCCTTCGATCCTCACCTGCTCAGCAGGCCAGCGCGCCTGTACTGCGAAGGCGCTTCCCGAGCGCCTCTTGCAGTCGAGGCAATGGCAGACGGAAACGCGCACCGGTTCGCCGCTCACTGTCGCCTTCAATTGGCCGCAGCGGCAGGACGCGGTGCGCTTGCTCATTGGCCTGTCCGATAGCCGCTCATTTCGCGGCTTTCTTGAGCGCCAGCCGCACCAGGGCGTCCAATGTTGCATTTTGACCAAGTTCATCCTGCGCTGCGCTCACCGCCACGCTTGCCTCCGCGGGCCTGAAGCCGAGATTGGCGAGTGCCGAAACCGCGTCGGCCGCAGCGCTGCCCCGCGGGGCGACCGCTGTCCCACCGGGAGCACCCGCTCCGAGCTTGCCCCGAAGCTCGTTGGCAATGCGCGCTGCGAGCTTCGGGCCGACGCCATTGGCACGGCCGATCATCGCCTTGTCGTCCTGGGCCACCGCGCGCGCGAGTTCGTCCGGCGACAGGGTCGAGAGGATTGCAAGTGCGAGGCGGCCGCCGACTCCCTGGATCGAGGTCAGCGCACGGAAAGCGTCACGCTCTGCTGCCGATCCGAAGCCGAACAGAGTCCAGGCGTCTTCGCGCACCTGCAGCTCGGTCAGGACAAGCACCTGTCCTCCGACGGGTCCGAGCGCGTCCAATGTCCGAGCGCTGAGATGCACGAGATAGCCGACGCCGCCGACATCGATCACCGCGCTGTCGCTCGTGCGTTCGGCTAGGGTTCCGGTCAGGCGCGCAATCATCGGCCGTACGGCTTAAGCGATACGGCGCGCAGTCGCCAGATGATGCGCATGCGTGATCGCCACTGCGAGCGCGTCGGCTGCATCCGCACCGGCGATCTTCACGCCGGGAAGCAGCCGCGAGACCATTGCGTGGACCTGCGACTTCTCCGCACCGCCAGTTCCGACGACTGCCTTCTTGACGAGCCTCGGCGCATATTCGCCGACCTCGATGCCAGCGCGAGCAGCGCACATCAGCACCACGCCCCGCGCCTGTCCGAGCTTGAGCGTCGATTGCGCATTCTGGCTGACGAACACTTCCTCGACGGCGGCCGCGGCAGGTGCGTGGTCCTTCAGCAGCGCTTCGAGTTGGTCGGCGAGCGCCGATAGCCGCCGAGGAAGAGCGGCGGCGACATCTGTCCTGATCTGACCGTTCCCGATGTGCGCGAGACGGTTGCCTTCAGCCTCGATCAGGCCCCAGCCGGTGGTGCCCAGCCCCGGGTCGAGACCGAGGATCTTCACGCGAAGTTGGCCAGCTCCTCGTCGGGGATCTTTTCATTGCCCCAGACGGCCTGGACGTCATCATCCTCATCGAGCGCTTCCATCAGGCGCGCGAGCTGCTGCGCCTGCTCGCCGCGGACCTCGACTTCGGTCGACGGCTTCCACGCGAGCTTCGCGCCCTCGGCTTCGCCGAGCATCGGCTCGAGCGCTTTTGCGACTTCGTGCAGCGAATCGATGCTGGTCCAGATGCGGTGACCATCCTCGTCCGATTCCACATCTTCAGCGCCCGCTTCGATCGCTGCTTCCAGCACCTTCTCGGAGTCGCCGGCGCTTGCCGGATATTCGATCAATCCCAAACGATCGAACCCATGGCTGACGCTTCCGCTTGCGCCGAGGTTGCCGCCATTCTTGGAGAAGATGGTCCGCACGTTGGTCGCGGTGCGGTTGCGATTGTCGGTCAGAGCTTCGACGATCAGCGCCACTCCGCCGGGGCCGAAGCCTTCGTAGCGGATCTCCTCGTAATTTTCAGCGTCGGATCCCGATGCCTTGTCGATCGACCGCTGAATATTGTCCTTGGGCATTGACTGGGCGCGGGCGGCGATGATCGCCGCGCGAAGTCGCGCGTTGGCGTCCGGGTCCGGGAGGCCCATCTTCGCGGCGACGGTGATCTCCCGGCTCAGCTTGGAGAAGAGGGCGGAGCGCTTCTTATCCTGCGCCCCCTTCCGGTACATGATGTTCTTGAATTTGGAATGGCCAGCCATTGCGGAACCTTATTCCAAACCGAGCGCCTGGCGATAGGTCTCGAGGAGCGCGTCCGCTTCCTGGCGAGCGTGCGTCTCCATCTTCCTCAGTCTTACGATCGCACGCATCGTTTTTGTGTCATAACCGTTGGCCTTCGCCTCGGCATAGACGTCGCGGATGTCGTCCGCGATCCCCTTCTTCTCCTCCTCCAGACGCTCGATTCGCTCGATAAACAGCCGCAGCTGGTCGGCGGCGACAGTGCCTTCGGCCACTTCCATCTCCGATTTTGGTGTTTGAATGGCGGCTCTAGCGGGTTGAACGGTCATATCAAGCGGCTAAGGCAGGTCTGTGACTGAAACTCTCGCCCCCCGTTCGCGCAAGGTGAAGATCCTCGCGACGCTTGGCCCAGCGTCGAGCGATCCAAAGATGATCCGCAAGCTCATGCTCGCAGGCGCGGACGCGTTCCGCATCAACATGAGCCATGGCGACCAGAAACAGAAAGCAACGCTGGTCGAGGCGATCCGGGCACTCGAGAAGGAATTCCACCGCCCGACCACAATCCTCTTCGATCTTCAGGGCCCCAAGCTGCGTGTCGGCCATTTCGACGGCGGCCGCACCGTGCTCGAAAAGGGCAGCACGTTCACGTTCGACGCTGCCCGGAAGGCAGGCGACAGCCGGCGGGTGCAGTTGCCGCATGCGGAACTGTTCGAGGCGGTCAAGCCCGGCACGAACATTCTGATCGATGACGGCCGGGTCCGCCTGAAGGTGCTGGAGACCGGCGATCACAAGATCATCAGCGAAGTGCAGGTTGGAGGCACGGTCTCCGACAACAAGGGCGTCAACGTTCCCGACGTGGTGGTGCCCATCCCGGCGCTGACGGAAAAGGACCGCGACGATCTTCAATTCGCTCTGGAGCAGCGCGCCGACTGGATTGCATTGTCGTTCGTCCAGCGCCCCGAGGATGTTGCGGAAGCGCGAACGCTGATCGGGGACCGGGCAGCGCTCCTCGCCAAGATCGAGAAGCCCGCGGCAATCGATCGCCTCAATGATATCATTGCGCTTGCCGATGCGGTGATGGTCGCTCGCGGGGATCTCGGGGTCGAGCTGCCGCCAGAACAGGTGCCGCCGCTCCAGAACAAGATTGTCGCCTCCGCTCGCCAGTTCGGCAAGCCGGTGGTCGTCGCGACCCAGATGCTTGAATCGATGGTGACTTCGCCGACACCAACGAGGGCCGAGGTCAGCGACGTCGCCACAGCCATTTACGACGGTGCCGATGCGGTGATGCTCTCGGCCGAAAGCGCGACCGGCCAATATCCCTGCGAAGCCGTGGCGATGATGGACCGAATAGCGCGCAGTGTGGAGAGCGACCCCTCTTATCAGGCGCGGATACATTTCACCCAGACCCGGCTCGAAGCGACGACTGCGGATGCGCTCGCCGGTTCGGCTCGACAGATTGCGACCACTGTGACGGCGAAGGCGATGGTGTGCTTCACCAGTTCGGGTTCGACCGCACGAAGGATTGCGCGCGAACGGCCGTCCGTGCCCACTTTGGCGATGAGCGCGTCGCTTCACACGTCGCGGCGAATGGGCCTGATCTGGGGCGTACACGCTGTCCACACGCGAGACGTCGGCAGCTTCGAGGAGATGGTCGAAAAGGGCAAGCGCATGGCGCTGAGGCACAAGATCGCAGCGGGCGGCGATCGGCTGGTACTGATGGCCGGGGTCCCGTTCGGCGTATCGGGATCGACCAATGTGCTCCATGTCGTCCGCCTGATCGGCGATGAGCTCGAGCGTTACCAGTCGAACCCGAAATCGAAAAAAGACTAGATCACTACTAACGCGTTCCAGCCATTGCGTCCGGCTCGGAGGTCTTCGACG
>CBJLMA010000059.1:0-12763 GCA_966424035.1 uncultured Sphingomonas sp. | reverse complement strand
TGGTCATTCCGGTCGCGACATTCTGGAGCAGGTTCCAATCGTCGCCGACATGCTGGTGCGAATCCCAAAGCCCCGGAAGAAGCGTCTTTCCGCGGCCGTCGATCATGGTCGCTCCGGCCGGCGCCTTGATCGAGCCAGCCGGCCCGACCGCTGCGATCTTGCCGTCGGCAATCAGCACCGCACGTTCGGGCAGGTACCGTCCTGCAATCGAATCGAACATCAGCACATGATCGACCAGGGTCGGAGAATGATTGGCCGGCTTGAGGAAATCATGGGCGACCGACCGGATCATCTCGGCGGTCGCATCGTCCTGCATTTGCTTCAGCTTGGGCCCATCGGCCTCATATCCCGCCGGAAGCAGGGAGATGACTCCTGCGTTACCGAAGAAATGATTGTCCGCGTCGAGCCATACCGGCGACGGCGCGAATCCATAGCCTTTGATGAAGGCGAGCTTGACCGTCTTCGAACCCTGCGGCCCGTCGATCTGCACGCTCCGGCCAATGCTGATGCTGGCATGGCCGTTGGGCAGCAAATCAATGCCCTTGTCGCCGGCGGCGACCAGCGCCTCGATATCCTTCTCGCCGGCGAGCCATGGACCGCCATAGCTGTTGTAACGCTTGGCAGCGAATGGTGCAGAACCGGAATCGACCACCGTCTTCCAGTGCGCGATCCCACTGCCGTCGACGCTGAAGTCCTCGGTCGCGTCGCCCTGATCCGTATAGCCGCGGACGGCAATCGCGGTCGGCCGGCCATCGGCGCCAAGCGTCAGCAGCTCGTCATCCTCGGTGACCCAGCCGCGCAGCGTCATCGACATGCGATAGGCCAGTTTCCCCTCCGCGGTCGTCCACGACCAAATGTCGCCATGCTTTCCCGCCGTCGAGCTGATCGTATAATGGCGAGCCCCTGCAGGCGGGGTCATCAGTTGCTCTTTTGGCGTTGGGGCCGCTGCCGCAATCGATGCGGTGGCAGCGAGCAGAGCGGCTAGAAACGGTCGGCGCATGAATGTCCCCCTCCAGATGGATTGGACGAAGGGTGGCAAGCGACGGACGATGGCGCAACCATTGCTTCGACGAGCGGCCTGGAGCGGCTACGGGCGGAGGAGCGTCTCTGGCCAGCGCGATCGAAACGGGCGTCTGCACACGTCCTTCTGGAGTACAGAACGCCTGCCCGGCGCGCCTCGCGCGCTCCTGTGCGAAGTCCAGGGGGTTCTGTTGCCCGGCCCCCCTGGTGGCCGCTGGAATCCCCTTCTGTTGCCCGGTGGGGTCCAACCGCGCTTTAGCTTTGTAACGTCAGTCCGTTAGGACGTCAGTTACGCGGCAAGAGCGAGCGCCTCGTTATCGTTGGCACTTGTGTGAATGAACCGTCACGGTGGCTCAATCCGATCGGCAGTCGGGCCTTTATTGCACTCGTCGATCCTATTTCGCCCCCATCAACAGCCCCGCCTCAGCGGGGTTGATGGTGGAGGCGCCGGGGTACTGCCCCCCGGGTCCGAAGTGCCTATTCCACCTAACAGTCTACCGACATAGCCGGCGAACCGGCAGGCATGAGATAGGGATTTTGCGCGTGAATCTCAAGTTGAGCGCTGTTATTGCGAGCTCCGCGAAGCGACTTCACCGGGATCGGAAGATTATGAAAAGACTGGCCTTTGTGTTGATTGGAACCGCCGCGCTGATTCTTTCTGCATGCAACAGGGGCAATCAGGATGCGGTTCAAAACGCTGAACTCAACCAGCCGGCAGCCGAGCAGCTCAACGAGCTCGCCAATCAGGCAGCGATGGACGCCGCGAACGCCCAGGCCTCGGCAAACAACGCGCAAGCGGCGGCGAATGAGCTGAACGCTGCTGCCGAGAATGCTGCAGCCAACCCAGCCGAAGCGGACGAGCAGAACGTCAGCGGCATGTAGGCAGGGCGGCGGCCGGTGAACGACGAGGCGATCCCGGCCGCGACGCTGATTGTGGTGCGCGAACGAGAGGCAAGCGCGCCGGAACTGCTGATGGTCGAACGCTCCGGCCGCATGGCCTTCGCAGCTGGGGCACTGGTGTTCCCGGGCGGACGGATCGACGAGGCCGACCGTGCTCTTGGCGAGGCGGCCGGAATCGAGGCCTCCGTTGTTGCCGCGATCCGCGAGACAATCGAAGAGGCCGCGATACCGGTCGGTATCTCGCCGACTCCCGACAGCAGGACTGCCCGCCAGCTGCAAGAATCCCTGCTTGCCGACCGATCCTTGGCCGAACTGTTGGGCGAGCATGGGATGGCCCTCGATGCGAACGCGCTGCTGCCCTTCGCCCGGTGGGTACCCAAGTTTCATGCCGTACGGCGGTTCGACACTCTCTTCCTGGTCGCCCGCTGCCCGGCCGGCGATTGGGAACCGCGGGTGATCGCGGGCGAGTGCGCGGGGGCTGCATGGCTTACAGCAGACGAAGTGCTCGAACGCGACCGCCGCGGCGAAGCGCAGCTAATCTTCCCCACGCGGCGGAACCTGGAACGGCTCGCCCAGCACAGTTCCTTCGACGAAATTCGCGCCGACGCGCGGGCTCATCCGATCGAGCCTGTCACGCCCTGGGTCGAGGAAGTGGATGGGAACGCTTTCATTACGATCCCGGATCATCTCGGCTATCCAGTGACCAGCGAACGGCTTGAAGGTCTCTGGCGCGGCTGAACTGCCGCATCCGAGTCGCGCCTATGCACAAAGGAAAAGGGGACCCGCACAAGCGGATCCCCTTCCCTTCTTCGAACCTATCTGAAGCCTACTTCAGGTGGTTCGACAGATGCTTGTTCATTTCGAACATGCTGACTTTGTCTTTGCCCCCGAAAATCGGCTTCAGCGTCGCGTCGGCCACGATTTCCCGTTTATTTTGCGGGTTTTGCAGATTGTTCTTGCGGATGTGATCCCACACCTTGGAGACCACTTGGCTGCGCGGAAGCGGGGCGCTTCCAGTAATCTTCGCAAGATCCGCCGAGGGAGTAACCGGGCGTGCCAATCCGCCCCCTGCTTTACGACTGCCTTGTGCCATCACGGCCCTCCTGTTGTTCCTATTCTGGATAGAGCGCAAAGCGCGTTCCATTGCAATGCTCTTACAGAGGCAAATTCAGCGATTTTCCCTCTCGAACGGCACGATCCGATTGCCGGCATCGTGACCGATATCCGCGCGACCACCGAAGCGGATGCCCGAACGGGCGCACCACTGCTCGACGATCGAGACCTCATCAGCCGCGAAATCGGGGTCGTTGGGGATGATGTCGCTGACCCTGCCGAGCCTTATCCTGCGCACTTTTCTTATCGCAGGACTGGCAGTCACATGAAACATCGAACGATCGATCCGATAGAGATGCTCCCCGACGTCTTCGATCAGAAGATCGACGCCGCTGAACTCGGGTTCGAGTGAAGTCCCGAGCAGGTTAGAGAGAACCGTAAGGTTGAATGCCATGGCCGGCCCGTCGAGCGCCGGCTCGAGCCCCGCGGGATCGCGCCGAACGATCCAATCCAGGGCGCGGCGGATTGCCGCCTCGCCGCCCTTGCGCAGGACGTCCTGCGGCATCGGCCCCCAAGCAACGTCGAGGCCGACCTTGTGGAATCCGGCGTGGAGGAAACCGGCGTCGCTATAGCCCAGGTACAGCTTTGAAGCTGCGGCCGCGGGCAAGTTCGCGAGCGTAGCCTCCGCGATCCGGTTCGACCCGTAGCCGCCGCGCGCGAACCAGACGGCATCGATTGAGGGATCGGCCATGACTTCGCGCAGCGCCGAAAGCCGCGCTTCGTCAGGCCCTGCGAAGTGACCGTCGGCCAAAAAGCATTGCGGATGGATGACGAGCTCACAGTCGCCGCGCGCGCTCACGATCTCCAGCACGGCTTCGGCGGCCTCGCGCTTCAATGGGCAGCTCGGAGCGACGACAGCGATGCGCACCGCGAGCGCTTATCAACGGCCGACCGCCCTGTCAGCTGTAACTGGAAAATTCCCGCACTCCATCGTCATTCCCAACGTGACAAAGACAGTCTGAGGGAGATGCGAGGCCCCGGACCAAGCCGGCGTAGGCGCGGCAAGTGCGCGCCTCGAATTGACCGCTACGCTTCAGCTGGTGCAGCTTCGACACATTGAAGCAGAGGGGATCCATGAAGAAGAGAGTTGCTCTCGCGGCGGTCGCCGCCGGTTTGCTGGTCACTTCCGCGGCGCCCGCGCCGGCCAAGTACAGCGTCCTCGTCCACGGCGGCACGATTTACGACGGCTCGGGCGGAGCACCATATGTCGGCGACGTCGCGCTTGATGGCGACAAGATTGTCTACGTCGGTCCACATGCGCCCGGCCGCGCGGCACGCACGATCGATGCGACCGGCAAGGCGGTGTCGCCGGGCTTCATCAATATGCTGAGCTGGGCCAACGAGGACCTGATCGCCGATCCGCGCGGGATGAGCGATACCTATCAGGGCGTGACGCTCGAAGTGATGGGCGAAGGCGAGTCCATGGGACCCTGGACGCCCGAAATGAAGCGGCTCGAGGTCAAGCGCCAGGGCGACATCAAATTTCCGATTCGATGGACGACGCTCGGGCAATATCTCGAATGGCTGACGCACAAAGGCATTACTCCGAACGTCACCTCGTTCGTCGGTGCAACTACCGTCCGGGTCCATGAGCTCGGCGAAAAGGATGTTCAGCCTACGCCCGCGCAGCTCAGCAGAATGCGATCCCTGGTGCGCCAGGCGATGAAGGAGGGCGCCGTCGGCGTCGGCTCCTCGCTGATCTATGCCCCGGCGACCTATGCCAAGACGCCGGAGTTGGCCGCGCTCGCCCATGAGGCGGCGCGCTGCGGCGGAATGTACATCAGCCACATGCGCGACGAGGGGCCGAAGCTGTTGGAAGCGATGGACGAACTGGTCGCGATCTCGCGCCAGTCGGGGGCGCCAGCCGAGATCTACCACTACAAGCAGGCGGGTAAGGACAATTGGGGGAAGATCGATGCCGCGATCGCGAAGGTGAACGACGCGCGCGCCTCAGGCCTTAGGATCACCGCCGACATGTACACTTATGCCGCAAGCTCGACGGGATTCGACGCGGCCTTCCCGACCTGGATGCAGGACGGAGGCCTCGAGGCCTGGGTGCGCCGGCTCAAGGATCCTGAGCTGCGCACGAAGGCGATCACCGAAATGAAAGGGCCGAAGGGCACCGAAAATGCCAAGCTCGTCGTGGATGATCCCGACAAGGTGCTGCTCGTCGGTTTCAAGACCGCAAAGCTCAAGCCACTGACCGGCAAGACGCTCGGGCAAGTCGCACGGGAGCGGGGCAAGCCGCCAGCCGAAGTTGCAGCCGACCTCATTGTCGCGGATGGCACCCGGATCCAGGTGGTCTATTTTTCGATGAGTCCGGCGAATGTGAAGCGCGAGGTCGCACTGCCCTGGATGAGCTTCGGCTCGGATGCGGGCAGCCAGGCGCCCGAGGGCGTGTTCCTCAAGTCGAGCACGCACCCGCGGGCCTACGGAAATGTCGCGCGGCTGCTTGGCTTCTATGTCCGTGACCAGCATGCAACGACGCTTCAGGACGCCATCCACCGACTGACCTCGCTGCCGGCGACGAACCTGTCGCTCAGGCAGCGGGGTGAGCTGAAGCCAGGCTATTATGCGGACGTGGTGGTGTTCGATCCGGCTACGATCCGAGACAATGCGACCTTCGAAAAACCGCAGCGGCTCGCGAGCGGGGTCGAAGACGTCTTTGTCAACGGCGTGGAGGTGCTGAAGGACGGCAGGCACACCGGTTCGACGCCGGGGCGGTTCGTCCGCGGTCCCGGTTGGACTGGCTGGCCGGGCGGAGGCGCGTGCAAGTGAATCCTTCTCAGCGCAGGATGACTTGATCGGGCTTGCTCGGCCGCTGAAAACAATCTGCTTCGCAACCAAGGTAATGGGCCCATTCCGACAGTGGGCGCAAAGCATGTGACAAAGCGCGTGCCGGGCTCCGCAGGAACCCGGCACATCCGCCCAATAGAATTTCGTGCTTAGATGCTGCTCGTGGTCACTACTCCGCCGCTGATGCTGAGCGTGTTCGGAGCAAGACGGACTGTCCTGCCGCTCGACGAAGTTGCGACCAATAGCCGGATCCGGCCGTCGGTTCCGGTGACGATTCGACTGACGGTTCCGATCGTGGCTCCGCCGCTGCCTTTCACGGTCAAGCCGGTGGTCAGGCCCGGAAGAGCGCTCGTCGGGACTGACGCGCGTGCCAGCGCGCTTCTCGGGCTGGCATGAGCAATCGCAGTCAGTGAGGCGTGCATCAGCGCCTGGCTCTTTGCTCCGCGCACACGTGTCGCGGCGCGCGCGTGGAGCGCACTGCGGGTGTTCGAGCGCGCAATGCCGTGCGAGGATGCATGCAACATGCCCTGGCTGTTCAGACGCGTCGGGATTGCCGTGCGGGAGGGCTCAGAGAGGCGGCTGGGTCCAGCCATGCTTGGGCCGAATGGGGCCTCGAAGCCGCCCCTCATGCCCGCGGATGGTCCTCCGCCGTGTCCGCCGCCACCACCGCCAGGTGCTGCCATTGCTGGTCCAGCGGCGCTTATCGCCGCGCCAACCAGAGCTGTGCCCAAAATGTTGCGGAACATAAGATTTCTCCTTTCCTGCAACGAACTGGAATGTCCTCAGGATTCAAACGTCTCAGCCGCCACGGCTGCTCCGCCCTGTTCATCTGAAGTACAGTTTCGGGCGGCGTGCCGTGCTCGTGCGGAGGCAAATGTCGGAATTGCGGTTGAGACTGTCGCCTTTCCGAAACCGCCGTCGGGCACCGATCCCAATCGGCGGTTTTCCGCTTAATGCAGACAATTAGAACGGGCCGCTGCGTCTGCTATGGCTCATCACATGGCGTGGAGGCCTTATGAATAGCGATTTCATTGCCGGTCTGATTGTCGGCATAATGATCGGCGTGGTGCTGCTCTGGATTTCCCGGCAACGGAGGCGACCCTGAAGGCCCACGCGGAGAAAGCCGCATGTCCTATTTCCATCCGTGGACGCAGGGACGCACCAATTAGCGGGACGTAGAGCGTTGCAAGATTGCCGAGGTCACGATGGCTGAGCCCGTACTTCTCTCAGGAGAAAATCCGCGAGGGCACCCGAATCGTAAATGTTTCCAACCGGAAGGAGCCCATAGCATACAAACGGCCCGAAGCTGGCCGAATGCTCTTGGCGCTAACTTGCAACTGTCCATGTATATACCGATGGGATATACATAGGAGGAATTGATGGTCGCAACCACCTTGTTCAAATCGAACAAGTCCCAGGCAGTCCGGCTTCCAAAGGACGTCGCCTTCCCGGACGATGTGCGCGAGGTGAACATCATCCGCGATGGGAAGAGGCGCATCATTGTACCGGCAGATTCCAGTTGGGACGATTTTTTTGCCGCCCCGGGCATTGATTTGGAACCACGCGATCAGCCGGCGGCTCAGCTTCGCGACGAGCTTTGATGCTCAAATATCTCCTCGACACGAATCTCTGCATCCGTGTGCTGCGCGACAGACCGAAGGGCCTTCGTGAGAGGTTCAACGCGGAAGCGTCGAGCTTATCAATTTCGTCCGTGGTCCTGTACGAACTGCTAGTCGGCGCAGCAAAGTCTGCCAGGCCGGTTGAAAACCGCCATGCCGTCGAGGCGTTCGCTAGCCGTCTCGAAGTGCTCGATTTCAATGCTGACGCTGCAGCTCATGCTGGAGAGATACGAGCCGATCTTGCGCTGCAAGGCAGATCAATCGGCAGTTATGACTTATTGATTGCCGGTCATGCACGCAGTCGTGGACTGGTCGTAGTGACCGGTAATCTGGCGGAGTTTCGGCGCGTTGAGGGATTGCGCTGCGAAGATTGGGAAATGCAGAACTAGCTGTGCACGCGTAGGTCGTGTTTCCACCCCAAGCCGTCATTAACAATTCGATTGTAGACACGCGCTGATGTCGGTCAGAGCAATCCTCAGTAAGCGAAGTATGATGTGGCTGACGGTCGCCCTGACTGCTGCCTACGCGCTCTTCTTTGCACTCACGCTCCCGGCAAAGTCGCCTTCGAAATTCGACGCGCTGCTCTTTTGGGAAGGCAATTTCGCCGGGCCAATGATCATTGCATCTGTCCTGTCGATCCTCATGGCTCGCGTGGATGCGCGCATCATCCTTCTGGGGTTCGCTGTTGGGTATTCAATCCTAACTGCCTCAGTCTTTTACTGGACATTCGGCTTCGAGCACGACGCGCAGTACCAGCTCATGCTGTTCCTAATCCCGCTCCTCGGATTCCCGATGATTGTTGTTGTCGGACTAGCTGTGGTTCTTGAGGTGGCTGTGGAGAAGTTCCGCTAATGGCAGCGTTCCACTTACATTGCGCATGTCAGGTGGCGCCGTAAAATTGACCGATGAACAGGGGGGTGTTCAATGGGCCTGCATAGGCTTCTTGTCCTAACGGCTATGCTCATAACCGCTCCGGCAGCAGCCCAAGACGACGCATCTAGGCTCAACGGCGAACTGTCGGCGCGGTACGCAGATATGAAGGCCGCGATGGCAGGTAAGGACGAGTCTGCCATCCGTTCTTTGCTTGCGCCGGGTTTTGTGAGCGTCGACGTCGGTGGCAAATCGGAAAACATCGCGGACATGATCAAGGATGTCGTGGCCCTTCCGCCAGACCCGAGTCGCCAATCTCACACGACCATCCTGTCCGTGAACCGCGCTGGCGATACTGCCGTCGTCGAACAGCGCTATGAGATGACTAAGAAGGCGGAATCAGTCGACGGCACTGAGAGGTCGGTGGCGCTGACCACGCTCTCGAAGGACAAGTGGATCAACGACAAAGGCGTCTGGCGGATTGCTCGGACAGTCACCGAACAGCTCGATTATTCTGTTGATGGAGTCACCGTGCTCCACAGGGTGAATCCCGCAACAGAATGAGAGGCCCCGGGCACGTTGCCCTATGTCGCATTTCCACCCGGATTTGCCCTCCGGCTCCGACCCAAACCTGCCGCTCGGATTAGAAGTAGCGCTCGTCTGGCTCGCTGCGCTGGCATGCAAGCAATGCATCGTTGACGAGCTGATCCATACTCTCATCCTCGGTTGACTTCGCGAAGCGCGACAACAGGTTGATCAATGATGGGTCAGCAACCAGGGCCGCCGCTTCGAACACATTCACCGTTGCCGACTTGGCCTCAAGAGCACGCTGCACATAGGGCAACGCTAGCAACCGATCTTTGCGGGCCAATCCCCTGATCGCTTCCGCCCTCACTCGCTCGATCGGATCGCCAGCGCGCGCTAACAGAGCCTCTCGAATGGCGGGAGTGTCGAAGTCGCTGTTCCCAAGAATGAATGTTGCCCAGTCTCGGTTGGAAACATCATCATCCATGGTAAGCGCGATGACTCTGCCGAGATTGGCCTCCGCTTGCTCGCTGCCTGCGAGGGGCGCTTCATCGTTAAGCACCCAGATGAGGAACTCCGATGCCGGTTCGTAGCCGTCAGTCATGGAGATTGAATAGCAGGTCATTGCTAAAGTCTCGCTTCCACTCCGGTCACCCGACGGGAGCCATGCAGACAAGAAGGCTTTTAGCTGGACGCTGCGACCTTCCATGGCCTAGCCTTTCCAGGCTCGGCGAAGAGGGGGAAGTCCGTGCGTTTCGGATCCATCATCTTTTGGGTGGCCGTCGCGCCACTGCTGATTGCGGCAGATCCACCGATGCGGCTCCAGCCGTCCAGTCCTTGGAATGTGGAATATGGCCAAAACAGCTGCCGCCTGATGCGAACGTTTGGCGAAGGGCCGAACAAAACCGCTACTTCTGGAGAGCCCCGCTCCCGGCAATCTGACTATGCTCGTTGTTGGGCGGCCGCTGAAGACCGGTTTGAGAGAGGTTCCAGGGAAATTCCTTCCCGAGGCCGGCGAACCGATGAAGGGCCGCCTCGCTGAGTCGTCGGAAGATCACGCGCCTGCCGTTCTCTGGGCGGGCGTAGAGCTCGAGCCCGATACGATAGTGAACCGCCAAAAGAAGCAAGCGGCGGAAGAGAGAAAGCGGCCAAACGTTCGGCCACCCGCATTCGATCTTGCTCAGCGAGCTACTGACGAGGCGGCTCGTCACGACTTCGAGTCGAGAATAACAGGGATCCAAGTCGACGTCCGAAATGACAGGTCGGTCATTCTTGAGACGGGGCCGCTGCGCGAGCCGATGAAGATCTTCGATCTTTGCATGCGCGACGCGCTCAAGGATTGGGGCGTGAACCCAGACATCGAGGACAAGATCGTACGACCCGCATGGGCACCGGAACCCCGCCGATGGTTGGTCGCGAACGATTATCCGCGTGACATGATCATGCGGAACAAGGAGTCGGAAGTTTCGGCGCGGCTTCTTCTCGATGCAACAGGTCGGCCGACGAGTTGCACCAGTTTGAGCTATTTCAACGAACCGGAGTTCAACAAGACGGTTTGCGCCAAGTTCATGGCGCGAGCGCACTTTGAGCCTGCCGAGCTGGCGGATGGAACCAAGGTTCCAAGCTACTACACGGTGCACGTCATCTTCAACGTTGGTCCTTGAGACCGAGTGCCGCTTTCCAACTGCCGTCCGCCAACGCCCCAAGACATTAGCTTCCGCGGAAGTGCGCGTAGATCGTGCGCAATAGCTCCTCGCCTCTGCCTGAGCGGGAGATGAGGCATGGGTCATCCCACTCGTTCTGAAAGGTGAAGTCTTCGCCTCCGAAGCTTACGATGGCCGCGGTCCCCGAAGCCTTGGTGCTCACGTCCGGATAACGCTCTCGGATGTACGACTGCACCGCTTGGAGATCGGATGTGTCGAACTCTAACGAGAGGTGGTCGTCGACGTTGAGGAGCGAGACGGACATGCAGCGACGGTAGGTCCGAACCTGTCCGCCTTCCATCCTTTCCCGTCGCGACGGCCTCCAACCCATTGCGGACACTCATGCATCGCCGTTGACGAGCTTTAGAGCGATAATGATGATGGTCTGAGCCCCGTAATTTCCTCCAGATTTGAGTAGAGTCCGGCCCGAGCAGGAGTCGGACGAGTGAAGCGAAGCAGGTTTACGGAAGAGCAGATCATCGCGATTTTGAAGGAGCAGGAGGCTGGGATGCCGACGGTGGAGGTTTGCCGCCGGCATGGGGTCAGCTCCGCGACCTTTTACAAGTGGAAGGCGAAGTTCGGCGGTCTCGAGGTATCGGACGCGCGTCGCCTCCGTCAGCTTGAGGACGAGAACGCGCGGTTGAAGCGGCTGCTTGCCGACGCGGTGCTCGACAATGCGATGCTGAAGGAGATCAGCACAAAAAAATTCTGACGCCCGCTGCGAAGCGTGAGGCGGTGGCTCATCTCCAGCAGATGTTCGAGGTGAGCCAGCGGCGGGCGTGTGAGGTCTTAGGGATTGATCGGACGATGGTCCGCTACGTCAGCCGTCGCGGTGACGATGCGGGGGCGCGTGTCCGCATCCGCGAGCTTGCCGGTGAGCGGCGACGGTTCGGCTACCGCCGTCTGCACTGGCTGCTGGGGCGTGAAGGGATAGTGATGAACCACAAGAAGTTCCGACGCCTCTATCGTGAAGAGCGGCTCCAGGTGCGCCGCAGGGGCGGCCGCAAACGGGCGCTGGGAACGCGTTCGCCGATGATGATCCCGCAAGGGGTAAACCAGCGCTGGTCATTGGACTTCGTCGCCGATGCGCTCTCCTGCGGGCGGCGGTTCCGCATCTTCGCGGTAGTCGACGACTGCACTCGCGAGTGCGTGCGGCTGATCGCCGACACGTCGATCTCGGGCGCGAGGGTCGCGCGCGAGCTCGATGCGACGGTCTTCGAACGGCGAGCACTCCCAGCGATGGTCGTCAGCGACAATGGCACCGAGCTCACCAGCATGGCGATCCTCAAGTGGTCGAAAGAGCGCGCGGTCGAATGGCATTATATCGCGCCGGGCAAGCCGCAGCAGAACGGATTTATCGAGAGCTTCAACGCCAGGCTGCGCGACGAGTGTCTCAACGAGACGATCTTCACCAGCCTCGCCCATGCCCGCCAGGTGCTTGCCGCCTGGCGCCACGATTACAACCACAACCGGCCTCACTCGAGCCTGGGCAATATGACCCCAGCAGAGATGGCGGCTCGGTCAGCCGGCAATCCGTGTTGGGGGCTCGCCCCCAACACGGCTGTTGCCATCACGCCCAATCATGGGCACCAACAGGGCCCCAGGCTCTACGCATAACTGGCGGGAAGTTGGGGCTCAGACCAATGACAGCCGCGCCAATGGTGAACCATCCGCCTCGACGATGAAGGCGGGGCTGGTCCATTCGGAGTAGCCAACGCGACCAGGCGGGCGCTGATCGTATCTGCTCTTTTGAGGGATTTTTCTGGAAGGGCGCGCGCAAAACGATAAGCGAGCCGAAGGCGATCATAAAGGCTTGGAAGTAAACGCCTTGAGTGGCGAACCGCTCAAATAACTCCATGCACTCTTTACGCAGTTCGGTCCGCCGACTTCAACTAAGCGATAGCGGCAGCTCTCGACCCATTGCAGCCTAGCACGAACCGCATACCTTGGTGCGGTAGTCGATCGGGAAGGCAGGACTCAATGCGTGAAATTAAGCTGGGTATCCGAGTTCCTGACGTTGACGAAGCAAGTGCGTTCTATCGCGGACTTGGCTTCAATCAGATTGGCTTAGTTCCCGGCCCATCTGGATCGCCGGTCCTCGCCAACTTGGCTCAGGAAACCTTCCACTTGATTCTCGATGCATTAGTTGGCCTGCCGTTTCCCGAGACTGACCGCGAAAGAATGATCAAGGCTGGGCCTCGCGGGCTCGGTTGCGTC
>CBJLMA010000058.1:0-12872 GCA_966424035.1 uncultured Sphingomonas sp. | reverse complement strand
TGACGATGTCGAGGAGAGAGCCGCGATATAGGCGCGAGCAGCTCCAAGGGCAAGCAGCAAGCAGCGTTGACACGGCGATGCGAGATCGGTGTCTTCGAGCCATGTATCGAACTTTGCTTGCCCTGGCCGTGCTATTGGGCTTGGCTTCGGCCGCGATTGCCGAGGATCGCGCCAGTGGCGTCGCGTCCGCAGATCCGTTTTTCGGGGTCGATCGGGGCGGGAACACAGTGCCGGGCGCTGCGGTGCCGTTCGGTTTTGTGGAACTGAGCCCCGATACGACCGACGGATCGACCAGCGGCTACGGCTCGAACGGCTTGATCATCGGCTTCAGCCATACGCATGTCAGCGGCACCGGCGGCGCGGGCAAGTACGGCAATTTTCGAGTGACCCCGGCTATCGGCGATGATGCCTGGGGCAATCTCGCATTTCCCAAAGCGCAGGAGCAGGCGAGTTCCGGCTATTATGCAGTGACCCTCGGCCGTCGAGGCAAGGAGATCCGGGCGGAGCTGACTGCGAACCGTCTCGCGGGATTTCACCTCTATACCTTCCCGGCGACCGACGATTCGAGAATCGTCCTCGACGCAAGTGCGACCGTGCCGCTCGGCGGCGGCGGGCCCCGGAGCGCCGGCGGCGAGATCACCGTCATCGATGCTAGGCACCTTGTCGGGCGCATGGAGTTTGAGGGCGGTTGGGGCCAGCGCGCACCGCACACCCTCTATTTCGCGGCCGAGTTCGATCGGCCGGCAGTCGAGATCGGACGCTGGACCTCGAAACGCGGCGCTTTCACGCGTCTGCCTGGGCCGGGCACCACCGAAGGCGGCGATAGCCGAGCAGCTCTCGACAATCGTCTTGGGGCCTATGCCACATTCGACACAAGGCAGAAGCGTCAGGTGCAGATGCGGCTCGGAATTTCGTTCATCAACGTCGAACAGGCGCGGCGGAACCTTGGCGACATGTCGTTCGGCGGCGCGCTAGCTCAGGCGAGGAAGCTTTGGGCGAACGCTTTACGCACGATCGAGGTCGAGGGGGGCTCGGACGAGCAACGGCGTATCTTCGCTTCGACGCTCTACCGCTCGCAACTGATGCCGCACGATCTGACCGGCGAGAACGTCTGGTGGCGATCCGACGAACCGCATTACGAGGATTTCTACACGATCTGGGACACGTTCCGGACGCAAGCTCCATTACTGACCCTGATCCAGCCACAGCGGGAGCGTGAGATGGTGCGCTCGCTGCTCGACACGTACAAGCATGATGGCTGGCTGCCGGATGCGCGGATCGCCGGCGCAACCGGCCCGAGCCAGGGCGGGAGCAACGGCGACGTGCTGATCGCCGATGCGATCGTGAAAGGGTTGGGCGGCTTTGACGAAAAGCTCGCCCTCGAGGCGATGCTCAAGGACGGCGACGTCCAGTCGGACGATCAGCTCAATCATGGCCGCGAGCTCACGGACTATCTGTCGCGCGGCTATATGTCGCTGAGCGAGACGCGCTCCGCGTCGCGTACGCTCGAATATGCATTCGACGATTATGCGATCGCTTCGGCAGCGGCCAAGCTCGGCAGGCGCGATATCGCCGAGCGTTATGCCGCACGGTCGCGCAATTGGCTCAACCTATGGGACCCGAAGCTGAGCTGCATTCGGCCGCGCTATAGCGATGGCCGGTGGCTCGAGAATTTTGATTGCGGTCACGAATATCCCGATGCGACCAGCGAATGGTGGGACGCTCCATTCTACGAAGGTTCCTCGCGCCAATATTCGACCTTCGTTCCGCACGATGTCGCCGGCCTCATCGAGCGACTCGGCGGCAGGATGCAGTTCGTCCACTGGCTCGACCGATTTTTCGCCGAGGACGCATATAATCACGGCAATGAGCCCGATATCCTCGCCCCCTGGCTGTACATCCATGCGGGTCGGCCGGACCGCACCGCTGAGCGCGTGCGCGCGATCATCGCAATGCAATATAAGGAAGGTCGCGCAGGACTACCCGGCAATGACGATGCCGGAACGCTCTCGTCCTGGTACGTCTGGGCGGCGATCGGGCTGTTCCCCAATGCCGGCCAGCCCTTTTACTATATCGGCTCGCCGATCTTCAGCCGGAGCGTGATCAATCTCGAAGGGGGCCGTCGTTTCATCATCGAGGCACCGGCGACGTCAGCCAAGAATCTGTACGTCGAGCGCGCCCAGTTGAACGGCAAGCCGATCGATCGGGCGTGGCTCACCCATGAGGAAGTCGCCCGTGGGGGCGAATTGGTGCTTCGCATGGGACCCCACCCGAACGCCTGGGCGACATCGGCACCGGCCCCGCCGCAGCAGGTCAGGCCCTAACGCCCAAGCGCGCGATTCTCGGCACGGATTCGAATTGCGAGGATCGCGCCATTCAGGAGGCTGAACACCGCTGCCGTTCGCCAGAGGCCGAATACCAGCGGCAGGACAGCGATCTCGGCAACGACAACCAAATAGTTGGGATGATTGAGCAAGCGATAGGGTCCCTTGCGCACGAGCGGCGCATCGGGGACGACGATGATGCGGGTCGTCCAACGGGCGCCGAGCGAGACGAGTACCCAGATACGGGCAAGCTCGATGAGCACGAACATGGCCAGCCAGAAGCCATCGATCGGCCGAAGCGGCGCCAACCACCACAACAATGCGAGCCACGCAATGTGAAGCCCCACGATCAATGGATAGTGCTCCGGCGCATGCTCGCGCGCGCCATTCGCCAGCAGCCGCCGCGTATTCCGCCTGGAGAACCATAGTTCGCCAAGACGTTGGAGCGTGACCAACCCGAGGATGACGAAGTTGAGCGTCAAGCGGCTTCGAGGAGCATGCCGGCGCAGGTGAAGCCGGGGCCGAAGGCGGTCATCATGACCTTCTCGGGAAGGCCGCGCTCCAGCAGGCGGTCGAGCACGAACAGCACCGTCGGCGCGCTCATATTGCCATAATCGCGCAGCACTTCGCGTTCGAGGTTGAGCTCCCCCTGGTTGAGATGAAGCGCAGTCTCGATCGCGTCGATCACCTTCACTCCGCCGGGGTGGCAGCAGAAGCGGTCGATCTCGTCGCGCGTGATCCTGAGCTGCGCGCACATTTGATTGACGGCCTCGGCCAGATTCTCCTCGATAAACGGCGGAATTGCGCGGTCGAAAACGACCGACAGGCCGGGATCGTCGACATCCCAGCCCATGATCCTCAGGGTCTCGGGCCAAATCTTCTCGGCCGAGCCGGTGATGCGGGCGAGGCTGTGGAGGCCGCTGGTGACCACCGCCGCGGCGCCGCCGTCGCCAAACAGGGCGGTAGCCACGACGGCCGCTGGATCGTCGCTGTCGAGCCGGATCGAGATCGAACAGGTCTCGACCGTAACGAACAGCCAAATGCTTCCAGGATCGGCTGCAGCGAGCCGAGCCGCGAGTGACAGTCCGTTCACGCCGCCCGCGCAGCCGAGGCCGAATATGGGGACCCGCCTGACGTCCTCGCGCAGCCCGACCCGCGTGAACGTCCGCGCTTCCAGGCTCGGTGTTGCAATACCGGTCGTGGAAACGGTGACCACGCCGTCGATTTGCCGTGGCGTCAGGCCGGCCTTTTCGATCGCCGCCCTGGCCGCATCAATGAACAACTGCTCGGCCGCTTCCAGATAGACAGCGTTGCGATCGTGCCAGCCATGACCGTGCATGTACCAGTCCTGCGGAGCGACGATATGGCGGCGGGCGATGCCGGCATTGTCGAACACTCCGGAGAGGCGGTCGAACAAGGCCTTATTGCCGCCGAACGCCTCACGCGCCCGGATCTTGGCTTCGGACTGCTCCACGACGTACGGCGGAACCGCAGTGGCGAGCGAGAGTAAAGAGCAGGGTTGCATCATTCCATCTCTTAGTGCGCTGCACCCGAGTCTCGGTTCACGTTTCGGAAGTGGAACAATCTCGAATGCCCAAGCGCCTCTTTCAAGCTGCCCTGTTTCTGGCCGTCGCCGCTTGCGGGAACGCAGAGTCAACTACGGCCCAGCTGCCAACCAGTTCCGGAAGGTCATTCGCGATTTCCCCGGTGGCGACCTTCAGCTCGCCTTGGGCCCTGGATTTTCTGCCGGCATCAAGCATTGCGATTGTGACCGAAAAGCCGGGACGGATATGGTTGGTCGATCTACGGACGGGTCGGAAGCAATCGGTCGCCGGGACGCCGCGCGTCGTCACGTCGGACCAGGGCGGACTGCTCGATGTGAAGCTGTCGCCGACTTTCGCCAGGGATGGTCAGGTCTATGTGACCTATGCCGAGCCCTCGGCCAACGGCGGCAGCGGCCTGGCGCTGGCCCGCGCAAAACTGGTTCGGGATCCCGCAGGCGCGAGGCTTGAGAATTCTTCCGTGCTGTGGCGTGACCCTGCTGGCGGCGAGGGCGGCCAGTTCGGGGCGATCATCCTGTTCGCGCGCGACGGCAAATCCCTGTTCCTTAGCACCGGCGAGCGGCAGCGGTTCACGCCCGCGCAGGACCCGAGCCAACCTCTGGGAAAGATCCTGCACCTGACCCTTGATGGAAAGCCTGCGAGCGGCAATCCAATGGCGGGCAAGACCGGAGCTTCCGTTGTCGCAATCATCGACCCGCCGCGTGACACCCAGGCGGCGAAGGACGCTCCCGCTCGCCAATTCCGCTGGCCCGGTCCGAACCTCACTCCCGCGGAAACGTGGAGCAGCGGTCATCGGAACCCCTATGGTCTCGCCTTCGATGCCGAAGGACGGATGTGGGAAACCGAAATGGGGCCGCGCGGCGGCGACGAGCTCAACCTGATTTTGCCAGGCAGGAACTACGGCTGGCCACTGGTCTCGAACGGCGAGAATTACGACGGCAATCCAATCCCGCCCCATTCGAGCCGGCCGGATCTCGAGCCGCCCAAGCTCTACTGGGTGCCGTCGATCTCTCCCACCAGCCTGCTGATCTACAGCGGCAAGTTGTTCCCGCAATGGAAGGGCAGCGGCTTTATCGGGACGCTGACCGGCAAAGGCTTGATACGCATCGCCTTCAACGGCGAGCAAGCGCGAAAGGCCGAGCAATGGTCGATGCCGCGCGCCCGCATCCGCTGGGTCGGCGAAGGACCCGACGGAGCCATCTACCTGCTCGAGGACGGTTCCGGAGGTCGGCTGCTGCGACTGGCTCCGAAACCGTAGAGGATTATTCCGCCGGTTCGGTTGCGGGCTCGTCCTGCGGCTGCGGCACGGTCCGCAGATACGGCTTCACCGTCTTCCATCCGCCTGGGAACTTCTCCCGCGCGGCCTCGTCGCTGACCGACGGCGGGATGATGCATTCATCGCCCGGCTGCCAGTTGACGGGTGTCGCAACGCCGTGCCGCTCAGTGAGCTGGACGGAGTCGAGCAGTCGAAGCACCTCGCCGAAATTGCGGCCCGTGCTCATCGGATAGATGAGCATCGCGCGGATCTTCTTGTCCGGGCCGATTAGGTAGACAGTTCGGACGGTGGCGTTGTTAGCCGCGGTGCGGCCCTCGCTCGTCTCGCCTGCATCGGCTGGAAGCATGTTGTAGAGCTTGGCAACGTTGAGATCATGGTCGGCGATAATCGGATAGCGAACCTCGTTGCCGCTGACGTCCTTGATGTCCTGGAGCCAACCCGAGTGCGCACCGACGGGATCGACGGAGAGGCCAATGATTTTGGTGTTTCGCTTGGCAAACTCATCGTCGAGGCCTGCCATGTAGCCGAGCTCGGTCGTGCAGACCGGCGTATAATCCTTGGGGTGCGAGAAGAGGATCGCCCAGCTGTCGCCGATCCAGTCATGGAAGCGGATCGGGCCCTGAGTGGTGTCGGCGGTGAAATCCGGGGCCACGCTGCCGATGGAAAGTGTCATGGTCGGTCTCCCTTGAGGCGAGTCGGTAACAGCGGTGCAGCTAGCAGATGGGGAATTAAGACGCACGAGACGGGAATTCCGATTTTCGATTGCCGGTTGGAATTTCCTCCCATCCTAGAGCCTTGCGCCGCGAAAAATCCGCAAAACTGCCTTCGCTACGACGCGACTGCGGTCGTTTCTTCCAATGCTTCGAAGGGTGCCTGGATCATTGCGGGATTTTCGAGCCACGCCGGCAGGGGCAGATTTTTCGATCTGAGGAACTCCGCGTTGAACAGCCGCGACTGATATCGTGTGGCGGGATCGCACAGCATGGTCACGATGGTCTTGCCTGGACCGAGCTTCTTCGCCAGCCGGATCGCGCCGGCAACGTTCACGCCCGTCGAAGTACCTAGCGCCAGTCCCTCATGCTCGATCAAGGACCAGATCGTACGGACCGTTTCCTCGTCCGGAATGCGGAAGGCTTCGTCAACCTCAAGCCCCTCGAGATTGCCGGTGATCCGCCCTTGGCCGATGCCCTCGGTGATCGAGCTTCCCTCGGATTTGAGCTCGCCGCTCGTGAAGTAGGAAAAAAGCGCTGCCCCCGGAACATCCGCGAGCGCGATCACCACATCGCTCTTGCGCGCACGCAAAGCGCTCGCAACGCCTGCAAGTGTTCCGCCGGTGCCGACCGCGCTGACGAAGGCGTCTACCGTGCCGCCCGTCTGCTCCCAGATTTCGGGCCCCGTGGTGCGGACGTGCACGTCGCGGTTGGCGACATTGTCGAACTGGTTGGCGAAGATCGCTCCGTGCTCGTGCTCGCGGGCGAGCTTCTCAGCGAGACGGCCGGCAACTTTCACATAATTGTTGGGGTTGCGGTACGGCACCGCAGGAACTTCGACGAGCGCTGCGCCGAGCGCTCGCAACGCATCCTTTTTCTCCTGGGTCTGCGTCTCCGGAATCACGATCACCGTACGCATGCCCAGCGCATTGCCGACCACCGTGAGGCCGATCCCAGTGTTCCCAGCTGTCCCATCGACGATGAGGCCGCCCGGCCGAAGCTGCCCCTTGTCGATCGCGTCCATCACGATGCCGAGCGCAGCACGGTCCTTCACCGACTGTCCCGGATTCATGAATTCGGCCTTGCCGAGAATGGTGCAGCCAGTCTCTTCGGAAGCGCGGCGGAGCTTGATCAACGGCGTGTTGCCGATTGCGTCGAGCGTGCTTGAACGGACGTCCATGACGACGACCTCTACAACCTACACCGTTGCGGCGGTAGCGCGGAAATATGCGATTGCGCCAATGTCGGCTTCACGATTTCACGAGGCTGCTCTGTTCGAGTGAAGGCGAGACGAATTCACGCGCCAGCGCGTGATAGAGCTTTTCCTTGCACACGAGCCGCCCCGCAGAGTCGGCAATGAGTGCGGAAGCAAAGAGAGGGAGGATCATTCCGCGGCTTGCTGTCGCCTCGACGATGATGATCACGGCCGTCAGCGGCGCGCGCACGACTCCGGTGAAATAGGCGACCATGCCGAGCAGCACGACAGCGCCGCGAGGATCGTTCGGAAAGATGAGGCAGAGCAGGTTGCCGACGCCAGCGCCGGTCGCAAGCGATGGCGAGAAGATTCCGCCGGGCAATCCGGCAAGCGTCGAGAACAAGGTCGACGCGAACTTTGCGGGACCGAACCATAAGGTAGTCGGCGCACCCTCGATGACGGCCTTGGCTTCGGCATATCCGGTTCCCCAGGTGACCCCGGTTGCGACCCCGATGGCTGCAATTGCAAGTCCGCAGAATAAGGCCCAGATCGTCGGCCGTTTCGCAAACGGACCGAGATAGCGTCCCCGTCGATAGGTGACTGCGAGCACCAGCCGAGCGAACAGACCTCCGGACAGGCCGCCGAGGATGCCGGCGACCGGTGCGATCACCAGCGTCCGCCCAATTCCGAGCGTCTGCGGCATGGTTCCAAAATAGACGTAATCGCCAGCGACGCCGAGGCTGACGATCCCGGCAATGAGGATTGCAGTCATGGCCAGCATTGCAACGCGCTGCTCGAAAGCGTTGGCGAGTTCCTCGATCGCGAAAGCGACGCCTGCAAGAGGCGTGTTGAAGGCTGCAGCGACCCCCGCGGCCCCGCCGGCAATGATCACCCCGGCGGTGATAGGAACGCGCAGCAGCCGGTGCACGCGGGCCATGATCGCGGCCGAGACTTGGACGGTCGGGCCTTCGCGACCGACCGATGCACCGACGAACAGGGCCGCGGCCGTCATCAGGAGCTTGGCGACACCGACGCGCAGCGAAATGAGCGTGCCAAGCGCGTTCTCAGGCTCTTCGGTGGCTGCGATGACTTGCGGGATACCGGATCCTCGTCCCTCGGGCGTGAAGCTCCTGGTCGCGAGCGCGATTGCAGTCACTCCGATCGGCGTAAGCACGAACGGCAACCAGCGGATGGAGGCGAAGCGGCTGCGGAAGACCTCGATTGCGAAATTTGCCAGCTCGGCGAAAAGTAGCGCAACCAGGCCGACCAGAATCGCGCCGATCGCGGTAGCCAGTCGCCGTCGCCAGGGGGGCGATGTGGGTCCTCGACGATTGGCGAGGACGCGGAATCGCCGCGCAAGCGCGGATTCCTCGCTCACCCGATCCGCCGATAACGCAGATAATAGGGCCTGCGGCCCTGGCGACGGGACTTGGCTCCGTAGCGCGTTTCGTTCCAGCCGCCCGGCGGCTCGAGGAAGTCCTTGGGGCGTTCTGCCAGCCATTCGAACTGCTGTGCGTGGCGCTGCATGACCATGAGGGACCAGGTGAGATAGGTCGGGTCGTCAGTCGCGAGACGGAACTCGCCGCCAGCCTTGAGCTTAGCAGCGAACAGATCGACGGGCCGGTCATTGACCATCCGGCGCTTCGCGTGCCGCGCCTTCGGCCAGGGATCGGGGTGGAGCAGGTAAAGGAAGCTCAAGCCTCTGTCCGGGACACGTGTCAGCACTTCAAGCGCATCGCCGCGCCATAGCCGAACATTGGCGAGATGCTTGTCACGGATATGGCCAAGCGCGGTGGCGACCCCGTTGAGGAAGGGCTCGGCACCGATGAAGCCGTGATCGGGAAGCATGTCGGCGCGCGAGGCGAGATGTTCGCCCGAACCGAAGCCGATTTCGAAATGGAGCGGGCGATCCTCCCCGAACAATAGCCTGGCCGTAATTTCGCCTTCAGCCGGCACTTCGAGCGCGGGCAGCAACCGTTCGATCAGCTCCTGTTGGCCCTTGCGCAATTTATGTCCACTCGAGCGGCCATAGAGTCGGTTGAGGGTGAGCGGATCGCCAGATTTGAACGCGGTCATCGTAGAGTGGCGCCTAAGGTGCCCTTTCCGATTTGGGAACCTCTGCCGCGTTCTAGCGTCAAATGAGCCGCGTGGGGCTCGAGCGCGGGAGTGGAGCCGCGATGAGCGAAGTTGTCGTGATCACTGGAGCCTCGGCCGGCATCGGCCGGGCGACGGCGCGCGAATTTGCAAAGCACGGGGCGAGGATCGCTTTGCTGGCGCGCGGTCGTGCAGGCCTCGAGGCCGCTCGCCGAGAAGTCGAGGAGCTCGGCGGCGAGGCGCTCGTCATTCCTACCGATGTTGCCGATCATGAGGCAGTCGAGAAAGCTGCCGACCACGTCGCTGATGAATTCGGCTGCATCGACGTCTGGGTGAACAATGCATTCGCCGGCATCTTCTCGCGCTTCATGGACATGAGCCTCGAGGAGTTTCGGCGCGTGATCGATGTGACCTTCATGGGTCAGGTCCACGGCACGCGCGCAGCCTTGAAGCATATGGCTGGGCGCAATTCGGGTGCCGTCGTGCTGGTTGGCTCGGCGCTCGCCTATCGCGGAATTCCGCTCCAGTCGGCCTATTGCGCTTCCAAGCACGCGATCCAGGGATTCCAGGACTCGCTTCGGGTGGAACTGCTGGCTGCGGGTAGTGCGGTGAAGCTGACGATGGTCCAGCTGCCGGGCATCAATACCCCCCAATTCGACTGGATCCGGGCGCATACCAGGGGCCAGCCGCGGCCGGTCGGTGCAATCTACCAGCCCGAGGTCGCTGCCCGCGCCATCTGGAAGGCTGCACATTCCTCACGCAAGCAATGGGTCGTCGGTGCGCCCGCCTATCAGGCGATCGAAGCCGACAAGTTCATCTCGCCGCTCCTCGACCGCTATCTCGCCCGCGGGAGCATCGAGGCGCAGCAGGGCGAGCAACTGCCACCTGACCGCAGGGACAATTTGTTCGCACCGCTGGACGAGCGCGAGGATCGTGGCGCGCACGGGCGTTTCGATACTCATTCGCGAGCGAACTCGCCGCTGCTCTGGGCAAGCGAGCACCGCGGGTGGATCGCGGCTGGAGCCGCATTGGCAGTGGGAGCGGGGTTGGTTGCTACACGTCTGGGAGGAGGAGGAGAGAAAAATGGCCACCCAACACACACATGAGGCGCATCCCCACAGCACAGCAAGGATCGGCGATCATCCCATACACCCGATGTTGATCCCATTCCCGATAACTTGCTTCATCCTCGCCTTCGCTGCCGATGTCGCATATTCGCGCACTGCTGCGGCCTTCTGGGCAACCGGCTCCCGCTGGCTGCTGGCAATCGGCCTTGTCATGGCGGCTCTGGCAGCGGTGGCGGGCCTGACCGATTATGTCGGCGACGCCAAGCTGAGGTCGTCGAGCGACGCGCTCAAGCACATGCTGGCCAACGTCACTGCGGTTGTCTTGGAGCTGGTGAACCTGGTGCTGAGGCTCAAAAATTCCGACTTCATCGGTTCGACCGGAGTCTACATTTCCGGCCTCGTGGTGCTGATCCTGCTCTATAGCGGCTGGAAGGGCGGAGACCTGGTCTTCCGTTCCGGAGTCGGCGTTCGGCCCACGTCTGACTACTAAGGGTCGAAGCGCTTGCTGAGGGTCGTCGCATTCCGCAAGGCGATCCTCGCGGGCGCTGCCGGGGCGATTGCCTGGGAAGTCGCGGTCGGCCTCCTCGCCCTGGCTGGCATTCCGGTATTTGATCTGGTCCGTCAGCTTGGAACGCTTCCATTTCCGAACGGCGGGCCGATCGCCTGGCTGCCCTTCGGGCTCGCCGCGCATGCAGTCGTCGGTGCCGCCTGGGCACTGTTTTACGCTTATTTTTTCTGGGCGCGTTTCCGCTGGCCGCCAGCTTTGCAAGGGCTGGTCTTTGCAGCTCTCCCGGCAGTCCTCGCGGTCTTCGTCGTCATTCCCCAGCTGGAGCTGATGCATCTGCACCATCAGGAGATGGTGCAGCTCGATTGGCGTTCGTTCCTGCATGGGCTCGATCGAGCCAAGCTCGGCGCGCTTCTGCTCGGGCATGCCCTGTTCGGACTGACCGTCGGAGCGATCTACACCCATCCGGTGGGCTATCCGACAGACCAGTCCAGGACCGTGCCGCGCGCGCGGATGGTGCGCCGCAAACAGGCTAAAACTCGCGACCCTTCGCAAACAGGATTCATTTTCGCGACTGGGATCGAGTGCAGCTATCCCACCACGCAAAGAGGCCGTTGGCGCCGCGACGAAATGGAGGCCACGGATCATTATGAACTTTGGCCAAAAGACTTCGAGCTCTCCCGCGAGCTCGGGATTTCGCACATCCGCTACGGACCGCCGCTGCACCTGATCTTCACTGGCCCCGGCCGCTTTGACTGGTCCTGGTGCGACGGTCCGCTGCGCGAGATGGAGCAATTCGGGCCCGAGCCGATCGTCGACCTCTGCCACTTCGGGGTGCCGACCTGGCTCGGCGACTATCAAAATGAAGAGATAGTTCCATCGCTCGCGGAATATGCGGCGGCTTTCGCCCAGCGCTATCCGTGGGTGCGATTCTTCACCCCGGTCAACGAAATGTACGTCTGCGCCCGAATGAGTGCGCTGCAGGGCATCTGGAACGAGCAGCGCTGCGACGAGGGTTCGTTCATCCGCGCAGCGGTCAATCTTGCGAACGCCAGCATTTTGATGACCCGGGCGATTTTGCGCGAGCGGCATGATGCGATCTTCATCAACAGCGAAAGCGGGGAGCTCTCGCAATCCTGCTGCCCCGACCCGGAGATCCAGCAGATCGCCAATTTCGAGAATGAGCGTCGGTTCCTTCCCCTCGACCTCATTTATTCGCATGACGTCTCTCCGGCCATGCGCGACTGCCTGCGGATGCACGGCGTGAGCGACGAGCGATATGCCTGGTTCATGGCGAGCAAGCCGCCGCGTCGGTCGGTGCTCGGAGTGGATTATTACGAATGGAACGAAAAGCTCATCGACCCCTCAGGCAAGGTGCATTCGCTTGGCGAGCTGTTCGGCTGGTACGTGATCGCAAGCCAATATTGGGAGCGATACCGGCGCACGATGATGCACACCGAAACCAACCGCACCGACGCTGCCGACGCGCCCCGCTGGTTGTGGCGCCAGTGGCACAATGTCCAGCTCCTGAGGAGCGCCGGCGTTCCGATCATCGGCTTCACCTGGTACAGTCTGACGGACCAGATCGACTGGGATCATGCAATTCAGGAGCCGCTCGGACGTGTCTACCCGGTCGGCCTCTTCGACCTCAATCGCGATCCGCGCGCCGTCGGCCTTTCCTATAAGCATCTCATCGACATGCATCGCGATCTCCCCGAATATCGCGACTGCAAAGGCCTGGTGGAGTTGCTCGCCTGATGGTCGGCTTCCTCAGCGCTCACGGCGACGATCCCGGACCGACGCAGCGCCCGCTTCTCGCCGGAGCCATTTCGGGCGTGATTGCGACCCTCCCTGCGATCGCCATTCTCCTCGCTTTTGGTTCGCTCAAGATCGAGGCGCGCATCCTGGGGCTCTCGCAGCCGGTGACGATCGGTGTCGGCCTTCCGGTCATGGCGATCGCCGGAGCGAGCTATGCTCGGCTGTTCGGGCGGGCGGCGAACAATGTTCGAGGCGGATGGCTGTTCGGAATGGCCTTCGGTTTTGCGCTGTGGGCAGCCGGTGCGGTCATGGTCCTGCCGCTGGCAAGCGGCGGAGAGGTGCCCGCAGGCCGCGCTGCGATCGGCGTTTTCCTTTCGCTCG
>CBJLMA010000057.1:0-12999 GCA_966424035.1 uncultured Sphingomonas sp. | reverse complement strand
CGAGGACGAAAACCCAAAAACCACGGCGGTCGGAAAGTGTGCTGGTGCTGGTCATTCAATTTCCTGCCGATTGTATGCACATTGCCCGCCCCGGGGGAGAATGCGGGGCGGGCGGAGAAGAGTTAGGCGGCGTCGGCCACCGTGGTTCCTTCGAGTTTTCCAAGCTCGCCCGACTGTCGGGCCCTGCGGCCGTAGACGATCTCGAACAGCGGACTGGCCATCATCGTGGTGACGATTGCCATCAGCACCATGATCGAGAACAGGGTCGGGCCGATAACGCCTTTTTGGAGGCCGATATTGATGATGATCAGCTCCATGAGGCCGCGCGAGTTCATCAGCGCTCCGATGCCGAGCGCTGTGCGATTGTCTTCACCGGAGAGTCTCGCAGCGGCCCAACAGGCGCCGAATTTGGCGAGGATCGAAACGATGAGGATGCCGAGCGAAATCAAGAGCAGCGACGGCGAGTTCACCATGTCGAGCCGCGTGTTCAATCCGGAAAAAGTGAAGAACATCGGCAGGAGCAGGATGACCGTCATCGGCTCGAGCTTCTTCCTCACCTCCTCAACGAACAGGCCGCGCGGCATGACCACGCCGAGCAGGAAGCCGCCGAACACGGCGTGGATCCCGATCGCATCCATGAAAAAGGCAGACAGACAGAAAAGCATGAGCGTGATTGCGAGGACCGTCATGCTCATCTCGCCCTGGGCCTCGACCGCTCGCCCCAGCGGCGCGAGCAGCCTGCGGCCGAAGAACAGCATGAATGCCGCGTAACCGGCACCGCCAGCGATCGCGACGACGGCCACCCCGGGACCGGCGCCGAACGTCGCAAGCACGATTGCCAAAACGCACCAGGACGCTGCATCGTCGAAGGCTCCGGCCGTCAGCGACAGCGTACCAAGGGACGAGTTTGCTAGACCGCGCTCGTTGATGATCCGCGCGAGCATCGGAAAGGCCGTAAGGGCGATGCAGGCTCCCATGAACAAGGTCGCGTTGAACTGGCTGATCCCCGGCGCGAACAGGCCAGGCATCTTCAGCAGGAAAGGCGTGATGCAAACCGCAAGAGCGAATGGGGCCATTATCCCCGATGCGGACACGCTTGCCGCGCTCCTTGCCTTGGTCTTGAAATGATCGAGCTGAAGCGTCAGGCCGACGATGAACATGTAGAGGCCGACGCCGAGCTGTGCTCCGGAATAGAGAACGCTCTTGGTCTCCTTCGGGAAGATGAGGCCCTGGAGGTCGGGCATCAACAATCCGAGCAGCGAGGGGCCGAGGACCACTCCGGCGATCATCTCGCCGACGACCTGGGGTTGACCGAGGAATCGCCGGCCGATCCAGCCGACGACGCGACACGTCAGGATGATGACGGCGAGCTGGAGAAAGAAATGGACGCTGTAATCGCCCGGCGCGAAGCTGTGCGCGGCGGCCTTCACTGCCGGCCCGTGCCCATCGAAGATGCCAACAAGCGCCGATAAGCTCTCATTCGAGACATCCGCCACTGATTTTCCTCCCCTCCGCCGCCAGAAATTCATGCGGCACAGCCCCAATCAGGAGGAGGAAACGAGTGCGCACAAGGGCGAATTGTTAACGCTACCCGAGAATCCCGGCTCGGCGGCAATTTCTGTTGCGTACGTGCCACGAAGTAGTAACGTACCTACATTCGTGGCAACGAAAAATAGCAAGCTCGCGGCGAATCGGAGGGCGTTTTGAAGAGTTTCAGCAGTCGCGAATTCAACCAGGACGTCAGCCACGCCAAGCGAGTCGCACTCTTTGAACCCGTCTTCGTCACCGACCGCGGAAGGCCGACCCACGTGCTGTTGAGCATCGAGGCATATCGCAATCTCGTCGGCAAGTCGGACACGTTTCCCGACCTGCTCGCTGCTTCTGAGCCGATCACTGTGCAGCCCGACTGGCGAGCGGCCGGACCCTGGGCGCGCAGGGGCTGACATGTACCTGCTCGACACCGACGTGATCTGGGCGCTTCGCGGCAAGGATTCCGACCAACTCGACGGCGCGCTGTTCGCGTGGGCAGCCGAGCAAATGCCGAGCACCCTCTTCGCGTCGGCAGTGACGATGATGGAGTTTGAGAACGGCACCCGACTCCTCGAGCGCAAGGACAAGCCGGCGGCTGCCGCAATCCGCAAGTGGATGGAAACGCGCCTGCGGCCCGCTTTCGAAGGACGGATCATTGGAATCGACGACGCAGCGGTGCGCCGCTGGTCGCACCTCGGCTACTCCGACTTCCGCGACGGGATATTGGCAGCCACTGCACTGCAGCACGGGTTGATCCTCGCAACGCGCGATGTCGGCAATTTTCGCCTCGGCAAGGTGAAGACCGTCAATCCCTGGACCTATGCGCCCGATGGCGACGATCTTGATTGGCGCCGTGCGTCCCGCAGTGCGCCGATCTGGCTCAAAAGCCTCTTCGTTCGGGCCTGATCAGGCTGCTGCCAAATCGGAGACCAGGTCCCGATGGGATGGAAGGTCGCGTGCAGCACGCTCGCTCAGCGCGCGAATTCGGGCGAACACCCTCTGCGCGGCAGCGACGTTGGGAAAATCCGATCGGCCGGCGGAAAGGTCCGTTTGGAATTCCATGCCATAAAGAATGTACTGATAATTGAAGAAGGCGAAGGTTTCGACGTCGAGGATAAAATCGAATCTTCCGGGAGGCCGGTAACGCCATTGCTTCAACAGTTCCTGCAATTCGTCAGGAATGGTCGAAGGATCGGAATTCTCGCGCCAGAACGGCTCTTGCCGCTGGGACAGACAGTAATGGAGCTTCAGGAACTTGACGATATTCTCAAACCGCGCAGCCATCAGCTGATTGAAGCGCCTTGCTGGAGCATCGATCGGCCCGTGGTGAGGAAATAGCTCGGCGAGCATTCCGACCGCGGCTTCGATGAGGACTAGACCGGTCGCCTCAAGCGGCTCGAGGAAACCGGCCGACAGGCCGATCGCAACGCAATTGCGAACCCATTGCCGCTCCCGGTAGCCGGCATCGAACGACAGGATTCTGACTGAGCTCTCGTCGAAGCGCGGTCCGATGTAGCTGTTCAAGCTCGCCAGCGCGCGATCATCGCCGAGATGGTCGCTCGAATAGACACAGCCAATCCCGCGCGCGCCCGCCAGGCCGATGTCCCAGGTCCAACCGCCGGCATGCGCATTGGCCAGCGTATAGCTTTCGATCGGCGCCTCGGGATTGTCGTAGGGCACTTTGCACACCGCTGCCCGATTGGCGAACAGGCAGTCACGAACCGAGCGGAACGGGCTTTCCAATGCGCGGCCAATGAGCTCGGCATGAAAACCGCTGCAGTCGACGTAAAGATCGGCTTCGAGCTCGCGGCCGTCGTTCAGCACCACGCGCTCAATTGCTCCGTCGCTCGTTAGCTCCGCCCGTGCGAGCTCGCCGGTCAGGTGCACGACACCAAGTTCCTGCGCGCGCTCGCAAAGCAGCCGTGCGAGATTGCGGGCGTCGATGTGATAAGCGTAATTGAGCGGACCGTCGAAATCAGGCTCGCCCAGCCTCTTGGGCCCGCGCTTCGCTCCGGCGACCCGGTTTTGAATCGTTACCGCCTCGGCGAACGAAGGCCGAGAATCCCGGTCCTGCAGCAGCCAATAAGGTACGAGACTGGTTTCTTCCGAATAGAATGGCGCCTCGAACGGGTGAAAGAAGCGGTGCCGCTTTCCAGCGCGCGGCTCGTGCAACCAGTCGTTGAAGAGGATGCCCTGTTTGAACGTCGCAGACGATTCCCGGATGAACCTGCGCTCGTCGATGTCGAGAAAGCGCAAGGTCTCACGAATGGTCGGGAACGTACCCTCGCCGACCCCGATGATGCCGATGTCCGGGGATTCCAGCAGCGTGATAGTGAGGTGCGGATTGTCCGGCAGCGCAAGTGCTTTGGCCAGATAGGTTGCGCACAGCCAACCCGCGGTCCCGCCGCCGACAATCAATATGCTCCTGGTCGCGCCGTTCATTGCTGACGAATAGCCGGGCGAGCGGCTGCGGAACAGGGTCCGCTAAGCCATGCTTGTGCTAAACGGCGCCCGCCGGCGCCTCGGTCGGAACACGAAGCATCGCCAGGGCGGCAATCGCCATGACGATCGCCGCAGCAAGCATGGTCCAGATCGGCCGATCGGGGAAGAAAGCCTTCATGATCGAACCCATGACCGTCGCCACCAGCAGCTGGGGTACGACAATGAAGATGTTGAACAGGCCCATGTAGATACCGAGCTTCCTCTGCGGCAGGCTCGAGGCGAGGATCGCATAAGGCATTGCCAGGATCGAGGCCCAGGCGATCCCGATGCCGATCTCGGAGATGATCAGCATCTTCGGATCTCCAATCATCAGGAAACTCAAATAGCCGGCGGCGCCGCAGAGGAGACAGATCATGTGGGTGCGCGCTTTGCCGACCGCCCGTGCAAGCACGGGCAGGAGCAGGAGCGCGGCAATTGCCGCGACGCCGTTATAGACGGCGAAGAGCACTCCGACCCAATTGCCGGCGTCCTGATAGCCGGCGCTCGTCGGATCGGGAGAATGGTAGAAATTCCGCGCCACGACTGGGGCAGTGAAGACCCACATCGTATAGAGCGCCACCCAGGTGAAGAATTGCACGACGGCCAGTCGCTTCATGATCGCCGGCATACCTGAGAAATCGCCGACAATGTTCGTCAGCATGTTGCTGACACGACCTGCCCGGGCCAAGGCAATACCGGCGCCGTTCGCGATCCCGTAACCGATCAGGAGCGCACCGAGCAGATAGACTTCCTTCTGCAAAGCCAATTGGCGCACGGCAAACAGCACCGAGATGCCGACCGCGATCCACACGACGCTCGTGCCGAAGCTGCGGTTCGCAAGCGCGCTGATCGTCGTGTCGGTGTCAGAATCGTCGGCGGTCTCGCCGAACTGGGCCATCTCAGCCGGTGAATATTCGCGGGTCGTCAGCACCGTCCAGAGGACTGCGGCGAACAGCGCAGCGCCGCCGAACCAGAAGCTGAAGCGGACCGTGTCGGGGATTCCACCGCCGGCGACTGAGTTGGACACACCCCATTTGTCGAGCAGTTCGGGGAAGATCGAGCCGGCCACTGCACCGCCGCCGATGAAGGCGGTCTGCACCGCGTAGCCGGCAGTGTGCTGGTCTTTTCGTAGCATGTCGCCAACGAAGGCCCGGAACGGCTCCATCGAGATGTTGAGGCTCGCATCCAGCGTCCACAACAGCAATGCGGCCATCAACAATTGCAGCGACAAGGGCATCAGGAACAAGGACAATGTGGCGAGCAGAGCGCCGGCGACGAAATAGGGGCGGCGGCGTCCAAGCCGCCCGAGCCAGGTGCGATCGGAGAGATGGCCGACGATCGGCTGGACCAGGAGGCCGGTGAGTGGCGCTGCGACCCACAGCGCCGGCAAATCGTCGAGACTGGAGCCAAGCGACTGGAAGATTCGGCTCATGTTCGCGTTCTGGAGCGCGAAGCCGATCTGTATCCCAAAGAAGCCGAACGAAATGTTCCATAGCCCGGCGAGCGATTGCCGCGGTTTTTCCAGGCTGGTCGCTTTGTCCATCAGATGCTCTCCCCAGTCTCTTGCTGGCACGGGAGGCGAGGCTGCACAACAAGCGCATACGAATGCATGGGTAAGGCGTAGACAGGCGTAGAGCGTCGGCTAAGGTCGCACGCGCATTTACGCGGGGGAGGGAACCCTAATGAGCCTTTCGACAATCGACCTCATCGTCGTGATCATCTACGCGATCGGCATTTTCAGCCTCGCGCAGTTCGTGTCGCGCGAGAAGGCTGGGCATGAAAAGGACACCTCCGACTACTTCCTGGCTTCGAAGAACCTGCCTTGGTGGGCAATCGGCGCATCGCTGATCGCGGCGAACATCTCGGCCGAGCAAATCGTCGGCATGTCGGGCTCAGGCTATGCGATCGGGCTTGCGATTGCGTCCTATGAATGGATGGCCGCGCTTACGCTGCTGATCGTCGGCAAGTTCTTCCTGCCGATCTTCCTCAAGAACCACATCTACACAATGCCGCAGTTCCTCGATCGCCGGTATGGCAAGGTCCTGCCGATCATCATGGCGCTCTTCTGGCTTGGGCTCTACGTCTTCGTGAACCTGACCTCGATCATCTGGCTCGGCTCCATCGCTGTGAACAAGGTCGCCGGTATCGACCAGAATATCGCGCTGATCATCCTCGGCGCCTTTGCCTTGCTCTACCAGATCCGCGGTGGCCTCAAGGCGGTCGCGCTTACCGACATCGTGCAGGTCACATTGCTGGTTCTGGGCGGGCTGGTCGTCGCCTATCTGACGCTGACCAAGATCGGGAATGGCGACCTCGTCGGCGGCTTCCACTCGCTGGTCACCAGTTCGCCGGATCACTTCCATATGATCCTCAAAAAAGGCGACCCGCATTATATCGACCTGCCGGGCCTCAGCGTGCTGATCGGCGGCATGTGGATCGCGAACATCAGCTATTGGGGGTTCAACCAGTATATCATCCAGCGCGCACTTGCGGCCAAGAGCCTGGACGAGGCACAGCGGGGCGTGATCTTCGCAGCTTTCCTCAAGCTGCTGATGCCGGTGATCATCGTGCTTCCGGGCATTGCCGCGGTGGTGCTGGCGCCCGGCCTGCCCAAGCCCGACGAAGCCTATCCGACGATGATGCGCCTGCTCCCGCCGGGTCTGCTAGGCCTAGTCTTCGCAGCGCTCGTCGCCGCGATCATCGCTTCAACCGCGTCCAAGATCAATTCCATCGCGACAATCTTCACGCTCGATCTCTATGCCAAATTCCGCGGCGAAAAGACGCGCGCCGAGGACGAACAGGGCGAAAGCACCGGCGAGGAAAAGCACCTGGTCCTGGTCGGGAGGATCACTGCGATCACGGCGATCATTATCGCCATTCTGGTCGCCAGGCCGCTACTCGGCAAATCAGAGCAGGCATTTCAATATATCCAGGAATATAGCGGCTTCTTCACGCCCGGGATCACGGTCATCTTCCTGCTCGGACTGTTCTGGAAGCGCGCGACGGAAGGGGGCGCGATCACCGCAGCAGTGACCTCGGTCGGCTTGTCAGCAATCATGAAGCAGACGCTCCCGTCGGCGGCGCTGTCGCAAGGCCTCAATGATTATCTGACGCCGTTCATCAACCGCATGGGCGTTGTTTTCTTGGTGTCGCTGGTGCTTGCGGTCATCGTCAGTCTTGCAACCCCGCAGCGGCCGGACGTCGACACGATCGACACCAGCAACGTCCGCTATCGGACGAGCGCGGGCTTCAACGCGGGCGCCCTCGGCGTGATCCTGATCCTGATCGCGCTCTATGCGACCTGGTGGTGAGATAGGCGGGGCTATGGAACTTCGCGCCTGACCGATCAGCTCCGCGTCGAGCCGCCCTCTGCGGTGGCGATAAGGGCGAGGACATCGGCGATGATCTTGTGCATCGTCTGGCGCGCACGCTCCGGACGGCGGGCGATGATCGCGTCATGCACGGCAGCGTGGTCGTCGAACGTTCCGAAGCGGCCCTGGATCTTGTCGGTGAAAGGGATCGAAGTCCGTAGCGCGGTCGCGACGACATCGCGAAATTGAGCGTAGAATGGATTGTTGGTCGCGCTCAGGATGGCCACGTGGAAATCGATATCGCTCTCCAACGTATGCTCTTCAGCGTCCATTGCGCTGCGCAGCCGCTGGAGACCCCAGGTGATTCGAGCATGCTGCTCCTGGCTGCCTTGGGATGCCGCCAGGGCCGCCGCTTCGGGCTCGATCGCAATCCGCAGCTCGCTGAAGTGGCGCAGCAGGTCGATCGAAAACTGCCGTTCCAGGGTCCAGCGCAGCACATCGGGATCGAATAGATTCCATTTCGCAGACGGCTGGACGACCGTCCCCTGCCTCGGGCGAGCGCTCAACAGGCCTTTGGCAGTCAGCATCTTTACTGCTTCGCGGGTAACCGAGCGGCTGACGCCGTGCTGCTTTGCAAGTTCGGCTTCGGTGGGGAACGGAGCGCTGTCATAGCGGCCGGTCACGATCGCCCGACCGAGTGCATCGAGCAGTCCGTAAGTCAGGTTGCGACCCAACTCCGGCTCGGAGACTGCGAAGACGCTGCTCATCTGTTCCTCCGGAATCGCACGTAGCAGCTCGGCATCGGCTGATCCAAGTCAATAGCCGGCAGCCACCACGTGTCCCAGGCACCGGCGCCGACAACTTCTCCGGCCGCCTCCCCGGGCGCCCCGCCGCGGCGCCAGCAAAAATGGCACACCAGAACCAGCGAAACCTCTCCAACGACGGCTACCGGCCCTATGGCCGTTCCTAGCTCGCGGGCATGTGGTTCAAATTCCAGGCGCGTTTCTATTTCGGGGCGGCAGGGGCCATCAGCTGCCCAGCCTTGCCCGGCGATATTTGTGGTGCAGCCATTCGAACACCGGCAGCGCCTCGTGGGTCCGCTCGTCGAACCAGGTCGCATTCTCCCAGCCTGAACCCTGGCCGAACGGAGTGCGGCATTTGGTCGACACCCAATAGGGCTCCCAATAGACCACGCCGACGCCGCCCGCATCGACCGTCAGCTGCATGAGGTCGACCATATATTTGTGCTGGCCTTCCGGCGTCGCCGGATAGCCCGGGATCAGCGAGTCAGGCCCAAGCAGGTTCGGCATCGGGTCGGCATTCTCGAGCGAGAACGGATAGGCCGTTTCAACCACGATCACATCTTTTCCGTATCGCCGCTTCGCTTCGCTTATGGTCTGCTTGAGCTGCGCCAGATTCCACTTCGACCATTTGCCGTAATAACTGATGCCGATCAGGTCGTAGCCTTTGACGCCCGCCCTGGTCGCCGCGTCGAACCAGGGGAGGATATTCTCCGGCTGGGCGATATGGAGCATGATCCTGGGCGCGATCGTACCGATGCGACCCGCCTCCTGCACCGCCTCGACTCCGGCATTGAGCAGCCGCGCGTTTCGCGTCCAGTCGATTGGTGGGCCAGGGACCTTGCCGCCGAGCAACTCGGGGTTGGTCTCGTTGCCGACCTGCACCATCTCCGGCATCTGACGCTCGGCGTCGAGCCTGCGCAAAGTGTCGAGCGTATAATCGTGCAGCGCCCTCACCTGTTCACCAATGCTCAGATTTGCCCAGGCAGCGGGCGCGATCTGCTTTCCGCCGTCAGCCCAGGTGTCGGAATAATGAAAATCGAGCAGCACCTGCAGCCCGGCGGCATGCGCCCGGCGCATGGTTTTCAGCACGTCGGAATAGTCGCTGTATCTGGTCCAGGTCGGATTCACCCAGATTCGGACGCGGACGATGTTGCCGCCTTCGCGCTTCATCAGCGCGAACGGGTCGATCGACTTTCCGCGAAGCCGGTAGACGGCGCCGCAGTCCTCCATCTCATTGACATAGGAAAGGTCCGCGCCGCGATAGATGCCGCCGCGCGGCGTAGCGGCGGGCGGTCCTGCCTGAGCCACGGTTGCGGAGGCTGCCAGCAAGGCGAACAGGATGCGCTTCACAGCGCAAAAATCCTGACGCGAGAGCTGGCCAGGCCATTGCTTGAGACCGAAATGTCTACCGGGCCCCGGCCGACACGAACAACCGCCTGCGCGAGACCGTTGAAGGCTCTCCGCTGGGTCGCGACATCGGGCTCCAGGCTGTTCGGATTGCCGTTGCCGACGCCGATCACATTCCCCCCGCTTGCAGCGAAACGGAGCAGATTGTCGGCAGTGGGCACCGGCCGCCCAAGTGCGTCAACGACCATCGCATTGGCGATCATGATTTCGCCGGCTTTGGCGACGCGCCGGTCCATCGTCAGGCGAATTGCGCCGGCGGGGCCGCTCGTCTCTCGAACATCGCGTGCTGCAACACGTCCACCATTATAGCCGATCGCTTCGAGCTTGCCGGACGCAAAGGGCACCTGCCAGACCAGATGCCGGTTGCGCGGCATCGCCTTGCGCCCGAGCGATCGGCTGTTCAGCAACAGCTCGACTTCGTCCGTATTCCCGTGCGCCCAGACCTCGATCGGCTGACCCACGCGTCCTGGCCAATTCCAGTGCGGCAGCAGGTGCACCAGCGGCTGACCCGGCCGCCACCAGGCGCGATAGTAGTAATAATCGTCCTTGGGGAATCCGCACGTGTCGAGGACGCCGAACTGCGAGCTGATGCTCGGAAATTCGGCGTAGGGCGTCGGCTCGCCGCGATAATCGTAACCGGTCCAGACGAAGCCGCCGGCGATGTACGGACGCTCGGCGGCGATCGTCCACCATTCCTCGGCGGTTGTCGCCCACCACGGATGCTCGGTGTCGTAGGCGCGGACGACGTGGCGCGCGGGATCGCTTGCATATTCGCCGCGCGTCGCGACGGTGCTCCCAGTCTCGGAACCATAGACCGGCTGGTCGGGGTGGCGCTGATGATAGGCTTCGATCTGGTTGGTGCGGTAATTGAAGCCGAGCACGTCGACCACGCGCCCGGCGCCGGTATCCCAGCTCTTGTCCATTGCGAAGGTCGTGAGCCGCGTCGGATCGAGTTGCCGCACTCGCTCCTTGAGTTCGGCATTGATCCGCGCGCCGCGTTCGCTTCCCTGGTGCGGCTCCTCATTGCCGAGCGACCACAGGATCACGCACGGATGATTGCGGTCGCGGCGGATGGTTCGGTCAAGTTCCGATACGGCCTCGTCGCTCGAGCTGTTGATGCGCTGCTCGACGATCATCAGCATGCCCATTTCGTCGCAGGCGTCGAGCAATGCTGCTGCGGGCGGGTTGTGGGCGCTGCGCCAGGCGTTCGAACCCATCTCCTGGAGCTGCGCGACACGCCAGCGATGGAGCGAGTCCGCGATGCCGATGCCGACGCCCGCGTGATCCTGATGGTTGGCGGTGCCCAGCAGTTTCACCGGCTTGCCGTTGAGAAAGAACCCTTGGCTTGGGTCGAACTTGATGTCGCGGATTCCAAAGCGCGTCTCAGTCTCGTCGATCCGCCGATCGCCGACCAACAGCTCGGACCGGACGTGGTAGAGGCTCCTTTCCTCGAACGACCACAGCCGCGGAGCCCGAAGCAGTGTCCGGGCCTCGAATGTCCTTTGCTCAGCGGGGTCAAGCCGAACCGGAACGTCGGGCAGCGCTGCTGCGAGCCGGCCGTCGGGCGCGATCAGCGCTTGCCGCAGGATTGCCGAAACCGGCGCGGCGCCGCTGTTGATTACGTCGGTGGCAACCGAAACCGCCGCGCCATCGGATCCGAGTTCGCTTCGAACGAGCGTGCCCCACTGTGGAATATGCAGCGGGTCGGCGCTGACCAGCTCAACATGGCGATAGATCCCGCCCCCTTCATAGAACCAGCCCTCGCCCAAAGTCGCATCGCAGCGGACGGTGACGACATTCGGACCGCCGTCATAATCGAGGAAATCGTCGATTCGGACGTTGAAGGGCGCGTAGCCGCTTTCGTTGCGGTGTGCGGCATAGCCGTTCACGAACACCCGGGCGTCGCGGAACACTCCGTCGAACTCGAGCCAGATTCGGCGACCCTTGTCGGCAGCGCCGATAATGATTGGACTGCGGTACCAGCCGATGCTGTTCTCCGGGAATTCGCGGCCGATCGCCTTGAACCCATGCGCGGCGCGCGCATCGGCCTCGTCCTTGGCCGGAGGCTCCTTCGGTGGAGCGAAGGGAAGCGCGACCGCCCAGTCGTGCGGCACGATCACCGGCGCCCATGCGCTGTCGTCGAAGGTGGGCATTGCCGCATCAGCGGCCGTTCCCGCCTTGGCGAAGGTGCGCTGGTCGCGGCCAAAGCCGAAATCTCTTTCGACGTCGGCCGCGTGGCCGAGGTGGAACCTCCAGCGCTCGAGCCGCTCGCGGCGGCGAGGCTGCGACTGCGGTTGGGCCCCCGTTTGCGTCGCGCCGGCGACCGTCCCGGCCAAAGTCATCGCAACCGCACTTGCGCCGATCATCGCGCGCCGTGTGAATCCCTCGCTCATAGGCAATTCCTACGTGCGCGCGCGCGAAGTGCAACGGACTCATTGATCAGATTGAAATGCTCGATTCCCTGACAGTCAGCCTGACCGGCAGCACGCGGTCGTTCGCGGCGCCAGTGTCGATAGATTCAATGAGGGCGTCCACGAGCGCCTCCGCCGCCTGTCGTGCATCCTGGGTCACGGTCGTCAGTGGCGGACTTGCGAGCGAAGCGGCGGGGATGTCATCAAAACCGACGACGGCAGTTTCGGGAACGCTCCGCCCCGCGTGCTGGAGCGCGTGCATCGCGCCGATCGCAGCAACGTCGCTCGCTGCGAAGATCGCGTCGAACTCTGCGGCGCGCGCAATCAATTGCTCGGCCGCCGCCCGGCCCTCTGCTTCATCAGGCGCAGCGTCGACGCGCAGGGATTCATCGGCATCGATCCCAGCCGCGCGGAGCGCGCGAACATATCCTCTCCATCGTTGGTGGACTTCAGGAAAGCCGGGACCAGTAGTGCCGATGAACGCGATCCGGCGGCAGCCCTGCTGCAATAGGTGGGTCGTGGCATCGAACCCACCTTGTTCATTGTCGGACGAAACCGTCGTTCCGAGCGAACGCTCGACGGCAGAGCCCCAGCGGACGAAGTGCGCGCCATGTGCAACGAGCTGCTCCAGTCGCGGGCGATATTTGAGATAGTCGCCATAACCCAAGAGAATGATCCCGTCGGCTTTTCGGCTGTCTTCATAATCGACGTGCCAATCGGACGAGAGCTGCTGGATCGAGATCAACAGGTCGTAGCCGTGCTCCGCGCAGCGGCGAACCATCGGCCCCACCAGCGAAAGGTAGAAAGGATTTAGAAGCGCCGTTTCCGGACCTTCTTCGAAGAACAGGAGCGCCAGCGTCTTCGATTGCCGCCGCCTGAGGCCCGACGCGTTCTTGTCGACCTTGTAGTGGAGCTGCTGGGCAGCCTCGAGCACGCGCCGGCGCGTTTCCTCGCTGACCGAAGGATTGCCCGAAAGCGCACGCGACACGGTTGGCTGGGATACGCCCGCGAGCGCAGCGATATCGAACGAGGTCGGCCGCCTCTGTGTCATCGCTG
>CBJLMA010000056.1:0-13198 GCA_966424035.1 uncultured Sphingomonas sp. | reverse complement strand
ATCTGATGATCAGCGATTATGCGATGCCCCATCTGTCGGGCACCGAATTCCTGCGCGAGGCGCGCGAGCTCTGCCCCGAGGTCCCGGCGCTGATCATCACTGGCTACGCCGGCGCCGACGCGATCGGAGATCGCCCCAACGGTGTCGAGATCCTGCTGAAGCCGTTCACGGCTCCAATGCTCGAAGCAACAATGGCGCAGGTCTGCGGCACGCAGCTGTTGCAGGGAGAGCGCAGTTCGAGCCCTGACCAGCCACATGTTGGATGAGCGCGACAAGCTGCGAAACCCTTGCTGATTTCGATCGTTCCACGCCGCACTTAGCCAATCCGCCAACCCAAAGAGCCGCCATGTCCAGCGATAGGCGTTCTACCGACGCCGATTTCGATGTCGTAGCATCCGCACTCGAAGATGGATTGAACAGCTGCCGCTCGGTGGTGAAGAACTACCGGGCAATGCTTGAACAAGGCGTGGAAGGAGCTCGCGAGGACCGTGTCGACGGCAGTGCTTGCGACCTCAAGAACATTGATCAGATGAGCGACGCCGGTAGCGGCCCCGGCGTCGACAAGCCCTGATCTTAGCCCTTTGCGAACTCCAGGATCGTTGCGGCCGGCGCGAGCACGTTCCACGCCGTACGGGCGGTCATGAGGGGTCCCTTAAGCAAAATTCACTTAAGCCTCAGGTCAGTCCGTGAGACTGAGCGTCTTCTTGAAATTTCCAGGTGATCGATGGTCGAGCCGGAAGATGCCAAAGAGCTGATCGATGAGGCGATCGAGCGGACTGAGCAGGTCGATCGCGCTGAGCGCGAGTTGGAAAGGCGCTTTCGCGACCGAGTCTCTATTCTCGTCGGGCTGTTCGCAGTCCTCCTTGCGATCATTCACGTCGCCGCAGCTGGGAATGCCCGGGAAGGCGTGTTGAAGACGATCGAGGCGTCCGACACGTACAATTACATGCAGGCAAAGATCATTCGCGAAGCAATCCTGAAAACGGCCGCGCAGCAGTCTTCACTCAGCGCCGCAGCGAAAGCGGGCATGCTCAGGGACGCGGCGAAGCTGCGCAGCCCGGACAAGGCCGGGCACGGAATCTCACAGCTTCAGCCGCAGGCTGACCGGCTTCGCGACGAAGGCAAGCTCGCCTCAGCAAAGGGTGAATGGTATGAATTTGCCGAAACCGCGCTGCAGGTGGCGATCGTGCTGCTGTCGGTCGCTTTGGTCGCTCGTTCATGGGCGATTGTTGCCGGCGCCGCTGCGCTTGCGAGCATCGGAGTGGTGATGGCTGCAGCCACGGCTGCAGGCGTGCTGGCCTAGGTCGCAGTCGACTGGCCCGGCATTCGAGTAGCATCCGCCGCAGCTGAAACGCCGGTCACCTTCGCGCAACTGACAGGAGCTGCGCTTCCGGGCTCGCGCAGGTCTTTGAATACTGTCGCTTGTGAGACGCCGCCACTCGCGAATAGGGTTGATCGGTGCAGTCCGTGAGCGCCAACTCCGCCACAAATGTGCGGCCGCAGATCAGGCCGTGGCACGTGCTGACGATCAGCCTGGTCATCCTGTTCGGAACGATCCTCTTGTGGCTGGTCTTGGCCTATGGCGAGCTTCCTCACCTTTGGAGCAAGCACGAACATAAGAAAATCGGCCAGCGCGAGGAGATCATATCCTACACCTCGCAGGACATCCCCGCCGATCCCATCAATCTGCGCCTGACCGCCAGTTCAAAAGCGATCGCCTGCGCTTTTCGGCGCGCGGGCTGGTCTTTGGCCGATCCGCTTTCGGTCCGCTCCGGCCTCGGAATAGTCGGGAGTGTGTTGCTCCAGCGATCCTATCCGCAAGCACCGGTCAGCTCCCTTTACTTTCAGGATCGTCTGCAGGACCTCGCTTACGAAAAGGACGAGGGGCGCTCCGCCCACCGAAGGCATCATGTGCGCTTATGGGAGATTGGGCCGAACCAGTGGGTGGGAGCAGCCACTTACGATCGAGGCGTGGGTCTCGCCTTGTTCACGCTTCAGGTCACCCATCACATCGGGCCGAACGTGGATGCGGAGCGAGATGCCGTCGGCGGACTGCTGGAAAAGAGCGGCGCTCGCTATCTTGGAAGCCAGCCGTCGCGCATCGTGCGGGGCAAATGGCGACGAAACGGCGGAGGCGATCGATACATCACCGATGGAGAGATAAAAGCATATGCCTTGGGCGGCCTCAGCTGTTGAGAGCTGGCGAACGCGCGTCCCTGGACACACCCTTTGAACACGCCATCGAGCTCGTCCGGCAAAGCGGCGTTTCGCTCGATGCGTGATTAGCTGACGCCGATGGCATCGGCCGTGCTTTTCCGGCATCGTCCTCAAAACTCTGCGTGGAGGCGGATGGCGCCCAATGGCACTGGCCCGCGGTCGCGGTTGTACGCCGGATGATTGACAAACTGGCCATCGAGCGAAAGATGGACCGGCCTGGCTAAAGCAAGGTCGTAATAAGCCTCGACTATCTCTTCGGATCCCGGGTGCGGCAGCTTGCCATCACCAATCAGAATTCCGAGCCCGCCGAGATTGAGGAAGCGTTTGTGGACGCCGGTGATGCCGTTGATCCCAAACGCAAGTCCGAACCTGTCCTCGGGCCTGCCCCACGCGCCTCCCTTGACCGTTGTACCCGCAGCGATCGTCCGGTCGACATCGGTAAATTCATAAGGTTCGATGTTTCCGTTCGCCACGCCGCCTTTGACGAAGATCGATGCGTTATCCGACAATTGCTGCTCAAAATTGAAACTCCCTCCCGCCCGGCTCCGCATTCGACGCACCGCTGCAATGTCGGGCGTTCGACCGCTCAGCTCGCCGAGCCTAATCGCGTCGTCGAAACGTCCCATTCGGCCTCGGTTTCGAAAGAATGTGATCTTGAGCTTGCCGGGCTCACCGCCAATGGAATGGCGATGTTCGAGCTCGGCGACGAGCTCGTTCTGCTCAAAGCTGGAGTCTAATTTTTCGCTGTTTGGAACGTCGGATAATGCGAAACCGCCGCCGCGTATCGCCCAAGATCCGGAATAAAGCTCGGCTGCTGCTCCGTAGGTGTAGCCCCATGCATTTGCCGCATAGTCGAATGTGCCGGCATCGATGATCGTCCAGTTGAGAAAGTCGCTTCTTGGATCGTGCGCCTGAGCATTGGTATCGAAGACGTCCACAACGCCGAATTTGCCGACGGTGAGCACAAGGCGATCGGCTGTCTGCCGGCCTGCGAGCTGATTTAGATCCGCATCGATCTTTTCAGTTTCGCCGCCGAGATCAATGGTCTGGCGCAAGAACCAGCGCGGCAACTTTGCATAGGGATTGGTCTTCCCGATCTTATAAGCTTCGCCGCTTGGGAAGCCGGCAACGCCAAGAGTGTTGCTAAGGCCGAAGCCCTGATCGATTTCGGGGTTGACCCAGGCTTCGGCTCCTTGCCAAGGACGGATGCCCACGTAGAGCGTCATGTCGAACGTCTCCTTGGCATGGCTTCGATGATCGAGGCTGTTCACTCCCTGGTAGGGCGAATGGAACCAGGCGTTGGCCTGCAACACGAATGTCGCTTGACCGTGGATCGCCCACCTCTCCTCCGGCGCACTCCCTGCGGAAGCCGGACCGCAAATCATGAGCGAGGCAGAGAACAGCATTGCTGCAATGAGCGCCTTCAATATTGCTTTGGCCATAGTCGCTTCCCTTTAGCGACTGCCCGTTACAGGTCGCGCGAGGAGCCGCCCAGTGCGATTGCACAGCCACTGCTGCCAAAGGCCTGCATTCGCTGCGAAAGGGGGAGCCTCGCACTGCGGTCCGCAGCAAATCCCAAACATCCTTTTCTAAAGGTAACTGCAAAGGTCAGTTTTCGCGAATTATGTTCTCCGTTTCCGGGCGGGGGCTTTAGGAGCTGATGAGAGCTTACCAGGTGTACAGCATCGACGAGAATGGCGCAGTTACAGGCGACCGGGTGATCGAAGCGGAAAGTGACGCAGAGGCCCTTTTCGCGGCTCGCGCAATGCAAAGGCCACAGGATACAGAAGTTTGGTGCCGCGATCGCCGCATTGGAAGGATACCGGCGCACCGCTGAGGTTCCGACCTCCCATCTCCCAGCGACTTCAGTCACGGGTTGTAAAGACTTTCGGCTCTAGATCTGGGCCGACTGCTCGAGCGTGACTTGATCGAGCTAGGAGTGGAGCGATGAAACCCTACATCCTCGGCGCGATCTGCGTGTGGTTCATTTGCGGAATCGTCGGTGCCGTCCTGCTCGGCCAGCAACGCGTCGACATTCCCACAATCGCTGGCGGTCCAATCGCCTTGTGGAATGGTCTCAACGCTCCAGTGGACGATTAGAAGATCGCGGCGATTCGTGCCGCTCAACAGGCAGGCCAGGTCCCGTCCAGATCCCCCCTCAGCGCAAACTCCATTGGATGAATTTGTGCATGGACACGGCAGCCCAGATGATCAGCGCCCATAATAGGAGCGCGCTTCCGAAGATCACACGAAGCCGCACGCCGAACGGCGCCTTATCCTCCGCAAGATAATCCTCGGACCGGGATTCGTCAGACCTGCTCTCTTGGGATTGGGATTCCCACAGAGGCAGCGGCAGTTCCAACTCGGCGGCCGCGGCCGGCTCACTGCGCAACAGAGCGGCACTGATTGCGCCCTGCGACAGGCGCTGCTTAAATTCGCAACCAAAGTATCGTCCGCTATTCCAAATGACTAATGCTGAAGTGATCCCAGTTTCGGGAAGCTCGATTTCAAGCGCGTCAAAAACTGCCAATTCCGCCGCCGTCTCGATCAGCATCCCGCTAGCCGATATGTCGTGGATAGTGACGTCGTCTCCGGTCGACTGAAGGCTTGAACCAAGGCTCAACCTTCGCCTCTGCCAATCGCGCCGATCCGCTGCTGGAGTGATTTGCAGCCGGGCCGAAATTCTCATGAGCTCCTCCAGCCCACAGATGTGAACAACAACAGTTAACAAGAACTTATATTTCCTCCTTATTTGGATAATGTTCGACGTCGGCCGGAACGTACCTCGGCTTTTCGCAATTCTCTGGCCCGCGGCGCTGAGACTTGCAGCTCACGCCCGAGCTCCTTGAACGGGGTGCTGCCCGGGTCGACACGCCAGGCGCAGGACCAGGCTCCGGGCCTTAGAGAACAATCGCCCGAGAGCCGATTGGCGGTCTCGTTCGAGCCGCGCTACCAGCGATAGGTGAGCGGTCTCACCTGCGGGTCACGAGTACCGAACGCAGGTGCGCAACTGGCTAGGCTTTGAAGCGTGGCCTCAGAATGCGATCCACGTGAAGGCGCGGAGGACATCATTGTCCGAAGCATTGCCGCCGTTCCCGTCGAAATTGTGCCTGGCTCCGTTGAACTTGCCGTAAAGCGTATATTGCACCCCCAGGCGAGCGTTGACTCTGGGACCCAAAGGCGAATTGCCCGCCGGCCACAACGTATAATCGAGCTGGCCAAGGATGCCGTTGCTGTTGGGTGACCCGTTCCCTTCGAATATGTTGGAATTGTGCGAACCGGTTATGCTGAAGGGCGACAATGTAAGGCCGATCCGGTCGTGAATGGTGTAACGGACCGCAGCGCGCCATTCGTTCAAGCGATAGCGCGCGCAGCCAGGATCGCTGCCGTCGCCAATCGATCCCAGCGCGCAACTTGCGCGCAAATCGGCATGTTCACGCTCGTACCGCAGGTTGACCGAAATGCTATCGCTCGACCCAAGCGTCCTCTGCCAGGAAGTATCGAAGCCGACATCTGTGTAGCGATCGGTAAAGCCACTGGATCGATCACGCCCCGGGAATAATGAAGCCTCGAGCGCGCTGGCGCCGACCTCAAACGTGCCGCCGGCAAGCTTCGTCTGATAAGCAATGCGCGCATATGGAGCGATCCCGTGGATCGACCCGGGATCGGACGGGTCAGCGCCGAGCCAGCGTAATGTTCCCGAGGACGGGCTCCAATAGCCACCGATCTCGAAATATGCGTGGTGGGCAATCCACGTATAGGCGCTAAGCCCCAGGACGTTTTGTGCCAGCGCGCCGTCGATGAGTGGCGCTGCGGCAGGTGTTTGCGACACTGCAGTATCGGTGAACGGAAAGCCCCAGGCCGGAAGGCTATTCCAGGGATCCTGGACCGTCGGGCTATTGTTCAGCGACAGGCCAAAGGTCGTGTCGCCACCCAGGATCCTGCCAGTCGCCACTGCGCGCAGGTCGAGATTGTCCCACGACCAGGCTCTCGCGACGCCGTCGTATGTCACCTGCGCGAAGCCGCCAAGATGCGGCCCGATTCCGCCGGCCACAAACAGGCTTGCCTGATCCAAAACGACATTGTCGTTTTGATTGAGATGTTCTGGCGCTGGATCCTGTGCTCTGCGCGTATGTGCGAAAGAGGCGATCGCCATTAGGGCGACGGGGACCGATGGCTTGGAGCGAAGCGTGTAGCCACCGATCTTGAACTCGCGACCAAATGGAGTGAGCTCGGGCCCGAACCCACCGACATGACAGGTCTTGCAGGGCTGGCCCGTCTGTTGCGCAAAGGCTGGAACTGCCTCGGCCGGGCGCGCAATCGCCGCTCCGATAATCAACGCCCCCACCAGCCAAATCGCCCCAATCAGGAGCGCGGTCGTGCGATCGCCTCGATCCAGCAGCCTGACAGTCGGTACTGCAGTGTCAGTGGTCGCGCACTGAACGCCAAGATTCGTCGTCGGCTTGCTGCGCACCAAAAGCTCCTTGTGATGAATAGGCCGGCCGACGCGGGGACATGGTGCCAGCTTGAGGAAATCCGGTTCAGAGCCGACGTCGCTCGCCGCTCTGACCGCGTGCATCCACTGCAGTCATCAGCTCTTCGATTGGTAGAGAACGCACCACCCGGAGGGATTGATCGGTCCGTCGACATAAGAGCAACCCGAGGGTGCTTGGAAAAATGAGCAGGTCGCGCAGCGCGCCTGACCCTTCGGCGTCTGTTGATAATTGACGGTTTGCTTGGGCACTTTCGTGGTTGTCGCGGAGGCGGAGCCACCGATCAGGTTTAGACCGATTGCTGCGCCGCTTCCGGCTGCCGCTCCGAGGCGCAAAAAGCACCGACGGGAGAGCGGATTTTGGGTAAAAGGATGCGCGTCCGCCACAGCAGAACTCCGTTCGCAGATTTTTCGCCATCAAATGCGCGGTGCGGTGGGCAAATAGGACCGCTCATTTGCGATCCGTTGGTGCCGCTTCAGCAGTTACAGGTTCATTCGCCGTTTTTGCCCGCCGGCAACGGGAGAAAAGGCGACCGGAGAAAAGCTGCTCCAGATTCTGGAGCCGCGGCCGATTACCCTCGCCTTTTAGGCGAGCAAGCCCCACGACGGCGAATGCACGATCATCGCGCATCCAAGGAGTGCTGGACCGGTCCGGGCGTCGGGAGCGGATTGCTCCGGGTCCGCCCAAGCCCATTCACTTCTTGATGCGGGTCAGGTGGGCCGTGAATGCCGGATGCCAGGTCCGGCCGCCATCGTTGGAGAAGCTCTCGGTATAATTATGGGAGTCGGGTTTGATGTCCGACCAGATTGCACGGTCGAGGATCGCGCGTCCGTGGAGCGTGTCGGGCGAATAATATTCAACGTCTCCGTTCCGGTACTCGCCTATTCCGGGTGGCTCCTCGAAACGACCCTCGCTGCTGTCGACATAAGTCTGAATCCACTGGCGAGCGGTGGGGTCATAGAAGAAGAGGTTCGCACCTTCCCAGTGACCCTTCGGCCCGTCGGCCTCGATCTCTTCAAGCTCGCCCTTGCCGTTCCAGACCGGCCGCACGGTAACCGTGCCCGACATGTGAACTACCGTCGATGGGTCGTCGAAGGGGTCCGGAATTCGGCTGATGTCGGTGTGCCAAGTGCCGAAGTTGAAATCCATGTCGTGGGAGCCGTCGCGGACCGCCGCGGCACCAGTCGGCTGTTGAGCTACCACTGGCGAGGCGAGCAAGGCCGAACCTGCAGCACAGATTAAGAGCGATGCAATAAGGTTGCGCATTAGAAACTCCGCTCGATTGATCATTGGATCCTGGTGACTAGAGCGACGAAGGACGGATGCCAGGTTCGTCCGCCGTCGTCCGATCGCTCCACCCGATAGGTGTGGGACGTCGGCGTGAAGTCGGTCCAGATGCCGCGCTCCAGCATTGCACGCCCGCCAATCCTCGCCTGCCAGTAGAATTCGAGATTGCCGTTACGCAGCTCGCCGATGCCAGGCGGCCCGTTGAAGCGGCCCTCGCTGCTGTCGATGTAATTTTGGCTCCATTGGTGAGCGACCGGATCGTAAAGGAAAAGGTTCGCAGCCTCCCAATGGCCGCTCGGCCCGTCGGCCTCGATCTCCTCGATGACCGCTTTGCCGTTCCAGACGGGGCGGGCCGTCTTGGTGCCCGACATGTGCATAGCCTCGTCGGGATGGTTGATCGGATCTTTGAAGATCGTGACGTCCGTCCTCCATCTGCCGAAGGCAAAGTCCATGTCGTGAGAGCCGTCTCGAAGGAGGGCTTCGCTGCCGCGCGCAGGGGCCGCTGGCGCCAGACCCACGAGCACCAAGGCTGCACAACTTAGCAGGCGAACAATGATCCTCGCCACGGCCAACTCCAGATTGAAGACGGCCAATTATCACCAGTGCTTCTGCGGTGTTGGAGAGCCACCTTGCAGAAAAAACCTTGGCCGCGCGGCGCGAAGTGGCATGGTCGGGGAATGAATGCGCTCTTTGAGCTCGACATTGAGACGGACGCCCGAGCGTCGCGTTCCAACGACCTTTACCGGCAGCTCAAGACCGCGATCCTCGAAGGGCGCCTGAAGCCAGGCGCGAAACTGCCGGCAACCAGAGGCGCGCAACCTTTATTGGGTGTTTCGCGCAACACTGCGCAGGAGGTCTACGACCGTCTCGCGCAGGAGGGCCTTGTCATTGCCCGGCATGGATCGGGGACTTACGTCGCCGATCCCCTGCCCTCGCTCGACCATGCCGGTCCACGCAGTCCGACCCAAACTCCAGATCACCGACTGAATGATTTTTGGCTCCGCCCGGAAATCGCCTCTTCGATTGGGTTCTGGCGTGAAACCGAGACTGCGCTCGCCCCAACCGGAGCGACGATCGACCTTCGCCCGGCTCCAATCGACCCCAGGCTGTTCCCGTTCGCTGAGTTTCGGCAAGTCATGGCGCGCCAGCTGCGACGCCTTGAAACTCGACCTGCGTCGTCCAAGAGCCCGCAGTGGAATCAAGGGAACTACCAACTCCGAAATGCGATTGCCGATCATGTTGCGCTGACGCGCGCAGTCGCATGCGAGGCTGATGAGGTGCTCGTGACCTCGGGAGCGCAGCAAGCGTTCGATCTGATCGCACGAATTTTGGTCAAAGCAGGGAAAACCGTCGTAGCGATCGAAGACCCGGGCTTTCCGCCGATGCGCGTTCCGTTCGCAGCCGCCGGGGCCCGGCTGGTGCCGGTGCGGGTCGACGAAGAAGGCATCGTCATTGAAGACATCCCTCGCGACGCCGGAATAATCTGCGTCTGCCCTTCGCACCAATTCCCGCTCGGCATGGCGATGTCGACGGCACGGCGGCAGGCATTGCTCCAATTCGCTAGGCATAACGAGGCGATCATTCTCGAAGATGATTATGATGGCGAGTTTCGTTATGACGGCACGCCTCTGAGGGCACTTCGGAGCGCAGCTTCGGCCGACCTGGTCTTCTATGTGGGCTCATTCTCCAAGTGCATGCTTCCTTCGCTGAGGCTGGGATATGTGATCCCCCCAGCCTGGGCGATGCGTACGCTGGTGGCGGCAAAGAACGCGCTCGATTGGCATTGCTCCATACCTCTGCAGTTGGCTGTCGCAGCCTTCATCAAGGACGGACATCTCGGACGCCACGTTCGTCGCATGCGGCGTATCTATCGTCAGCGGCGCGATCACCTGCTGGCATCGCTCAGACGCGAGCTCGAGGCCGAGCTGCGCCCGACGGCGTCCAGCTACGGGCTCCATGTGACTGCAACCGGCGCTGGCGACGTCGATACTGAAGCGGTCAGTGAGGCGCTCGCTCGCCGCGGAATCCTGTGTCATGCGCTCACGCGCTACTTCATGGGCCCACCGACCCTCTCGGGATTCGTGATCAGTTACGCCTCGGTCGATATCCGGGCGATTGACGCGGCGATCGCCGCATTGGCCCAGGAGCTGGCGAACCCAGCCTTCCTGCGATCGCCTTCTCCTAAAGCTGCAGGCGATATCGAACGAACCCGTCGGCAATGACAAAGCTGTCATAGAGGCGGCGCGCGGGCGCATTCGTCGCCTGTGTGTGCCAATAGACGCTTGCGCATCCTTGAAGTCTCGCCCGAGCGATGAGTTCGTTAATCAGCTTTCTCCCGGTTCCTTTGCCGCGCTCATCGGGCCGAACGAACAGGTCTTCCAGATAAGCGGTTTGGCCAATCGACCAGGTCGCGTCGTGAAGGATTGCAATGGCAAAACCCACCAATTCATTGGCTCGAAGAGCTGCGAGGGGGATCATATCCTCGCAGTCGATCATTCGGCGCCAGGTGTGCGCAGTGACTTCGTCGGCAATCTCGGCTCCGTAGAAGTCGAGATATTGGTTCCAGAGCGCCAGCCATTGCTGCCGGTGGCAAGGTTCGACGCGGCCAACGCTCACTTCCAATCCCGGGTCAGTCACTCTGCCTCATCGCCCGCGTCGACCCGATTTGGAATAGCGAATTGAAGTGGCCTCACGACTTTCCCCGAAGTGGCCCTTCGTGCTCAGCAACCCCGAAGCTAGCGTGGGATCGATCCGATCATGGCGCTTGCACCCAAATTGCTCCTCCTTCCGATCATTGCGCTGCTGGGCTTTGGCGGCGTGGGTGCCCAATCGGCCCCTCGCGATCGGCAGCACCAATCGCAGCGCGAGAGCCAGCATGATTTCGACTGGGAGTTCGGTACTTGGACGACGAAGGTCCGGGTGCTGCGCAATCCGCTATCTGGAATGCCGCCCAATTGGGCCGAATATCAGGGGACCAGTACCGTCAGGCCCATTCTCGGCGGCCGCTTCAACCTCGTCGAGCTGTCGGTTGCGGGGCCTTCGGGCCGCATCGAGGGCGCGGCCCTTCGGCTCTACGAACCACAAAAGCATCTTTGGACTCTCAATTATGCGAACGTTCGCAACGGCCAGTTGACGGCGCCCGTAGAAGGCGGTTTCGACGTGCCCGGTCGCGGCGTCTTCCTGGCCGACGACACGCTTGATGGACGGCCGATCAAGGTTCGTTTCGTCATTACCGTTGCGTCGGCCCGTGCGGCTCATTTCGAACAGGCCTATTCGGCCGATGGAGGTTCGACCTGGGAGCTGAATTGGGTCGCGGATGACATGCGCCTGGCGGCGGAACCGTGACCGATGGGTTGCGAGCAAGTCCTCGCGCCCCTGGTCGGACGCGCTTTTGGACCTCGCTCGTGCTCAGAGTGGCTTTGTCGATCTTGTGCTTGCACGCGAGCGAAGCTGCGGCGGCAAGTGATTCTCGCGGAAGCGGCCCCCCAGAAGCTGTCCATTACGTCGACCTCACCGGCGATTTCGCACGAATATACGACCGCGATGCAAATTTGCCGGACCAGCAACGGGTGGAGCGGTTCACCGCTGACTTCGCAGCTTTGATTCCCGGTTTCTACAGCGCCCAACGGCTCTATGACGGCAATGAGGTCAAATTTGAGCAGCGCGTCCTGCGAGCCTTTTCCAAATATCCTTCCCAAAGGGCAGGAATCGGCGAGGTCAGCGACCAATTTGCACAGCTCCTCGGCGGTGCCACGGCCAGCTTCGAGAAGGAGTTCGGCCCGTTTCGCAGCGCTGTGCCCGTCTATCTCGTAAACAGCCTGGGGGAGATGGACGGCGGAACGCGTGATCTGCCGTCGGGACGGGCTTTGATCTTCGGGGCTGACGTCATCGCACAGGTTCACGCGAACGATCGGCTGAGGCCGCTCTTCACTCACGAGCTCTTTCACGTCTACCACGCGCAGCAAACCGATCTATCCGGATGCGACCAGCTTTGGTGCAGCCTCTGGACCGAAGGACTGGCGGTCTATGTTGCGCAGCGACTGAACGCTGACGCGACCGACAGCGAGCTGTTGCTGACCTTTCCGGAACCCATCCGCCCCCTGGTCGACGCACACAAAAGGGAGGCGGTTTGCACGACATTGGAGAAGCTCGACAGTCGCGATGGAAGAGATTTCAGCGCGATGTTCAGCTCAGCCCGGCTTGGTCCAAATCTGCCGCCGCGGTTCGGCTATTACGTGGGCTATCTTGTGGCCCGGGAGCTTGGCAGAACGACCTCCCTCGAAAATCTCGCAAGGCTTCATGGCTCAACGCTGAGAAGCCTGATCGAAGCGACCTTGACCGGCCTCGCGAACTGCAATCGTCGATGAGGGGTGGCATTTGCCGATGTTATTCGGCGCGGAAGCGGGTTGTCCAAAAGAGGATAGCCTGAATGGCTAGGAACAAGCCGAGCGCCACGACGACCGCAGCCGTGCCTCCGAGGTCAAAACTGGCGCGGGCTGCCACGTGAATGAGCACAATCCAGCTCAGTGCGATGCTTGCGGCCCCAACGGTTCGAAGCGTGGCGCTACGATGATAGCCAATCCAAAAAGCGAATCGGAACACTATCCAGACGACTGCAGTGGCTTCTACGGCTCGCATTGAGTCGCCGTCGCTGCTGTACATCGCGAGCCCGAACAGCGCAGCTGTGAACATGACCAGCTGTTCGAGTGTGTTCTGGAGATAGCGGAGGTTTATCTGAAGCCGCTTTGTTTCGTAGCCGGCAAGAGGATCGAACGCCGGTGACTGAAGCCTTTCGTGGGCCACGGCATCAATGCCTGTTGCAAAGCAAAGAAGCACGGCGATGGACCACCATTTGAAAGCAAAGGCCATCCGGCTGCTTATTGTTTCAGCATGGGGAACGAGAGGCGCAAGATTGCGAACTCCGACCCAAATGCAGGCAGCGAGCACGCCGGAGGCACCCACGATGAGCAACCCTGATCTGCGCTCGCGCCGCCAATCCAAACCAGGTTGCTGTGGGCCCGCTTCGGTAGCCTTTTGCATCCGCTATCCCCTCCATCCCTTTTTCGGAACCTCATGCAGCCGAGCGCACGGATGATTGGCGGTCAGTTGCGAAGCCACAAAGATCTGCTGGCGCTCACAGCATCGATTCGACCGGGCTGGCCAGCACAAATCGACACGCGGCGGAGCAATCTTTCTACGCA
>CBJLMA010000055.1:0-13379 GCA_966424035.1 uncultured Sphingomonas sp. | reverse complement strand
ACTCGATCAGTCGACGAGATCCGCTCGAATCTCAAATGTACTGAACCCGGACACTCGGTTGACTATCGAAACGCCCCTTCATAAAGGGGCGGCGCCTTGGCGGTATTGCTTTTCCGCCATGTTCCTCGTCCCTGGCTGGTCCCCGTGAGTTTCGGCAGGGGCGACGCACAGGGGAGATGCATGGCAGAGGACGAAACCGACGAGGTCCCGAAGCTTCCACCAGACGCGCGGCTCGAATCGCTCGATGAGCGGCTCGATCGTTTGCAGCAGGCAGAAGCGAAGCGGACTGCGAAACGGCAGCCTGATGCCAGTTATCAGGCGGGTCAGCTGATCTTGAGTCAGCTCGTGGGCTGCCCTCTCGGGGGCGGAATCGTCGGCTGGCTGCTGGACCGCTGGTTGGGCACCAAGCCTTGGTTGATGTTGGTGATGCTCTTCCTCGGTTTCGCGGTCGGCATCTGGAACGTCATTCGGATTTCAAACAGAGCCCAGAGCAAAGCTCCGGGTGAACGGAATTAGGGAAGAAAACGTGGCGGCCGGCGGCAAGATCGACCCGATGCACCAGTTCGTGATCGAGCCGATCTTCGGCTCCTTCGGGCACAATAATCCGTTCGTTTTCACCAACAGCGCGCTGTGGACGCTGATCGTACTCGGCACGATCTGGCTGTTCATGTTCGGCGGGATGAAGCGCGAGCTGATCCCGGGCCGTTGGCAGGTCGCCGTCGAGGGACTGATCTCCTTCGTCGACGATATGGTCAATGTGAGCATCGGACCCGAGGGGAAGAAGTTCCTCCCGTGGGTATTCACGGCTTTCGTCTTCCTGCTGTTCGCCAACCTCATCGGGAACATGCCTTTCGGCGTAGTTCCCGCAGCGCATCCATTCACGATTACTGCGCAGTTCACGTTCACCGGCGTCATGTCGCTGATCACCTTCGCAATCGTGCTGGGCGTTGGCTTCTGGAAGCACGGCTTGCACTTCTTTTCGCTGTTCGTGCCGAAGGACGCTCCGCTCGTCTTCAAGTTCGTGATCGCGCCGATTGAGCTCGTGAGCTTTCTCGTCAGGCCCTTCAGCCTCGGGCTCCGGCCCTTCATCGCGATGTTCGCCGGCCACGTGCTTCTGGATGTCTTCGGCAATTTCGTCGTGCAGGCACTCAACAGCCACAGCGCCGGCGGCATTGGCATTTGGCTCCTGTCCATGGCCTTCATCATGTTCGTGAGCATGATTGAGCTGCTGGTTGCGGCAATCCAGGCCTACGTCTTTGCAATCCTCACTTCGCTTTATATCGGCGAAGCTGTGAATCTTCACTAACCAACTGATTTCTAAGGGAGTTCAATCATGGACGTTCAATCTGCAAAGCTCATCGGCGCCGGTCTCGCCGCCATCGGGGTTGGCGCTGCGGCTGCAGGTGTCGGTTATGTGTTCGGCTCGTTCCTCCAGAGCGCGATTCGCAACCCCGCAGCTTCGGACGGCCAGCAGGGCCGGCTGTACATCGGCTTCGCCGCTGCCGAGCTTCTCGGCCTGATGGCGTTCGCCGTTGCAATGCTGATCCTGTTCGCTTTCTAAGCCAAACGACAGGTAAGCTCCCCAGGAGCCGACGATGCCGCAACTTTCCCAACTCTCCGAAGTCTATCTGTCCCAGTTCCTCTGGCTTGCCGTGGCGCTGGGCTTCATCTTCTTCGTGATCGCACGCGGCATGGTTCCCAAGATCCAGGCTACCGTCGACGCACGCGAGGGCAAGATCGCCGGTGACCTCGAGGCGGCTCAGAAGGCTCGCGCCGGCGCCGACGAAACTGAGGCCGCATGGCGTGCCCGGATGGACTCAGCACGCGCCGACGCGGCACGCATTGCGCAGGAAGCCAAGCAGGCGAGCGCGCAGGAGACGGAGAAGAAGGTCAAGGCTGCAGCGGACAAGCTCAATCGCAAGATCGAGTCAGCGGAAGGAAAGATCCGCGACGCAAGCGCTGTCGCCCGCGCGGAAATCGAGGCTTTCGCAGCTGAAGCTGCGCAGGACATGGTCCGACGGCTGACCGGCATCGCAGTCGACAGCAAGGAGGCCGCTGCGGCGGTAAAGGCAGAACTCAATGGCTGAGGCTGAACCGACATTCCTGGGATTGAACCCCGGCGGCTGGGTCGCCGTCGCGGTCCTGATCGTGTTCGCGCTGCTGATCTGGAAAAAGGTCCCGGCGGCGGTCGGCCGCGCACTCGACAGCAAGATTGCATTGATCCGCGACCAGCTCGCCGAAGCGGAGGCGCTGCGCAAGGAAGCCGAAGCGCTGATGGCCGAATACGAGGCCAAGGCCGCATCGGCTGACAGGGACCGCGAAGCGCTTCTGGAGCGTGCCAGGAACGAAGCCGGCGAAATCGTCGCTAAGGCCAAGAGCGACGCCGAATCGCTGATCGCGCGCCGCACTCGCATGGCTGAGGACAAGATTGCGGCCGAGGAACGTGCAGCGATCGAGCAGCTTCGCGTCGCAGCCGCCGACGCGGCTGCCAAGGCCGCCGCGCGGCTGATTGCGGATCGTCATGATGCTGCGACGGACGCGAAGATCGTCAATCAGGCGATCAAGGAGATCGCGGAGCGATAGGGCCAGCTCCCCTGGCCGAACGCGGCAAAGAATTGCCGAACCCTTCTGCTACTGCCGGTGCTCTCCACCGGGCTGAGCGACGCCCTCAAGCGCCTGGGCGGCGGTTTCGACGTCGCCTTCGCGGCTGAGGTCGCCAAGGCTGACAATTCCGCACAGCCTTTCATGCTCATCGATTACCGGCAGGCGCCGGACCTGGGCTTCGCCCATCTTGCTTGCGACTTCCTCCACGTCATCGTCGATGCGTGCGCAAACGATGTCGTTCGTCATCAGCTCGCGGACCGGGGTTTCCGGGCCATTGCCCTTTGCCACTCCGCGTACGGCAATATCGCGGTCGGTGATCATTCCGACCAGCCGGTCGCCTTCAATAACCGGAATCGATCCCGCATCGGCGTTGAGCATGAAGCCTGCAGCCTCGCGGGCGGTCTGGTCGGCCCGAACCGTCGCAACGTCGCGAGTCATCACTTCGCTGACTTTCATGAGCCGTCTCCTCTGCTGCAATTCGATCCGGTGAAACGAATGGGCGCAGTACGCAGTTGCCCGCCTTAAGGAGTGTTTTCCGTCAGCAGGTCGTAGGTCGCGACCAGCTCGTCCTTTTGGTTGAAGACTTCGACCGCCCAGCGGATTTGGCCGGTTTCCTCGGACTTGACCGACTTCGCACGGACGGTGAGCTCCACGCGGATCGAATCGCCCGGATAAAGGGGGGTAAGGAAACGAAGGTTCTCCAGGCCCGTATTGGCGAGCACCGGGCCAGGATCGGGATCGACGAACAAGCCGGCTGCGAAGCTCAGAATCAGATAGCCATGCGCGACTCGGCCCTCGAAGATCGGCGATGCCTTCGCCGCTTCCTCGTCCATATGAGCGTAGAATTTGTCGCCGGTGAACTCGGCGAAATGCTCGATGTCCTCGAGCGTGACGGCGCGGCTCTCGGTCTTCAACGTGTCACCAATGCTGAGCTCGCTCATCTTCAGCCGGAACGGGTGGACGTTGATGACGTGCTTGGGTGCACCGGGGACATATTGCTCGGTGATTGCGGCGATCATCGCCGGCGAGGACTGGAGCGCAGTGCGCTGCATGTAATGCTTGACGCCTCGCACACCGCCCATCTCCTCGCTTCCGCCAGCGCGGCCCGGGCCGCCGTGGACCAGCACCGGAAGCGGCGAGCCGTGGCCGGTAGATTCGGCGGCATTGTCGCGGTTCAGGACAAGCATCCGGCCGTGATAAGCGGCGGCGCCCTGGATGAACTCGCGCGCCGCATCGGGCGAATGCGTGAACAGCGAAAGCGCGAGGCTGCCCTTGCCGCGATTGGCGAGCGCGATCGCGTCGGCGAGACTCGAGTAGGGCATGATCGTCGAAACCGGACCGAACGGCTCGCAATCGTGGACTGCGTCTGTCGCCCAGGGTTCGTCGGTGCGCAGCAGCACCGGCGGAAGGAAGGCGCCGCCCGGCACCGCGGGTTCGGCATTGGGGTTACCAGCGACAATGCGGGCTCCGGCAGCCTCGAGCTCGGCGATCCGGGCGCGCACGTCGTTGCACTGACTGACGCTGACGAGTGCCCCCATGCGCGTATCCTCAACCCGCGGATCTCCGACCTTGGTCTTCGCGAGGCGCTCAGCGAGCGCTTGCTGGACGGCGTCGAGATATTCGATGGGTGCCATGGCGCGGCGGATGGCGGTACATTTCTGGCCGGCCTTGACCGTCATCTCGGTCGCGACTTCCTTGATGAAGAGGTCGAACTCGATGGTGCCTGGGGCTGCATCGGGGCCGAGCAGCGAGGCATTGAGGCTATCCTGCTCGGCAACGAAGCGTACGGACTCGCGAACGACGGTGGGGTGAGTACGCAGTTTGAGCGCGGTCGATGCTGATCCGGTGAAGCTGACAATGTCCTGGCCGCCCAGGTGATCGAACAGGTCGCCAACGCCGCCGACGATCAGCTGGATCGCCCCTGGTGGAAGGATGTTCGCATCGGTCATGATCCGGAATGCGGCTTCGGCGAGGTAGGCGGTCGCCGATGCCGGCTTGACGATTGCCGGAACGCCCGCGAGCAGCGTCGGGGCAAGCTTCTCAAGCATTCCCCAGACCGGGAAATTGAACGCATTGATGTGCACGGCCGCGCCCTGGAGCGGGGTGTAGATATGCTGACCGACGAACGTACCCTTCTTCGACAGGCCCTCAAGCGGGCCGTCGAGCAGGACGTGCGCATCAGGAAGCTCGCGGCGGCCCTTCGACGAGAAGGAGAATAAGGTGCCGGCGCCGCCCTCGATGTCGATCCAGCCGTCCTTGCGCGTCGCGCCGGTCAAATAATTGAGCTCGTACAGCTCCTCCTTGCGGGCCATGATCGCCTGGCCGAGGCTTTTGAGCATCCGCGCGCGCTCGTGGAACGTTAGCTTCCTGAGCGCGGGCCCGCCGACGTGACGCGCGTGATTGAGCATGGCGCCGAAATCGAGGCCGCCGGAACCCGTCGTTGCCACCGGCGCCCCGTCGATCGCGCTCGGGATCTCGACCGTGCCGTCACCAGCCACCCATCGGTCACGCTCGTAATTTAGGAGTTTGAGGGTCTTCATTGCTCCACCCGTAGGCCTGGACTCATTTGCGCGTCCGTCATTTCGATCCGACGGTCGACTTTTCCAAGACCACTCGGGCCCTACGAAGAAAATGGATGCTGAAACAAGTTCGGCGTGACAGAGGAAGATACAAGGAGAGTGCGTCGATGATTCCACCGGTGCGACCGATCCTGCTCGACGAGGTCGAGGAAGCGCGCGAGCGGATCAGAGCGACGGTGCTGAGAACGCCCCTGGTGAAGCTCGACCTTGGCGATGGCGCGCCGGACATTCGACTGAAGCTCGAAAATTTGCAGCCGACCAATGCCTATAAGATCCGCGGTGCTGCCAATGCCGTAGCGCGGCTCTCCGAGGATGATCGGGCAAAAGGAGTCTGGACAATTAGCGCGGGCAATGCCGGGCAGGGTGTCGCCTACGCCGCGCGGCAATATCGCGTCCCATGCACCGTCGTCGCGATCGAGACTGCGCCCAAAACCAAGCTCGAGCGCATGCGCGCGCTAGGAGCCACGATCGTGCCCGTCTCTTATGACCGCGCCTGGGTTGCGGCCGAAACGCACGAGTTTCCTGGCCTTGAGGGAACATTCGTCCACCCATTCGACAATCACGATTTCATCGCCGGCCACGGCACAATGGGATTGGAAGTCCTCGAGGATTGTCCGGACGTTCGTACGATCATCTGCGCGATCGGAGGCGGTGGGCTGATCACCGGGGTCGGAAGCGCGATCAAGGCGCTCAAGCCGGACACCAACGTTCTTGGCGCAGAGCCTGAGACGGCCGCCCCTTATGCGCTCTCGCTCCGCGAGCGCGGCCCCCGCAAATTCGCGAACTGGCAAGCCTCGTTCGTCGATGGCGCCGGCGGAAAGAGCGTCACCGAGCGAATGTGGCAGCGGATGAGTCCAGTCACGGAGGGCGCGATTACCGTCACGCTCGACCAGACTCGCAACGCAATGCGGCTGATCGCCGAAAAAACCCGGACGATTGCCGAAGGTGCAGGAGCATTGTCGCTGGCAGCAGCATTGACTGACAAGACGCTCCAAAGTCCGATCGCGTGCGTAGTTTCGGGAGGCAATATCGACCTCGAGAAGTTCGCCGAGCTGGTCGCCAGATAGCGCGGTCATTTCAGTTGCGATGCTGGCTGCTCTTTTGAATTGCAGCGCGGATTGCCATTGCCGTGTCATAAAGCTCGCTTTGCGTGTTCACGCACGCGTCGTTGGCGAGCATCACATAGGCTTGCTGCGAGTCCGGTAGCAGGATCAGCTGGCTCGACATGCCAAATGTTCCGCCGCTGTGCCATAGTTTCCGCTCGCCATCTGGTGTCTTGCCGATGTCCCAGATCAGCCCGGCCGCGAAACTGCCAGCCGAACCCCACAATGGCTGGTGCGCCTGAGCTATTACGGGGTCGTGTTCATTGAGCTGCCAGTCGGCGTATTTGACCATGTCCTCGGCAGAAGAGAACAGCCCGCCGGCACCGCCGGCGTTCGGGTCGACGTGCTGACTTGGCGGGGGTGCCGCATTTCCTCCTGGCAAATAGGCTTCGGCCAACTGGTTCCGCTGCGACCGCGTGAGCACCAGTGTCGTCTCCGTCATGCCAAGCGGTCGGAAGATGTCACTTGCTAGCAGCCGATCAAGGCCAAGCCCACTCACATTCTCAAGGCCGAAGCCGATCAGCTTGATGCCAATGTTGGAATAGCTCATCTTCGCCCCGGGTACAGATGCAAGCGTCACCTGGTGGAGTTCTCTCAGGTCACGAGCTCGATCGTAGCCTTTCTCCCGCGCGATCAGCAGATAGGGCAACCTATTGAAATCCGGCGTGCCTTGGAAAAGATCGTCATTATTCGGAATATCGCGCGAAATGCCCGAGGTGTGGGTCGCCAGCGTCCGCAGCGTGATAGGTTTTCCGGCCTTCTCGAGATTCGGATAGGGCTCTTTGAGGTAGCCACGGAAATCGCTGTCGAGACTCATCTTGCCTTCGAGCACAGCTTTGGCAGCGAGTGCGCCCGTGAAGGTCTTCGTTACCGAGCCAATCTCGTACAAAGTTCGGCGTGTCGGTAATCGTCGGTCGGTTTTCGAGACAGTGCCGTAATCATAGAAGCTACGGCTCCCGTGGTCTGTGATCCCAATCGACAGGCCGACGTGACACGGATTTGAGAAGAAGGTCGCTGCCGCGTGATCAACAGCCCGGTCCAGAAGCGACTTCCGTGCATTGTCGTCAGGCACGCCAGCTGATGCCGATGCAGTGACGAGCATGGAGCATGTTGCAATCAAGGGGATGACTCGCAAGCCATTGTCCTTTTAAGCGGTGTGATGCGCTACATTTGTAGCGCTACAATTGCAGTAGGACAATCGGTTGTTGAGGCTCTCTCGAAAGGTAGCGTTGGCGCTCCCGACGCGCGTTAAACATCCGCAATACGGCATGGTTGAAATCTGCCGTTCAGCTTCGCCGGATAAATTGCCGGGCCTCAGATTAACTCTTGGAGGATGCCTGATGCGTAAAGCATATGCGATCGTCCTGGCCGGTCTGGGCGCCATCACCCTTACTGGTGCCGCAGTCGCCGCGAGCCGGGATACTCATGTTCTGAATGTGCCGCTCCCCGACGGCTCGAGCGCGAAGATCGAATATGTCGGGGACGTTGCACCAAAGGTGACGGTGACGCCGGCCCCGCTGACCGCCGGCTTTCCCGCTTTCGGCATGTTCGACCGCAGCATGGCCGACATGCAGCGTCAGATAGATGCGATGATTCGCCAGGCGAACGAAATGGCCACCCGTCCGGTCGCCGCGGCGCCAGGTTTGAACGTAGCCTCCTACGGCAGCGCGCCGGCAGGAACGCAGAGCCTCACGGTGGTGTCGACCAGCAATGGGGCGAAGACCTGCACGCGGACGACTGAGGTGACGTCCGAGGGGCCTGGAAAAGCTCCGAAAGTGACATCGAGCGTCAGTGGCGATTGCGGTGCAGCTGCGGCTGCGCCGAGGGTCGCCAATCCGACCTAGAGCATCCTGAGGTCGAATCGCCGGGCCGTCGGGTGGCTGCTCGACAGGCCGCCATCCACGACCAGTGCAGCGCCGTTGACGTAGCTCGATTCGTCGGAAGCGAGAAACAGAGCTGCGCGCGCAATTTCGTCGGGCTCTCCGCCGCGGTGGAGCGGGTTGAGCTCGCCGATGCGCGCGTCCTGGCCGCGTTCGCGAGCCTTGTCGTAGATCACTTTGGTCATCCCGGTCTCGATCAGGCCGGGGCAGATGGCATTGACGCGGATGCCTGAGCCGGAGAGCTGCTGGGCGGCGGTCTGAACGAGGTTGATCACCCCGGCCTTCGACGCGGAATAGGCCGCTCCGCCGGCGCCCGATCGAAGCCCAGCGACGCTCGCAGTGCAAATGATCGAGCCTGCGCGTCCCTTCATCAGCGGCGCCGCATATTTGATCGCAAGGAATGGTCCGATCAGATTGACGCGGAGAATCTCGGCCCAGTCATCGGCACTCTGTTCGGCGATCGTCGCGAACCCGCCGGAGATGCCTGCGTTGGCGAAGACAATGTCCAGGCCCCCATGTCTTGCCGCGCAATCCTCGAACAACCGCCTTACCGCTTCCTCGCTTCCGGCATCGGTCCGCACTTCGGCGCCATCGCTGAGATCCGCGCCAATGACCGTGGCGCCTTCGCTCTGGAACAGCTCAACCGTCGCCTTACCGATCCCCGACGCCGCGCCGGTGACGATCGCGACCTTGCCTTCCAGTCGTTGCATGCGCCGCTCATAGCCAACTGACACTCTTGCTGATAGGCCGCTGGCATGGACTTCAGCCTTGGCCCGGCAGAGACCGATTGGCGCGACCGCGTCCGTGCCTTCATCGATCAACATGTCCGGCCACGCACCGCTGACTATGACGAGCAGCAGCGCGAAGGCGACCGGTGGAAGGTTCTGCCGGTCATCGAGAAGCTCAAGGCCAAGGCGCAGCGCGAAGGACTGTGGAACCTGTTCATGCCGCCGTCGCACGGGGCGACACTGGTCGACGACAGCTTCGACTTCGATGGGCCAGGGCTCAGCAACCTGCAGTACGCCTTCTGCGCCGAGGAAATGGGCCGAATCCTCTGGTCGTCGGAGGTGTTCAACTGCTCGGCCCCCGACACCGGCAACATGGAGGTGATCAACCGCTACGGTACGCGCGAGCAGAAGGACCAGTGGCTGAGGCCGCTGATGAACGGCGAGATGCGCTCGGCTTTCCTGATGACCGAGCCCGAGGTTGCTTCGTCCGATGCGACCAACATCGAGTGCCGAATCGAAATGCGCGGCAACGAATATGTGATCAATGGGCGCAAGTGGTGGTCGAGCGGGGCTGGCGATCCGCGCTGCAAGGTCGCAATCCTGATGGGCAAGACTGATCCCTCGGCCGAACTCCACAAGCAGCAATCAATGATCCTGCTGCCCCTCGATGCGCCGGGCGTCACGATCAAGAGGCACCTGCCGGTATTCGGTTATGACGACGCCCCGCACGGGCACATGGAAATCGAGCTCGACAATGTGCGCGTGCCGCCCTCCAACATGCTGCTGGGCGAAGGAAGGGGTTTCGAGATCGCGCAGGGTCGCCTGGGGCCGGGGCGCATTCACCACTGCATGCGCACGATCGGAGCGGCGGAAGAAGCGCTCGAAGCGATGGTCAAGCGACTGAAGTCGCGCACTGCGTTCGGCAAGACGATCGCCGAGCAGGGCGTGTGGGAGGAGCGCGTCGCCGATGCCCGGATCAACATCGAGATGACCAGGCTCCTTTGCCTCAAGGCTGCCGACATGATGGACCGTTCCGGCAACAAGGCAGCGCAAGGCGAGATCGCGATGATCAAGGTTGTGGCACCGAACATGGCTTTGAAGGTGATCGACGACGCGATCCAGGCGTTTGGCGCTGCCGGCGTATCAGAGGACACTGGACTTGCGCGCGCTTATGCGTCGATCCGCACGCTGCGATTGGCCGACGGGCCTGACGAAGTGCACCGCCGTGCCATCGCCAGGCTCGAATATAAGAAGCACCGGTGAGCGACCGTTCGATCGATGAACTTGCCTTGGGTGCCTGGCTCGGCGGCAATATCGAAGGGTTCAGCGCTCCGTTCACGCTGACAAAATTCCCGTCGGGGCAATCGAACCCGACCTACAAGATCGGTGCAGCGTCGGGCGAATATGTGCTTCGGCGAAAACCGTTCGGGCATCTGTTGCCATCGGCGCATGCAGTCGATCGCGAATATCGGCTGCTGTCGGCACTGTTTCCGCTCGGCTTTCCCGTGCCGGAACCGCTCGCGATTTGTCACGATCCGGAGATTATCGGGACCATTTTTTACGTAATGGAACTGGCCAAAGGCCGAGCCTATGCCAATGCTTCCCTGCCCGACTTTGATCCGGCGACGCGCCGGCGAATCTATGAGCAGCTGGTCGACACCCTTGCAGAGCTTCACGTCATCGATCCGGTCGCTGCGGACCTCGAGGACTTCGGCAGGCCAGGGAATTATTTCGAGCGGCAAGTCGCTCGATGGACTCGGCAATATCGTGATTCCCAGACCGACTATATCCCGGAGATGGAGCGGCTGATCGCCTTCCTTCCGGAGACTCTGCCGGAGCAGTCGCGGACCTCGATTGTCCATGGCGACTATCGCATCGATAATGTCGTTTTCGACGGCGACGGCACCCTGACCGCAGTGCTCGACTGGGAGCTTGCGACGCTCGGCGATCCGCTTGCGGATTTCTCTTATCTCGCAATGCAGTGGATGATGCCGGCAGACGGCGGCGCCGGCCTCGACGGCCTTGATTTATCTGCATTGGGGATCCCGACCCTCGAAGAGATTGTGCGCCGCTACTCGGAGCGTTCGGGAGTAGCTGTCGCCGAGAAGCTCGACTGGTATTTCGCCTATAATTTGTTCAAGCTCGCAGCCATCATCCAGGGCATCAAGAAGCGTGTCATCGACGGCACCGCGAGCCATGCGGCTGCCGCCGAGATGGCCAAGCGCGTCCCCACGCTGGCATCGGCCGCTTGGGACTTCGCAGGAAAAGCCGGCGCCGCCGCCTAGATGCGGCCGATCAGCGCGAGGATCAGCACTATGACCAGGATCAAGCCTAGCAGGCCCGACGGGCCGTAGCCCCAGCTGCTGCTATAGCCCCAGCGCGGAAGCGCTCCGATCAGGAGTAGAATCAAAAGGATGACGAGGATGGTGCCAAGCATAGCTTGCCTCCTTCTTTGGTTATTTGCCTCTCGTAACGAACCAAAGTCAAAGAGGGTTGCGTGCAACACCCTTCATCATTTGCCGGATCGGCCCCGGACGAATCTGCGCTGCGGCGTTGAACGACCCCATGTGCAAAGAGGCAGCTGCCGATATTCCGCCGCCATTCATCGCATCTCATCGGCCCTTGAAATTGGGCTGTCGTTTTTCGAGGAAAGCGGCAACGCCTTCCCGATAGTCATCGGTGAAGCCGAGTTGGCGCATCGCGTCGCGCTGGTGATTCAATTCCTGGTCGAGCGTGTGTGCCCAGGATGCGCGGATCATCTTCTTGGTCTCGGCAAGGCCGAGGGGAGGCAGGCCCGCAAGCCGGGCGGCGATCGCATCCACTTCGGCGTCCAGCCGCTCCTCGTCGACCGCTTTCCAGATAAGGCCCCATTCCTCCGCCTTTTCGGCTGGGAGGGGTTCACCGGTCAGTGCGAGCCCGAGCGCTCGTGCTTGTCCAACCAGCCTTGGCAATACCCAGGTCCCACCGCTGTCCGGGATCAGGCCGATGGCAGAAAAGCTCTGGATGAACTTGGCAGACCTCGATGCGACAATGATGTCGCAGGCTAGGGCGATGTTGGCGCCAGCGCCGGCAGCGACGCCGTTCACGCGCGCGATTACCGGCTGCGGCAGTGATGTCAGAATCCGGATCAGCGGGTTCCAGCTGGTCTCGACCGTGGTACCGAGATCGACCATCTCGCCCGGTGCTGCAGCGCGATCGCCAAGATCCTGGCCGGCGCAAAATCCCCGGCCGGCACCAGTCACGATCAAAACCCGCGCATCGCCGAGGCTCGCAAGCGCGTCGCGCAACTCCTCATGCATGTGCGCCGTGAAGCTGTTTAGCCGATCGGGGCGATTGAACGTCACTCGGGCGATTGTGCCGGGTTCGAAGAGAATGGTTTCATAGTCGGGCACGTCGCTCACTCCCGTCACCTGAGCTGACCTACGGTCACTTCGTTGCACGGTCCAGTTCTGAAGGCGGGCGTGCCGATGGTGAAGGTGGGCGCTGAAGCAGATTCAGCGTGACGTTTGGAGATTATGCCGCTGCTGCCCTGGCGCGAGGGAAAAGCGCCACTGCCGCATCGGCTTCAAGCGCGGCCGAGTAGAAATGGCCCTGCGCAATGTGGCAGCCCATCGCGCGCAATAGATCGACCTGCGCCGGTTTTTCCACGCCTTCGGCAATCACGTCGATCGACAGGCTTCGGGCGAGGCGGACGACGGCAGTCACGATCGCTGCAATCTCATCGTCCTCGGTCATCTGCTGAATGAAGGTCCTGTCGATCTTGACCGTGTCGACGCGGAAATCGCGCAGGTGCGAGAGCGATGACGAGCCGGTGCCGAAATCGTCCAGCGAAACGCTGACGTCCGCAGTCTTGAGAACCGAGAGCGCGCGCGCAACATATTCGTTTGCGCGGCCGACGAAGGCGTGTTCGGTCACTTCAATCTCGAACCGGCTCGGTGACAGGTCATATCCGGCAAGCACCGAAAGGAAGTGCTCGGCGTAATCGTCACGCAGGAATTCGGCCGGGGCGGCATTGATCGCTACACGACCGAACTCGAAACCAGAATCGACCCAGGCTCTGACGTCACTCGCGACCTTTCGCTGCATCAGCTCGCCGATCTTGGCGGCAAGTTCGTAATCGCCGAACGCTTCTTCGAGGGTACCCGGAAGCTGCAGCCCGAGGCGAGGATCACGCCAGCGCAGAAGTGCCTCAAAACCGATCAGGCTACCGTCGTCAATGTCGAACTTCGGTTGATATACGGGGACGACGGTGCGGTCGTTGACTGCGCCCCGCGCCAGGCGCAGCTGCGAGGCGCTGCGTTCGGCTTCGTCGAGCATGTAGGAATCAAACAGGCGCGTCCCGCCGCGTCCATCATGCTTGAGCGCATAAAGGGCGGTATCCGCGCTCTTGAACAGATCGTCTGCACTTGACGCATTGTCGGGGAATAAGGCGCCGCCAATGCTTGCTCCGGCGCTGACCGCCCGGCCGCCGGCGCGCATCGGCGC
>CBJLMA010000054.1:0-15405 GCA_966424035.1 uncultured Sphingomonas sp. | reverse complement strand
GCATTCAGCGGCAACGTCTTTGCCGACCTCGCCAAGCGCAACATGGCGATGTTCGAGGATGCGAGCCGCGCCTTCACCGGCAAGCCCAAGGCGGAAGCGAAATCGGGCAACAGCGATGTCGATGAATTGAAGGCAGAGCTTGCAGCGCTTCAGGCCAAAGTCGACAAGCTGAGTCGCTGACGAACATGCGATTCAAGATTGCCGGAGCGCTTTGGTTGGGCGCTGCCTCTTTGCTCCACGCACAAACAATCCCGGACCTCAGCACCGCGACTCCCATCGCCGGCAACTGGACTTATTCGCCAACCGCCGACGGGAGCGAGGCGAGCTTCGCCAACGCATCGGCCGATGTGCAGCTGTGGGTTCACTGCAGTCGCGCTGCACGGCGAATCAGCATCGCCAAGGTGGCTAGCGGCGCTGCGCCGTTCATCAATGTCTGGACCAGCTCTGAGACACGCAGCATTGCTTCGAATTTCAACCCCGAGAGCGGACGCCTGACGATCGATCTCGCAGCAGCCGATCCCCTGCTCGATGCCATTTCGTCGAGCCGCGGCCGAGTCGGCTTCAGCGTCGCCGGGCAGCCGGCGCTGGTCGTCCCAGCCTGGGCCGAAGCAGCGCGCGTTATCGAAGATTGCCGCGCCTGAGTCCCGGTCCTGCGCGAAGGCAAAGAGTTTGCCGAAATTTCACATAAGTACAAGTCTTGCACTTGGGCTGCCGATGAATCATCTTTCCTTTGGCTTTAACGCAGCGAAAGGAGGTGATCCGATGTCTCATGGTTCAGCAGGGAGGTCGGAAAGGGGTGTTCGTAAGCTCTAATCGCTGACGAACGGCCGTCACTTCCGGCCGCTGACCATGTCGAAGGGCATCGTCGCTTCACCGCGGCGGTGCCCTTTACATATTCGGACTTGGCGCTCTTCCGGCTTCATTCGGGAACCGTTACAGGCTTGAAGTGTCTATTCCCGAACGGAGGGAGATGAAGCGATGGCCAAGTCAGCACGAGCCAGATCCTCGAGCCGGGATTCTTCCGGTTCCTCTTCGAAAAGTAGCGATACGGTCGACAAACTCGCCAAAGCGGCGATGAGCAAAGAAATGCTCGCCGCAGGTCTGGCCGCGGCGGCAGCTGCGATCAGTGCAAGCCCCAAGGCACGCAAAGCGATCCGCGACGCCGGTCTCGATGCGGCCGACACTGCGTCGCAAGCGGCAACCAATGTGATGGCGAGCGCAACCAAGCTTGGCACTTTGATCGCCGAAGCCGTCGCCGACGCAGCACAACGCGTGTTGTCCGGCAGATGGGCGGCGGAACAGACAACGGCTGCTTCCACATCTTCGCGGAGCACCGCTGCAAAAAGTTCAACCGGGTCGCGCAAGAGCTCGACGCGCACGAAATCGACCGCTCGGAAGAGTCCCGCCCGGAAGACGAGCACGGCGAAGAAGCCCGCCGCGAGCCAAGCCAAATCGGCGGGCGCCGCTGCCAAGCGGTCGTCGCCAACCCGTTCCAGCGCGACCAAGAAGCCCCGCCGGACGAGCACGCGTTCGCGCAGCGCAAGCACGCGCGGCCGTCGCGGGGCATCCGGCAGTGCCGGTCCGTCGGGCGGCGGCGAAGGTGGCGGCGGAAAGAACGCCTAAGCGGCGCGATCTTCGAACTGGAGACTCGCAAGCCGGGCATACAATCCTCCGCGAGCATTGAGGCTCGCGTGCGTGCCTTCTTCGACGATCTGACCCTGATCCATGACGACGATCCGATCGGCTGCGCGAACCGTCGCCAGGCGATGCGCGATGACGATCGTCGTGCGCTGCTCCATCAACCGGTCGAGTGCGTCCTGGACCAGACGCTCGCTTTCGGCATCGAGCGCTGACGTCGCCTCGTCAAGCAGCAGCAGCGGAGCGTCGCGCAGCAGCGCGCGGGCAATTGCGATGCGCTGGCGCTGGCCGCCGGACAGGCGGGCGCCGCCTTCTCCCATGAACGTATCGAGACCTTGAGGAAGCGCGCGCAGGAATTCCTCTGCGTTGGCATCGCGCGCGGCCTGCCACAATTGGTCTTCGCTGGCGTCCCAGTTGCCGTAGCGCAAATTGTCGCGCGCGCTTGCGGCGAAGATCACGGTTTCCTGCGGTACCATTGCGATGCGCTGCCGGATGTCGGCGGGATCGGCCTCCTTGAGATCGATCCCGTCGAGCAGAATTCGCCCCCTGTCGGGATCGTAGAACCGCTCCGCAAGCTGAAACAGGGTGGTCTTTCCGGCACCCGACGGCCCGACGACCGCGAGCCGCTCGTGCGCACGCACCGCGAGGCAGAAGTCAGTGAGTGCCGAGGTCTCGCGGCGCGTCGGATAATGGAAAGTCACGTGCTCGAAGACGAGTTCGCCGCGCGCCGGCTCGGGAAGTTTTGCGGGTTCGGCGGGTGCTCGGATCTCCGGCTCGGCATGGAGCAGTTCGGACAGGCGCTCCGACGCGCCTGAGGCCCGCAAAAGGTCGCCATAGACTTCCGATAAATTGCCGAACGCACCGGCAAGGAGCCCGCCGTACAGGACGAAAGCGGCAATGGTGCCGCCAGTGATCCGTCCTGCCGAAACGTCGATCGCGCCTTGCCAGATGACCAGAACAATAGCCGAAAACATCAGGGAAATTGCGATCGCCGTCATGAATGCGCGCAGCCGAATCCTGCGCTTCGCGGTCGAGAAGACGCGCTCGACAGCCTGGGTGAATCGCGAGCTCTCGCGTCCCTGCTGGTTGAACGCCTGGACGATTTTCATCGAGCCGAGCACTTCGCTCGTAACAGTCCCGACGTCGGCGATCCTGTCCTGGCTGGTTACCGATATGGATCGCACGCGGCGAGCAAGGATGATGATCGGCCCGACGACGACTGGCACGCCGACGAGCATCAACGCCGCGAGCTTGGGTGCGAGCACGAACATGATGACAGCACAAGCAAGCGCCATGAAGCTGTTGCGCAATGCGACTGAAATCGTGGTTCCGACGACCTGCTCGATGATCGTGGTGTCGACGGTCAGGCGCGACGTGATTTCGGCAGGGCGGTTCTCCTCGAAGAAGCCCGGTGAGAGGCGCAGCAGATTTCGGTGCACGGCAAGCCGGATGTCGGCGACCGTTCGTTCGCCCATCCAGGAAACGAAATAATATCTGAATGCAGTGGCAATCGCCATCACCGCGACAACCACGAGCAGCGCCTCGAACCAAATAGCGATGCGGTGCGGGTCCCCCGCTCCGACGCCGAAACCTTTGTCGATGATCAGCTTGAGTCCGTAAGGTATCGAGGTCGCTGAAATCGCAGCGACGAGCAGAGCCAGTCCGGCGCAGGCGATATGGCCCGGATAGTGAGTTGCAAAACTCCACACCATCCGAAGACTGCGGATCGAACGACCCTTGGGACGATTGGGACGGCTAGCCATTGCGGCTCCCTATCAGCCGCTCCCCGATTGCGAAACGGTTGCTTAAGGGAGGCGAGGGCGTAGTAAATAAGAGTTTAACGAATCGGCAGGCGACCAAATATGGAGCAAATTCAGGCGCAGCCCGGTTTCAGCGACCTGCTGGCCGAATTGACCGACAGCGACATGATCATCGAAGTTGCCGCGAGCCCTGGCGCACGGCGGCCGCCCGAGCTTGCGAGCGTCGAGCGGATGCAGGATGCCATCGAAGCTTCCTATCGCGCGCTTGCGGGATCGGTTCCGGTGCAGCTCGAGACGGTCGCAGTGCTCGAGGAGGTCGCCAAACGCAGTCTTTCGCTTTGGCTGCGCGTCCAGACCCGCGTGGCGACCGGCCCGGGCCAGGAACCCGAGGCGTCACTGCTCAAATTTCTTGCGCGGGGAACGCTTGCTATCATCGCCTGGATGGACGGTTCTCCAACGTTGCAGCTCGCCGATCTCCAGCAGGCGATCCGCGTGCTCGCTTGGGGCACGTCGATCACTACGAACGCCCAACCTGTGCTCCCGACTTCAACCGAGCTTGTCGATGCGATTGCAGCCTGGCAGCAGGCGAAGGCTGCGCAGAGCAGCGGCGATTCGGTTCGGATCATCACCAACAACGGCTCTGCCGAGCTCGACCTCGACAAAAGAATCCCCGATCCGCGGACGCTCTTGCTCGCGCGCAAGCTCGTCAATCACTCGGCCGACATGATTTTCCTCGTCGAAATGCCCGACTATCAGGTGACTCGGCAGTGGCAGCTGAAACATGGTGCGACGCGAACCACCGCTTATTGCGAACCAGGGACGCTGCTCGACAAATTCTATCGGCGGGAACTCGATATCCGGCCAGGCGATGCGCTCCGCTGCAGGGTCGATTTCGAGACTTCCTACGGCCCCGATCACGAGGTCCTCGCCGAGCAATATCGGATTGTCGAGATCCTAGAGGTTCTACCCGCCTCACGTTCGGACACGGACCGCGCGCCTGCCAGCGCTCGCGCTCCGGTCAATCAACCCGCCGAGGAACTCGAGGTCGCTTCCTAAGTTCTCCACAGGTGAATTTTTGCACCGCAACATTCACTTGCATGGGCGTCGTTTCAGGGCCACATCGGCCATTCCGCTCTCGGGGGAGGGCCAAGCCGATGGGAATCAATGCTCTACGACGCGTATGAAGTGCAGCGCTCCCTTCTCGCAGGTGCGAGCAAGCTAGCCGGACTTGGGGCCGGCTGGCTCAATAATCCGGCCAATCCCTGGGGCTACAGCTCGATGGGACCGTTGGTCGCAGCGAGCCTCGAGGTGTTCGCCCACGCCGCGGCGCCTCGCGGAAAACCGGAGTTCGGGATCGAGAGCATCCACATCCGCGGCAAGGATGTTCCAGTCAATGAGGAGATCCTTCTCCGCAAGCCGTTCGGCCAGCTCAAGCATTTCTATCGCGAAGGCGTGGAAACTGGACCGCGCCTGCTGATCGTAGCGCCGATGTCGGGCCACTATGCGACGCTGCTGCGCGGCACGGTCGAGCGGCTGCTGCCGAGCTTTGACATTTACATCACCGACTGGCGCGACGCGAAGCTGGTGCCTTTGTCGGAAGGCACGTTCGATGTTGATGACTATATCGATTATCTGATCGAGTTTCTGGAGCTGATCGGTACCAAGACCGGCGAGCGTCCGCACATGCTTGCGGTCTGCCAACCCGCGGTTCCGGCGTTCGCAGCGACCGCGCTGATGAACGAGGACAAGAATCCGCATCGGCCGAAGACGCTGACGATGATGGGTGGCCCGATCGACACCCGGATGGCGCCGACGGCGGTCAACACGCTTGCGACGCAGCGGCCGTTCAGCTGGTTCGAGCAGAACGTCATTGCCACGGTCCCCATGATTTACGCGGGCGCCGGCCGGAAGGTGTATCCCGGCTTTCTGCAGCTCGCTGGATTCATGACGATGAACCTTGGCTCGCACCTGATCAGCCACTGGGAGATGTTCAAGCATCTCGTCGTCGGCGACGAGGAGGGGGCTGCCGCGACGCAGAAGTTCTACGACGAATATCGCTCAGTGTGTGACATGACTGCGGAATTCTACCTCCAGACGGTCGATGTTGTGTTCCAGCAGCATCTCTTGCCCAAGGGCGAGATGGAACACCGCGGGCGGCTCGTGCGGCCGGAGGCGATCCGCGACACTGCGTTGCTGGCGATCGAGGGCGAGCGCGACGATATTTCGGGAATCGGACAGACCAAGGCCGCACTCGACATCACGACCAGGCTGCCGAAGGCCAGGAAGCAATATTTTCTTGCCCAGGACGTCGGTCACTATGGGATTTTCAACGGCCGTAAATGGCGTGAGAAGATCGCGCCGGTGGTCGAGAAGTTCATCGCTGCGAGCGCCTAGGCCGTCTTCTTCATTTCGACCCCGCCCAGCATTGCGAGCGCGACGACGGCTGAAAGCGCCGCAACGCCTGCGGATATCAACATCGCAAGGTGAAAGCCCGCAAACAGCTGCGTGCCCTGGGACGCAAGAACGGAGCCCAAAAGTGCGGTCGCGATCAGCCCGCCGGTGCGCGCCACCGCGCTGTTGAAGCCTGACGCCATGGCGACATGCTGCTCCTCCACTGAACCGAGGACTGAAGAGGTCAGCGGAGCAACGGCGATGGTCATCCCAAGCGCCATGACGAGGATCGTGGGGAATGTGCCGGTCCAGTAGCTGCTGTCTTCATGGATCATTTGCGCGAGAATCATGCCCAGGGCGACGATCAGCGGTCCAACCGTCAACGGGATCCGCGGACCGATCCGCATTGCCAGGCCGCCCATCGTCGGCGAGGCGGCAGTCATCAGGATCGGTAGCGGAAGCATTGCGAGCCCTGCCTCGACGGGCGAGTAGCCGCCGCTCGTGATGAGCACGTAAGGGATCAGGAGCATCGCCGCGCCAAATGCTCCGTAAAGCAAGAAGGTCAGCAGATTCAGGCCCGAGAAACAGCGGCCCTTGAACAGGGCGAGCGGCATCATTGCCCGCGCTCGTCGGCGGTATTCGACGAAAAGAAAGCCGGTGAGCATCAGAGTGCCGAAAGCGAGCATGGTCTGCGCTTCGCCGCCGAACCGACGGGTCGCCGACCAAACCGTCAATCCGTAGGTCAGGCCGCCGAGGCCTGCGGTGACGAGGAATGCGCCTGCATAGTCAGTCCGGCCAGCGCCCGGCTCGCTGCTCTCGGCGACAAAGCGCAGAGCGAGAAAGATCGCTCCGAGCGCGAGCGGGATATTGATGTAGAAGATCGCCGGCCAGCCGACGGCACTCACCAGCCAACCACCGATCAGCGGCGCAATTGCTGCAGCAGCGGCTCCTGCTCCAGCCCAGATCCCGACTGCTTGGCCGCGCTTTTCGCCTGAAAAGGCGACGTTCAATAATGCGAGGCTGTTCGGCAGGAGCAGGGCCGCGCCCGTGCCCTGGGCCGCACGCGCGGCAAGCAGGACCGGCAAGCTCGGCGCAAGCGCGCAGACGAGCGACATAAGCCCGAAGATCGTCGTGCCGGCGATGAGTAATAGCCGTCGTCCGAAATGGTCGCCCAACGCGCCGCCGAGCAGCAGCAGTGCTGAAAGCGGCAGCAAATAAGCGTTGATCACCCACTGCACCTGCTGCGCGTTTGCGTGATAGCCGGTGCGGATCGCCGGAAGTGCGACGCTCAGAACCGACCCATCAACGAACGACAAGCTCGATGCGAGGATGCAGGCGACCAGCGTCCAGCGCGGGTTTGTTTCGCGGGCCTCAGCCCGGCGGCCGGAATCGCGCGGGCTCAATCGACTCGTTGGGCGATTGCTGCTTCAACCATGTCACGCCACATGTCAGCGTCTCCGACCGCGGCCATCGCTTCGTCGGGTTCGCGGGCAGTGTGCAGGACCGCGAGCGCCTGGTTGACATGCTCGGGCCAGGTCCGGTCGACTTCCGGTCCGGCCGACCCGTTGCTCCCTTCGGCGTTGCTGCTGAGCTTCGCTCCGGCGAGCACGCGGGCAATGCGTTCAACCAGCGGGCGGTTCGATTCGGGCATGGATCATTCCTCCGTCTGTCCCGCTCAACCCGCTCAGGCCTCTTCGGTTTCGGCTTTCGGCAGACCGGCGATCTTGCGTGCGGCGTGGACCAGCTCGACCGGAAGCATCGCAATGATCGTGCTGTTGTGCTCGACGCCAATTTCGGCGAGCGTCTGCAACCGTCTTAGCTCGAGCGCACCCGGCACGGTGTTGATCACTTCCGCAGCGTGTGACAGCTTTGACGCCGCTTCCGCCTCGCCTTCGGCGCGGACGATGCGGGCACGTTTCTCGCGGATCGCTTCTGCCTCTTTCGCAATGGCGCGCTGCATCTGCTCTGGAATGTCGACGTCCTTGATTTCGACCGAATCGATCTCGACGCCCCACTTCAACGAAGCGTCCCGAAGCAATTGCTGCAGTCGGTGATTGATCGACGCCCGGTCCTTCAGCATGTGATCGAGGTCGCTCTGCCCGATCGCATCGCGAAGCGCCGTCTCCGCAGCCTGCACCGTCGCCGAACGCCAGTCCTCGACTGCGGTCACCACCTGGGTGGGCGACTCCGCCCGGAACCAGAGGACTGCATTGACGCGCACTGCGACGCCGTCGCGGGTGATCGTTTCCTGTGTTTCGAGCTGATAGGTGATGATGCGCTGGTCGACCCTGACGACCCGGTCGACGAACGGGATGAGCACATACCAACCCGGTCCCTTGGTCTGCCCGAGCCTCCCCAAGCGGAACAGGACGCCGCGCTGATATTCCTGGTTGACCCCGAAGCTCTTGAGGATCGTGACCAGAAGCAGCACGAGGAGGATCGCCAGAAAAATGAGCGCTGATGAAATCATCATCGATTCGGCTCCCGAATGCCAACGCGCACGCTATAGCACTTCAAATGCGCTGGAGACGCCGATGAAAAGGTTCGCCGCGATTCTTCTGCTCGCCGGACTCGTCGGGCACGAGCCGGCCGTTGCAAGCCCGTCGCCCACATCCCCGCTGCTTGGCACCTGGGCTGTCGATGTCTCCCGCCTGCCGATGCCGCGGCAAGCCCGACCGAAGAGCGTCACGATCACGTTCATCGATGCGGGCGGCGGCAAATGGAGGACGAAGGTCGACATAATCGGCGGCGACGGGTCCGAACGGCACATGAGCTCGACCTACCTGCTCGATGGAACAGCCTCACCCATTGAGGGCGACACTGCGGAAGCCGACGTCGGGGCTGTCAAGCTTCCCCTGGCGAACGTAATGGTAATGGAGCTCAGCAGGCGAGGTATACCGGCGTCGACGCGCGTCTATACGGTCGCCGCTGATCGTAAGACGATGATCGAGACTGCAGCCTACATCGGCGACGGCGGCAAGCCAGTCTTTCGGACGAACTATTTCAACCGCTTGCCCTAGGCTCGTTCAAAGCACCTCAAACAGCCCCGCCGCACCCATTCCGCCACCGACGCACATGGTGATGACGACATGCTTTGCTCCGCGGCGCTTGCCCTCGATCAGTGCGTGACCCGTAAGGCGCGCTCCGGACATTCCGTAGGGGTGACCGATCGAGATCGCGCCGCCGTTCACATTGAGCCGCTCCTCGGGGATGCCGAGCTTGTCGACGCAATAGAGCACCTGCACAGCGAAGGCTTCGTTGAGCTCCCATAGGCCGATATCGTCCATGCCAAGGCCGAAGCGCTTGAGGAGCTTGGGCACCGCGAACACCGGGCCAATTCCCATTTCTTCGGGCGCCGTGCCGGCGACCGCCATTCCCATGTAACGGCCGAGTGGAGCAAGCCCGCGCTTCTCGGCGAGCGAAGCTTCCATCACGACCGAAGCCGACGCACCGTCGCTGAGCTGGCTCGCATTTCCCGCAGTGATGACATTCCCGGGACCGCGCACCGGCTCGAGCTTTTCCAGGCCCTCGAGCGTCGTATCGGGTCGGTTGCCTTCATCCTTATCGAGCGTGACCTCTTTCATCGAGACTTCGCCGGTCTCCTTGTTCTTCACGGCCATTTTCGCAGTGACCGGGATGATTTCATCGTCGAATTTGCCTTCCGCCTGCGCCGCGGCGGTGCGCTGCTGCGAGCGTAGCGCGAACTCGTCGCAACGCTCGCGCGGGATCGCGTAACGCTTGCCGACAATCTCGGCGGTGTCGATCATCGGCATGTAGACGCCGTTGTGCATCGAGAGCAGTTCGGGATCGGGGCCAAGGCGCATTTCACCGGTCTGCACCAGGCTGATGCTCTCCACTCCGCCTGCGACGACAATGTCCATCCGGTCAACGATCACCTGCTTGGCCGCGGTCGCGATCGCCATCAGGCCGCTGGCGCATTGGCGGTCGATCGACATTCCGGCGACCTCGACCGGAAGGCCGGCGCGTAGCGCTGCAGTGCGGCCTATCGTCGTCTGTACGCCCTGCTGAAGCGCTGCGCCCATGATCACATCGTCGATTTCCGCCGGATCGAGCTTGGCGCGCTCGATGGCTGCGCGGATCGGATGCGCCGCGAGCGTGGGTGACGGCGTAGCATTGAACGCGCCGCGATAGGCCTTGCCAATGCCGGTGCGGGCCGTCGAAACGATCACTGCGTCGCGGGCCATTCTTCTCTCCTCAAATGAATATCAGGCCCAGCCATTGGGCGGTCAGCGCGGGCTTTTCCTCGCCTTCGATCTCGACTGTGACGGTGTGCCGCATCAGCACTTGCCCCGGCGCCTTCTCCTCGACCGAGTCAAGAATGAAGCGGCCGCGGACGCGCGCGCCGGATTTGACCGGGGCGAGAAACCGGACCCGGTCGAGACCGTAATTCACGGCCATCTTCACGCCGTCAGGGATCAGCATCGCCTCCGCGCCCATGCGCGAGAGCAGCGACAATGTGAGGAAGCCATGAGCGACCGTCCCGCCAAACGGCGTTTGTGCGGCCCTGGCGGGGTCGGTGTGGATGAACTGCCGGTCCTCCGTCGCCTCGGCAAAGTCGTCGATCCGCTTCTGGTCGACGCCGAGCCAGGACGAAACGCCGATCTCCTTGCCAACCTGGCCGCGGATTTCGTCGAGGCTTGCAATTGTCATGCAGACTATTTGCAGGCGTGTGAATAAGAGCGCAACTGGCGAACGCGACAATGCGCCTTAGGCGAACGTGTCCTGAAGCGCGGCGGCCTCGGCGGTTTGCGCCTTCTGTTTGAAATGCTTCCATTCGCAGAGACGGTAGAGCGGAACGAAGACAATCGCGCCGAATGCCGCTGTCATGATTAGTGCGCCGACGGTCGCCGCCTGTGCACCGGGCGTCAGCTGCCTGACGACCAGGCGGGTCCCGAGCCATCCTATGCCGCGCGCGAGCGACCAGATCATCAATATCGAGAAAATCGGTCCGAAGACGCGCCATAGCGAGCGCGGGAATTTCGGCCAACCGAAGGCATATTGAATCATGCCGGTCGAGGCGAACACCAGTCCGGCCGAGCTCAATAGGGTCGAACCCTTCAGTGCGCTGCCTGCGAAGGAAGCTAGCGAAAGGATCGAAATCAGGACTGCGCCAACTTTCCAGCCAAAACGCCCTCTCTTCATGAACGCGGTCTACAAACGTCCATGTGAAGAAACAGTTTGCGGCTAGAAGGGCAGCGGAGCGGGCGGCTGGTCCGAGGCTCTCGCAAGGGTGAGCTTGTGCGTCCCGAGCTGCTCGATGAGGGACCGGAGAATCGCCGATCGGTTGCGCGCGAGCACATCATTGTCCTTGTTCGTATCGTCATAGACCAGATCATAGGCGAAGGCCCCGGCGCCTGCGCCGGAGAGGATGCAGCGGACCAGCTTGCAGCCTTTTTGATCGGAAACGGCGGTCGCAGCGGCCTCGGCCACCAAGTCGACCGACTCAACCGATTTCTCTCCACCAATCGCCATGTAGATTGTGATTCGCCGGGCCTTCGCCTGAGCGAGATTGTGAATCTCGCGCTCGAGCAGCTTGGTATTTGCCATGACGAGCTGCTCGCCGGTGATCGATCGCAGCCTTGTCGTCTTGAGGCCGATCCGCTCCACCGTTCCAGTGCTCTGATCGTAGCGGATCGTATCGCCGCGCTTGAACGGCTTGTCGAACAGGATCGAAAGCGCTGCAAACAGGTCGGAGAAAATGCCCTGCGCGGCGAGGCCGATCGCGATGCCGCCGATACCCAGGCCCGCGACGAGCGCGGTAACGTTGATGCCCAGATTGTCCAGGATCAGGATGATTGCGATCGCAAAGGCGGCGAAACTGACAAGGACTCGGATCAGCGACATCGCATTGGCCAGCGCGCTTCCGCCGTCTGCCCCGGCGACGCGCCGCGAAATCATGCCGAGGATCAACTCGCGCGCCCAAACCGCACCCTGAAGCGCGAAAGCGATCACGAATCCGATGTCCACAAGCCGCTCGAGCCTGGGTGGCAGGTTCGCATAGGTCGCAAAGCCATCGGCCGCAGCAATTGCGACGAACAATATGGCCGTCCTGTCGAGCGCTCGCCCGATCACCGATTTCCACGTCAGGTGCTCGGGATCGCGCTCGCATGCGCGCCGGCCGATCCAGCGCAGGAACAGGAGACAGGCGGCCACTGCGGCGGCGAAGATCCCGCCAATCAGCAGTCGGACATTATTGGCCGCGAACCAGTCACCAAGTTGATCGATCCACATGGCGCCGTTCATGGCGACAGCTGTTCATGCGATCAAGCCGCGGCAATGCTGCCTGCTGAAATCGCGCTCGCCTGCGCAAGGGGCTGTGCTGCAGGGCGCTCCAAAGCGCGTTCCTTTAAGCGTGTTGCCGGTCGGCGGGAGGAGCGATTGCCGAGAAATTTGAGCAACCCGACCTCGGCGCTTGAAAGGTGCTTGCGCGGCGCCGGCCTTTCGAAGCCGTGAAGCGGATCGCGCGGATCTTGCTTCAGGGCCTCGAGCAGCTCCGGATGCACATAAGCCTTGCGGCTGATCGCCGGTGTATTCCCGAGTGCCTCCGCGACCGGCTCGATCACGGTCTTGACGCTGATTCTGGCGTCCTTGGCTTTCTCGAGCATCCGATCGAACGCTATCACGCTCGCGCCCCAGGTGCGGAAATGCTTGGCTGTGAAATCCTGTCCAGTCGTATCCTTGATGTACGCATTCACGTCCGTCGAGGTGACATGGTGCAGCTCGCCGTCTCGACCGATATATTGAAACAACATCTGGCCCGGAAGCTCCTGGAGCCGCTTGATGATCCGTTTGAGGTTCGAATCTGTGATCGTTACCTCCTGAACGATCCCGGATTTTCCTGGAAAGCGCATGAGCAGCTTGCTGCCCTTGCGCTTGAGGTGGCGGCTACGCAGCGTAGTCGCGCCGAAGCTCTTGTTCTCGCGGACATATTCCTCATTGCCGACGCGAATATGCTCGGTGTCGAGCAGACGAACGACCGCCGCCAATACCGTTTCTTCGGTGAGCTCGCGCCGCCTCAGATCCCGGTCAAGTCGACGCCTGAGCCGCGGCAGCGCCTTGCCGAATTCGAGCAGTCCCTCAAACTTTGCGTTTTCCTGCATCCGACGGAATTCGGGGTGGTAGCGATATTGCTTGCGACCGCGCGCATCGATTCCGGTCGCTTGCAAATGACCGTCGGGATCGGAGCAGAACCAGGCCCTTGAATAAGCAGGGGGGAGGCCGATCGCATTCAGCCGGTCGATCTCCGCGCGATCTTTGATCCGTCGACCTTGCGGGTCGAAATAGGCCCAATGGCGCCCGATCCGATTGCGTGCGATTCCAGGCTCGGTGTCGCTGCTATGTCTCAGCACGGCGCTTCTTCACTTCACTCGACTCATCGTCGCGCATAAGCGAGCGGCAACGGGGGCGGGTTCCTGCCAGCGAGAAGGGAGTAGCCAATGCCGACGATCCCAAACTCCAGAATCTTGATCGTCGCCACCGACGGCTTTGAGGAATGGGAGCTGTTTGGCCCGCGCGACATATTTCAGAAGCGCGGCGCCGAAGTGGTGCTTGCCTCGCTGAAGCGCGATCCGATCCAGGCGACGGTGCACGATGATCCGGGCAAAACCATCCGTCCGGATCTCACCATCGACGAGGTCAATGCCGACGATTTCGATGCACTGATCCTGCCCGGCGGCGTTCGCAATCCGGATCAGCTGCGGCTTCACGGCAATGTCATCGAGCTTATCAAAGCCTTTGATCGGCAGGGAAAGCCGATCGGGGCGATTTGCCATGGCCCTTGGCTGCTGGTCGAAGCCGATCTGCTTCGGGGACGGACGGCGACCAGCTGGCCCTCGATCCGCACCGACCTTCGCAATGCCGGCACGGACGTCATCGATCAGCCGGCGGTGACCGACGGCAATATCGTCACAAGCCGCAATCCCGACGATGTCGAACCCTTCACCAATGCGCTGATCGATCTCATCGAGAATATTCCCGAGGTCGAAGAGATTCGTCAGCCAAGCGAACTTCCCGCCTAACGGAGTGGAAACCTCTTTCGGCTATCAGCGCTGCGATGGACGCGGCGCAGATTGATCGCATCGAAACCAATGTTCAGCTGGCGGCTTCGGCGATCTTCGCCGGCGCGGTCGCCTACGCCGCTTGCATTCTGCTCAGCTCCGCTTTCGCGGGTCTGGAGCTTGGAGTGTTTGCGGCGCTTGGCGCGATGGTCGCTTACCTGCTTTGCAGGGCCGCATTGCAAAGATTTGGATCGGCGAGGCCCCGGTTTGAAGTTGCGATTTTCGACGTCCGTGACATCGAGCCATCGTGGAACCGCAATGAGCTACTGCTGACCGACGCCGACCGCCTTTCGAGCGCGGAACTGCTCTTGACCGATTCTGATCGACTGGGGAGCGGCGAGCTGCTCCTGACCGAAGCCGATCGCTTCGAGCCGGACGAACTATTGCTGACCAGCGCAGACCGCCTGAATGCCCCGGCGCATGCCGAGCCGTTCGTGCTCGACGATATCCTGGCCGAGCTTGGACCTGAGTCGCGGGTGGTGCGGCTCTTCGACCGCAAGGCCATGCCGACGCCGGGCCAGCTCAAGTCCCGCATAGACGATCATCTCGGACAAGAAGAGCGGCGTTCCGGCGCGTGTGACGCATCGCAAGCACTCTCGGACGCACTTGCCGAGCTCCGCCGGTCGCTGCGCTGAACTTGGGACGCCGGCGACGATCACTGCGCGGATCTCCACTGGTTCCGTCCGCCGCCGAAGCTGGCGGTCGGCGATCGGCGCTTGGCGGATCAATAAGCAAAGTCCTATTGTGTAGGTAAATTCCTATCGCTAATGATCTACCGCCGATGATCGACGATCCACGCCTTGTCATTGAGCGCCTCTGCGTCGAGCGCGGCGAAGACTTTGCCGGCTTGTCGCGCATGCTCGGGCGCAACTCGGCCTATATCCAGCAATATGTCCGCCGCGGGGTGCCCAGGCGGCTGGGCGAGGAGGAGCGGCGAAAGCTCGCCCGTTATTTCTCGATCCCGGAGACGCTGCTCGGTGGGCCGCCCGACGACCCGACGACACGCGAGGGCCTCGTCAGCGTGAACCGCCATTCGGTGGCCGTCTCGGCGGGCCCGGGCTCGATCGTTGAGGAAGAGCTTGGAAAGCCATATTTCGCTTTCGACGAGCATTGGCTGAAAATGCTTACGCCAAGTTCGCCGGCCAATCTGTCGATCGTCCGCGTGGAAGGGGATTCAATGTCGCCGACGCTCAATGCGGGAGACGACATCCTCGTCGATCTAGGTGATGGGCCGGACCGGCTGCGCGACGGGATTTACGTGCTGCGGGTCGACGACGCGCTGGTGGTGAAGCGACTGGCCCTCAATTCGTACAGGCGGCGCGTGACGGTCCAGTCGGACAATCCGGCCTATCCCGACTGGCCGGACTGCGAGCTCGACGATTTGAACTATATAGGCCGGGTGATCTGGTCGGGGCGGCGGATCGTCTAGGTTCGCCTGCGATCGATCAGCCAGGTAACGGTCGCCAGTGCAATACCGATTCCGGTGCCGATCAATATGCCCTTCATCGGATTGCCGATTGCAAGGCCAAGCGGAAAGC
>CBJLMA010000053.1:0-15735 GCA_966424035.1 uncultured Sphingomonas sp. | reverse complement strand
TGTCGAGTGCCATTGGCGCACCAACGGCGAAGTGGCCGGCTCGTGCCCTTCGCCTTGACTTCGCCCACGCCCCTCTCTAGGTGAGCCGCGGTTTTTGAAGAACCTTCCAACAACTTGTCAGCCAAGAGAACGAGCAGGCGCCCGGCCATGAAGATTCGCAATTCGCTAAAGTCGCTGAAATCGCGCCACCGGGACTGCCGTGTCATCCGTCGTCGCGGTCGGACCTACGTGATCAACAAGACCAATCGACGGTTCAAGGCGCGTCAGGGCTGAGTCTGCTATTCGCCCGGTCATGACCGGGCGCTGCCAAGCAAGCGCGGCTTGCTCATTCGATCATCGACCTCTGCGCCCGGCGGGCAGCGGACCGGCGCATGACCGGCCGATCGGGCCTTCGCGCATCGAGCCGCACGGACGGTTCATCGTCCTCGCCGATCGCAAGCCAATGGCAAGCCTTGTGATTCGGTGATTGCGACCCGACATTCTCGTCTTGAACGGCGCCGAACAGTGCATTTTGGACGGCCAACCCGTTTCAGGCTCGGTTCACGTCCATTGGGCTAGACGAAAACATGAGGAGTCATGTGATGAAGCTGACCGTAGGAAGGACGCTGATCGTCGGCGCCGCAGCGTCGCTCGCGGTCGCCGGTTTCGCGACCGCTGCCTGGGCCCAGGCCCAGGCGAACGCTTCGACGCCAAAGGGTTGGAGTTACGAGATCAAGGACGGGAAGCGGGTCCCTAAGGGCAATCGCGTGACCAACGCCGACGGCAGCTGGCGCGAAGAGGTCAAACAGGGCAATTGCGTCACGATCAAGGAACGCTCGGCTGCAGGCGAGTATAAGGAAACTCGCCAGTGCAACCCCACCAGTCCGCAGTAAGCGCCTATTTCACTTCGGTGAAACTGCCCTTGGGCCGCTTCTTGATCACGCAATCGGGAAGGCCGCTTCCGGGAATGTCACGGCAGTCGCGCACTTGGGCGCTGCCGTCGGGTCCGGCGAAGACTGCCCAGTCCCGCGGAGTACCCTTGTCGTAGACGCAGTGCGCAGTCCACATGTCGAGATTCTTCCAGACGCCGACGAAGCCCGCATCGGTGATGCGCTTGCAGGTGTAGCCCGCGTCATAGATTGCGCGTTTGAGCCCGATGGCAAGGTTTAATGCGTCGAGCGTGTGAAGCTGGTCCTGCTCGGCCGAGCGCACCTTGATCCGAGGTTCGTTGGTCTGCTGCTGCGGCTCTTCATTGCAGGCGCCGAGCGCGAGCGTTGCGAGCAAGACGATCGATAGCTTGCCGAACATGCTTCCTCCTTGATTCTCAGTAACGAATCTTGACGCGAGCGGCTGCAGACTTCGCCCGTCCGACCGCATCTTCGATCGTCGGCCCGCGGGCGAGCACAACGCCCATGCGGCGGTGGGCGAGCGTTCTTGGCTTGGCGAAGATCCTCAAGTCCACCGGATTGCCAGGTGCCCCCAGCGCCAGTGCATCGGCAACCCCATCGTAGGAGAAAGTCTCGCTCTCCTGGTCGGACAGCACCACTGCGGAGGCAGACGGCCCAGCGAGCTCGATCGAGGGGATGGGAAGCCCGAGGATTGCTCGAAGGTGGAGCTCGAACTCGTTTGGGAATTGCGAAATGAGCGTCACCATGCCGGTATCGTGCGGCCTTGGGCTGAGCTCCGAAAACACTGCAGAATCGCCGCGCACGAAGAATTCCACGCCGAATATGCCGTATCCTCCCAGAGCTTCGACGACTTTTCGGGCCTGGAAGCGGGCGGACTGCAGCGCTTCGCGCGGGATTTGTGCGGGTTGCCAGCTTTCGCGATAGTCGCCGGCCTGCTGACGGTGGCCGACCGGGGGGCAGAACAAAACGCCGTCCTTGGTCGCGACGGTGAGAAGCGTTATCTCGCTGTCAAAGGCAATGAACTCCTCGACGATGACGCGGGGACGGTCGCCGCGCATATTGGCGACGGCATGATCCCAGGCATTGCTGACCTCGTCGATTTGCGTTGCGGTAGTTTGACCATGGCCGGAGCTCGACATGACCGGCTTGATGACGCAGGGAAGCCCAACTTCCTGAGCTGCCTCGATCGCTTGCTCGCGACTTTCGGCGAAGCGATATTTGGAGGTCACCAGCCCGAGCTCGCTCGCTGCGAATTCGCGGATGCCATCGCGGTTCATCGTCAACTGGACGGCTTTTGCCGAGGGCGCAACGCGCCAGCCTTCGCTTTCGAGCGCGGCCAGCGTGAGCGTATCGATCGCCTCGATTTCGGGCACAATCACGTCCGGTTTGTGCTTCTCTACCGCTGAGCGGAGGGCCTTGCCGTCGAGCATCGGGAAGACCTCGAAGGCATCGGCGAGCTGCATTGCCGGGGCGTTTGCGTAGCGGTCACAGGCGATGATCCGGCAACCGAGGCGTTTGGCGGCAATCGTGAATTCGCGGCCGAGCTCGCCCGAGCCGAGCAGCATCAATGTGGCAAGGTACATTGCTCAGCGGATAGCGGCGCACCTGCTGTTCGTCATCCCCGCCCAAGCGGGAATGAGAGCAAAGGAGAAGCCGGTTTCGTACTTTCGCACGCATCGGGAATCTGTTTCATTGCGTCAAATGCGAACCCTTTTTGTTGTGAGCGCAGCGGCGCTGCTGATCGGAGCCGCCCCGCAGAAGAAGCTTCCGACGCCCAATGACATCATTGCAGCGGCGCCTCCGGGTGCTTGGAAGACGATTCCAGCCGAGGATCTCCTCCTTGTCGATCTTCAGAACGGCGGGCGCGTCGTGATCCAGCTGGCTGCGGCTTTCGCTCCGGTTCACGTTGCCAACATCAGGGGCTTGGCGCGCGGACATTATTGGAATGGCGCAAGCATTTATCGGGTCCAGGACAATTATGTCGCGCAATGGGGCCTCAACCAGAGTGACAAGCCCTGGCCGGCAGGCGTCGTACCGAAACCGCCGGCGGAATATACCCGGCCCATCAAGGGGCTTTCGATCAAGCCGCTCGGTTATCCAGACCCTTATGCCCCCGGAACAGGATTTGTTGATGGATGGCCGGTCGCCTACAGCCGAAATGGCGGCTGGGCTGACCTCACTCACTGTTACGGCAGCGTCGGCGTCGGACGCGACCTTTCGCCGGACACCGGCACCGGCGGCGAGCTTTATGCCGTCATCGGCCATGCACCACGCCACCTCGATCGAAACATTGCGCTCGCCGGGCGGGTCATCGATGGCATGGACAAGTTGAGCTCGCTTCCGCGTGGGACCGAAGCGCTAGGCTTTTACAAGGACAAGGCTCAAAATGTGCCGATCGCGAGTGTCCGGTTGGCGAGCGACGTGCCCGCCGCGCAGCGACCATCCTACGAATATATGGATACGACGAGCCCCAGTTTCGCGCACTATCTGAAGGTTCGCGCCAATCGCCACGACGATTTCTACATCCGACCGGCAGGGGGCGTCGATCTTTGCAACGTCCAGGTGCCGGTGAGGAAGAAGGGGTAGACCTTATGCCGCCCAGGCGTGGGAGTCGCGGTTCTTGTGCTGAATGATGACCGGCCCGGTCGGCCGGCTCGCCTCCGCGAGAGGTAATGCAGTCGCACAGAAAGCGCATTCGGCCGAGACCCGGCCGATGATCCACTGAGTGCGGCCGCAGCCAGGGCAATGGTTGACCTCGTGTTCGCGATAGACCGCGTGATATCCCCGCTCGTAAGGCTTCCAGGCCTCGGCGAAAGTGATCGGCATGGCGGACCCTTCCTTTCGGCCCATCCCAACGACCGATGGCCAAAACTGTTGCAGGGCCTGATGCAGGTTTATTGTTGTTGGAGAGCAGCTTAGCGGCGAACCGAGCCAAGCCGCCGATCAGTTGAGGGGCTCAGGCGCGCAGGTCGTCGAGCGAAACCGGCTCGGCGAACTCGGCGCCGAGCTTGTCACCGGCGGTCCATTTGACCACTGCGTTGGCGCGCTGGCGGCCCGGAAGCATCAGCCAGACTCGTGAGCCGACCTCGAAACGTCCTTCGGCAACCGCCATGAAGCCGCGCTCGGAGATGTTGAGCACCTTGGCTTCGACCCCGCTCGCGCCCAATTCGCGCATCTTGCCCTCGAGTTCGACGGGCAGGCGCATGGAGCGCCGACGCTCGTCGGTCCAATCCTCGGCGATGCGCGCCCTGATCGACACGAAACTCATCTCCATCGGCGCTATCCCCGCGGCGCCGCGAACGACAGGCCAATGCGCCCGTCCCTGACCCAGCGCACCTGTGCCGTTACGACGCCGTGGTCAAGAACCTGCAGTGGCAGTCGCTCGCCGATGTTGGGCGTGTGGGGAAAGATGACCATCGCCCCCGACGGCGAAACATTGACCAGCCGGACGACGTGCTTTCGGCCGCGAAATTCGAGCACCGCAGTACTCGAAGCAGAGGGGCTGCGAAGCTCGCTGCGCTCGTCGATGTTTCGCGCCTTGCTGCGCGGGATCATCGATCCATCAAGCAAATATGAAGACGCCACTCTTTCTTGCCCTTCCACTTCGGCACGCGATTTTAGCCAGCGTCGCTTAAGGATTGGTTTGCGAAAAGGACGCTGGACCGGAAGTCGAGCAACTGTGGCGTCGCTGCGACTGGCGGTTGTGAAGGAAGCCTTGTATCAAGCTTCCGGGAAGCGGGGTTATCGTTTGAAATGAACACGTTGGTCGTGCTTATGAAGCGACGCGCAGGCTCGCTCTTGTGGTTCACCGCACTTGCCGGGATGGCCGTAAGTCCGGCACTTGCACAGATCCGCCCAATGGGCGTCGTTCCTCCGTCCGGTCTTGCCAAACCCAAGCCGGCTCAGCCTGCACCGCGGGCCCAGGCCCAGAAGACTCAGCCCGCCAAGAATCAGGCGGCGAGGACTGCGCCGGATGCGCTGGTACCCGGAAATCCCGACTATAAGGCTGACCAGCCGACGGCGGCCGAGGCCGCGCCGCTGCCGCCGGCCTTGCCGCCAGCAATATGGGACGTGCCCAACGCGCTGGAGCTGCTCGCCTACATCAAGGCGATCGGCAGCGAGGGCCTGAACGCGGAGGATTACGACCCGGAAGGCCTCCAGGCGGCAATCCAGACGGGTAATCCTGCAGTCTTTTCGCCGGCTGCGACCCAGCGCTTCAACCTCCTGTCCTCCGATCTTGCGCTCGGTCACGTGAAGAAGCCGGCGCGAATCGACTGGTGGGTGGTCGACAATGATCTCAACGCGGCCAAGCAGGATGCGCTTTTGAGGGAGGCGCTTGCCCAGCACGATCTCACCGCGGCGCTGAACGGCCTGCTACCGACACATCCTCAATATGCGGCGCTCAAGGCCGCGCTCGCGGCGACTCCGATGAGTGAGGAGGCGAAGCGCGACCGGATTCGACTCAACATGGATCGCTGGCGCTGGCTGCCGCGCGACCTTGGGCAGAAGTATATCATCGTCAATGTCCCCGGCTTCCATGCGACACTGGTTGAGAACGGGGTCAATCGGTGGAAGCAGCGGGCGATCGCCGGCAAGCTGTCGACCCCGACGCCGCAGCTGAATGCGCTCGCGACCGGGGTCATCCTCAACCCTTGGTGGGAAGTGCCCAAGAGCATCGAGCACGAGGCCGCAGGCAAGAAAGGCTTCGTGCCGGTGGTCGCGCCCGATGGCTCGATCCAGCGTTGGCGTCAGCCGCCCGGACCGACCAATGCGCTCGGCCAGATCAAGTTCGTGATGCCCAATTCGAAGGCAATCTACCTTCACGATACCAATGCGCGAAGCCGCTTCAACGACGCGACCCGGGCGCTAAGCCACGGCTGCGTGCGGACCGAGCATATCATGGATCTCGCGACTCAGCTCCTGGGCGACGACAATGGGCCTTGGACTGCAGAGAAGGTCCAGGAAACGCTGGACAGCAAGAAAACCGTCCAGGCCAATTTCGTGAAGCCGGTGCCGGTCTACATCGTCTATTTCAGCGCAGCTGCGCTGCTCGATGGACGAATCGTCGACTATAAGGATCTCTACGGCAGAGATGCGAAGGCGATGGCTGCCCTTCACATGAAGGACGGCGGTGCTTCGCTGGCCCCGCCGAAGCCCAAGCCCGAGGACCAGATCGCGAATCCGGCCGCCAAGCCCAAGCCGAAGAGTCCCAAGGCTTCCGACCAGGTCGCGCAGCGCTAGCGGCGCTCTCAGTTTGCCGCTTGCGAGCGGTCGAGCATGATTGGATCGATGAAGGCGAGACCGACGAGTCCGTCCTCCGCCCATTTGACCACGGCCGGAACGAGGATTCCTGCTTCGAAGCGAACATAGACATGCGCTCCCGCCGCGAGATCCTTGACCCGGTCACCCATCACTCCGCCTTCGGAGATATTGTGCAGCGCAAAGCTGGTCGGTGAGCCGTCGATGAGCAACTGCAGCTTGCGGCCCTTGCCGGACATGCGCGGATGGCGGCGCTGATCCTCGACTTTGGTCGCTTTGGGACGTCCCTGGTCCGAATGCGGCTTTGCTTCGTGCCAGGACGCCTCGGCGAGCGGAACTGCGGTCCCGCAAAAGCCGCATTCGGCACTGACGCGCCCGATATACCATTGGGACCGCCCGCAACCCGGGCAGTGATTTGACTCATTGGCGCGATAGACGATGTGATGCCCGCGCCTGGCGAGGCTCGCCGCAAATGACGGCGCGGCCCGCTCGAACACGAGAACGTCAGCCATTGATCCGCTCCACTTCAGTGCCGAGGTCAAATCGGCCTCGAAAAAAAGGTAATCGAGAGTGATTGCGGAGTGGTTACCGGCGCTACCGAGCGGCTGTGCCCCAAAAAAAGCCCGGCGCTGAGCCGGGCTTTTGCGTTTCGTTTTTACAAACCAGCGTCAGGCGAGTTTGTCGGCATAGATCATGCGTCCGCCGGCGAGCTTGCGCATCACCTGATATTGGCTCGCTCTGGACATTGCGAAGCAGCCTTCGGAGCGGCCGAGCTGGCCATGGAGCGGGATCATGTCATCCTCCGCGTACCAGGCATTGTGGATCACGATCGCGCGCGGCTCGGCGTTGGAGTTGCTCCAGTCGAGGCCACGGACCCGCAGCGAAAGCCCATATTTGCCGTCGTAATAGTCGCCGGTGACATATGCGCCGTTTGACGTCGCATAAGAGCCGAAGTCGTTCGAGAAGCGCTCAAGATAACCCGAATGGGATGGATCCGAACCGCGGCCGTGACAGACGCGGTGGCTCTCCACCTGACCGCTGGCGAGATCGACCACGTGGAAACGCGGGTCGCTCGAGGGCATGGAGAAATCAACGATCCCGATCGTATCGCGCGGCCACACCTGATGCTGGTCCAGCGCGGCCTTGGCCCTCGCGAAAAGCCGCGGATCGACCCCTGGAGGAGAGGATGGAGCCTGTACCTGAACCTGAGGCTGCGGCTGGGCCTGCAGCGGCGCAAGCGGATCCAGGCCCTGCGGGCCGGGAATCAGCTGCAACGCACTCGAACTGGCGGCGGTAGAGATGATCGCACCGGCGGCCCCATAGGCGCCGAGACGTAGCATTTCCCTCCGGTTCAAACTCACTGTTCTATGCCCTCCCGCACGAAGCGTCTTGTCTAACATTCAATGGGTTAATGGCCGATAACCCAAAGGTTCAGGTTTCCCGTTCCACCGCTTCTCATCCACGGTTCGTCGCAGTCCAAAGGACTGGTGAGGCGTATCCAGGCCCAAAATCGGTCGGATAGAGCCACGGACCTGCCGTATTCGGCCATTTCTCCAATGCTCGGCGCCAAATAGAGTGCATTTGTTTGCGCCGCACCGCCAAGCCATTGAAAAATGGTGATTTATCCATTCATGTCAAGGGCAGGAGCGAGGCAGAGGCTCAGAAAAGGCAATTGCGAAACGGACAAGGCCGGAGGTGCTTGTCGTCGGCAGGGTCATAGAGGTGGTTATGCGCTCCTTGCCTGCATTGGATCGACGAGAAGGCGGCTGGCTCGTTGGCGCTGCAATAAGTTGCGCGTCAATTGGCCAATCGCTCAACATTATGAGGTTGCGCGGCAGCGCGACGCCGCTCCGAAGCGAGGGGCCTTGGCTCGCTGACCATCCAACTCTTACGTTCGCGGCAAATTTCGGCCACGACTTGAACCGCAACGCCGGCACTGGTAAGGGCGCGCGCTCCGCCGAGGCCATGGCTTCGGAGGCGGCTATCTTATTTGCTGATGAAACAGGCCTTTGGCCGTTTCTGAATCTGGCCCTTGAGGGTCTGAATTTAACGGAGTTTGACAGGCTTTTATGCAGATCATCGTTCGCGACAATAATGTCGAGCAGGCGCTGCGCGCGCTCAAGAAGAAGCTGCAGCGCGAGGGCGTCTACCGCGAGATGAAGCTGCGCCGTCATTACGAGAAGCCGTCGGAGAAGCGTGCGCGCGAGCGCGCCGCAGCGATCCGCCGCGCCCGCAAGCTCGAGCGCAAGCGCGCCGAGCGCGAAGGCTCCCGGTAAGGTTTAAGTCGAGATCGTGTCAGCCGCCGAAGCCGCCCATCGCCCGTCCGGAGCCGGTCGGGCAGTCGCTCTGTCGCTGGCATTTCTATTGATCATTGGCGCCGCAATTGGCCTCGCCTGGATCGGGGCCGGCGCGCTGCGGCCGATCGTCACCCAAAGCGGACTCCAGTTTCGCGAGCTCAAAGCCGGCAAGGGCGAACCGATCGGCCATGCCGATGCGGCGCTGCTCGACTATATTCTTACGAGCGAAGAGGGCACGGTCGTCGATCAGTCACAACGGCCCACGCCTTTTTCAATCGATATGCCTGGGCTCTTCCCCGGCTTCTCCGAAGCGATGACCCGAATGAGGGAAGGGGGCGAATATCGCTTCACCATGCCGCAAAGTCTCGCCTTTCCGCGCGGAGCTCCCCAGGATTTTCCAAAGGGTCCGCTCACGTTCGAGGTGAAGGTGGAGAAGATCGTGCGCGGCGGGGCGGCGATGCTTCAGCAGGCACAGCAGATGCAGCTGCAGGAACAGCAGCAGCAGCAGCAGCAGGCACCGCAACCGCAGCAGCAGTAATTCCTCCTGCGGCCACCATGCCTGCGGGCTCCCCCTGTTTCTCTGCCTGACGATTGCTGAGGTCGACCAAGACGACCTTCAGCGTCGCGAGGATAGGATCGGCGAACAGGATGCCAAGGATGCCGAACAGCGCGCCCATCAGCAGCTGCATCGCCAGCAGCACTGCCGGGGCCAGGTCAACCGTGCGCCGTGCAACATAGGGCAGCACCACATAGCCCTCGAAATTGTGCACGAAGAAATAGACGATGATTGCCCAGATCCCCTGGTTGGCGCTTGCGCTGAAGCCGACGGCGATCATCAAGACGCCGCTGGTGATGGCGCCGATATTGGGAATGAAGGCGAGGACGCCGGTCAGCAGGCCCAGCAGCCCGGCCATTGGTACGCCGCCGACTGCAAGCAGGATCCATGTGAGCAGGCCTTCGACGAACATGCCGATCAGCCGCCCGAACAGCAGCCGGCGGAGCGTCAAGCCGGCATGCTCGGCAATTCGGTAGAAGCCGGCGCGATGCCTTAGCGGCAGCATCCAGGCAATTCCACGGTCGTAGAGCCTCGGCTCAGAGGCGAGAAAGATGCCGATGACGATCATCGCGATCATGCTCGCGACCGCTCCGATCACGGTACCTACGGCGCTGGTCAGCCGGGCGACTCCGCCGAGCAGCTGAGTGCCGAGGTCCGGCGACGAGCCCCGGGGCATCAGGCCGAGCCTCACGGCGAAGTCGAGCAATCGGTCGAATTGCGCGGTCACGACCAGTCGCAGGACCTCGAATTGCGCAGCAATGGTCGTCCCGGCGAACCAGAACACCCATCCGATGAAGCCGAAGCCCAAGAGCAGGACGAGGCCCAATCGCCAGCTGCGCGCGATCGCCAGAAAGCGGCCGAGGAGACGGACTCCGCCATCGAGGAAAACGGCAAAGATCGCGCCGCCGACAATCAGGAGCAGAGGTTGCCCAAGAACGATGACGGCGATGATTGCGAGCGCCATTCCGAACCAGATCGCCGCCTTCTGCATCTCGCGGCGGACGAACGGGTCCCGAAACTCCGCCGGACCAGGCCGCTCGACGTGCGGCTCGACGGTCGGCGGCTTTGCCATCAGCTGCTCCTGAGTGACCTTCCGGCGCGCCCGTGGCGAAGCGCCTCGAACCAGGTGAGCGGGTTCCACCATACGGTCGAGCCATCGAGCGAGAAAGTGATGAACTCGGCGCGGCCGCCGATATTCTCCCACGGCACAGGGCCGCCGAGGCCCCCCTGCCATTCGGGGACGCGGCTATCGGCCGAGTCGTCGCGGTTGTCGCCCATCAACCAGACGTGATCCGGTGGAATCGTGACCGGACCGAAATTATCCTCACTCGACCGGCCGAGCTCGACCGTCTCATAGGTGCGGCCGCCGGGCAGAGTCTCGCGCATGATCGGCACTCGGCAATAGGACTTGCCGTCCGGACCCTGAACCCGAAAATCGTAGAGCGCCGGATCGGTGCTCGACCCGCATGGCGAGTTAATGTCGATCGGGACCAGGTCGGGAGCCTCGGCGACTCGCTTCACCGGCTGGCCGTTGATGTAGAGCTGTCCGTCGACCATCCGCAGCGTGTCGCCCGGAAGACCGATCACACGCTTGATATAATCGGTGCGCGTGCCCGGCGGAGTCACGATGACGATATCGCCGCGCTCCGGCATCCGACCGAAGAGACGTCCCTTGACCGGCGGGAAGATGTGAAAGCTGGGACTAACCCAGGACCAGCCGTAGGGATATTTGCTGACGACCAGCCGGTCGCCGGTCAGCAGTCCCGGCATCATCGATTCGGAGGGAATGTAGAAAGGCTTGGCGACAAGACTGTGGAAGGCCAGCACCGCCAGCAGAACCCAGAGCAAACCCCTGATCTCGCGCCACAGCGCCGAGCCTTTGTCTTCCTTTTTTTCGGCTGCCGGAGCGGCCGGTGGTGTTGTCGGCTCTGGCACGCTCGCCTCCGGTACTGTGTCGCTCAACTAAAGGGCTCCAGCTTGCGGGCGGTCAGGATGACGAAGGCCTGCGCCCATGGGTGATCATCGGTCATCGTCAGATGTATGTCGATTGCGTGGCCGTCCGGCGCAAGTGCGTCAAGCCGCGCTTTTGCGCCTCCGGTCACGCTTAGCGTAGGCGCCCCCGACGGCAGATTAACGACCCCGATGTCCTTCATGTAGACCCCGCGCTTGAAGCCGGTGCCGACGGCTTTGGAAAAGGCCTCCTTCGCGGCAAACCGCTTGGCGAGCGTTCCCGCAATAGTGTGGGGACGCGAGGCCGCTTTCATGCGCTCGGTCTCGGTAAACACGCGATTGAGGAACTTATCGCCCCATCGCTCGAGCGAATTCCGGATCCGCTCGATGTTGCACAGATCCGAGCCGATTCCGATGATCATGATCCTACTTCACCCGAAGACGGCCGCAGCGGGAGCGACCGTCAAACAGGCGCTCGGACCCAGCTCTATATTCATTGGGACCTCACCCCCCGGGCCTCGTCCATGAGTTCGCGCATCTGGCGAACGCTTGCTTCGAGACCGGTGAAGATCGCTTCGCCGATCAGAAAATGGCCGATGTTGAGCTCGGCGATCTGTGGAATTGCAGCAATCGGAACGACATTGTCGAAGGTGAGGCCATGGCCGGCGTGCGGCTCGATGGCATTCTTTACCGCAAGCGCAGCGCAGTCGCGGATCCGCTTGAGTTCAGTGGCGCGCTCCTCACCTCCTGCGTGGGCGTAGCGTCCGGTGTGGAATTCGACGACCGGGACACGCAGGCGCAGGGCCGCCTCGAGCTGACGCTCGGACGGCTCGATGAACAGGCTGACGCGAATCCCGGCCGCTCCGAGCTTGTCGACAAAATAAGCCAGATGATTGTGCTGGCCTGCGGCGTCGAGGCCGCCCTCGGTCGTGCGCTCCTCGCGGCGCTCCGGGACGATGCAGGCAGCGTGGGGTCTGTGACGCAGCGCAATCTCCAGCATCTCCTCGGTCGCGGCCATCTCGAGATTGAGCGGAAGGTCGATCTTTCCCATCAGCCGGTCGATGTCGCCGTCGGTGATGTGTCGCCGGTCTTCGCGCAAATGTGCAGTGATCCCATCGGCGCCGGCTTCGGCAGCAGCCTTCGCTGCGCGCAACGGGTCCGGGTGATCGCCGCCGCGCGCGTTCCTTATGGTCGCGACATGGTCGATATTGACGCCTAGTCTCAGGCCATTGCTGCGGGGTTCCGGAGTCACGCGGCGGCACGGCTCCCCGGCTTGACCGCCGGAATGGCGGCGAGCTCCGGCGGCAGTGCGTCGGCTTCGTAGGTCGGCACATCGATGCGGATGAGCGGGTAGAAGGGTACGCCAAGGTCAGCATTGCCGGACGAACGGTCGACGAGGGCTGCTTCGGCGACCACATTGCCGCCTGCACGGCCGACCGCCTCGATCGCTTCGCGCGACGAGAGCCCAGTCGTGACGACGTCTTCGACCATCAGCACCTTGGCGCCGGGATCGAGGCGAAAGCCGCGACGAAGCTCGAAAATGCCCTGCGGGCGTTCGAGGAACATCGCCGGTCTGCCGAGGGCGCGACCCATTTCATGGCCGATGATCACTCCGCCCATTGCGGGCGAAACGACCACGTCAATCTGGCTGCGCAGGTCGGCGGGAAGCGTGGCGGCCAGTGCCTGCGCCAGCCGCTCGGCACGGGCGGGATCCATCAGCACTCGAGCGCACTGCAGGTATTTTGAACTGCGCAGACCCGAGGAAAGGATGAAATGCCCCTCAAGAAGGGCATCGGCGGCGCGGAATTCGCCGAGGATTTCGTTATCGCTCATCATGGGCAGACCCAGCCATTAGGCCGCACTGGGCGCGGCTTCAACATTGGCCCTTATACCATTTGGAACACTGGCTTGAGGCTCTGAAAACCCGCGCCTATAGAGCCTCCCAAATCGGGTGCGCATCCGCGCTCCCAGTTCCATGCACTGTCAGGGGTACAGATGAGACTGATTGGATGGGCGATCGCCTTGGCCGCGGCCGGGCTAACACCTGCAGCCGCCGGAGCCCAGAGTGCCGCGCCCACCCAGAATGCCGCCGCCACGACTCCAGCCGGCACCGCGCAGCCGGCGGCCAAGCCCGCCGAAGGGCAGAGTGCAATCGTCTACGGCAGCGTCGGCCACGCGCTCCCGACTCCCGGGATCGGCGAGCCCGACGGACGCAAGGGCCTGCAAACGCAGGTGACCCCGATCGGCCAGGAGGCTGCAGACTTCCACAATAATTGGCTCTTGCCGCTGTGCGCCCTCATCAGCGTCTTCGTCCTGGTGCTCCTGGTGGTTGCTATCTGGCGTTTCCGCCGCGGGGCTAACCCAACTCCATCGCGCAACTCGCACAATACAGTGATCGAGGTAATCTGGACCCTGGTCCCGGTGCTGATCCTGGTCGGCATCGCAGTGCCGTCGATCCGCCTGCTGCGCCACGCTTACTCGCCGCCGCCGGCTGATCTCACGATCAAGGTCACCGGGCACCAGTGGTACTGGAGCTACGAATATCCCGACAATGGCGTGTCGTTCGACAGCTATATGCTAAAGGAAAAGAACGACCCCACGCGGCAGGCCAACCAGCGCGCCCGCACCAATGCGGACGGTCCGCCGCTGCTCGCGGTCGATGAGCGGATCGTCGTCCCCCAAGGCAAGGTGGTGAAGTTCATCGTCACCGCCGACGACGTGATCCACAGTTTTGCAGTGCCGGCTTTCTGGATCAAGCAGGACGCCAATCCGGGCCAGCTCCATGAAACCTGGATCAAAGTCGACAGGCCGGGCGTCTATTTCGGCCAATGTTCCGAGCTATGCGGCGCCCGTCACGGCTTCATGCCGATCGCGGTCGAAGTGACCTCGCCGGAGAAGTTCGCGCAGTGGATCGCTTCCAAGGGCGGCCACATGCCCGGTCCGAACGTTCCCGCGGCCCCCAACAGCACTGCAGCCTCGCCGGTCTCGCAGTCCAACGTTGCAGCAGCCGCACCGGCAACGCCCACCACGCCTGCGGCAGCCAATGCAACGCCGGGGGCACCCGCGCCGAACAATCAGAATGTCGCCAATCGTGCGACCCAAGCCAAGTAACGGACCAGTAGCCCAATGAGCACCACCGCCGACTCGCTGCATCTCCAGGCACATGAGGCGCATGACGCGCATCACGGAGCGGACCACAAGCCGGGTTTCTTCACCCGCTGGTTCATGTCCACGAACCACAAGGACATCGGCAGCCTCTATCTGATCTTCGCGATCATAGCGGGCACGATTGGCGGCGCACTTTCAGGAATCATGCGCTGGGAGTTGATGGAGCCCGGCATTCAGGTCCTCAACCGTGCCTGGCCGATTGGCGCCGGCACTGCCAATTTCGATGAGTGGACGCATCACTGGAACGTGCTCATCACTGCGCACGGGCTGATCATGGTCTTCTTTACGGTCATGCCGGCGATGATCGGCGGGTTCGGCAACTGGTTCGTCCCGCTGATGATCGGTGCTCCGGACATGGCGTTCCCGCGAATGAACAACATCAGCTTCTGGCTGCTCATCCCGTCGTTCGCGCTGCTCCTTGGCTCAACCTTCGTCAGCGGCGGCACCGGCCTTGGCGCGGGAACCGGCTGGACCGTTTACGCCCCGCTTTCCACATCGGGATCTGCAGGCCCGTCGGTCGACATGGTGATCTTCTCGCTTCACCTTGCCGGCGCAAGCTCGATCCTCGGCGCGATCAATTTCATTACCACCATATTCAACATGCGTGCGCCGGGCATGACCCTGCACAAAATGCCGCTGTTCGTTTGGTCGGTGCTGGTCACCGCTTTCCTGCTGCTGCTCTCGCTCCCGGTCCTCGCCGGAGCGATCACCATGCTTCTTACCGACCGCAACTTCGGAACGGCATTCTTCGATGCATCGGGCGGCGGCAACGTCGTGCTGTACCAGCATTTGTTCTGGTTCTTCGGCCACCCCGAAGTCTACATCATGATCCTGCCGGGCTTCGGGATGGTCAGCCAGGTTGTCGCGACTTTCAGCCGCAAGCCGGTGTTCGGCTATCTCGGCATGGCCTATGCGATGGTGGCCATCGGAGTGATCGGCTTCGTCGTGTGGGCGCATCACATGTTCACGACCGGCATGAGCGTCGACGAGAAGATGTACTTCACTGCAGCGACGATGATCATCGCTGTGCCCACGGGCGTGAAAATCTTCAGCTGGATCGCGACCATGTGGGGCGGCTCGATCACGTTCGAAACGCCGATGCTGTTCGCGATCGGCTTCATTTTCCTGTTCACGGTCGGCGGCGTCACCGGTGTCGTGCTCGCCAACGGCGGCGTCGATACCTACATGCAGGACACCTATTACGTCGTCGCTCACTTCCATTACGTGCTCAGCCTCGGGGCGATCTTCAGCATCTTCGCGGGCTTCTATTACTGGTTCCCCAAGATGAGCGGCCGCATGTACAATGAGCTGCTCGGCAAGCTGCATTTCTTCATCATGTTCGTCGGCGTGAACATGGTCTTCTTCCCGATGCACTTCCTGGGGCTTGACGGAATGCCGCGGCGTATTCCCGACTACACGCCGGCATTCGCCGAATGGAACAAGATCTCGACGATCGGCTATATGATCACCGTCGTCGGCGTCGCGATCTTCTTCGTCAATCTGTTCTGGTCGCTCGCGGCCGGAAAGAAGGCGCCGAACAATCCGTGGGGCGAGGGCGCCACAACGCTCGAATGGACCCTCTCGAGTCCGCCGCCCTTCCACCAATATTCGACGCTGC
>CBJLMA010000052.1:0-16458 GCA_966424035.1 uncultured Sphingomonas sp. | reverse complement strand
CGCAAGCCTATGTGCAATCGAATCTGGTCGGCCATTGCAACATGCTCGAGCTCGCTCGTGCACGACGGCCCAGGCACATGGTCTATGCTTCCTCATCGTCGGTTTACGGCGGCAACAAGAGCCTGCCGTTCCGGGTCGAGGACCGTGTCGACCATCCGCTCTCGCTCTATGCCGCCACCAAGAAGGCCGACGAGCTGCTCAGCGAAAGCTATGCCAGCCTCTATGGGCTGCCGCTGACCGGCCTGCGCTTCTTCACCGTCTATGGTCCCTGGGGCCGCCCCGACATGGCGATGTGGATCTTCGTGCGGGCGCTCTATGCGCGCGAGCCGCTGCCTTTGTTCAATGGTGGCGAGATGCGGCGCGATTTCACCTATATCGACGATATCGTCCGGGGCGTGGTCGCCTGTCTCGACGGACCGCCGCTGGACGACGGGCAGGTCAAGGCGGGCGGGAGCACAAGCCCGCACGCAGTGTACAATATTGGAAACAGCCGAAGCGAAGATCTGATGCGCGTAGTCGAGCTGCTCGAACAGGAGACTGGCCGAAAGGCCTTGCTCGATCCCAAGCCAATGCAGGTCGGGGACGTACGCCAGACCTTCGCCGACATCAGCGCGATCGAGCGCGACCATGGCTTCAAGCCGGTTACAACGATCGATCAGGGCGTTCCGCTGTTCGTTAAATGGTATCGCGAGTATCACGGGCTTTGAGCCTCCCGCTTCTTCTCCAAAAACTCCGCATTCCGGTCATCGGCTCGCCGATGTTCATCGTGTCCAATCCCAAGCTGGTAATCGCCCAGTGCACCAGCGGAATTGTCGGCAGCTTCCCGGCCTTGAACGCGCGGCCTGCCGAACTGCTGGACGAGTGGCTCCATGAAATTACCGAAGCGCTTGCGGCCTGGGACCGCGATCATCCGGAACGGCCTGCAGCGCCTTATGCAGTGAACCAGATCGTCCACCGCTCCAACGACCGCTTCGAACGCGATATGGAAGTTTGCGGCAAGTGGAAGGCGCCGATCGTGATCACCTCGCTGGGCGCGCGGGTGGAGCTCAACGAGGCGGTTCATGGCTGGGGCGGAATCACTCTCCACGACGTGATCGACGATCGCTTTGCCCGCAAGGCGATCGAGAAAGGCGCCGACGGGATCATTGCAGTCGCCGCCGGAGCCGGAGGCCACGCCGGCCGATGGTCGCCTTTCGCGCTGGTCCAGGAAATCCGCGCCTGGTTCGACGGCCCGCTGATCCTTTCGGGGGCGATCGCCAATGGCGGGGCGGTGCTTGCCGCCCAGGCGAGCGGCGCCGATCTCGCTTATGTCGGTTCGCCCTTCATCGCTACGGAGGAAGCCAACGCGCCGAGCGCCTACAAGCAAGCGATCGTCGAGTCCGGCGCAGCCGATATCGTCTACACCGACCTCTTCACAGGAGTTCACGGAAATTACCTGCGCTCGTCGATCCTCAATTCGGGGCTCGATCCCGACAATCTTGCCGGCATCGATCCGACCGCAATGAAGTTTGGTTCCGAAGGGTCTGCAAAAGCCAAGGCATGGCGCGACATCTGGGGCTCAGGTCAGGGGATCGGCATTATCGATCGAATCCGGCCCGCCGCAGACTTCATCGATCTGCTCGCCGACCAATATGCAGCCGCCAGAGCGCGGCTCTGCGCCAACTAGGTCCCGCCGCCGAGCCCACGCTCTAGACGCCCCATCAGGGCCCGCGCCGGGCTCTGCGGCGCCTCGGCTTCGAGGCCGCCTTCGTCGAGCCGCTTCACCCGTGCGTATAGATCCGCGCTCGAATTGATCAGCTTCTGCGCGGCCGGCGGAAGCGTCGTGACGACCTTGGCATCGCTGTCCTGGGCGTGCCCGAGCCGCCGTTCGGCGCGCCGGCCGTCACGGCTGGGGATCTCACCCGACTCGATTGCCCGCTGCGTGAGCAGCCAGGCAACGATGTGCATGATCCGGGTGGTCACTTTGAGCGACTCGCACGCGAAGCCGACGCGCGCGAAAGGCTCGAGCATTGCGCGCTCGTCGCGCCCGGCCTCGTCAAAATAGTGCCGCGCCTCGTCAGCGAGCAGCATTGCCTCGGTGTAGAGCGAATCGATCAGGCGCGAGGTGATTCGCGCCTGCGGCTGGGGAATGTCTGATTCATCCATCGTCTGTCACACTGCCATCGTTCTTCTTCCCGGAAAACGCCTGACTCGCATCACTGCTGCAACCGCCTGCGGATCTTTGTCTCCGATTGGGACAGCAGCGGCGGGCTCAAGCGATGATATCCGGAATGTTGGAATCCTTGATCAACTGGATCTGGTCCTTCAGCATCAGCTTGCGGCGCTTGAGGCGCGCCAGCTCGAGCTGGTCGCCGGTCGGTTCAGAGGAGAGCAGGCGAATCCGCTCATCGAGGTCGCGGTGCTCGGCCTTGAGCGCTTCGAGGTCGGCCGGCGGCTGATCGTCGTTCATGTCGCGCCTAGCTTATCGCAGAACGCCGTTCGCGGCGAGCGGCGCGCAGTCGGGGCCGAAGCGTTAGATCGATCAAGACAAAAGCCACGATTCGTGATTTATTACGTCCTGGTGACTCTCTGGTTGAAAGGAACGGCACCAATGGACAAGGCAATGGTCGAGGAACTGGCGTCCAAGCATCAGGCTCTTCACGCCCTGATCGAGGAAGAAGAGCACCGACCCCACCCCGACGACGACCTTCTCCACCGCCTCAAGAAAGAGAAGCTGAGACTGAAGGACGAACTGGCCGGCCACGTTACTCACTAGGATCGGCCGTTTGTGCGCGGCGGCATTTCGGTCGCCGCGCAAGAAAATGACCTAATCGTCGCGCGAGACCCGCTCGATACGCTCGTGGCGTTCCTGAGCCTCGAGCGTCATGGTGGCGATCGGCCGTGCTTCCAGGCGACCGATTGAAATGGGTTCGCCGGTCACTTCGCAATAACCATATTCGCCCTCGTAGAGGCGACGGATGGCGCTATCGATCTTGGCAATGAGCTTGCGCTGTCGATCGCGGGTGCGAAGCTCGATGCCCCAGTCGGTCTCGCTGGACGCGCGATCGGCAAGGTCAGGCTCGCGCAACGAGTCGACCTGGAGCTGCGCCATCGTCGCGCGCGACTCCTCGATGATGTCTTCCTTCCAGGCTTTGAGCTTGCGCAGGAAGTAGGCGCGGTGACGCCCGCACATGAATTCTTCGTCCTCCCGCGGGCTATAGCCCTCGGGAAGGATAATCCGATCGAAAGGTTCGAATTCTTCGCCGCCGTAAAGGTCGACTAGAGCAGTCGCCATTCAAGTCCCTCCCCGCACATGTCCACGCAATTCACAGCGCAGACGCCCCATACGCCGCCACCTGGCTGCGGCCGGGCCACCGGTGCAGCCGGAGGCAAATAAGACTGACTTTCCCGGGACTTATCCGGCAAAGCCTGCCATCCCCAACTCGGCGCTATAAATATGCCGCAGACTCTTAACAAGGACTGACAAAGATTGAGTGAAGAAATCGACAAGCTGTTGCGAATATGGCGCAATTTTTTGCTGCCATGTTCGCGATTGCAGCATCGGCGAGCCTCCCGCATAGGCGGAACCCATGCGGATCCTGCTCACCAACGACGATGGCGTGAATGCCCGCGGCCTCAGGCTGCTTGAGTCTGTCGCGCGCATGTTCAGCGACGACATCTGGATCGTCGCCCCAACTGAAGAGCAGTCGGGCGCCGGCCATTCTCTGACGCTGACGACGCCGGTGCGACTTCGGCGGCACGATGAGCGGCGCTTTTCGGTGACTGGAACCCCGACTGACGCGGTGATGCTCGCGCTTGCGCACATCATGAAGGATTCGCCGCCCGACGTGATCCTCTCCGGAATAAACCGAGGCGCGAACCTTGCCGAGGACGTCACCTATTCGGGCACGGTTTCTGCGGCGATGGAAGGCGCGCTTGCAGGAGTCCGCTCAATCGCCTTGAGCCAGGCCTATTCGCGGGAAGGCATGGGAGACACGGTTCCCTTCGCCGCCGCCGAGGCATGGGCCGAACGGGTGCTTGGGCCCCTGCTCGAGTTCGAGTCTGAACCGCGAACGCTGATCAACGTAAACTTTCCGGCGATACCGCCGGACGAAGTGAAGGGCATTCGCGTATGCCGCCAGGGTCTGCGCGACTATGGCCGGCTGCGCATCGTTCAGCGTACCGACCCACGCGGCTATGATTATTATTGGTTCGGACTTGGCCCGATGGTCGAAACGCCGGGCCATTTGACGGACTTGGAGGCGGTCGCGGACGGTTACGTTTCAGTCAGTCCGTTGCACCTCGATCTGACGCACGACGCGTCGCTCGGCGTCCTCCATCAACGCATCGCGGCCACGCCATAAGGCGCAGCCGCGAATTGAATCAGCTTAAGAATGGCCGGTTTAGCGGCCGCGCTCGCCCCTTTGCGCAGGCGGCGGCGGCGGAGCGTTGGTCGATGCCGCGAGCCAGGTCGAGCTCGCATTGCACGAGCTGGTCAGCGTCATCGGCTGTCCGGCGCGCAAGGGGGCACTATAGGGCCAGCATTCCTGCGCGGTGCCATTGCTGAGACAAAGCTGTCCGTTGGCAGCAGTCCACGTGCCATTGACGACGTGGCCGCCGGGGCTGGTGATCACCGCCTGTCCGCCAGGGCTCAGAGTCACCGTGTCGGTAACTCCATTCGTCGTCACCTGAACAGGCTGCCCGACGATTTCCGAGGCCGGCACATAAGCCTGCGCCAGAGCGGTGCCGGATAGCGCCGCAACCGCCGTCACTCCAACCGCAATCCGCGCGACAATGCTTTTCATGACGCCTTTTTCCTCCTCGTCCGAGTAAGACCGATCAAGCCGATCAGAACCGCCTCAGGCGGGGCTGTTCGCGTGATGCACGTGATGAACGGCGAGATAAATTCCGACGCCCGCAGCAAGCGCGAGCAGACCAAAGATCAGCGGACTGATGCCGCCCGAGGGAGCCTCGACGGGCGCAACCGGCACAGGTGGCGGCGGCACCGCTTGAGCGACCGGCGCAGGCGCGACGTCGAGCACTGGCAGCACGCAGCCGCCTGGCGCCTGTGCCGCAGCAGCCGCAACGGCTGAACCGCAGATTGCAGCGGCTGGCGCTCCGCCGCTCATCGCAGTCAGGACACCCCAAGGATTAACCTGCTGAACAGGGACCGTTGTCGACGCACTGGCGGCGGTTGAGCTGACCATCAACGAGCCAGCGATGCATGCGCCAAGTACGCCCTTCATACCGAGACCTGCCATCTCTTTCCTCCGCCACAGCGGGTGCATTCCCGCTCAAAGTTGCGAAACCAATATTCCACGGAGAAGTTTCATTCCACCAATTTGATAATTAATTCTTGCGATGTGTTGCAAGAGTGCCGCGCTTTTTACCGTTGTTAACTTTCCATTAACTAGCAAGTACCGGCTCGCGCGCCTCCGGAAGGGCCGCGTCGGGTCGCTGTGCTTCCAGCCAAGCCTGAAACATCAGTACGGACCAGAGCTTGAACTGATTTGCGCGCCCGGCGAGATGCTCGTCCCATGCCTTTCGGATGACCTCCGGATAGAAGAATCCTTCGTCGCGCAAGCGCTTTTCGTCGATCAATTCCTCGACCCAATCGCGAAGTGGGCCCCGCATCCAGCCGTCAAGCGGCACGCCGAAGCCCATTTTTGGACGCTCGATAAGCTCGGGCGGCACATGGCGATAGAGCACTTGCCGCAGCAGCCATTTGGTCTTGTGCCTGCGGATCTTGAGGTCGAGCGGCAGACGCCAGGCGAATTGGACGACTTCCGGATCGAGAAGTGGAACGCGGGTCTCGAGCGAGACCGCCATTGCCGCACGATCGACTTTCACGAGGATGTCGTTGGCAAGATAGCCCAGCATGTCCTGCGCCATCATGCGCTCGACGCCGCCGAGTTCCCCGAGCTGTTCATGACCGTTCATGCTCGATTCGCTTCCTGAAGGGGCGCCGACGACGAAGGCGGCAGGATCCCGCCACAGCGAAAGCATTCCGTCATATAGCTCGTCGAGCGTTTCGCTCGAGAGCATGGTCGCGCCCTTGTGGACCTTCTCGCCGAGGCGGCGCGAGCGTATCGAGCGCGGCAACAATCCTCCGGCTGCTGCGCCGATGCTGTTCCACGCAGCGACTGGCACCATGGTTAGAGCGCGGCCGGCAGCGACGCGCAGCGCCATGGGGATGCCGGCGATCTTGTTCCACAGGCCAGCGGTCATCAAATAGCGGTCATAGCCACCGAACAGTTCGTCGCCGCCATCCCCGGACAGGGCGACGGTCACATGCTTGCGGGCAAGCGCGGCAATCAGATGCGTCGGAATCTGCGACGAATCCGCGAACGGCTCGTCATAGATCGCCGGCAGCCGCGGAATGACCTCGATCGCCTCACGCGAGGTGACATAAAGCTCGGTATGGTCGGTGCCGAGGTGGCGCGCGACCGCCTTGGCATGCTCGGCCTCATTATAGCCATCCTCGTGGAAGCCGACGGTGAAGGTCTTGACCGGCCGCGACGACAGCTTCTGCATGATCGCGACAACGGTTGAGGAATCCACGCCTCCGGAAAGGAATGCACCGAGGGGGACATCCGACATCATTTGGCGTCCGACGGCGCGTTCCAAAATGCGTTCCAACTCGTCCGCCGCCCAATCCGACTCCGGATCGATCGGTTCTGCGACCCCGCTCCGGGCGATCTCGGCGCCCGACCAATATTCCTCGAACACCGGCTCGGCCGAACCCCGCCGCAACGTCAGGATCGTGCCTGGAAGCAGCTTCGAAATGCCGCGATAGATCGAAAATGGCGCGGGAACATTGATGTACCGGACGAGAAGCCCGAGCGCTTCGCGGTCGATCTCTCGTTCGAATCTCGGATGCTGCGTCAGCGCTTTGAGCTCAGACGCGAAGAGGAATGGATTTTCGGGACCACCCTGGCGGCCGTAGTAGAGCGGCTTCTCGCCAAGCCGGTCCCGCGCCAGCGTCAGGGCCCTCTCCTCTTTGTCCCACAAGCCCAAAGCGAACATTCCGCTGGCGCGCTCGAGCGTCGGTTTGATCCCCCAGGCATCAAAACCGGCGAGCAAAGTTTCGGTGTCGGAATGGCCGCGCCAGTGCACCTCCTGACCTTGCGCGAGCAACTCTGCCCTAAGGTCGGCATGGTTGTAGATCTCGCCGTTGAAGGTGATCACGTAGCGCCCGCTCGGCGATTCCATTGGCTGGTGACCCGCCGGCGAAAGGTCGACGATCGACAGGCGCCGGTGGCCGAGACCGATGCCCGCCTCGACATCGACCCACACGCCTTCATCGTCAGGCCCGCGATGCGCAAGCGCCCGGGCCATCCGCTGAAGGACGCTCGCTTCGACCCTGGGGCCGCCGAGCACTCCGGCTATGCCGCACATGACCTGTAGGTCGTCAATCCGTGGCTGCTCCGCAAGTTAATCTTCGATGAATCTCGGCGCGAGCGCCAAAGCGGAAGCGTCGATCCCGATCGTCCGACGCACGTAGACAAGCATTGCGAAATTCCAGACGGCAGTTGCTGAACTTGAGGCGACGGCTGCGCCGACAGCACCGAAACGAGGGATTAGTAGCAGGTTAAGACCAATGCTCACGAGCAGTGCGCCCGCAAATATCGCCAGAGCTTGGCGCTCCCGACCGGTGAGTATCATCAAATAGCCAACGATGCCGGTGAAGGCATTGACTATGCCGCCTAAGAGAAGTGTCGCGAGTACGGGATAAGCGGCTACGAACTCGCTTCCGAACAAGGTCAGCAGCCATTCGCCGGCCAAAAACAGACCCAAAGCTCCGACGATCGCAAAACCAAACCCCACTTTCGCGACGAGGCTCGAAACTCGAAACAACTCGTCAAACGCCCCTCGCTCGTGCGCCGAAGCGATGAGCGGTGCCCCCATCGTCGAAAGCCCAACAAAGACGAAAGGTACGAGGCTCGCCAGTCGCCAGCTCGCGGCGAACAACCCAGCTTGGCGAGCATCGGCGAGCAGGCCGAGCAGGATCACTTCAACATGGTTCATCAGCTCCTGGACCACCCCCATAATCAGCATTGGCACGCTGACCGCCACCCATTGTCGCCAAGGGGCGTAATCAGGACGCGCTCGGATGAAGCTGCCGAAAACTGCGTAAAAGTGAGTGATGATCACTGCGAGCGCCGCAAATGCGGCCAGAGTCGTGACCATGAGGGCGTTGCCCGCAGTCAGCTTCGCGCCGGCAATTGCCAACGCGCCCGCGCCGGCAATCACGAGAAACGGCCGAAGCATCTGCTCATAGAATTGTGAAGCGATCACCCGCTGCGCAGTCCGCATCAGCACAGAATAAAGCGCGAGAAGTGCCAACGGCATCACCATACCCGCCGCCCAGACCAGCTCAAACCGGTCAGCATGGGCGAACCTCGCACCGGCGAGCAGGATGCACGCACCCATGACCAGCGAAATCGTAATGACGGTCCTCGCGGCGAAGCGAATAAAGCCGCGTAAGGCTGCGGAGTCGCCGCGTTCAATATAGATGGTCGCGTAGCGCAGGCTGCTGTTGTCGAAGCCGGCCTTCGCTGGCAGCGCGAGTACCAGAACCCAGCTGAGCGCAATCGCATATTTGCCATAATCGGAGAGGCCGAGCAGCCGCGACAACGTAACGTTCGCCAGGTAGCTCAGCGCAACCCCAGCGACGCGGACCGAGATCGATTCGGCCGCACCCCGAAGGACGATCCGATGCGTGGCATGGCTCGCGTAGATCCGAGCCGACCGCAGCAGACTTGAGAGTGCTGCCGACACACTAAAGTCCGCTCAAGTTTTGACGCCGATATAGACGAGGTTCGGATGCTTTCGACCTATATACCGGAGCTTGTGCGCCATCGCCATTAGCCCCGAATGGGAGCTTAGGACGGTCGCCTCGGCGCTGCGGCGCTCGAAACCAACCTTCGCCAGGAAGTTCGACAAAGTCTCTGCCGTCCACGAACGCACATGCTGCATCTGGTGGAAAACGGCGCCGCATTCTGGGCACATCCGCTTGGCCGCCTGCAGATCTTCGTCGTTCGGCGTCGTAAGCACGAGGCGGCCACCGGTCTTCAGGACCCGTCGTGCATCTCCGAGCGCCTCGATCAGCGCCGCGTCGTCCATATGTTCGACGACCTCGAGCATGAATACCGTGTCGGCAATCGCGTCAGGCAATGCCGTGCCGACCACCGCCCCGCGGAAGCGCGGATTACCTAGGAAGCGCGCGTTCACGGCATCGACGCTCGCCTGCGACTGGTCGGCCCCATAAGCATCATAGCCGCGGTCAAGGAGGAGCTGTAGCAAATCGCCCCGGCCGCATCCAATGTCGACCACTGTCCCGATGCTGATCTTCCTGGCCACATATTTGACCAGCGCCGGTCCCGATCGCCTTGCGAAATAGAGGTCCTCAAAGCCCGGCGTGCCGCCCATGTAGTCCCAGAACCGACGGACATGCTCCGGCGTCCAGTCGATTTCATGCTGCATGACTGGATCTCCGAAAGACATATTCGGTGCAGCCGGAGCCGAAAAGTCCGGCAAGAAGTATGCGCCACGGGACGACCTTCCGACGCTCAAACCCTCGTTGGCTCATAAAGGCTTCCACCTCGGCGGGGGTGGTCGATTCATAAGGATAGCCGCCCAACCAGTCGTGCACGTCATGGAAAACGTCCATTCCGCGCTTTTGTCCGTCTTTGACGTACCGCCAGGGATTATGCCCTTTGATCAACATCCCGGCGCCCCAAGCAGTCAGATAGAGGCCACGAAAGAGCTTTTGCGCGGGTTTCGGCAAGCGCCGGTATAGGCGTTTTTCGTATGTCCATGCGGTGCAAAGAGGCGTCCGTTCGTAAAGTGCGAACGCGAACAGGCCGCCCGGCTTCACCATCGAACAGGCACAATCCAGAGCCCGCCACATCGCGCCCGTGTGGTGGAGCACTCCCCACGAATAAACCACATCGAACCGCTCCGGCACCTGCGCCGGGAGGTCCAAGACAGAAATCTCTTCCGCCCGCCAACTGCCCTTCGCTTCGCGCTCCAGAAGCTTGCGGGTCGTCGCAACCGACTGCGAGTCAATATCGACGGCGACAACGTCTTTGGCGCCGAGCCGTAGCGCAGCGACAGAAAAGAGTCCCGAGCCCGAGCCGATGTCCAGGAACGACTTTCCAGCGAGCTCCCCCACCAGAGCTTCGACGCTCTCAAGCGCCGAATCGATACGGCGGTCGTCGACCAGCGTGGAATAATCGGCCCAGTTCTCGCCGAAGCGGAAATGAGTGGAGACGTCGAGAAGATCTTCGCTCACTGGGCGCCGCTCACGAGCGTTCTGCCCGAGCTCGCGGTGATGCGCGCGTAAAGGGCGTTCAAGCGCTCGACATAGTCTTCCTTTACGTGGTTCTTCCTTACGAGTTCGAGGCCTTTGGCCGCCATCTGTTCAAGCTCCGTCTTTCCTGACTGGACGCGCTGCATCAGCGAGACAAAGGAGGTCGGGTCTTTGATGTCGAAGAACAGCGCATTGCCGTGGCTGACCTCATGCATCACCGGCATATCGGACAAGAGCACCGGAAGGCCTGCCGCCATTGCCTCGATCACCGCGTTCGGACAGCCTTCGTAACGAGAAGGCATGACGAATAGATCATAGTCCGGGAGAACGTTCCAAATATCGTCGCGGATTCCCATGAGCCTTACATTGAGGTCGTTTGCCGCAATCACGCTTTCGAGCGCGGAGCGCTCGTCCCCCTCACCATAAATGTCGAGTTGGATGTCACGAGGCAGATGTTTCAAGGCTTCCAGGAGGTATCCGTAATTTTTGACGGGCTTCAGATTTCCGACTGCTACAAGCCGAAAGGACGGGCCGAAAGGACGGCCATTGCGATTGCGGCCCAGAAATTCAGGCCTCACGAAATTGAGCAGCACCTCGGCAGGCCCCTTGATCCCGACATACTGATCGAAGTCGGCCAGTACGTGTTTGGAGACCCCCAGCACGGTGTGGCGGGACCCGTAGGTCAGTTTCTCCAGCCAAAGAATGACCTTGTTCTTCGAATAGCCATCGGCGCTCAACGTGCTGTGGAGCGAAAAGACCAGCGGAATCGATTTTGGAGTGGCCAGCCGAGCGGCGAGGCTGCTCAAGTAAAGCTGAGCCCTGACAAGGTCCGGTCGCTCGCTGTCGATGATCCGCCTTAGCTTGCGAACCGCGCTTAGGACAGCGCGATGGCGTCGCAGCCCGAGGCTATATCGCCGCGCAATTGGAAGCTCAGCAAGGCCGGGCCGGTCCCGATCCTTCAATGTGACCAGCACGATCTCGTGATCGCGCGCGAGATCGGGCAGAAGCGAAAGGAGCTGGTTCTCCGTCCCGCCGACCGGGAGGCCATCGATTACGTAGAGGATCTTCACTGACGACCTTTGCCCATGGCGCCGGGAGAAACATTCTTATCGACCATTGGCTCATTTCCTTGCCGCCGGCCAATGCCGTGTCAAACCTTAGATTAGGGATCGCCGGTTCCGACCCGTTTGCCACGCCGCATGAGCAGAAGCAGCGGGAGGACTGCAAATGTGACAATCATCATCAGCTTGAAATCGTCGAGATAGGCAATGAACAGAGCCTGCCGGGTTATCTCGCCGTTGAGAAACGCAAGCACGGTCTGGCCGGCGACCGGATAGATCGTCTGAAGGACCGTCGGATCGATCGTCGGAATGGTTTGCTCGGTGATGTTGTGAGCGAGGTCGGCATGCGCGACCTGGGTCATCCGCACCAGCTGCGTGCTGACGATCGAAATTCCCACCGAACCGCCGATGTTTCGTGAGAGGTTGAGCAAGGCGGCCGCAGTGGTCCGCATCTTCGGAGCCAAAGTCTCGAATGCAAGGCTCTGCAGCGGGACGAAGATGAGCCCCAGGCCCAACCCCTGAACCACGCCGCTCATGATCACCGGGCGCGACGGCTGGTCGATTGCGAAGCCGGTCATCATGTAGAGCGACACGCCCATGAGAACGACACCAATTCCGACGAGCAGGCGCGAATCGATCTTCCCGACCAGGCGGCCGGCGAGGAGCATCGAAATCAGCGTCCCGATGCCGCGCGGCGCAGTGAGAAAGCCCGACTGCAGCACGGAATAGCCATAGAGATTCTGCAAGAGCGGAGGCAGCAGGGCGAGACCCGCGAGCAGCAGCACGCCCGTGACCGCCATGAACAACATGCCGGTTGCGAAATTGCGGTCCTTGAACATCGCACGGTCGAACAGCGGATGCTTCGACGTGACCATATGGACCAGGAACATCCAGGCGGCGCCGATCGCAAGTCCGGCCTCGATGATCGTCTCCCAGCTCGAGAACCAATCATTCTGCTCGCCGCGATCGAGGCAGAATTGCAGAGCGCAGAGCGCGATCGCAAGCAGCGCGAAGCCGAACATGTCGAACTTGCGCTCATGCGTCTCGGTCTTGGGCATGAAGCGCGCCATCAGCAGAGCGCAAATGACGCCGACCGGAAGATTGACGAGAAATACCCAGCGCCAGTTGTAATTGTCCGTCAACCAGCCGCCGAGCACCGGTCCCAATATTGGTCCGATCATGACGCCGCCGCCGAACAGCGCCATTGCCTGTCCGTGCTTCTCGCGCGGATTGATGTCGAACAAGGTCGCCTGGGCAAGCGGGACGATGAACGCGCCCCCGACCCCTTGGAATGCGCGGAACACGACCATTTCGGCAAGCGAGGTGGCGGTTGCGCAGAGAACGGAGGCGACGGTGAACACAACCACGGAAATCAGCAGCAGCCGCTTGCGGCCGACCTTGTCCGCCAACCAGCCGCTGATCGGCAAGGCGATTGCCGAGGCGACGATATAGCTGGTCAAGACCCAGTTGATTTGGTCCTGCGATGCACTGAGGTCCGCCTGCATGTGCGGCAGCGCGACATTGGCGATGGTCGTATCGAGCACCTGCAGAAGCACGGCCATCATCACGCCGATGGTGACAATCAGCCGCTCGCCGGTCGGGAGCGGATGCGTAACAGTATCAGGCGAACTCGCCACCCGCGCCTACTTCTTGGCTTGGTCGAAATAGACCTTCGCAGTGACCGACAGGCCCGCGATCATCGGCCTGGACGGCGAGCCGTCGAACGCGATGCGGACCGGCACGCGCTGGGTCACCTTCACCCAATTGCCATTGGCGTTTTGAGCGGGAAGCAAAGAGAACTCGCTTCCGGTCCCCGCCCCGATGCTTTGCACGTGGCCCTCGAACTTCTGACCGCCGTAGGCGTCGACCTCGATGGTCGCGCGCTGCCCAGGAACCATCCGGCCTACATCCTTCTCCTTGAAGTTCGCCTCGACCCAGGCGTTGTTGCTGTGGACCAAACTGACCATTCCGACACCCAGCACAGCCATTTGGCCGACCTGCAGCTTGTCTGCATTTTCGATCACGCCATCCATGGTTGCGCGCACATCGGTGCGCTCGAGGTCGAGCCGCGCCTTGTCGACCGCAGCCTGCGCCTGCGCAACCTGCGGCTGCTCACCCGGAGCGACCGCTGCACTGGCATTGGCGGCACGAGCACGAGCATCGGCGAGCTGCGTCTCGGCGGTCTTCACCTCGTTGAGAGCGTCATCATAATCAGCTTTTGTCGTGAAGCCCTGCTTCAGCAGGGCCTGCTGGCGTGCAAAGGCGTTGCGTTTGATTGCTAGATTCGCTTCGGCGCCAGCGATGTCGCCGCTCGTGCCGGCTGCCGTTGTCCGCAATACCTGGGTCTGGAGCTGTGCATTGGCGAGCTGCGCCTGGGCCTGCTCGAGCGCGACACGATAAGGCTGCGGATCGATCCGGAACAACAGATCGCCGCGCTTCACATGGGCGCCGTTGCGAACGAAGACCTGGACGACTTGGCCGCTGACCTGTGGACTGACCGAGACGATGTCCTGCTTGATCTGAGCGTCGTCGGTCGAGACGCTGCCGCCGCTGGCGAGCCAATAATAGGCTCCGCCAAGCAGAAGCAGCACCGGCACGATCAGCATCAGGATGGTTCGCCTCAGATTGCCGTCGGTCGCGACCTTCCTGACGAGCTTCCTCGGCGCTTCCGCGACATCGGCGGTCAGCGGTGCGGTCTGCATTTTATTCATTGGTTCGAAGCCCTGCTCATCGGTGCCGCCCGGGATGCATTCTCGCGCACTCGCCCGAGCACTTCGCGCGTGATTTCAATATGCTTAGGGTCGATCCCGGAAAAAGCCTCGGCAATCATCTCGTCGGCCAAAGCGCGCAGCTTCTCAATGATCGGCTGTGCCTGGGCCGTGACGTGGAGCCGCCAAGCGCGTCGGTCTGCCGGATCGGCTACCCGCTCGACCAGCTTTGCCTCCTCCAGCCTGTCGACGATGCGCGAGAGAGTGATCGGCTCGATGTCGAGCATGTCGGCAAGTTCGATCTGCCGCATGCCCGGCTGGCGGGTGAGGCGAAACAGCACCTTCCATTGCGCACGCGTAACGCCAAGGCCCACAGCCCGGCGGTCGAACGCCTTGCGCAGCGCGTGGGCAGTCTCGCCAATCTCGAAGGGAAGAGTTTCCATCGGCAACGGATATAGTAAGCTTGCTTATATTAAGCAACGTCTCGGCCGCTTTTCCGTTCCTCCATTCGCATTTGCAGTTGCCTCGGCTCGCCGACTCTTGCTTTCACGACCGCGACAGGAGGCGCCGATGCTCTTTGCCTGGATGGGGTTCCTCAAACCCGACGCCGAGCCGATTTCGCAATCGGTTCAGCAGCAAACGACCGATTTTCTGAGCCAGCCCTACATCGACATTGCTTATGTCGGTCCACTGCTCGATGCCGCTGGAAAGCACGCCGGCATGATGATGATCTTCGAAGTCGCAGACCTGGCCGCTGCGGAGGCCTTCGTCAAAACCAGTCCGTATCTCGATGCCGGATTATACGAGGACCATCGACTGTATGAATATCGAAGCGAGGTGGGCTGAGCGCAGCAGGCGTTGACGCTCCGGGGCGAGCGACCTAACTCAAATCCTGCGCGGGTATGATGTAATGGTAGCCTGTCAGCTTCCCAAGCTGATCGCGCGGGTTCGATTCCCGCTACCCGCTCCAACCGCAGAAAACTCCAGCCGTGGACATGTGGTGGCGCTCGCTCGACGAGCGGAAGCAATCGATGCGCACTTCGCCTGAGCCTAGGCCGGCATCGCCACGCGGGACGATGGCTGGATCGATCGGCTCCGCAGCCACCGACGGATCGGCTCATCGTAGAACTTAAGCGCCAAGACGCTGATCGCCACGACCAGAAGGAAGGAGCCAAGCGCGGCCAGATGGAGTGCGGCCTGCGAGGGTTTCCGGAAGAGCGCGAAGTTCATGTAGATCAGCAGGAACGGGTAATGCAGGATATAGAGCGGATAGGAGATCCGACCCGCGAACTTGCACAAAGCCAGTTCAACCTGCCCGATCTCGGAATGGGCTCCGCAGAGGATCATGGCCGGGAAAAGCAAAATGACTGCAGCCGCCTCGAAAATGCCGTTGCCATGCGGGAGCGAGTCCGGAACCATTGGCGCTGCAAATACGAGCACCAGGATCGCACTGAGTGGTATCCAGCCCAGGCGAACCTTCGGCAGCCCCTCGCGAAGCCGATAGAGCCACATGCCCATCGTGAACGAAAAGGCCATTCTGGCTGAGCCCATCCAGACGCTGCTCCAGTCCGAGCCGACGTCAATGTGGTTCGTTCGCCAAAGCACCCATAACAAGGCGATTGCGGCCAGCGCGACGGCTACTCCCAGGGCGCGCGTGCCAAGTCGTCGGAGAACGAAGGCATAGGCGATGTTGGCGATATATTCCTGGAGGAGCGACCATGACGGGCTGTTCAGGCTGTGCGTGTCGGTCCATCGGTTGGGAAGTGCCGCATAGGGAAGCAGTAGGCAGGCAAGGGCGAAGTCCCTCAGAACCACCGGGATTGGAACGAGACGTTGGTTCACGGCGAACGGGTCAATGAGGAAACTGATTAGGCCCAACACTGCCCCAAGCAGCACAAGTGGATGCAGGCGGACCAGGCGAACAGCGAAGAAACGCCCGACAGACATCCTGCCCCAGCGGTCGTCATAGGCATAAGCGACGACGAAGCCCGAGAGGCCGAAGAAGAAATCGACGGCCATCGCGGCGTGGTGCAACCATTGCCCCTCGTCCGCCCAGGCGATCGGCATGCCCATGATGTGGAAGAGGACGACCATGATCGCGGCTGTCCCGCGTAGGCCGTCAAGCACTTCGTAATGTTGCTTGCCCTGAGCCGTCCGGTCGGGAACGACGGACGGAGCACTGGCTAGCAGCGGTTCAGGGGAGTGATTCGACATCGGGCGACGCTATGAGTGCCCTGCCAAGCAGGCAATCTAATCGGCGTCGCCGCGCGCGGACGTGAAGTACGCAGAGTTCGAACATAGTCCGCGGATCTTCGCGGTCGCTGCAAAGCGGCTCCGCCATTGGTGAATATATCGCACTGCAATAGAGCGCTTCGCACTTGCAACAATTCTGCTT
>CBJLMA010000051.1:0-17056 GCA_966424035.1 uncultured Sphingomonas sp. | reverse complement strand
ACGTCGATCACGGCCATGTCGTTCTCGATTCCCGTGACGGTGCCCTTCACCACCTTGCCTTCGAAGGCTTCGTTCTCGCCACCGAGACTTTGATTGAGGAGGGCCGCGAAGTCGTCGCGGGTCGGGAAGGTCGTGGTCGCCATAAATCTGTGTCTCTCGTAACTTCAAATTCGCTTGCCGCGCCGCGCCACCATGGCGAGGCTCCTTGCATGCGGACCTGGTTCAATGTCCTGCCGCCAGAACAGCATGCGCTGGCGGCATCCTTTGGGCATTTCAGCAGTTCGCGGCGCCGGCTCATGCGAAAGAGCGCGTGCCGGTGCCGGTCGCTCCGGTCACCGTACGCGCTCGCAAATAAGCGGGCTTCCGCGAGCGACCTAGCGCTCCGCCGGACGCCGCGCGATGTAGCTTAGCGGACCTCCAAGGGCAAGCGCCGCAGCCGGCGCTTGCCCTTTATCGAGAGGTTGCGCGCTTAGAAGCCCCGTTCACCGCGCTGCGCTGGCGGCGGCGGCGGTGGAGGCGGAGGCGGCGGTGCCGGACAGGGCGACGTCGCCGGAATCACCGACCCGTCGGGGCAAGTCTGCGTCGCCGGAGGCGGCGGCGGAGGCGGAGGCGGCGGGGGTGGTGGCGGCGGCGGCGGAGCCGAATAGAAATTATAGACCAGGCTCGCCAGCAGGCTGTTCGAGCGGTACTTGCCATGCAGGTGGTACGGCAACGCCGTCGTGCATGTCGTCACGCAGAACGGCCCGAAGTCGAAACGCGACGTCTGAAAATAGCGATACTTCAAGCCGGCATCGATATTGGCCGACAAAGGCACGCGAACTTCGGCCAGGGCTTGCCAGGCAAAAGCTCGATCCTCGCCACTGAAGTTCAGCGCATTCGAGGGAATGAGGCCGGCATTATATTTCGCTCGAGCGATACCAGCGCCGAGTCCGAGCGATCCATTGATGCCGTCACTCGGCCCGAGGTCGACCAAGCCATTGACCATGCCCGAAAGAACGCTGCTATGTCCATCGGCAGCAAAGGTGGTCGTAGTCGTGGGCTGAAAGATCGCGGCTAGTGCTCCAGGAGCAAGCGTAGCGCTCTTCAGTTTGGCGCGCTTGTACGCCAACTCGCCCTCGAGCCGGAACATGCCGAAATCCCAGCCGAAGACGGCGTCGACGTCATAACCCCACTTGTGCCTAAGCACTTCGCCATTGGAGATGGACGTCGCGGAGTTCGTGTAATCCAACTTCAGTTTTTCGGGTTTCACAACGCCGGCATCAATTCCGACGTAAGCGGAATTGTCGCGAGCGAATGCTGGCGTGGTGAACGCGGTTGAAAGTAGGGCTGCAGCAACGACAAGCTTGCGCATGGTGTGAATCCCCTTGTTTTAGAGCGAGCTTTCTCGACTCTGGACCAAAACTACGGAAATCATAACGCTCCAACAAGCGAATCAGCGTTGCCGCAAAGCCTCACCCGAAAAATTATTCGACAGCTATTGATAGGTTTTTTCCTATTGCGAATAGGAAACAACCAATAGACCATGGGGGCGAACTGGAGCCGAGTCCCATGCTTGTGATTGATCCGGCGATTCTGATCGCCATTGCCGCAGTGATCAGCAGCCTGTCCGCGTTGATCTGGTCGGTGCGCCGGAAGCCATGATCGGCTATGCGCGTCTCGATGTTTCAAGGTTGGGATAATTACTACCTCAGCCTAGGGCCTTCAGCGGCGGCGCTGATCGGCCTCATGTTCGTGGTCGTCACCTTGACTGCCGGTCGCGACCGCAAGGAGGTCGAACGGGGAAAGCACCTCTACACATCGCCGATCGTCTGGCATCTCGGCGTGGTCCTCGTTTTGAGCGGCGCAGCAAGCGCGCCAACGATGAATCCACGGCTCTACGGAGCCGTTTGCTCGGGACTCGCGCTGCTCGGGTTCGGGATGGGCATCCGAAGCGCGATCGGAATCGCCCGAGTGCCGCTCAGCGGCGACGACAATAATGCTTTCGACATCTGGTGGTACGGCCTCATGCCGGCGATCGCCTACGTCGGGCTCGGCGCATCTGCCGTCATGATCCTGATCGGCAGCCGCTGGGGTGCGAGCGCGACCGCCGCGGCGCTGATGGCGCTCCTGCTGGTGAGCATCCATGGCGAATGGGATCTGGTGACTTACCTCGCACCCGAAGCCGACCGTCCCCCGCCAGACGCTCGCGAGGACTGAAATGCTCCGGTAGAGATCAGTTAACCACGACTGCTGACTGAGGTTTAGCATCTCGCTGCCAGGTTCGGTTCAATGACCGGCACCAGAATTGCAGTCGCCATTGCGGCGCTCCTGGCCGCCGCTGCCGCGCCGGCTCAGCCCCTGGTCGAGGGAGCCACAGGCGAACTGGCTGCACGTCTGCTGGACGCACATAATCGCGAACGTGCGCTGGTGGGCGCACCTCCGCTGCAATGGGATGCACAGCTTGCTGCTCATGCGGCGTCCTACGGTCCGAGCCTGGCTGGCCTGCACAGCCTAGTCCACTCTCCCCGCAGGGACCGCCCTGGCGAGCGCGAGAATCTCGCCATGGCGTGGCACGGCACAATGTCGCCCGAGCAGCTCGTTGGCATGTGGAGCAACGAGAAGCAGTTTCTCCAACCAGGCCTTTTTCCGGCCGTCAGCCGCACCGGCCAGTGGGAGGACGTTGCCCATTACACCCAGATGGTTTGGCCGACGACGAGCCGGGTCGGCTGCGCGATCTACTCTGTGGACTGGGACTATCTCATCTGCCGCTATTCGCCGCCGGGAAACATAGACGGCAAGCCGGTATTCGCGCGTGCGTCGCTTGCGGCGGCCACACCTACCAGCGGCGGTTCGCCCTCGACTTCGCGCTAGCTCGGGGCGCGCTGGATTGCGGCGCAACTTCAGGATCGCCGTTCATTGCAAGGAAGCTCCGTACCGCTTCTGCGGAAATTGCGCGGCCGAACAGCCAGCCCTGCGCTTCCGAACATCCGAAGTCGGCGAGCGCGCTCCTGATCTGCTCCGACTCCACGCCTTCAGCACTGATCGGCACATTGAGATTGTGACCGAGCCCCGCGATCGTGTTGACGATCGCCGCAGTCTGCTCGCTCTTGACGATGGTCGTAATGAAGCTCTTGTCGATCTTGATGCGGTCCAGCGGCAGTCGATTGACCTGCGCCAGGCTGGCATAGCCAGTCCCGAAATCATCGAGCGAAATGCTTATTCCGACATTCTTGAGGCTCTTGATGATCGTCAGCACCTGATCGCGGTCTTCGAGAAGCGAACCTTCGGTGATCTCGATTTCCAGCCTGCTCGCCGGGAAACCAGTTACCGACAGAAGCTTGAGAATGTGCTCGGCAAGCAATGGGTCGCGGAACTGCACCGGTGAGACGTTGACTGCGAGCTTGAGATGCGCCGGCCAAGCGCGCGCTTCCTTGAGCGCCTGCTCCACGACGCTCAGCGTCAGCGGGCCGATAAGCCCGGTGCGCTCGGCAGTTTCGATGAACGTGTCGGCTTCCTTAAGTCCACGCTCGGGCGAGCGCCACCGCGCGAGCGCTTCGAAGCCGATGATCTGCCGGCTGTTGAGATCAACGAGCGGCTGGAAGAAGGGAATGAACTCTCCGGCCTTGATGCCGCTGCGGATATCCTCCTCGAGCTTCAACCGGTCGGCAATCTCCCGCTCGAGCGCCTCGTCGAACCAGGCAAAGCTGTTCCGCCCCGCCCGTTTCGCAGCATAAAGCGCGACATCGCTCTGTCTGAGCGCGCTCTCCTCCTCCATGCAGCCGTTTAGGCGCGCGAGGCCGATCGAAACGGTCACCTGGACTTGCGATCCCTCGATGAAGGCCGGAATTGCTTGCGAAGCGAGGATCGTTCGCGCGACAGCCTCGGCCTCCGCATCGTCGGAATCGGGAAGCAGCACCGCGAACTCGTCGCCGCCAGTGCGCGCGCAGCATGCGCCCGTCGGCGCTGAACTGCGCAATGCGTCTGCGACGCGGATCAACGCTTTGTCGCCCGCCAAATGGCCATGGAGATCGTTAACTCGCTTGAAATGATCGAGATCGAGGACGAGAAAGACGCCGCCCGAATTGCGTTCGAGCGCCCCGCTCAGCGAGCGCATCAGCTCACGACGATTGGCAAGCCCGGTCGCCGGATCCGTGTTGGCGTTGCGCTCGGCAATGCGCTCCGCCGATTCATAAGCATCGAGGGCTTGCCGGAGCTCCTTGGAACGCCGCCAGCCAAACAGAATGATCGCAATGTTGAGCAGCAACGCCACCTTGAGCATGCTCGCGGAATCGGGCAGCGGCGCGCCAAACAGCGCGGGCGGCAGCACCTGGCTGGCAAGACCGACAAAAAGCAGCAGCGCCGCAATTGTCGCGCATGTAGTGATCACATGGCTGCTCGCGATGCGAACGGCCTTGCTACTGACCTTCGTCACTGGCGGTTCCACCTAAATTCTGCCCCCGAGCTCGACCGCGACAGTAGACAGCAAGAAGTGAAAATAATCCTACGATCGATGCCGGGGCCTTGTCCTCCGGAGTTCGAACTCATCCCGCTCTGTGGCGTTGGACCCAGTGACAATGACGCCAATGCTTCATCCCACCTTGGTCAATGGACGGTTCGGCGACCCAGCAATATTCGTCGAAATGCTGCATCGACGCGCGGCGCTGCTGCTCGACGCCGGCGATCTTTCCAGGCTGAGCGCGCGCGCCTTGCTGCGGATCGGCCATGTCTTCGTCAGTCACATGCACATGGATCATTTCATCGGCTTCGACGCGCTGCTGAGGGTCCACGTCGGCCGTGACAAGGCAATGATGATCGTCGGACCCGAGGGCATTATCGATCGCGTCGGTCACAAGCTGCAGGGCTACGACTGGGATCTCGCGGAGCGTTACGATACGGACCTGTCGTTCGAGGTGATCGAGATTGGCTCATCCGGCCCACAGGACGCAGCACGGTTCAGCTTGAAGAGCCGCTTCAATCGACAAAGCGTCGAGCACCCGAAAATGATCGAGGCTGCCGGACTGAAGGTCGAAACCGCGCTGCTGGCACATCATGGACCCTGCCTCGGGTTCGCTCTCTCGGAACCAGCGCATATCAACGTCTGGAAGAGCCGGCTCGATGAGCAAGGCTTGGCAACCGGCCAATGGCTGCAGGAACTCAAACGCGCGGTCGTCGTCGGCGAATCTGACAATCTCCTGCTTCGGGTCGACCATGACGATTGGCGCCCGCTCGGCGAGCTGCGCAATCTGGTTAGCGTCAGCCGCGGACAGAAGCTTGCCTATGTGACCGACGTCTCGGACACGCCCGCCAACCGAATCGCGATCGAACGGCTCGTACGCGAAGCCGATCTCTTGTTCATCGAATCCCGCTTTGTGGCGGCCGACGCTGCCACTGCGCGGGATCGTGCGCATCTGACGACCCAGGCGGCCGGTGAGATTGCCCGCGCAGCAGGCGTAAGGCGCGTCGAGCCGTTTCATTTTTCGCCGCGCTATGAGGGTCACGAGCATCTTATGCTCAAGGAGGTCATCTCGGCCTTCAAAGCCCCGGAATCGAGGCTCGAGCCGGCTTAGACGGCCAGCTGGATTTCGGTCAGTCGCACTGCCTCGGCGATCGCCTGCTGCGGTGTCAGCGCGCTCGTCTCGAGCAGTATCGCGTCAGGCGCGCGCTTGAGCGGAGCGGCGTCACGTGAGGAATCGCGCGCGTCGCGGGAGCGAATATCGGCGAGCACGTCTTCATAATGCGCGTTCATTCCGCGGGCTGCCAGTTCGGTCAGTCGACGCTCGGCCCGGACCTCGGCAGTCGCCGTTACGAACAACTTGACGTTGGCTCGCGGAGCAATGACCGTGCCGATGTCGCGCCCGTCGAGCACAGCGCCGCCCGTTTGTTCTGCGAAATCCCGCTGCCGATTGAGAAGTGCTGCTCGGACTGACGGATAGGCTGAAACGATCGACGCGATTTTCGATACGGGCTCAGTGCGAAGCTCCGGGTCGCCGGGATCGAAGCCGAGGTCATCGCACGCACGCAGCGCCTCGAACTCGCTGGCCGGATCACCGCCCCAACGCCACAAATTCAGCGCAACTGCTCTGTAGAGCAGCCCGGTGTCCATGTGCGGAAGCCCGAAATGCTTGGCGAGCGCCCGCGCGACGGTCCCCTTCCCGCTCGCGGCAGGACCATCGACGGCAATTACGGGCCCCTTTTTTTTGCCGTCCTTCAATCCCATGTCCTCGGCCAAGGCGCGCTGCTTTGACAGGGGCATATGGCTATGGCAAGGCGCGCCGCCGAACGCGGAAAGCAAGTCCGCGATAAACGACATTTTACTGGAGTTGAGACCCAAGATGGTGAAGCCCGAATGGGGCACCAAGCGCACTTGCCCCAAGTGCTCGACCCGCTTCTATGACCTCGGCACCGAAGATCCGGTGCACTGCATCAATTGCGGGACCGAATGGCTCCCCGAGCCCGTGCTCAAGTCGAAGCAGCCTCTCGCGTTCGAGGCCGCTGCCCCGGTTCAGAAGGAAGCCGCCGAGGACGAAGATCTCGCCGCCGAAGAGCTGACGGTCGACGAGGATGAGGAAATCAGCGCCGACGAGGAAGTCGATCTGGAGACCGGTGACGAAGACCTTGGCGTCGAAACTGCCGGCGAGGACGATGACGTATGATCCCACGAAGCACGGCTTCGAAGGGATCACATAAACTCATCACTTGCAGCATATTGCTCACTGCGTTTGCGCTCTGCGCCTGCGGGCGGGCTGCAACTCACCAGGCGTCGGCCGAATCGACGTTTCCGCCAATCGTCGGCGCGTCCGTCGATGCGCCCGTGGTGGTTGAGGAATTTCAAAGCCAGGGATGCTCTTCCTGTCCGCCCGCCAACGCCAATATCAACGCGCTCGCTCTCCGACCTGAGGTGCTCGCGCTGTCCTACGCTGTCACCTATTGGGACCAGCTCGGCTGGAAGGACACGTTCGACCAGCCCGCTTTCACCCAGCGCCAATGGGACTATGCACGCCATGGCGGCCGCGCGAATATTGCAACTCCACAGGTCGTCGTGAACGGCCGAACAGCGCTTGTTGGAAGCAACCGCGCCGAACTTCAGCGGGTCGTCGCCAAGGCGGGATCGCCCGCGGGCGGGCCTGCGATCAATGCTGTCGACGACGACGTCTCGCTTGGCACGGGTAAGTCAGCGGGTCCTGCAACGGTGTGGCTCGTGCGTTATGATCCGAGCATTCAATGGGTTTCGGTCAGAGCCGGCGAAAATGTTGGCCGCAGGCTGCCGCACCGGAACATTGTGCGAGCGCTGACCGCGCTTGGAACCTGGACCGGCAAGCCTTTGCATTTGCATTTGCCGTCGGCCGCGCTGCCGGGGCTTCGGTCGGCGATCCTGGTTCAGGCCGGCAAAGGCGGCCCGATCATCGCCGCCCGCCGAATCTGAGCGGGGACGCCAAGCGCCGACAGTTCAAGACAATTTGCAGTTGCACTCGGCAGAACATCGCCTAAATGCGCCGAGACCGTGGGGCCGTAGCTCAGCTGGGAGAGCGTCGCAATGGCATTGCGAAGGTCAGGGGTTCGATCCCCCTCGGCTCCACCATTCTTCCAATAAAATCAGATAATTAGATGAAGTCCGCGCTTCGCAAAAACATTGCGACGCTCGGCCGATTTTCCGTCATCCCCTGCAACGATCCCAGAAATAAATGGCGGAAAAACAGGATTATTTCCGGGGCTGATCGACTCGTCTCTCTAAGCCTCACCAAAATGTGCCCCCGAAAATGTGCCCCCGTTGTGCCCCCGAAACGAATGCTTGTTGCTGCGAGCGATGCACGCGATTGGGGATCACTCGCGGGTCTCGCTCCCCTGAAAAACTGAGCCAATTAGCCGGATCCGACTGGGATTGTAGAACAGTTGAGATAAGCACCGGGCTGCAGCCGCGATGGATGGCAACTGTGCGCCCATTTCGGCCATTGCCGCGCAAGTCGGCGCAGCCAGGAGTGGACGTCCATTCAGGCCCGCAGGGCAGCTCTCTATCCTGGCCGGCATTGGCGTTCACCTTGGCTGCTTTTTGCGCAAACTAGTGTAGGCTTCCCGACTCATCTTGACCGGGTCAATCGGGGAGCTCGGCCCCAGTATCGCATGGGGGCAGCGATTGGGAGCGGGTGATCAGTGTCTGGCGTTTCTGTGCGCCGTCGCGCTGGCGATTGGTTCACGATCGTCCGCCGCCTCGGCGGATCAGCTTTCCTCGCAACCCTCGCCTAAAGGTCAAGTTCGCGGTTCGGTGAGCGCCCTACGCGCTAGCGAGGATGTCTCCGCGCAGCAGATTGTGGTCACGGGCTCGCGGATCCCCCGTTTGAATCTGACGGCCGTCAGCCCGGTCACGATAATCAAGAGCGAGGAGTTTGAACTCGAAGGCGCCACTAACGTCGAGGAGGTGCTCAACCAGCTTCCGCAGGTGAATCCATCGCAGGGCGAGTTCTTTGGCGCCGGCGCGACGGGTGCCGCGACGATCGACCTTCGCGGCCTCGGCCCCGGCAGAACGCTAGTATTGGTAAACGGCCATCGCCTGATGCCCGGCGACCCGCGTTATCCCGTTCCTGACGTCAACGACATCCCAGCGCCCCTCATCCAGCGCGTCGAAGTGCTGACAGGCGGCGCTGCCGCCGTGTACGGCTCCGATGCAGTCGCTGGTGTCGTCAACTTCATTCTCGACACGAAGGTCGACGGGCTCAAGGTCGAAGGGCAGATTGGCGGCTACCAACACGAAAACCGGGACCATTTCGCGCAGGGCCTGCTTGACGCGCGGCGACTTCCATATCCGAAAGGCAGCGTTTTCGACGGCCGACGTGAGAATGTGTCGATCGTTTTCGGGCAGAGCTTTTTCGATAATCGCGCGCACATCACGCTTTATGGCGGCTATCGCCAGATCGCCGCGGTCAGGTTGGACCAGCGCGATTATGGCTCCTGTCCCATTACGGCGAAAATCGGCGATGAGGGACCGACCTCGGTGCTGGAATGCGGTGGCCCGCTCGTCTCCTATCCCGGAAACTACTTCGACAATCTCGGCAATGCGTACCAGATCACGTCCGACCGGACGTTCGTGCCCGGCATCACGCGCTTCAATTCGAGCGCGTGGAATCTCTACCAACGCCCTGACAAGCGATATACTGCCGGCGGCTTCGCGAATTTCGACCTCTCGCGCGCGGCCCACGCATATGCGGAAGTGATGGCCATGAAGGACCGGTCATTCTGGCAGATCGGTCCATCGGGAGACTTCAGGAATACCCAGACAATCAATTGCGACAATCCGCTGCTCTCCGCTCAGCAGCGATCGCTGATTTGCAGGACCGGCAATTTCGTCGGCGAAATCCCGGAGTTGGACGACAACGGCAACTTGGTGGCGGTTCTCGGGTCACCGACGCCATTCGTCGATCCGGTGACGGGCGCGACCTATTCGCGTGCGTGGCTCGTCATCTCCCGGCGGGAGATTGAAGGCGGTCCAATCCAGGATGACCTCGAGCATAAGAGCATACGGCTATTGGGAGGGCTCAAGGGCGACGTCGGGCGGGGTGTCAGTTATGACGCGAGCTACCTGTTCGGTCACGTCACGCTCGACCGCCAGTATCGCAACAACTTTTCGATCACGCGCCTTGGTCGAGCGCTTGACGTGGTTTCCGATCCCTTGACGGGTCAGCCGATCTGCCGCTCGGCTCTGATCGCGCGCCAGCTCGGCCCTTTGGCTTCCGGTGCGGATGCAGCCTGCGTCCCTTGGGACGTGTTCGCGATCGGACAGGTAACGCCGCAAGCGGCCGCCTATCTTACGATCCCTCCATTCATGACAGGGTCCTTCGAGCAGCGGGTGGCCAATGTGAACGCCACCATTCGACTCGATCGCTGGGGCGTTGGCAGTCCTTGGGCTGACGAAGGTTCCGCGATCAATCTCGGCGCGGAAATCCGAAAAGATCGCCTCACATTTGACCCCGATGCCTTTGCCCAGGCCGGCGATGTCGCCGGTTTCGGCGACCAGGTCTTCCCCATTCGAGGTTCGATCAGCACGAAAGAGATTTTCGGCGAGGCGCGGGTTCCGCTGGTCACCAACAGGTTGGTACGCCGGCTGGCCTTCGAGGGTGGGTTCCGTAAGTCCTGGTACGAAAATCCGCGAAGCAAATTCTCGAGCGATGCTTACAAGCTGGCACTCGATCTGACTCCCATCGCGGGTTTGCGCGTCCGCGCCAGTCAGCAGCGCGCAATCCGTGCCCCCAACATCCTCGACCTTTTCGCGCCCGTTGAGCCCGACTCATTCAATCGCGACCCATGCGCCGGCATTACGCCCGCGGTGTCGGCAGCTCAGTGCGCGCTCACCGGTGTCACGCCGGCCCAATACGGACATATCCTCAAGGTCAGTGACACGTTTGGCTACAATGCGATCATCGGCGGAAACGAAAACCTGAAACCAGAGACCGCAACGACGCGCACAATCGGGATCGTTCTCGAGCCCCGCCTTCTGCCCGGATTCAGCGCAACGATCGACTGGTGGGACATCAAGCTGAAGGGCGCCATCTCGAAGATCGGCGGGCAAGCCATCGTCGATAGCTGCATCGCGACCGGGGATCCCATTTTCTGCAGCCGTATCCACCGGGATCCGAACGGCTCGCTCGCGCTCGGGAACGGCTATGTCGATAATCGGCAGGCAAACATTGGCAGCCTTAAGGTTCGCGGCGTCGATGGCGGCGCGAATTATTCAGTGCGGCTGGGCCGACTGGGTTCCGCGGATTTTGGATTTCGCGGCAGTTACGTGCTTCGGTGGATCGTCAACAATGGCGGTCTTTCGACGCCATACGACTGCGCAGGCCTGTTCGGCGGACCTTGCGGCATGCAGCCGCGCTGGAAGCATACTGCCCGTGCCACCTGGGATGCTCCGGGCGGAACGTCGCTGTCGCTTCAATGGCGGCACATGGGTGGGGTGAAGCTTGCCGCGCTCGACCCCAAGTTCGGCCTTACCGATCAAGTCAGTCCGGGGCACGCCGAGTTGGGACCGCAGGATTACTTCGACGTCGCCACAATCTTCAGAGTTCGAAAGCAGTTCGAATTGCGGCTGGGGGTCAACAATGTGCTCGACCGCCAGCCGCCGCTGGTTGTCGGTAACACGGCGGCCGGTGACGGCCCGTTCAACAACAATACCTATCCGGAATGGTATGACGTGCTCGGACGCTACGTTTTCGCCAGCGTAGTCGTCGATTTCAAACCCTAGCTACCGAGGCGATCAGGATTTCAGCGCAGCCAGCAATTGTGGACTGCATTCGCTTCTCCTTGCCTTATCGGTGCAGAAGTCGGGTAATTTGCCCGTCTCGCGCCAATATTCGATCAGGCGGAGGCGTGATGCGAGGCCGATGAAGCCCGGGTCCTGCCGCATATTCCGCGTCACCGGCGTAAAGAGGAACCAAGTGTCTAACTTTTCGTGATCGAGCGCGGCATTGGCGGCCTGGATGGCCTGTTCGGATTCTCCAAGTCCTGCGAGCATCATAATCTCGATTTCACGGGGGAGCTTGCCCTGATCGGCCGCGCCGCGGATCCGCTGGATCGCCGCAGCCGTCAGCTCAGAGGAATGCGTCGCTCTGGCTTCGACATAGCTCCGCCAAATCGCGTTGCTTTGATCCGGCGGCGTCTGCGCATCCAGGGAATCGAAGATCGCGAGTGCATCGGATGGCGGCTCATAGAATCCTGCAACGTACTGCCGTACCCTCCGAATGCCCGAATGGTTCGGCCACAACTGAACTCCCTTCTGAAGCCAGCCCCTCGCTGCAGGGAGATTCCCAAGGTTGGCATAGGCGCGTGCAAGCTGGGCCGTTTTTGGGGCGCCCCATTCGTCAGTCGCATGCGCGACCAATTTCAAGGAAATGGATTCGCGCAGACGTCCGACATCGTCGAGCAGCCTGCCCTCAGCGGAATATAATCCGCCAAGCGGCTCCTTTGGATGTCTTGCGACTTTGATGCCGCGCAGCAAGATCTCTTCCTGCGCGCGATAATCGTATGGGGGCTGGAGCACCGCCAAAATGACATATGGACCGGCATCCTCGGCATCGAGCTTGAGAGCCAGGTTTGCCTCCCGCCGGGCCGCCTCGCTCATCGCCCGGGCGCGATCGGGAATATCAATGCTTTCGAAAGCGTCCTCGTACGCGGCAGCGAGGACGTCATGACCAAAGGCAAATTCCGGATGACGTGCGACTACGCCTTGCGCTCGCTCGATCATCTGGGCCCAGTCACTCTGGGTGTCACGGATCATGTCCGTGACCTGAAGCAAAGCTGACAGCGCGTAATTGTCAGTCAAGCTCGGCTTCGCGCCCCGCGCGAAAATAACGATGTTGGCTTCATCGGCGATACGGGCGGCGATTTCGAGGGGCAGGTCGGACGCCTGGCGGTTGTCTCGCTTGAATTCCATTGCCCATAATGCATCGTGCGTAGCCCCGTCCTCGAGCCGGACGTTGACGCTCGTGGTGCGATCATCGCCGCGCACCATTCCCGTCACGATCAGCCCGGACTGCAGACTTGTCGTCTTGGAAGATTCCCCGCTGGTCTGTCCGGCTCCCATCACAGCCCCGACTTGGCTGTCGCCGAGCTCGTTCACGACTTCGTTGGGGATTCTTCGTGCGAGCGAAGCGACCTGAGCCGAATCGCCCAAGGCTTCGAACGGCTGCACCGTGACGCGAATGGGACGATTTTGGTCAGCGGCTCGGTGTTGGCCGATCCAGATTGCCGCGCCGACCAGGATCAGCGCTGCAAGTGCAGCTCCGGCGGCCCATGCGCGAAGGTTGAAGCGACGAGACGGTTCCGCCTGCTCGACTGCAGTGACGCCCACACTCGGTGACGTTAGGCGATATCCGACGCCTGGAATGGTCTCGATCGCAAAAGGCGGGCCCGGATAGCTCGCGGCAAGCTTGCGGAGCTTGCTGACGCAGCGGAAGATGGCGTCTTCGCTGACGGAGAGCCCACGCCAACAGAGCGTGACGAGGTCGTCCTGCGACGCGACCGAGCCGCGCGCATGAGCGAGCGCAACAAGCACCTGCATCACTCGCCGTTGCAGGATTTGGGAGGCGCCGTTCCATTCGACTTCGCACCGGGCGGGCCGAACATGCAGGAGTCCCAGGTGGAAATCCGCCTCTCGTGCCAGATCGATGCCGTGCATGCGCCCGGCCTCTTGCGTCGACTCGTACATCCGGTCCCCAGCCAGCTTTCCCGGCAGTCTCGTCATAACATGGCGGGCAACGGGGCCGAAGTCGGTCGGAAATCAGGTCAGATCAGGCAGAGATCGGGCCATGAAATTCAGTAACTTAGCTAAGCTTGCGTGCAGATTCCTCGCAGGAACTTTGCGGGTGCTTGCTGAAGCTACTGAAAGGAACGGCCATGCTGCGCAAACCACTGGCTCTTCATCGGCGCCTTCTGTTCATGAGCACAACAGTTCTGCCGTTGTGCCTGACGCTGTCGGCGTGCGGTGGCGATGGCACGTCGATCGCCAGCATTCCACCGCCACCAGCAACGCCTACCGTGACGCCGACGCCTAGCCCCGACCTGACCTCGACGCCGACGCCGGCTCCTGCGGCCGATGCCTATCCGATCAGTCGTGCGGGATCCTATGACTTGATCGGTCGGCTCACGGTCGATCCGGGCACCGGCCATCCGGCCGACTGGACCTATCGCACGCTTGCACCAGGCGAGTTCACAATGGCGGTCGGCAACGGCGGCTCAAGCTACACGCTGAATGGCCCGGCCAGCATCCTGCCCGCTGGGGCAAATTCCATCAGCGCAAGCCCCACTGTCTCGTGGTCCATCAACCCGAACGGTTACATCCGCGGCGTCTTTCAGGAGGCGCCGCCGTTTGCCGCAGGTACGAATCATGGGGTCGGCCTCGTTGTCGATCCTGGCTATTCGTACGTGTCGATGGGTTACTGGGCCTGGCCTGTAATTCTAAATGAAAACCCGACCCAGGCGACGAATTTCGGAGAGTTGTTGTTCGTCAACGGCGACCGCACGCCCGCGTCAGGTATCCCCGTTTCGGGCACTGCAACATATGACGCGCACACGCTACTCATGCGATCGAGCAGTGGGGCAGACGGAATTCCGTTCACCCTCACCGCTGATTTCGGACAGCGCACAATCGGCACTCAAATCGACCAGGATTTTCACAATTACGGATCGACTGCCGACCCCGACCCCATCCAGGGCATCCATGTCAGCGGAAGCGCACCATTCAACAATGATGGAAGCTTCGACATTCCGCTGACCGGAACGGTCAACTACAGCTATCAGAATCAGGCGGTGCCACCGCCGAGCCAGGCGGCGACGGGAGACATGAACGGCGCCTTCTTCGGCCCTCATGCCGAGCAGGTCGGTGGCACTTTTTCGCTTCAGCGGCCGGGCGATCAATTGCCGCTGTTCCAGGACGCCTTCGTCGGCCAGCAAAAGCCGCATTGAGCAGCGCCTAATCGGCTCCCCTGCGCACAACGCTGATCCATTTCGAGAGGACACTGACGATGAACCTCGATCTCAATGGCCAATGTAGCCACATTCACTTCGTCAGCACGTTGGCCCTGCCGCTCTGTCTGTTCTTGTCGGCATGTGGCGGCGATGGGACGTCCACCGTCGAAAACATTCCGCCCCCACCGGTCACGCCGACGCCAACGCCGACCCCGACGCCGACACCCACCGTCGATGTACAGACCAGCTGGCTAGATTCTCCCGCCACTCGCGTCGGCACCTACGACGTCATTGGCCGACTGACATTCACGCCGGGCAACGGCGACCCGACTTCGTATCGCGCCGTATCGCCAGGCGAGTTCACCATGACTTCGACGCAGCCCGTCGCGAACATGGATTTTGCTCACGAATTGGACACTCCGGCGGGCCTCCTGCCTGGAGGGCTGCCATCTTCTGGCAAGTTTGAGTCTCGAATCTTTTGGGACATCAACGTCATGCCGCCGTCATGGCAGCAGGACCCGTATGGAGACTGGGAACAGCTTCTCGGTCAGCGCTTCACGGCGTTCAGCAAGGCTGCGGACGGAAGTGAAACAAAACTATTTTCATACGACTACACTCGGGGTTTATCGGGATCATTTCAGACGCTGAGTTCAGGGAACTCGCTCCGAGGAACGCTCGACTACAACATTGGCTATTCGTATGTTGCGATGGGCGAGTGGTCCTGGAAAGTTGTAGATCCAAATTACGCTACGGTGCCCGGGACCGATTCTGGCGATCTGCTTTTCGTTAACGGTGATCGCACTCCGGAGGCGGGCATCCCGATCTCGGGCACCGCAAGCTACGATGCACATACGCTGACGCTATGGTCGAACGGAGGCCCGGGTATACCGTTCGCACTCACAGCCGATTTTGGCGCACGCACCATTTCGACGCGGATCGATCAGGATTATCTCTACACAAGCGAGGCCGATGCACCGACGCTCGGCATCCACGTCGGCGGGAGCGCGCCCTTCGGAAACAATGGTCTGTTCGAAATCCCACTGGCCGGCACCGCCAATTACAGCTCGACCAACACACCGGTGACGCCGCCCAGCCAGTCGGTGACGGGTGACATGAACGGCGCCTTCTTCGGCCCTCACGCCGAGCAAGTCGGCGGGACCTTCTCGCTGCAAAATTCTGGAGGGACCGTGCTGATGCAGGACGCCTTCGTCGGGCAGCAACACCATTGAGTGTTGGTCATGGCGCAACGAGCGTCCATCCGCTTGCTGCTCGCCCTGTCGCTTGCGCGGGCAGCCACATCGACGCCGGCAACGGCACAACCGGTGCAGCGCGCAGCCGAGTCCGACGCTGCGATCGAGCGCGAGTTTCTCCACGGGATGTCGAGCTATGCGGCGCGGGACTATCGCGCGGCCGAGGCCGCGTTCCGCCGAATACTCGACCGAGACCCGCGCCTGCTGCGCGTTCGGCTCGAGCTCGCGCGCACCCTGTTCATGGAAAAGAAGGACGAACAGGCGGACTACCATTTCCGCTTGGCCACCGCCGCGCACCCGCCGGCTCAAGTCGCGCGCAACATCACCCGATTCCGCGAGGCGATCCGGGCACGCCGTGCATGGCGGTTCAACTTTGATGTCGGCATTGCGCCCGACAGCAACATCAATTCAGCGACCGACAAGCAAACGGTCGACATCTATGGTTTGCCGTTTCGGCTCGATCCCACTGCTCGCGCCCTATCCGGCACCGGCACATTTGTCGGCGGAGACGCGTCGATCCGGCTCAACCGTTTCGGAAAGATCCCGGTCTATCTGGGAGCGTACGGACGATGGCTGCGCTATCGCGACCATCAATTCGACGATGCCTATGCGGGGATCGAGGCGGGGCCGGAGTTCCGGCTGGCGGGAGGACGGTTGCGGACGACCGCCACCAGCCTGATGCGCTGGTACGGTGAGCGGCGTCTCGTCGTCAGCCTGGGCGCGCACCTCGACTACGAAAAGCTGATCGGCGACAAGTGGACGGTCGGTGGCACGCTGCTGGTTCGCCACAATGATTATGCGCGGCGGCGGGATGTCGACGGATGGGACGCCGAGGCGCGCGTTTCGGCCAATCGCCCAATCGGACCCACCACGCTTGCCTTTGGCTATGTGGGTGTGGAGCGCAACTGGGCGATTGACGCTGGGCAGGCCTTTTGGAGAGGCTCAGTTGGCATCGGGATTCTCAAGGAGATCGGCTGGGGCCTACGGCCGCAGCTTGCGATCGATCTTGCTCACCAGACCGGAGACGGAGCACTCGCGCCCTTCGGCAAGAAGCGGCGCGACTGGCGGCTGCAAGGCTCCTTCAGTATTTACAAGCGCGACTGGAACGTGGGAGGCTTCGCGCCCTCATTGAGCCTGACCGTCACCCGCAACTCCTCGACGCTGTCGCTCTACCATGAACGGCGCGTCCGCGGCGAAATCCGACTGACGAAGGCCTTCTGAATCTGGCTTGTTGGAGTGGGCGGACTGCTGCGATGCGCCGATTATATCGAACGAGAGTCTGACTAGCGCTTCCTCGTTCTAGAAGCCGGCCGGCGGCTTACGGCCAGTTCACCTCATTCGGGGAAGAGAACAGCAGAATAATCCATCGCGCCGTG
>CBJLMA010000050.1:0-17312 GCA_966424035.1 uncultured Sphingomonas sp. | reverse complement strand
CCGCAGTTGAGCCCTACGATATTCTCCTTCAGAGCGTAGAGGATCTCGTCCATCTCGAATGCCGCCGGAAGCGTTTCGATCAGCACCGTCGCCTTGATCGTACCGCGCTCGAGCCTCAACTTGGCTTCTGCAAAGGCGAAGATATCGCTCCACAGCGCAGCCTCATGCCGACTCTCGAGCTTGGGGAGATAGAAGTAGGGACCCGATCCCTTGGCCAGCGCTGGGCGGGCGTTGGTCCACAGGTAGATTGCGAAATCGAACAGCGCCCCTGCGACGACGTCGCCGTTCACCGTCACATGGTCCTCGGGCAGGTGAAGCCCACGCGGTCGAACCATCAGCACGGCGGGATTGTCGTGAACCCCATAATGCTTGCCGCTGTCGGGGTCGGTATAGTCAAGCCGGCCGAGCCAGTAGTTCTTTAGGTTCACCTGACCCTGGACCAGCTCCTCCCAGGTCGGCGAGGTCGCGTCCTCGAAGTCTGCCATATAGGCCTGAGCGCCGCTGTTCAAAGCGTTGATCAGCATCTTGGCGTTGGTCGGGCCGGTGATCTCCACACGACGATCGAGCAGGTCGGCAGGGATCGTTCCGACAGTCCACTCCGCCTGCCGGATTTCGCACGTCTCTTCGGGGAAGTCGGGCAGCTCGCCTGCATTGAACCGGTCCTGCCGCTCCTCGCGCGCTTCGAGCAGGTCGAGGCGGCGACCATCGAACCGCTCGTGCAACTCGGCGAGGAACTCCAGTGCGGCTTCGCTCAATACTTCGCCGGCGCCACTGACGCTCGAGGGTTCTGCAATGATCCGAGCACGGTCGAGCACAGTACTCATTGTAGCACCGGCTCGACGCAGATCGAGTAGCGTTCGGTCGCTGCGCAATGGTCCTTGAAGGTCAGGCGCTGCCATTCCATTCGCGCCTTGAGCTCGTCCCCAAAGGGTCCGTGGATGACCTCGGTTCCGGGCTCCAGTTCGTTGAAACCGCAGTCCGAATAGTGGCCGCCGATGACCCAGTAACGCTGTCTCATGATCTTGCTCCTTACTCGGCCGCGACCCGAACGAACTGCGCGGCTTCGGTCGATTCCCTCAGTGCGACTGTCGACGCTTCGCCACCGGCAACTGCTTGGGCGACTGCGTCGAAATAGCCGGTGCCCACCTCGCGCTGGTGGCGGGTCGCAGTGTAGCCGGCCGCTTCGCTCGCGATTTCGGACTGCTGCAGCTGCGAATAAGCCGCCATCCCGCGCTCGCGGTAAGCGCTCGCGAGCTCGAACATCGCATGGTTGAGGCTGTGGAAGCCGGCCAGCGTCACGAACTGGAACCTGTAGCCCATGCGACCGAGCTCGCGCTGAAAGTTCGCGATTGTTTCCGCGTCGAGCTTGGCCTTCCAGTTGAAGCTCGGGCTGCAGTTATAAGCGAGAAGCTTGCCTGGGCAGCGGGCATGTATGCGCTCCGCGAAAATCCGCGCTTCGTCGAGGTTCGGACGGCTCGTCTCGAACCACAGAAGGTCCGCATGCGGAGCAAAGGCGAGCCCTCGGGCCACGCAATGATCGAGGCCGGTGCCTTCCTCCAGGCGAAAGAAGCCTTCAGCGGTGCGCTCGCCGGTAATGAACGGACAGTCGCGCTCGTCGATGTCGCTTGTAATGAGCCGGGCACTCTCCGCATCCGTACGTGCGACGAGGATCGTCGGGACTCCGCAGACATCGGCGGCAAGCCGTGCGGCGTCCAGATTGCGGATCGCAGCCTGCGTCGGAATCAGGACCTTTCCGCCCAAATGCCCGCACTTCTTTTCGCTCGCCAATTGATCTTCGAAGTGAACTCCGGCGGCGCCCGCTTCGATATAGGCCTTCATGATCTCAAAGCAGTTCAGTGGCCCGCCGAATCCCGCCTCGGCGTCGGCGACGATCGGCGCCAACCAATCGTGCCGCGCTCCGCCTTCCAGATGCTCGATCTGGTCGGCGCGGCACAGAGTCTTGTTGATCTTGCGTGCCAGTTCAGGTCCGGAATTGGCGGGATATAGCGACTGGTCGGGATACATTGAGCCGCTGACGTTCGAATCAGCTGCGACCTGCCAACCAGAAAGGTAGATGGCTTTCAGACCCGCACGGACCATCTGCATCGCCTGGTTGCCGCTGAGCGCTCCGAGCGCGCGAATCGGCTCGTCCTCGTGCAGTAGCTCCCAGAGCTTCAGCGCGCCGCGCCGTGCGAGCGTATGCTCGATCGACACCGATCCCCTGAGCTTCAGCACGTCCTCGGGCGCATACGGCCGCTCGATTCCATCGAAGCGCCCCGGAGGCGCGGGAACGAATTGGTCAAAACTTGTCATGCCGAACTCTCCAGCAGCGATTCGTGGTGTTTCCGCACTGATGAAACACGGAAGTGCCCACGCTGGCGCGACAAAAAACGCGTGATTGTCATAAATTGACTTGTGGTTTCGGGGCGAAATTGACACAAACTCGCCAATGACCGGCAAGCTCTTCCTCGGCCATCGACTCCGCCGCCTTCGGCGCGACCGCCAGCTCTCGCAGACCGATATGGCTGAGAGCCTTGGAATCAGCCCGAGCTATTTGAACCATCTTGAGCGCAATCAGCGACCCGTCACTGCAGCTCTGCTTCTGAAGCTTGCCGAGTTGTACGAAGTCGATGTCCGCCAATTCGCTTCCGGTGGGGGGATGCGCACCAGCCGTGAAGCGCTCTCCGAAATTTTCTCGGATTCGCTACTCAGCGACCTCGGCGTTCCCCGCTACGAGCTTGCCGAGCTCGCCAATAATGCGCCGTCAATCGCCGACGCGATCTCGCGCCTGTATCGGGCGGTCAAGGAAGCAGAGCGCAATCCGGCCCTGGCCAATGCCGGCGATGCGCGGGCACTGGTCACGCCCGAAAATTGGGTGCGCGATTATATCCAGCAGCACCGCAACCACTATCCCGAGCTCGAAGAGGCAGCGGAGACGCTCGGCGGTGCTTTAAGCGATTCCCTGTCAATGGCCGAACCGATGCGTCGGCGTCTCAAGGAGGCGTGGGGAATCAGCCTCTCGGTTGTACCGCAATCGGAGCTCGGCAATATGAGCCAGAGCTACGAGGCCGACCGGCGGCTGTTCCTCATCTCGTCCCAGCTGAGGCCCGAGAATCGAAGCTTCGCGCTCGCCTATCAGCTCGCACTCGTCGAATTTGCGCCGGTCATCGACCGCATGGTTGCGGAAGCAGCGCCGCCGGACGAAGGCGTGCGCCAGCTGCTGCATATGAGCCTTGCCAATTATGCCGCGGGCGCAATCATCATGCCTTACGGCCGTTTTCTCGCGAGTGCCGAGAGCTACCGCTATTCGATCGATCGGCTGACCGGTGAATATGGCGCAAATGTCGAGCAGGTCGCGCATCGGCTGACCACGCTGAGCAGGGCAGGAGCGCGCGGTGTCCCGTTCTTCATGCTTCGCGTCGATCCGGCCGGAAACATCTCCAAGCGCTATGCGGGCGAAAATTTTCCTTTCTCCCGCTTCGGCGGCACCTGTCCCCGCTGGAATCTGCATCTCGCATTCCAGGCACCGGGACAGGCCGTGACCCAGGTCATCGAAACTCCCGACGGACAGCGCTTCTTCACTGTCTCGCGAACGGTCGAGCGACCGATCAAGACCGATGTGTCGACCGGTCTGCTGGCGATCGGCCTCGGCTGCGACATCCGGCACGCGCACAGACTGTCGTGCGCCGACGTCTACGATCTTTCCAACGCACCGGTGACTCCGGTCGGTCCTGCCTGCACGATCTGCCCGCGGCTGGACTGCGCGTATCGCGCGACGCCGCCGGCCGGGAGAATGCTCTCGGTCGACCGGACGCGAAAGAGCATCTCGCCTTTCCCGTTCGTGGCCAACTAAGCTAGGGCGCGACCGGCTCCCGCTCCAGTGCCGCGCGATCCCAATTGGCAAGATCCGCCGCTGCATCATAAGTCGATTGGAAGAACTCGATGAGCGTTCGGCCCGGCTCATCGGATGCACGCACGTCGGCATAGGGCAGCACGAACTCGCCATAGGTTTCGTCGAAGCGGCCGTGCGCGATCTTGGCGCTGCGGAAGCCGTCCGGCTCCGGATAAATATAGCTGTAGAAGAAGGGTTCGGCTGGCGTCACGCCGCCAGCCCAAAAACCCGCACTACTCACCTCATCGCTATAGGCTTCGCGCGTGATCCGGTCGGGAAGGCCGGGCAGTCCGCCGGGATGCTGGGGCGCTTTGCGCCCTGAAAAGCGGCTGACGGCAAGGTCGAAGCTTCCCCACCAGAAGTGGACCGGGCTCGCCTTGCCGCTGAAGCCGGCGCGGAAGCGCGCGAACACCGGGAGCACGGCCGCAAGCGCGCCCCGGAAGCGTTCGGCACAGTCCCGGTCATACTCGCGAGGTCGCTCGTCTTTGGCAAAGTCGATCGCGTCGGGAATCTCGTTCGGTTTGCCGTTGAAGCTCGACGGCAGGTCGTGCAACTCGAGCATCGCCACGAGCCGCCGATGCAGCGCGGCAATGCTACCGGCATTGAGCGGCAGTTCCTCGCGCCCGCCGTCGCTGATCCACAGCACGATGGCATGGCGGCACAGATCGAGGGTCAGTGTGAAGGTGCGGCCGCCGCTAGCGGCGGTCGGCAGGATTCCAAGTCCGCGGGCATTCGGCTGGAGCGCGACATGCCAGCCGTGGTTCAACCACGGCGCATGCGCCACGCGGATCTTGCCCAGCATCTGGGCAGCAAGGTGAAGGACCGAGAGAGTCTCGTGGTCGCGCTCAACGCTCAGTTCGGGCCAGTCGCTCATGAATTCGCGAAAAACAGCCTTTCAGCACCGCCTTTGCATTTTGCGGCATGGCATTGCTAGAGGCCACGAACCATGTCCGACGCTCTTCTCGACCGCATTAGCGCTGCCAATGACTTGACAGAGCTCGACTCCGTGCGCGTCTCCCTGCTCGGTAAGTCGGGAGAGATCACTGCGAAGTTGAAGTCGCTCGGCTCGATGGACCCCGAAGCGCGCGCCGCGGAAGCGCCGAAGATCCACGCACTGCGCGAGCAGGTCGCGAATGCGATCGCCGAGCGAAAGAATGCGCTTGAATCAGCTGAGCTGGAACGCAAGCTCGCAACCGAAAGACTTGATCTCTCGCTCCCCGTGCCCGAGTCCCCGCAGGGCACCGTCCATCCAGTCAGCCAGGTGATGGACGAGCTCGCGGAAATTTTCGCGGACCTCGGTTTCTCGGTCGCCGAGGGACCGGAGATCGAAACCCAATGGTACAATTTCACTGCGCTCAACATGCCCGAGAACCATCCGGCGCGTGCGATGCAGGACACCTTCTACCTCGAGAAGCACGGCGACCAGGACGAGCCGCGCGTCCTCCGGACCCACACCTCGCCAGTGCAGATCCGCGCTGGGGAAAGCCGCGGAGCACCAATCTACGTCATTGCTCCTGGGCGCGTGTACCGATCGGATAGCGACGCCACCCACACTCCGATGTTTCACCAGGTCGAAGGCTTCGTGATCGACAAGGGCATCACGCTCGGCCATCTCAAGTGGACCCTCGAGACCTTCCTCAAGGCCTTTTTCGAACGCGACGATGTCGTTTTGAGAATGCGCCCGAGCTACTTCCCATTCACTGAGCCTTCGGCGGAGGTCGACGTCGGCTGGTCGGTCGAGAAAGGCCGGCGGGTCGTCGGCGGTCAGCAGGGCTGGATGGAAGTGCTGGGCAGCGGCATGGTCCATCCGCGGGTGATCGCCAATTGCGGGCTTGACCCTGACCAATGGCAGGGTTTCGCCTTCGGCTGCGGGATCGACCGTCTGGCCATGCTCAAATATGGAATGGACGATCTTCGCGCCTTTTTCGACGGCGACATCCGCTGGCTCAAACATTATGGTTTCCGGGCCCTCGATGTGCCGACGCTTTCGGGCGGAGTGGGGGCATGAAATTTCCCCTTTCATGGTTGAAGGACCATCTCGAAACCACCGCTTCGGCCCGCGAGATCGCCGACAAGCTGACCGCCATTGGCCTGGAGGTCGAGGAGGTTACGAATCCCGGGCAGGCGCTCGCCCAGTTTCGGGTCGCAAAAATCCTGACTGCCGAAAAACACCCGCAGGCTGACAAGCTGCAGGTGCTGAGCGTCGACGCCGGGACTGGCGATGCGATTCAGGTCGTTTGCGGAGCGCCCAACGCCCGTGCTGGAATGCTCGGAGTGTTCGGCCCGCCTGGCGCCTACATCCCCGGGAGCGAGATCACCCTCAAGGTCGCGTCGATCCGGGGAGTGGAGAGTCGCGGAATGATGTGCTCGTCTCGCGAGCTCGAGCTTGGCGACGATCATAGCGGGATCATCGAGCTGCCCGACGGCGCGCCGGTCGGCGAACTGTACACGGTTTATGCCGGGCTCGACGATCCGGTGTTCGACGTCAATGTCACGCCCAACCGCCAGGACTGTATGGGCGTGCGAGGAATCGCACGCGATCTCGCTGCAGCGGGCGTGGGCACGCTCAAGCCGCTTGCAGTGCCGCAGGTAGAGGGCGCCTTCACCTGTCCGATCGCGATCCACAACGATGAGCCTGAAGCATGCCCGGCCTTCTACGCACAGGCGATCCGGGGCGTGAAGAACGGCGCTTCACCCGAATGGATGCAGCGGCGGCTGAAGGCTGCGGGACAGCGGCCGATCTCCGCGCTCGTCGATATCACCAATTATCTCACGATCGGCTACGGGCGGCCTGCGCACGTCTATGATCTCGCCAAGCTGGAAAGACAGCTCGGACCGCGACGGGCCCGCGACGGCGAGACGGTTCTCGCGCTCAACGAAAAGCAATATACCTTGGACTCGTCGATGTGCGTAATTGCCGATGCAAACGAGGTGCACGACATCGGCGGGATCATGGGCGGCGAGCATTCGGGCGTCGCTGCCGAGACCAGAGATGTCATACTCGAAATTGCCTATTTCGAGCCGGAGCACATCGCGCGTACCGGCCAGAAACTGGGGCTCACCAGCGACGCGCGCAGCCGTTTCGAACGCGGAGTCGATCCGGCGTTTCTCGATGACGGTCTTGCGATCCTCGCAGGCCTCATCCTTGACATCTGCGGTGGAGAAGCTTCCGAAGTCGTCCGCGCCGGCCGGCCACCAACGGAGCGCCGGACAATCAGCTTCGACTATGCGAGGACCAAGGCGCTTGGCGGCATTGATGTCGCGGAATCACGTCAGCGTGAGATTCTCCAAGGCCTCGGTTTCGACCTTGACGGTTCTGCCGTAACCATTCCCACATGGCGCCGTGACGTCGAAGGTTCGGCAGACCTGGTCGAAGAAGTTGCGCGGATTACCGGCTACGAGCTCGTACCCTCAACCCCGCTTCAAAGGGCGCCGGGAGTAGCCACTCCGACAGCGACGCGTACGCAGCTCATGGAGCGCCGCGTCCGCCGCACCGCCGCCGCTCGAGGTCTCGACGAGGCGGTGACCTGGAGCTTCATTTCCGAAGAGGAGGCCACGGCCTTCGGCGGCGGCGAGTGGAAGCTCGCCAATCCGATCAGCGAAGAGATGAAGGTCATGCGGCCTTCGCTTCTCCCGGGGCTGATCGCTGCGGCGCGGCGCAACCTTGATCGCGGCGCCTCATCGGTGCGTTTATTCGAGCTCGGCCGCCGCTATTGTGGCGACACTGAGCGCCCGACGCTCGGCCTGCTGCTCGCGGGCGAGCGCGCGCAGCGTAGCTGGCAGAATGGCAAGGCGCAGCCATTCGACCCGTTCGATGCCAAGGCCGAAGTGCTTGCGCTGCTTGAGTCCGCCGAAACGCCCGTTGCCAATTTGCAAACCTTCCCAGACGCTGGTCCGATCTGGCATCCCGGTCGATCGGCGAAGCTGGGCCTCGGTCCAAAGACGACCCTCGCAGCATTCGGCGAACTCCACCCGAGCCTGGTCAAGAGGCTCGATGCACCCGTCGGAGCTGTGGCTGCGGAGATTTATCTCGACGCAATCCCTGCGCCGCGGGCGAGCAGCCATGCCCGTTCAGCCTATACGCCGCCGGCGCTCCAGGCAGTGATGCGGGATTTCGCGTTCATCGTTCCTTCCGAGCTGCCCTCTGAAAACCTGCTCCGGGCAATCCGCAGTGCCGACAAAGCTGCAGTTACCGGAGTCCGTCTGTTCGACAGGTTCCAATCCGCCGATGGCCTATCGCTCGCCTTCGAAGTCACGCTCCAGCCCACCGAGAGGAGCTTTACCGACGAGCAGATCACCGAAATCTCGAGCCGCATTGTCTCGGCGGCGGCAAAGCTGGGCGCGCGCCTCAGGGGCTAGACTCCTGTCTTCTCAATTTGAATCAAATGGGAAAAATGAAGGACGCGCCGGTGATGCCGGAGAAGCACGCATCGGCTTGACCTTCATTGCGGGTTTTGAAACCCGTCAGCTCCGAAATTGGCGGGAAACACGATTGGAATCGAGCGCGTTGATTGCAGCGTGCACGCGCTGTTCCATGTCGTCCCGCTTGAGGCCAGGTGGAATGGTCGCGCCCACCTTGAGGGTCACCGTTCCACCACGGTGGACAAAGCCTCGGCCCCACAAGCGCCCACTGTCGACTGCTACCGGAACCACCGGCAGACCGAGTGCGCGATATAATGCTGCGAAACCCGATTTCAGCTTCGGCGCCTCGCCGCAGGGGACCCGCGTTCCTTCGGGATAGATGATGACCGGTCGTCGGCTCGTGATCGCTGCCTCGCCCTCCCTCACAAGCGCACGAAGCGCTTTCGCGCCCGCCGACCGTTCGACTGCAATGACGCCATAACGCCGGGTCATCCAGCCGAAGAGCGGGATGTCGGCAAGCTCCTTCTTGATGACGATCACCGGCAGGTGGGTGAGTCGCACCATCTCGATGGTCTCGAACATCGACTGATGCTTGACCGCGATCAGGTGCGGTCCGGCGGGAATGTTCCCCTCCACTTGGACGCGGATCCCAAGCACGTGCTCGGCTAGCCAGTGGTGCAACTCGACCCAGCTCAGCACCACTGCAAGTGTCGGTCCTCGCCCGAATATGGTCGCGACAATTCCCGCGAGCACGAGCACCACGGTCACCGGATAGAAGATCGCCGCATAGAGCAGCGAGCGAATGAACGCCATCAGAGCTCGGCCCAGACCGCCAGCCGGCGCAGCAGATACTTATTATACTCGCCGAACAGCGTTAGCAGGCTCGGCTCTGTCCGGACCGCGTCGGCTACCAAACTGTACTTCTTGCCCAAGGTTCTTTCGAACTCGTAGCGGGCGCGGCGCATGTGCCAGTCGCTGGTGATCAGGCGAAACGACCGATAGTGATGATTGCCGAGCCACCGACCGGCCTCTTCGGCGTTCGAGCGTGTATCGACGGATTCGGTTCCAAGGTCTACGCAGCAGGCCAGCCACTTCTTGCTGCCGGGAATTCGCCGCGCCAAGTCAGATATGGTTACCGACGGGTCGGTTCCGGCCACCAGCAGACGTTGAGCTTTGTGCTCGCGAAGCACGTCAATCGCATGTTCGATCCGGCCCGGGCCGCCGGTCAGGACCACCGCAGCGTCACTTGCTGGTGCATCCGGCGGCGCCGGCTTGCCTAGAGTGAAAGTGAACAGCACGAAACCCAGCGTGTAAATGAGCAGCAGCAGCGAACCGAGGCGGGTGATCATAGGGCTTCGCGCAATGCCCTCAGAACGGCCGCACGGGCAACCCAGGTCGCAAGTGCCGTCAACCCGAATGGGAGCAGTGCGAGGATCGCGATGTCGGTGGATCCAAGCGTCGCTCCGCCGGTCAGTTCGCCGGCGAAGGCCGCGCCGCCGGCGAGCAGCAAAAGCACGACTGCGGCAGCCAGGGCGCCTGCCGTGCTCCCAATGAAGGCGTCGATCGCAATCTTGCGCTGAAACAGGTGGGTGACCTGCAGGTCGGTCGCGCCGATTCCATGCATGACTTCGATCGTGAAGCGGTGCGCGTCGAGCGCGCTGCGCGCTGCCAGCACTACTGCTGCTGCGGCCGCGGCGCTCAGCAACAGGACCAGTCCGAACGCCACAGCCTGGAGCAGCTCGAGCGAATGAAGGAGCGGAGCGACGCTGTCGCGGTGGGCAAGAACGCGTGCGCCGGGTGCGATCGCTTGGGCGCGCTGCTGCACGACGTCGAGCTTTGCTCCTGCTTCAGCGTCGAAATTGACGAGAGCCGGTACCGGCAGTTCGTCACTGGCGGCCGCAGGGCCGAGCCATTTGGAAAGCATTTTGCGCATGTCGCTTTCGGGTACCGCCTCCGCCGAAGCGACTCCCGGGGACGTGCGCACTGCTTTGACCAGCGCATCGACATTGCTGCCGCCACCGGGCACCTCGAGTGTATAGCGAGCCTCGATCGCTCTACTGAGCACGCCTGCGGTGTTGGCCAGTGCAAGGCCGGTCGCAGCAATCAGCATGATCGTGAAGCTCATGATCGCAATGACCCAGGCCGTAGGCGCAGGTCGATTCGAAGCGCCGAGCAGCCGCCGCTCCGCCGCCGGGACGAAAAACCAATCGAACATCAACTGCCTCGCTTCGGCGGGCGGGGCGGATTTCTGAGCGAGCCGGTGGGATCGACCAAAGTCCCGTTTTCAAGCCGGATCAGCTGAGCACCGGGCGTCGCGCTGATCAGTCCGAGATCGTGGGTCGCGACTACCACGGTAGTGCCCAGCCGGTTGAGCGCAGTAAACAACCCCATCAAGCGATTTGCCATTTCGGCATCGACGTTCCCGGTCGGCTCATCAGCGACCAGCAGCTCAGGCCGATTGATCACTGCCCGCGCGATCGCAACACGCTGCTGCTCGCCGCCGGAGAGCGTCGGAGGCCGTGCGCTTGCGCGATCGGCAAGCCCCACCCAGGCAAGCATCTCGCGGACCGGTCCTTCAACCTCCTCGTCCTTCGCTCCAGCGACGCGCAGCGGCAGAGCGACATTGTCGAAGGCCGACAAATGGCGAATCAAGCGAAAGTCCTGAAAGACCACACCGATCCTGCGGCGAAAAGGCGGCAGCAGCACTCGCGGTACTTCTCCAAGCTCTTCGCCGAACAGCTTGATCCGACCGCGTGTCGGTCGCTGGGCAAGGTAAAGCAATTTTAGCAGCGACGTCTTGCCCGCGCCGGACGCACCCGTCAAAAAATAGAATGAGCCGCTGCGCAGCCGAAAGTCGAGGTCGCGCAAGACCTCGGCACCCGTGCCGTAGCGCAGTCCAACACTGTCGAATTCGGCGACTGCTGCCACTGCTATCCCCAAGCGCTCGAACATCGGCCGGCAAGGCCCCGAACTTGCCAAGCCTCGATCATTCCTGTTTACCGTTCGCTGACCGTCCCGGAAGAGGGCTTTTATTGCAATGATCCTCACCTGCCCGAATTGCGGCACGCAATATGTGGTGAAGGATGACGCCATCCCGCCGGAGGGCCGGCAGGTGCGTTGTGCTGCATGCAAGCACAGCTGGCATCAGGACCCGGAGACGATCGCTGCCAGCGGCGAAGGCGCTCCCACCGAGACCGGCCTCGCCCAATCAACAGGCACGCTGCCCGAGGCCGAAAACCAAGCGCCCGAGAGCGAAACGCTCGCAGAGGCGACTTTGGTCGACCCTCGCAGCGGTCCGGAAGCCGAAGAACGCGCCTATGAGGAAGCAGCGCTCGAGGGTGGCGCCGATGCCCCGGGTGACGCTCCATCGGCCGCCAGCGAGGCAGCCGAGCCGCAAGCGTCCGTCTCTGCCGGCGCGCCGGCAACGACTGAAGACTGGAACGAACCGCCACAAGCGGAAGCGGCCCCCGACATGTTCAGCCCATTCGCCGAAAACGGCGAGGCGGAGCCGCGGCGCCGCAGTCCGCTTCTCACGATTCTCCTCGTCGCCCTCGTGGTGATCGCACTTGCCGCGGCCTTCTGGTTTTTCGCGCCATCTGACTTGAAGGCCCGGTTCGGCATCGCCTCGGACAGCGCGAGCCCGCTTGCGCTGGTCGTGACGCACAAGGACAGGCAACCGCTCGAAAGCGGCAATGAGCTGCTCACGATCACTGGTCGGGTGATCAATCCGACGACGAAAGAGCAAGCGGTTCCACCGCTCCAGGCGCAACTTCTCGATGTTCACGGTAAGGTGGTTTACAGCTGGATGATCGATCCGCCGGCCCGCTCGATACCGGCCGGTGGGAGCGTTGCCTTCAACAGCGCAGAAGTGAATGTCCCCTCTGGCGGGAACAACGTCAGAATTACCTTGGGCGCGGCGAAGCCAGAGCGCAGTTAAATTATTGAAATTCAATCAGTTTTGCTAATTGCGTCGAGCCATCGCTCGACCGCAGCAAAGCCTCCCGCGCAGGCGGAACGTCGGGGTTTGTCGCAGCTTCGAACCTGATCCTTACCGCTGAAATGATTCGGATCGTCGCGGTCGCCTGAACTGTCGCCGAGACCGGATGAGCGCTCGGTTGCGAAGACCCAAGACCAGCGACAAGGGCAGCGGTGAGAAGCATTGTCGGCAGTGGCTAACGCATTCGCCGTCAAATGGTAAATAGGCTGTTAGCCATTGTCCCGTTATGGGCCGGTTTAAGAGTGGCGAGACGGCATTGCGCCGGTCAGGCGCCTTTGCTAGGGGCCGCGCCTTGCCAGTGCCGGCTCTTTCGTGAAGCCGGCTTTTTCATGACGTGCGGTCGTGGCGGAACTGGTAGACGCGCAGCGTTGAGGTCGCTGTGGCCGAAAGGCCGTGGAAGTTCGAGTCTTCTCGACCGCACCAGCACATCGCGAGCCGATATGCCGCGGACGTGTCGGACCTGCGCACTCAATCCGGCAGAGATCCGGATAACCATTGGCTGATTTAGGGCGTCGGGAGAGCCAATTTTGCTGCGGCAATTCGCTGAACTGGCCGAGGCTGGATCGAGCCCAGCCGTACGACCGAATGATCGGCGGTCACTTCTAGTCTGATGCCGAGATCGGCTTCGATCTTCGCCGCCGCGGCCGCGGTGCCCCCGACCCGAAGCGTGTAGCGGCCATAGCCAACCCGGTCGAAGAGAAAAAATCCGTCAAAGTCGGTTTGAGCTGTTGCAGCGACCTTTCCGCTCGGGTCGACGAGCTCCAGATCGACGCCTTCGAATCCGAGCTCGCCGCTCTTCATCAGGGCTCCTTCGACACTTCCGCCGCCAACCAGGCCGATCTGCACGTCGGCCGCGATTCCCGGTCGCGGAACGACGACTTGGAGAGCCTTTTCGGGAGTGAGCATCGGATCATTGAGACTGGTGAGGTCGATACCGACGGATATCGGCTGATAGGCCGTCAGTCCGCCGATCGTGACGGAGCCACTTGAGTCCGTCTTGCGCTCAGCCTGCCGGCTCCCGGTGGTGATCAGAGCATCTTTTTCCAGAGGCTCGCCGGCATCGAGTACGCCATTGGCGTTGAGATCGCGAAAGACTGTGGCGTGAACAATTCCGCCTTGGGCTAAAGGTCGCCGCGAAAGCGTGATGCCGTGGCGCGGGTCGAGCGAGAAATTGAGGTTGAAGCCGAGTGCGAGGTCGCCGTTGCTTGCAGCCTCGCCGGAGAGGGCAATCGCCATCGTGTCGAAGCGCAGGATGTGGGTCAGCCGCGCGCGCGCGCGGTGCGCCTCGCCATCATAGGCGAGGACGCCCTCCCAATCAGCATGCTCGCTCGCCGACCAGTAAGCCGAGAGCTCGGCGCTCCGGAAGCGTGCCCTCGGGGAAAAATCGAAATCGGTCGAGCCGCGGATCCTCACAGCGCCAATGTGTCCGCTCCCGAGCAATCCGATCTTCAACTCACTCGGGGGCGCGCGCCCGGCCGCTACGATCTCCTTATTGTATCTCATTTCGGCGCCAAGATTGAACCGATCGATGCTGGCCGACAGGCGCGCCGCTGTCTCGAGCAGGCCGGAGCCGTCGGTTCGCTTGATCAAATGCGCTTCTGCGTGCGCCGGCAGGATTGCCCTGCCGAGCCTGAGCGGAGTGTCAAATGCGATCCGCCCTTCGCGGAGGCTCTCTTCTTTGCCGCCACGCAAGTGAAAATCATTTGCGATAAGCGCCTCGGCATTGACGTAGACGGTGCCGATTTTGCCGAGCATCAGAGCATGGGCGGCACGACCTCCGTTCGATTCGCGCGCAGCGCTGACCTCGAGCAGAGCGCCCCCGATCGAGCGCCGCACCGTCCCTTCGACGAAGGTTAGGTGCTGGTCGCCAACAAGCATTGCCCGAGCCAGCACGCCAACGGACGTGCGGGCATCGAGCCCGTGCTCCAAAGATGCGGTGGCCTGCGCCTTCGGCTGCTGGAGGTCGTCCGGCGGCTTCTCGAGCGTGACCAGGTCGCGACCCGGCTCATTGGCACCGATCCAGTACCAAGTCTTACCTTTGGGTACGTTGTCGGTCGCGACATTGTAGATCTGTTCGCGTTCGCGCACCTGTCCCTGCGGGCCGTAAAGCACCACCCGGATCCGGTTTTCGCCGTAAAGAAGCTGAATATCGTCAAAGACATAGCGCTGTGATGCGTCGGATTTCGCAAAGCCGAGCAGCTCGCCATTGCGGTAGACTTCCGCCTCCCAGCCGCTCGGCAAGTCACCCTCGACCCGCGTGCGGTCGAACGCCGTTCTGGCGGTCGGTGGCCGGTTGGTGATGATTGCGCCCCGTCCTGCGGCAACCGAGCCGGTCAGATGACTATCGAACCCTTCGACGTCACCAAAGCCGAAATGCGTCGCTTTGAGAGGTCCGAGGAGGTGACCGTCGGGATCCGAGCGGAAAGCCCTCAGCCTGAGCAGGCTCGGCTTGCCCTTGTCGGTCGTTGTGACCTGCGCGTCATAGGAAAGGTGCGCAATTTCGCCGGCTGCATAAACCGAGCTTTGCCGGTCGACCCTTGCGCCGTCTTGGGCGCGGTAGGTAACTCCGCCGCTGACAACAAAGTCGAGGGCGGGAGCCCGCCACATCCGGTATGGAATTCGTACCTGCGGCAGGCTTGAAAGATCAAAGCTCGCGTGGTGAATGTGCGCTGCGCGCTGCTGCCGCTCCATCGCCAGTTCGATCGGCAGTTTTTCATCCGACGACAACAAGAGTACTGAGCCCGCAGTCATCGGCTTGACGCCAATTCCAAACCATCGCGCCAGCGCCTGCGTCTGGACACACCAGCCTTCGGGCGTTTCCCGGATCGTCCCCGGCGCAATCGGCTCCGTCTGATGCGCGCCGAAGCTGACTTGCCGAGCGGCATAATCGATTTTGATCTTATTGGCCTCCTTGAACGCCCAGCCGCTCGCCGCCTTCGAAGCGAGATCGATGCGCATCGGCACGTCAAGAGCGGTCAAAAAGTCGCCTAAGACGACACAAGTCCCCTCGGGAGGGTTGTACGCCCGCACGGTGTCGCCAAGACGAAGCTGGCGGATATTGACGTCGAGGATGAATTGCTCATCGGGGTCCGGCGTCCAGGCGGGCGCTGTCGCCGGCAAAGGCGTAGGTGCGGCAAGGCTGCCGGCGCAGAGCGCAAGCAGCAGCGCCATCCTGCGCAGCCAGGAACGGCCGCTCGACATCTTACCGAGCTCGGGTTCGCCTGCGTCGTTCTAGCGCAACTCGGCCTGCGTCTGAGCAAGGAGGTGCGTGCCGTCGTCAAAAGTCTCGATATATTCGACAGTTACCGGGCCGTTGGCGGCAGCTCTTGAGCTCTCCGGGATCGGCAAGCTCACGTGTCGCCGGCCAACATCCGTATAAACTGCAACGCCCTTCTGAATTGCGATCGGGTCCTTGACGCCTGCCTTGACCACGCGGACCTCGCCATAGGTCGAACGGGTTCCCTCCCGCGTGAGGTCGAGGCCGATCGCGGGCAGGCCGTCCTTCTTTTCGAGACGAACATTGGCAATTCCGGCACTGGCCTGGAGATTGCCCAGGCGGACAATGACCGGAATTGTCACTCCGTAGACCGGAGTCAGCTTGAACTGGACGCCCTTGGGCGCATTGCCCGGCGTCTGGACCACCGGAGTTGCCGGCGGGATTGCCCGGAACAGCAGGTGAACCCGATACTCGCCGTCGGGCAGACCCTGGGGCGGGCGCGCCACCAGATGGATTGATTGCGGCTCGTGCGGCGCCAGCGCGACCTTGCGCGGCGCGTAGACGATCATATCCTCGACCTTCTTGTCGACGTCGGTCGGCGTCGTGACGTCGATCAGATCGCCATTTTCGGTCATGCGCCGGAATTCAACCGAGACACGATAAGTTGCCGGCTCGTCTCCGATGTTGTTGAGGATCACCTCGGCGCCCTTGCGGCCGTCGAGCACGATACGGGTTGGAGCGACCAGAAGGTCGCCGACCCCTGCCTCGGCGGCGGTCGGCAATGCCAGCAGCGGTACGGCGGCGAGGCAAGCAGCAAGAATGGACTTGGTCCGGTTATTCATATCGACGATCCCCACTTTGCTCCGAAATGGAGCTTTCCGCCGCCACTCTGCTCAATAATGGTTGATTTTCGGTCAACCATGACCCGGACGCCTGGGAGGCAGAGTGGATCTTCAGTAATCCACCGTGACGTTCAACGTCCCGACGTAGGTTCCCGCAGCCGTTGCCGAGTTGAGAGTCACTGCACCGCCGACCGAGAAGTTGACGCCGGGAAAGCCCGAATTGGTTAGGAAGATCGTTGCTGGTGCGTTCGTCACCAGGGTCAGAGTCTGGGTCGAATCGCTCTGGTTTACGAGCGTGACGTTGGGGGCACTGATTCGAACCGTCTGCTGGTTAGATCCCTGCACGTTATACTGAGCGACGACTGTAGCGCCGGAGCAAATGATATTCGCGTTGCCGCAGCTGAGAGCTCCGCTCTGCGACAGGGACACCGTCGCACCGGTCCATGATCCCGGCCGCAGGGTCACCGTCCCAAAATCAAGATTCTGAAGCTTCACGATGGTGAGTGGTTTGACATTGTTCGCGGTCACCGAAGCCATGACGGTCGCCGCAGACGCCGGCGTATTGGCGCCGATGACGTAGGCCAGGGTTGCCAGCCCTTTGGCAATGACTGCGAATGGCAGACGCAAGGATCTGGTCGCTTCCCCGGAAAGTTTCGTTGCCGAAGCAGATAGAACCAAAGTGGTTGATTTTCTCTCAACCATGGCCTTGCCAAGGAAAGCCGGAGCACGATGGGAAAAAAAGGGGCTGCCTCGCAGCAGCCCCTTCCCCACTACAGCGGCCAAGCCGCTATCTTGATGGTTGCCAACTGATGATCGGCGGTGACAGCAGAGGAGTCGCGGACCTCATCTTGACCCCACTTCAGCACCTTCACCGCCGCATTCGGCGCGGTCTTCAAAGATATTCGACGGTAATCGGGAGATCCCCTCGGTATTGGCCGTCAGTATCGCCAGCGACGATCAGCCGTCCCCCGAAGCGAAAGCTCAAGTTTCCGGCAGCGTCCA
>CBJLMA010000049.1:0-17480 GCA_966424035.1 uncultured Sphingomonas sp. | reverse complement strand
TTGCGAACGTCATCTTCACTTTGTCCTTGTAGGTCTCGCCAGTGCAGATGATTCCGGAACGGGACCAGGTCGGAACCCCCAAAGGATTGGACGGCTTTCGCCATTTGACCTCCTCGACCACTTGCGGGTCGGCTTCTCGTACGAGCTTTCTAATTCGTTCGAGCAGTGCACCGCGCCAGTCGCCCAGGTCCGCGACCTTGGCGTCGATCAGCTGAGAATCACTTCTTTCGTCTGCCATCATCTATCCTGTTGTCCGAGCTTGCCCCTCAAAAGCTTCACGCACTCCCGCTCACCGCTCCTCGATCATCTTCCAGCCGTTTCCTGATGGATCCCGAAAGCTCGCATCGATGCTGCCGTAGCGCTCGATCGGCTCCTGCGTGAACTCAACGCCGCGCGCGCGATACTCGTCATAGGCCGAGCGGCAATCGTCCACGATGAACACCAGCGGCGGCATTGCGCCTTTGGCGACGATTTCGCTCAGCAATTCCGCGCTCGCCTCGTCGATTGCCGGCGGCTGCGGCTTGAAAAGGCCGAGCTGGAAGCCCTCCTGGTCCGGATGCTGCACAGTCAACCAGCGATAATTGCCATTACGCACGTCCGTATGGACTTCAAAGCCGAGCCGATCGACGTAAAATTCAAGCGCTTCGTCCTGATCGCGGACGTACAGGCCAGCCACCCCGACACGCTGAGTCATAGTGCCTCCATTGCTTCCGAGGCGCTCGCATAGCGCTCGCTTCAAGGCGGCGCTTCTCCGAAACTGCGATTGTAAGTCCCGGCCGCTGCGCGGCGCTGACGTAGCAATGCGGCACATGTTCGAGGCTCGGGCAGGCGGCTTTCTCGCGTGCCCTGAGCTCGCCCGGACTGCTGCCGACGATGTCGCGGAAGGTGCGCCCGAAGGTCCCGAGACTGTTCCAGCCGGTCTCGAAGGCAATCTCGGTAATCGTCAGCTCGGTGTCGCGCAGAAGAGCGACGGCGCGTTCGATTCGGCGCGTCAAGAGATAGCGGTGCGGCGGAACTCCGAACGCGTCCCTGAACGATCTCGCGAAATGTGCCTCGGAAACGCCGCTGACGCTCGCGAGGCGCGCAACAGGCCATTGCTCGTTGCTTGCGGCGTCGATCCGGTCCTTGGCGCGGAGAAGCCGGCGAAGCAGCTCCGGGTCCTGGCGCCCGGTTGCTCTTCTCATCGATTTCGGCGCGGCGCGAATGGGCGCCGCAAATGCGGAAAAACCGCGTGAGCCGAGGCCTTCAACGGCACCAACAATCGCCGCCATGCTGGTCGTCACGCGCGCTGCGCTTGTTTTCGCAACCGATGAGAGCGACCGAAGCTGCGCTACGTCCACTGACATCCGCGCACGTTAAGCAGCAGCGATGGAAGCCAGCCGTCATGGCCTGTGCGTTATGCTCTTCGGGCGTGCGCTGTCTACGGACTTCGAGAAGCCTGCTTCTTGGCGCTTATGCGGCGATGCGAGCGGAAAGTTGCTGCAGAGTCTGGGCGAGCGTGTCGAGCTTCACCAGCTCTTCACCGAATTCGACGGTGATCGACGATGAGCTTGCCAACCGGTCGCAGATTGCCTGCAGCTCCTCGCCAATTCGGCCGAGAGATGGCGCCTGGGGTGCCTGGTTGGCAGGCAGTGATTGGTTGCGCCGAAGCGCTGCGATTGCCTCGTCGACGCGCTGCTGGCCCGAATGCCCGACCTTCTTGACCCAGGCGCCGACATCAATCTCACCAGAGAAGCTGATGCCGGCCTGGCAATCATGCTGCCAGGCGACTTCCCCATCGACGCTTAGCCCGCCGCGAATCAGTCGAATTCTGGCGCCGGGCGCCGGGAGCGAGCCGCCATCGAGCAGAGCACCGTGCCGCGACATGTTGCGAACCCGCACCGGTAGCGGAACCGCGCCGACGATTAGCGAAGCTGACAGGAACACGTTTGATCGGCTTTGCGTCCGATGTTCAATACCCTGCTGCACTCTTCGCGTCTCCGAGCCCGCCCTGCCCCACACTCGGCCAGGAACCTGGCCTACCTAACCGAGCAAAGACGAACAGAAACGAAGCAATGGAACCAAAATGGATTGAATTCCCAATCAGTGGCGGCGCGGCGGCGCGCGGGTGAACCGCCATTCGGGTCCGCCACTGCACAGGACTCCGCGAATGGTCGCAGTTCCTCCCTCGGCCAAGGCGGAAAGCAGCCGGTCGAGCTCCGGCCCGCGAAGCTCGGCCTCACCTTCGCTTGCAAGCCGCAGTAGCGCCCGCGCGACGATGCGGCGGAGGATCTCGGCGGGAACATCGTCCGGCCGGTAGACAATCGTATCGTCGCTTTCGCGCACGGACTGCTTCCACTGGTTCTTCGTCGCCCATTCGAGCGCGTTGTCGGCGTCGGCGAGGTGAGCGGCCGAGCGCGCGACGGCTGCTCCGTCGAGCCAGCCGGCATCCGCCAGCGCAAATCTGATCCCAACGCGTTCGAAACGTCCATCTTCGTTGCTTGGATCGATTACCGGCGTCACTGCCGCTTCACTGCAGATCTGCTGGAGCTCCGACCGACGCCAGCCAAGCAATGGGCGAATGAGCCTGATATGCGAGCCTGGGACGATCGACCGGGGCCGCATTCCTGCGAGGCCGCGCACGCCGGAACCCCGATTGAGCCGCATCATCAGCGTCTCGCTCTGGTCGTCAGCATGGTGGCCGGTTGCAAGAGCGCTCAAACCCCGCTCCTCGGCCCAGTAGCCGAGCAGCCTATAGCGCTTGCTTCGCGCCCGCTCCTGGATTGCGCTTTGGGGCCGTTCGCTCCAGCGAGCTGCCAGGATTGCGTGCGGGACTCCGAGCCGGCTGCAAACTTCTCCGACCGTCTCCGCCTCGGCGCGGCTTTCCTCCCGGAGCGCGTGGTCGACCGTTGCAGCTTCAATCTGTCCCGGCCGCGCGGCTGCCGCGAGCAGCAGCAATGCAAGGCTATCGGGGCCGCCCGAAACCGCGACTCCGATTCGTGCGCCAGGGTCAATCAGCGCGTCGAGATCGGTGCGGAATCGCTCGACCCAGGGCTGCTCGGGAAACATCCCGAGCGCCTTAGCACATCAATTGCACTGTGCCTGAGCCTTGGCGTCCGCAACCTGCTTCTTAAGATCGGCTCGCGCCTTCACACCGTAAATGGCGTCGAATTCAGCATAGACCCTGCAGGCCTGCCCAGGCTGGCCGAGCTGCATTTCAGCCTGCCCCAGATAATAAAGACTGTCGGCTGCGCGCTCGCCGGCCGGATTTCGGCGATAGTTGGCGAGGAATACCTTTGCTGCTTCCTCTTTGTCGCCTTTGCTCAACAGCGATCGGCCAATGAGGTTGTTCGCATAGCTGACGCGGCGGTGCTTCGGATAAGCTGCGGTGAAGGCTTTGAGCTGCGCGATTGCCTGATCATACTGGCCGGCCTCCCACAGGCGAAAACCCTGGCTGTAGGCATCTTCGCCTTCATCGACAGGCGATGCGGCCGCGTCCGACGCAGTCGCAGGACCGCCTTCGGCAGGCGCCTCAATCGCGGCGGTCTTTTTTGCAGGGCTCGTTTTGTTGCCCGAAGCCTTGGGCTTTGCCGGGACAGTCGTTGCGGGCGTGGATTCTGGCCCCTGGACTGGGGCCTGGCTTGCCGCCTCGGTCATCTTCTGTTCGAGCGCCGCGATTCGCTGGTCCTGATCGGTCTTCGCCTGCGCCAGGCTGCTTTCGAGCGTGCGCAAGCGATTGCCATTTTCCTCCGACTGACGAACGAGATCGGCCATCTGCTTCTCCAGCGCGTCGAGACGCTGGTCGAGCGAGACGACCGAGGATTGGCTAGCGGCGGGATCGTCTGAAAAGCCGGCGGTGTCGGCCGGTCGACCCTTTGGGAACAACTGGCGCTGCATCTGTTGCACCTGCCGTTCAAGGCGGTCGATCCGCTGCTCGGGCGTCGGCGGTGCCTGACGCTGTGCTAGCGCGATGGAAGGCATGAACGCCAGACTGGCGCCGGCCGCAAGAACAATGGTCAGGCGAGATTTCACGAATATTTCCCCAGAGTTAGGCAATCGTATCTCTGACTTGCAGCGCCTTACGCGCCGATGAATCCTATTGGCCGGCGTTGCTCGTCGGCGACGTTTCAGCCGGAGCCTCCGGCGCCGGAACTGCTGTTGCCGGACGCCTCGGGCGCGGCCGCGGCGCCACCGGCGCCGCCTGCACCACCGGCGGCTGTGTCCCGGGGCCCTTCATCAATGACGCCGGAGCCAAACTGACGGTCGTGACCTTGCCTGGCGGACCGATCGGCGGCGCGATCGCCGTTCCAACGGTCACTTTGAGCGCTTCGGGCTTACCCGCCTTGAGGATTGGCGCGGTTGCCGACGGCGGTACGCTGTAGGTCTGCCCCGGCTGAAGCAGGCCTTCGAACAAGGTCTTCCCCTGATCGGTGACCTGGATCCAGGCCGGCGCGGTCGCGGTAAGAACAACCGGACCCTCAACAGGCGCCGAGGCGCTCGGGGCCGAGACCGGCTTGGAGGTTGTCGGCGCAGGAGCCGGGACCTCGGCAGTTCCCGCGTTCGTCGAGGGCTCGGGCTGTTCGAGCGATCGCTTGTTAAGCCAGCTCATCACCGCGATCAGGATGATCACAGCGATGATCGCTCCGATCACCAACCCCTTGGGCATCGTTCGAGCGGGATCCGCCGGTTCGAACACGTCGGCCGAGCTGCTTGCGAAGCGCTGCCCGCCCATTTCTTCGCGCAATTGATTGCCGATTTCGGTCCGGTCGAGACCGACAGCAGAAGCATAGCTCTTCGCGAAACCGATGGTGTAGGTGGGCGCGGGAAGGCTATCCCAATCGGCGGTCTCGATGGCGACGAGATGCCGCTGCGGAATTCGGGTCTGTGCTGCGACATCCTCAAGGCTGAGGCCCCGCTCCTCACGCGCTGCTCGGAGCCGCTCTCCGACCGTCGGGAGCTCGGCTTCAGCCAGCTCGTCGTCAACTGGCTCGGGTTCGGGGTCGCGCTTGGCCATATGCCCTGTTTGAAGGCTGAGCGCCGAGTGTCAACCGCCCGTTAGCCGATGACGACGCCATGTCGTCGCGCCCAGTCGCCCAATGCCTTGCGAACGTCTCTTGGGGGGCGGGCGAGCAATTGCTCCATGCGGCCGCGGATCGCCGAAGCATCAAGCGAGCGGATCATTGCCTTCAACGGCCCGACTCCGGCCGGCGTGATCGAGAAATTCTGAGCGCCGATACCGATCAGTGCCATCGTCTCGAGCGGACGGCCCGCCATTTCTCCGCAGATCCGCACCGGTACATCTGCAGCGCGCGCCTGATCGAGGATGCGCTTCAGGAATCTCAAGATTGCGGGGCTCAGCCAGTCATAGCGTTCGGCGAGCCGCGGGTCGGAACGATCGGCAGCGAAGAGGAACTGGGTGAGGTCGTTGGTGCCGATCGACAGGAAGTTCACGCGGGGCAGGAGCTGGTCGAGCATTTCGGCCAGGCTCGGCACTTCGAGCATCGCCCCAAATTCGATTTTCTTCGGGAGCTTGCGGTGCCCCTTTCGTGCCCAGTCGACCTGTTCTTCGAACAATCCCCGCGCCTCCTCATATTCCCACGGCTCGGAAATCATTGGGAACATGACCTTGAGAACGCGCCCGGCCGACGCTTCAATAAGCGCCCGCGCCTGCGCTTTCATCAGTGTCGAACGATCAAGCGATAGGCGCAGCGCACGCCAGCCCATGGCTGGGTTTTCCGCTTGTTCCTCCGCATCGTCGGTAAGGTAAGACAGTGCCTTGTCGCCGCCGATGTCGACCGTGCGGAACACGACCGGACGATCGCCGGCCGCCTCGAGGACCTTGGTGTAGAGCCTCAGCTGGCGGTCACGGCCCGGGAGCGTCGCGGAAACCAGAAACTGGAACTCGGTGCGGAAAAGGCCGATGCCCTCGGCGCCGCTCATCGGCAGTGCGACTGCATCTTCGGCGAGCCCGGCATTGACCATGATGCTCGCCTCTACCCCGTCAATCGTCCTTGCGGGGAGGTTCTTGACTGCAGCAAATTCCGCGCGCCGCTGCTGACTCATCGTCATGCGATGCTCGAAACCGGCGAGCAGCTTGCGATCGGGGCGGATGATGACGCTCCCGTTGTCGCCGTCGACGAGGATTGTCTCGCCCTCCTCGACGCTGTGGCGGATGTCGTGAAGCCTGCCGAGAACCGGAACGCCGAACGCTCGGGCGACAATGGTCATGTGCGAGGTCAGCGAGCCTTCCTCGAGCAGCACGGCTTTGAGGCGCCGGCGGTCATATTCGAGTAGCTCGGCCGGACCGAGATTTCGCGCGATCAGGACCGAATCGCGGGTCAGGCCGGTCTGGGCGGCAGTACCAATCCGGCCGGAAACGATGCGCAGCAGCCGATTCGACAAATCCTCCAGATCGTGCATCCGCTCCTGCAGCAGCGGATCGTCAATTTCCTGCATTCGGGCGCGGGTGCGTTGCTGGACACGCTCGATCGCCGCTTCAGCTGTGAGGCCGCTGTCGATTGCTGCGTTGATGCGCCGCGACCAACCTTCGTCATAGGCGAACATGCGATAGGTCTCGAGGATCTCCTGATGCTCGCCAGTTGTGCCGAACTCCGCGTCGCGAGCCATGTTGTCGATCTGCTCGCGCATCTTGCGGAACGCCGAATAGACGCGCTCGCGCTCGGCCTCGATGTCGTCAGCGACCGTATGTTCAACGACGACACGGGGTTCGTGGAACACGGCCTGGCCTTTGGCCATTCCGGAAACGAGCTTGAGCCCAGGCAGGCGAAGCGGCCCGCCGCCCCGCAGTCGCCCGCGCCGCGCGCCGTCGACCAGCCGCGCGCCGGCGATCATTTCCGAAAGCACCATCGCGACTGTCTGCAGCGCCTCGATCTCGACATCTTCGTACCGCCGAGGCTCGGCATGCTGGACTGCAAGGACGCCGACCGGACTCTCGAGCCGGACGATCGGAACGCCGGCGAAGCTGTGGAAACGCTCCTCGCCGGTTTCAGGCTTGTAGAGGAAGGCAGGATGCTCCGCAGCCTCAGCGAGATTGAGGACGCGCCCCTCGGCGGCAATTGTGCCGACCAGGCCTTCGCCCATCCGGAGCCGAGTGACGTGCACCGCCTCTTTTCTCAGGCCGTGGGTGGCGAACAGCTCGAGGAAATTGTCGCGCAACAGATAGATTGAGCAAACGTCGCTTTGCATCTTGTCGGCGATCAGATCGACCACCTGATCGAGCTTGTTCTGAGCGGAGCCGCGCTTCGCCATTATCGCATGGAGGCCAGTGAGAATCTCTCGGGCGGAAGTGGCGGCGGAGAGCGGCATGGTTGGAGCGCTAACAGAAAGTCGCCGGTTCCTCCAAGATCAAGGTAGGGAGGAGTCGAATTTGATCCGAAACGGATCAACAGATCAGCCGCTGTTTACACGCTCTGGAGCAATATCGTCAGACTTCAGGAGCAGAGCGGGTGGAGAGAATGGCCGGCAAGATCGAGAGCCTGCGGCAGCAGCATGATGCTGCTGAACAGATGGCCGCATCGATCATGGCCCGCGTTTCCTCCTATCGGGATGAATATGATGCGATCCCGATCGCGCGCCTGATCGGCAAGCTCAACGTTCTGCTGCGGGTCCATTTCGCCTTCGAAGACACGATCCTCTATCCGCAGATGATGCGAAGCGGCGACGGCGAGGCTGCTGCTGTTGCCTATCTATTCGCCACTGAAACGGGATCGCTTGCGCCCGAATTCGAGGATTTCGTTCGACGCTGGTCGGGTCCAAGCGCCATTGATTCGATGTTCGACGTGTTTCGCGACGAAGCGACGCAGTTGTTCGGCGCGCTTGGCGCCCGCATCGAGCGCGAGAACGACCTGCTTTACCCGCTGGCAGAACGGGTCACGCAGCAGCGCGCTGCTTAGCCGCGACTCTCGAGCGCCGCGGCTGCTTCGTCGACCAGCTCCTGAATGATTGCCGCGACCGGCTCCTCGCGGTTGACCATCCCGACTGACTGTCCGGCCATCACCGAGCCGCTTTCGACGTCTCCGTCAATCACTGCCCGACGCAGCGCCCCAGCCCAATAATGCTCGATCTGGAGCTGGGCCTCGGCCATTTCGATGTCGCCCTTGTCGAGCAGGTCGGCGACCTCGCGCTGCTTTGCGGCGAAACGCTCCATCTCGCGGTTCTTGAGCGCGCGCACCGGGATGACCGGCAGCCGCTGGTCGATCTGGACGCTGGGGATCGCATCGCGCGCCGAGGCCCGGATAAACGCCTTCTTGAAATTGGGATGCGCGATGCTCTCGGTTGCGCAGACGAAGCGGGTGCCGAGCTGGACTCCGACCGCGCCCATCTCGAGATAGGCAGCGATCGCTTCGCCGCGACCGATGCCGCCAGCGACGAAAACCGGAATTTCCTTGGCGACATTGGGAAGGATTTCCTGCGCGAGGACCGAGGTCGAGACTGGGCCGATGTGCCCGCCCGCCTCCATGCCCTCGATCACCAGAGCGTCGACGGCCGAGCGCATCAGCTTCTTGGCTAGCGCGAGCGCAGGCGCGAAGGCCATGAGCTTGGCGCCGCTGAGCTTGATCCGGTCGATCGCGCCAGCCGGCGGAAGCCCGCCGGCGAGTACGACATGTCCAATATTGTGCTTCGCGCAAACGTCGATCAGCTCGTTCAGTTGCGGGTGCATGGTGATGAGATTGACACCAAAAGGACGCGTCGTGCGCGCCTTGGTCTCGGCAATCTCGGTGTCGAGCAGCTGCGGGCCCATCGCACCGCAGGCGATCACTCCAAAGCCGCCCGCGTTGGAAATTGCGGACACGAGGTTGCGCTCCGAGACCCAGCTCATCGCGCCGCCCATGATTGCGACTTCGCAGCCGAGAAACTCGGTGCCGCGGTGCATCAGCTCACCCAGGCGCGCATGGCCAACCGAAGCGTGAACTGCGCGCGGCTCGGCGATAAGGCCTTCGCCGCTCACGCCGCTTCTTCCTGGGCGTCGAGGCCGAAGGCGGTGTGGAGAACGCGGACTGCAAGCTCGGTATATTCCTCCGGGATCAGCACGGACACTTTGATCTCCGAGGTCGAGATAGCGAGGATGTTGATCCCCCGCTCGGCCAAAGTCTCGAACATCTTGGACGCAATTCCCGTGTTGGAGCGCATCCCGATTCCAACGGCGCTGATCTTCACGACATTGGTGTCGGTCATGATCTTCTCAAAGCCGATCGCCTCCTTCGTCTTCTCGAGCGCTGCGACCGCGTGCGCGAGCGACCCGGTCGGAACCGTGAAGGTCAGCGTGCTCACGCCGCCCATTCCCGCGCCGCTCTGGACGATCATGTCGACGTTGATGCCCGCGGCCGCGAGCGGCCCGAAAATCGCTGCAACGGTGCCAGGCCTATCGGGAAGTCCGGTCAGTGTGACCCGCGCCTCATTCTTGTCATGGGCTATGCCCGTGATGAGCTGCTGTTCCATGTTGAGTTCCTCGATTTGGTCATCGGAGACGATGAGCGTCCCCGGCTTGTCTTCGAAGGATGAGAGGACCTGCAATGCCATGTTGTAGCGCATTGCAAGACCGACCGAGCGGGTCTGCAGGACCTTGGCCCCGACCGACGCCAGCTCCAGCATTTCCTCATAGGTGATTGCACCGAGCTTGCGTGCCCGCGGGACGATTCGGGGATCGGTCGTGAAGACTCCCTCGACGTCCGTGTAGATATCGCAGCGGTCGGCATTGACCGCGACTGCCAGAGCAACTGCCGAAGTATCTGAACCGCCCCGGCCGAGCGTCGCCAGATCCCCTTCGGCAGTGACCCCCTGGAAACCCGGGATCACTGCGATCCCACCCTGCGCAAACACCTCTTCCAGCACTTGTCCGTCGATATGGTCGATCAGCGCGGAACTATGGCCAGAGGCGCGGATCGGCAGCTGCCATCCCATATAGGAGCGGGCGTTGAGCCCCATTCCGGAAAGGGTGATTGCAAGGAGTCCAGAAGTAACCTGCTCGCCGGAGGCGACCACGACATCATATTCGCGCGGATCGTACAGCGGGGCCGCTTCCTTGCACAGCTGAACCAGCCGATCGGTCTCGCCGGCCATCGCGGAGACGACGACCGCCAGCTGGTTGCCGCGCTCCGCCTCGCGCTTAACCAGCTCGGCGACATGGCGGATGCGCTCGATGCCCGCCATCGAGGTGCCGCCGAATTTCATCACGATGCGCGCCATTTGCGCGGGGGCTTTAGCTGCTGCTCCCGTTCGCGCAACCGCCGAGCCAGTCGGGGATGCGGTCACCCGCAATCAATGTTTCGACCTCGATCCGGGGACGGACCACCGCCCATCGATCGCCGTCCACCAGCACTTCGGGCGTCAGCGGCCGCGAGTTGTAGGTGCTCGACATGGCCGCAGCATAGGCGCCGGCGGTGCGGAAGACGACGAGATCGCCGGCGGCCACGTCATCCATGGTGCGGCCCGTCGCAAAGGTGTCGCCGGTCTCGCACACCGGTCCGACGACGTTGGCGGTGCGCTGGTCGCCGGTGGGCCTGACGGCTTCGATCCGATGCCACGCGTCGTACAGCGCCGGCCGCATCAGATCGTTCATTGCCGCATCGACGATGACGAACGGGTCCGTCGCGCCGGGCTTCACCCGAATCACACGAGAAAGCAGCACCCCGGCGTTGCCGACGATGAGCCGCCCCGGCTCGAATATCAGGCGCACGTTCCAGCCCTCGGTAACCCGGCGAACCATCATTCCATAATCCGCCGGGCTGGGAGGTGGCGGCAGCGCCGGATCGTAAGGCACGCCGAGACCGCCTCCTAGGTCGGCCACGCGGATGTCGTGGCCTTGCGAACGCAGGTCGCCGATCAGGCCGCCGACACGAGTGAAGGCCCGCTCAAGCGGTTCAAGACTGGTGAGCTGGCTGCCTATATGGACTGCAATTCCTTGCACCTCGAGGCCGGGAAGAGTCGCAATTCGCGCATAAGCGCCAGAAGCTTCGGAAATTGCGATCCCGAACTTGTTCTCGGCAGCACCCGTCGTGATCTTCGCATGTCCGCCGGCCGCGACATCTGGATTCACGCGAAAGCCGACCGGCGCGGTTCGACCCATTGCAGTTGCAACCCGCGACAGCATCTCGGCCTCGTCGAGCGACTCGAGATTGAATTGATAGAGGGAGCCTTCGAGGGCGAGCTGCATCTCCTCGCTGGTCTTGCCGACGCCCGAGAAGACGATCTTTTCGGCTGGCACGCCCGCCGCCCTTGCACGCCGGTACTCCCCTCCGGACACGACGTCGGCGCCCAGCCCGGAGTTCGCAAGCGTCGCGATTACTGCGCTGTTGGGATTGGCCTTGACTGCATAAGCGATCAGGGGGTCCGGGAGCGGCTCCAGCGCCTTGCGCAGTGCCGCGACGTGGCGGGACATGGTCGCAGTCGAATAGACATAAACCGGGGTGCCGACGCTCGTCGCGATCTCGGCCAGCGGCACGTCCTCGCAATAGAGTTCGCCGTTCTTCAATTGAAAATGATCCATCGGATCCCAAACGCACAGCTCCCTTCCCCTTTGCAAGCCCACAAGGCATTGAAAGTTCGCATGAGTGAATCGAGCATCGTCGCCCAAGAGGTCAGGCAATTCGCAGCCCACGCGCGTGATTGGTGGGATCCGAACGGCTCCGAGGCGATGCTGCACAAGCTCAATCCGGTGCGGCTCAAATATATTCGCGACCAGATCGACCAGCATTGGCAGTGCGATGAGCATGTGCGCACACCGCTCGAGGGCAGGAGCGCACTCGACGTCGGCTGCGGCGCCGGGCTGTTGTGCGAGCCCTTGGCGCGGCTCGGCGCAAGCGTGACTGGAATCGATGCCGCGCCCGAGCTCATCAAGGTCGCGCGAGAGCATGCCTCGGCGATGGGACTGGATATCGACTATCGCTCCGGCGAGGTGCAGGAGCTCGAAAGCCGTTTCGAGCTTATCACCTGCATGGAGGTGATCGAACATGTCGCCGATCCGGCGGCATTCGTGAGCGCACTGGCCAAGCGGCTCGCCCCTGACGGCCTGCTGGTGATGTCGACTCCAAACCGGACGAACTGGTCGCGGTTGATGATGATCACCATTGGCGAGGGATTTGGACAGATCCCCAAGGGAACGCATGACTTTGAAAAGTTCATTGCGCCGGAACGGATGAAGGCGCTGCTTTCTGACGCAGGCCTCAAATGCCTCGATATCGAAGGGATCGCCTGGTCCGTCGCGCGGGGGCTTCACCTCAGCGACGACATTCGCCTGAGTTATCTGGTTTCGGCACTTCGACGATAATAAGCTCAGCTCAACGCGTTAACGCAACGTCCGGCTTTTAACCGGCATTAACCATGTAGCACGCGCGCGAATCGCCCTTAAGCCTTTGGAAATTCAGATTCGTTTTCGGGGCGGGCAGTCATGCGTTCACTTTTCAATTTCTCTACTCGCGACATCGCCATCGACCTGGGTACGGCCAACACGGTCGTATATGTGCGGGGCCAGGGCATCGTCACGAGCGAACCTTCGGTCGTCGCGATGGAGGTGGAGAATGGCGTCCGCAAAGTGCGTGCGGTCGGGGACGATGCCAAGCTGATGATGGGCAAGACTCCCGAGAACATCCGCACCATCCGCCCATTGCGCGCAGGCGTTATCGCCGACCTCGAGGTCGCCGAGGAGATGATCAAGCACTTCATTCGCAAGGCGCATGGCGGACCGAGTCGCTTTTCACGCGGGCCGGAGGTGGTGATCTGCATTCCATCGGGCGCGACCAATGTCGAACGACGTGCGATCCGCGACGCTGTGACCAATGCCGGCGCCGACCGCGTGTCGTTGATCGAAGAGCCGATGGCGGCAGCACTGGGGGCTGGGCTTCCGGTTGCCGAGCCGATCGGGTCGATGGTCGTGGACATCGGCGGGGGCACGACCGAAGTCGGGGTCATCTCCCTTCAGGGGCTCGCCTTGTGCCGCTCGTCACGCGTCGGCGGCGACAAGATGGACGATGCAATTGCCTCCTACGTGCGCCGAAATTTCAACCTGTTGATCGGCGAAGGCACGGCCGAACGCGTAAAGCTGGAGATCGGATCGGCCATCCGGTCCGGCGACGGCAAAGGGCTGACGACGCTCGTGCGTGGACGCGATGTTGGACGCGGAATGCCGGGTGAAATCGAGCTCAGCCAGGCGCAGGTCGCCGATGCACTCAGCGAACCCGTCAACCAGATCGTTGAGGTCGTCCGGATCGCCCTCGAGCACACCCAGCCCGAGATTGCGGCGGACGTAATCGACCAAGGCATCACAATGACCGGCGGCGGCTCGCTTCTCCGCGAGCTTTGCACGGTGCTTCAGGATGCGACTGGACTTCCGGTCCATGTCGCCGATGACCCAATGAGTTGCGTCGCGCTGGGCGCTGGGCGGACTCTGGAGGACCAGGTCTACCGCGGGGCTCTGATCGCAGCCTAGGCGCTAACCGCTCCGTCAGAAATTTGGTCGAGACAATGAGCTTGATCCGGTTGATCTCCGCTTCGTCCGCCAGGATGCGATTCGGGGTTATCCGCCATCATTCGCCGCGCCGAAGTGGTGAGGGGCCTTGGCGCGCGGCCGCGGCAGTCAAGTCGCTTCACCAACCCTGATCGAGTCGAAGGCTGCACAGTCTCGGCTGTCCGGCGGCGCAATCGGCGCCGGGACTTAAAAGTCCACCTTGTCGTAATGCGAGGGAGGGACGATGACCTCCATCCGCTCGCCGAGCAGGGGACGGAAGCCTGGGCGAGACTTCATCACCGCATACCAGTCTTTGGTCTGTTTGTGTCCGCGCCAGTCGAGCGCGCCGAGATAATCAATCACGCTCAGATGCGCCGCAGCGGTGAAGTCGGCGAGGCTAAGACCTGGCCCTGCAAGCCAGCGGCGGTGATCGAGTAGATAATCGAGATAATCGAGATGCTCGGAGGCGGTGCGCATCGCCTCGCGCAGGATGCGCGTGTCCGGTGACTCGCGGTTGACCAGCCGTTTCCTCATCCGCTCGTTCATGAGCGGCTCGACCGCCTCACGATAGAGTTTGAGATCGAACCATTCGGTCATCCGCCGGATCTCGGCGCGAAGCGCGGCATTTCCGTGGACCATCGGCATTCGATCGACCGTCTCGTCGAAATATTCGACGATCGGCTGCGATCCGATGAGGGTGACCCCTTGGTCGGGCTCGACCATGACCGGAGTCTCGCCGGCCGGATTCAAGTCGATGAACTCGTCGCGCTTCTCCCAGGGATTCTCGCGCACAAGCTCGTGGCCGACTCCCTTCTCGGCCAGGACGAGCCGGACCTTGCGGGAAAACGGACACAGCGGGAACTGGAAGAGCTGCCACATTGCGCGGCAGCTTTAGCGGCTGGTTGCGGTGCGTCTAGCGCCTGGGATAGGTCGGATCGGGCAAATTGGCGACTGCTCGATCGAGTGACTTCTCCGCGTCCGCGAGGTCATGCATGATCGCCGGCAGCGTCTGGTTGAGCGTTTTGACGCCCTGCTTCACGATCGGCCCCACGCTTGCGACGCGTTGCTGCATGTGTCGATCGAAATCCGGATCCTTTTGCCGAGCCAGATCGCCCACCGTCATGTTGCGCTCATGCGGCGACGCCACGCGACCTTCGAGCGCGGCCTTCACTTCGCCGACCCTGACGTCGAGCAAGGCCTGGGAGAGCAGCTGCATGGCATTGGCCAGCTTTTGCGCAGTTCTTGGGTCAGTCAGCTCGGGCGGAAGCTGCGGCACCGGCTGAGCCACGGCCGGCGTTGCGCACAGCAGCAGCGGGATAATCAAAAGGTTCTTACGCATAACGCTCACCGTCTAAGCTGCTGAATTATCAGCCCGGAAGGTTACATGCGCAAGTTAAACTTTATCGCACCGCGAGCCACGCGAGGGCGGCGATCCCCGCCGCGATGCGATACCAGGCGAAGGGTGCGAAGCCGTGGCGCGAGATATAATGAACAAAGGCGCGAACGACGACGATCGCCACAAGGAAGCTGACGACAAAGCCAACGGCGATCGTACCGAAGCCAACCCCCGCGCCCGACATGATTTCGTGACGGTGGCGCAAGAACTCGAGCGTAGTCGAGCCAAGCATGGTCGGGATCGCGAGGAAAAAGCTGAATTCTGCCGCTGTGCGACGCTCCACGCGGAGAGAGAGAGCACCCATGATCGTCGCGCCAGAGCGGCTAACGCCCGGAATCATCGCCAGGCATTGGGCCAGCCCGACGCCGAGCGCAGTCCTGAGCGGCATTTCAGCGACGCCGAGGACATCAGCGCGCTTTACCAGCTTCTCGATTATCAGGATTGCGATGCCGCCGACGATGAACGCAATTGCCACGACCTTCGGATCGCCGAGCAACGCCTCTATATGTTTGATCAGCAGAAAACCGAGGATCGCCGAGGGAAGGAATCCGACCAAAATGTTGCGGATGAAGCGCAGCGACACCGGATTGTTGCGGAACAGCCCCTCAATGACCGCCCAAAAGGTGCGCCAATAGAGCACGATGATCGCGAGAATGGCCCCCAATTGGATGATCACATTGAACGCCGCCCATTTCTCGGCGTCGAAGCCGAGGAGTTCGGTGGCGAGGATAAGATGGCCGGTCGAAGAGACCGGAAGGAACTCGGTGACGCCCTCGACGATGCCGAGGATGATCGCGATCAATAGGATTGGCATCGACGGAAGTCAGCCGTTCAAAAAGTTGGCGTCAAATGAATTCGCCGACTTGCGAAGCGATTTCCGCGGAACCGGCCGAGCCACTCGGGGCCGACGGCGGCGAGCGGTGTCGGCCTGATCCCGAACGCATCGAGCCCCGGCAATTCGCCAGAGGGCACATTGTCCTTCTGGAGCATCAGCCACTGGTCGCGGGTGAGCGGTGCTCCAGGAAGCCAGCCGAACCACGACAGCAGGTTCCCGAACAGGTCGGGCATTGTCAGTATGTCGGGCTTCTGCCCGGTGATCTCCAGAATCGCCTGGTGTAGCTCGATCATGCTCATCCGCTGCGGACCACCGATCTCACAGATCTGCCCGGCGAAATTCTTTGGTTCGAGCGCAGCCTTTGCGATCGCCTGTCCAAGATCGCGAACATAGACCGGCTGGAAATTGCGCTTGGCGGCGATGACCGGAAGGAACGGCAGTTGCGCCATGGCCGCAAAACGGTTGGTGAGATTGTCCTCCGGACCGAATGCCAGCGACGGCCGAATGACCGTTGCGCCGGGATAGGATTTGCGAACCGCCTCCTCTCCCTCGCCTTTGGTGCGGCCGTAGTTGGACGGCGAGCGAGGATCGGCGCCGATCGCCGAGATATGAACGAGCGCCTCAAGGCCGTCCTTGCTGGCAGCTTCTGCGATGCTGCGAGCGCCCTCGACATGGACTTCCTGCATTTTGCGGCCGAACACGCCGACCAGGTTCACCGCTGCGCTCGCTCCCTCGAGCGCGCGCCGAACCGCTTCAGGGTCCCTGACGTCAGCCTGGACGAAACCGAACTGACCGACCTGGCCGAGCGGCTGGATGAAATAGGAATTGCGCGGATCGCGCGAAGCGACCCGTACGCGGACCCCACTCCTCAGCAGGAATTCGCAGACGTACCGGCCGATGAATCCGTCACCGCCGAATACCGTCACGAGCTCTTCGAACCGCCTGATCATGATGATACGCCCTAGCGGCTCGGTTCCCCGATTGACAAGCGCCGCAGAGGACAGCGTCGCCCGTCGTTCCACCTGCGCAGCGACCGGAACGAACTGCACCGAAACGCTTTGCCTGAATGCGCCTCCCGGACGGTCGCAACAGGCCGATCGCAGGCGAGACGCATGGAGGCCGCAATGAAGATTCTAGAGATCATGACCCGCGATCCCGAGCTGATCGATCCCGATTCGTCGATCCGCGACGCCGCCAAACGCATGCGCGATGAAAATATCGGAGCGCTGCCGGTCGGCGAGAACGATCGGCTGATCGGGATGGTAACCGATCGGGACATCGCCGTTCGAGGAGTGGCCGAAGACCGGACGCCTGAAAGCACCACGGTTCGCGACGTCATGTCGCAGAAGATTTTCTATTGCTTCGAGGATGACGACGTCGAGGATGCGGCACGCTGCATGGCCGATAATCAGGTCAGGCGGCTCCCAATCCTCAATCGTGACAAAAGGCTGACGGGCATCGTCGCGCTAGCGGATATCGCGCAGAGCGGCGAGGAATGCGAGACGATCGCACTTGAAGGCGTCTCCGAGCCGAGCAGCGAGGCCCGCCGAGAGCCCGCTCTTACTTGATCGGAGATAGCGAAGCGGACCGGAGTTGGCGTACCCGACGCTGATCAAACGCTTTAGAGTCAAGGCCTTGGATCCGCCGAGGAGACGCTGTTGACAAGGCGGGCGCTGCCCTGCACATGGCGCGCCCGCCTACCACTAAATCTCGTTCCTGTGCCCAGGTGGCGGAATTGGTAGACGCACCAGCTTCAGGTGCTGGCGCTCGCAAGGGCGTGGAGGTTCGAGTCCTCTCCTGGGCACCAG
>CBJLMA010000048.1:0-18113 GCA_966424035.1 uncultured Sphingomonas sp. | reverse complement strand
GCCGAGCGCGCCAAGGCCAGAAGCTCTTCATCTGTCATCAATTCGACCTTAGACAAGGCGATGCGGAAAATCACTTCCCTGGCCGCGCACTGGGGAGGGCTATGGGGCAAAGGTGACTGTCGGCATGCAACTCCTCTCTCAATGCAGTCTCGCCCAAGCCGGGCCGCCCCCAGCGAAATGATCAGCCGTCTCGCGACGGCGCTTCTTGCTCTCGCGCTCACCGGATGCGCAGCGCACGTCGCGCCGCCTGCTCCGCTCGCCCAGAGGGTACCCGTCGAGGTCCAGATCCTCGCGTTCAACGACTTTCACGGCAATCTCGAAACTCCGCCAGCGTTCCAAGTGACGGAGGCCGACGGCAGCAAGCGCAAGATGGTCAGCGGCGGCGTTGCACAGCTCGCGGCAGCACTCGCGGGCCTTCGCGCGGGTCATCCAAATACGGTAACAGTATCCGCGGGCGATACGATCGGCGCTTCACCGCTCATTTCGGCCAATTATCTCGACGAGCCGACCATCGAGGCAATGAACCTGCTGGGGCTCGAGTTCAATTCGGTCGGCAACCATGAGTTCGATCGCGGTGCCGACGAATTGAAGCGGATGCAGTCCGGCGGGTGCGCCAAATATACGCGGCGCGTGCCCTGCGCTGTAGAGCCGTTCGGCGGTGCGCGCTTTCGCTATCTCGCAGCCAATGTCGTAAAACAGGACGGCTCGACGATCTTTCCAGCAACCGCCCTCAAGCGCTTCGAGACACCCGCCGGGCCGATCACCATCGGCTTTATCGGCATGACCCTGAAGGACACCCAGAAGCTCGTTACGCCGTCAGGCGTGAAGGGGCTGAACTTCAAGGATGAGGCAGAGACCGCCAACGCGCTCGTTCCCCAGCTGAGGGGACAAGGCGCGGATGCGATCGTGCTCCTCATCCACCAGGGTGGAAAGACGCCCGAATTCACCAGCGGCAACGGCTGCGACGGATTCTACGGGGCGATCGTTCCAATCCTGTCCAAACTCGATCCAGCAATCATGACAGTGATCTCGGGCCATACGCACTGGGCCTATGTCTGCCGCGGAACAACGCAGGCGGGCTCCGGTCGCTTACTGACCAGCGCGGGCAAATATGGCTATTTCGTCACTGAACTGAGGCTCGAGTTCGACCCAGCGACCCACCGGCTGATCGGCGAGGGCGCGCGCAACATTCCTGTCGGCAACGGCGAGCGGGGTGAGGACTCCGCCGAAAAGAGCTTGGTCGACCAATATGCGAAGGCAGTCGCGCCGATCGCCAATCATATCGTCGGCCACCTGAACGCACCGGCGCCCAATAGCGTCGACGATGCGGAAAGCCCGGCTGCGGACCTGATCGCCGATTCGATGCTTGCGGCCACCCGCTCGCAGCATGTCGGTGGCGCACAGCTCGCGCTCGTCAACGCGACCGGAGTCCGCCTCAGGCTTCCGGCCGGCGATATCAAATATGCCGACGCATTCTCGATGATGCCGTTCGGGAACAACCTCGTCGTCATGACTCTGACTGGCGCGCAGCTCAGGCAAGCGATCGAGCAGCAATATGCACAGGCCATTCGTGCAGGGCTGACCGAGCCTGCAGCGCTCGCGACCTCCGCGGGCTTCACCTACACCATCGATATGTCAAAACCGGCGGGCAGTCGCCTCGTCGACATGCGGCTCAATGAAAGGCCCGTCGATGCGGCCGCAAAATACCGCGTCGTCGTCAACAATTTTCTGGCCTCCGGCGGGGATGGTCTGACCGCCTTCACTGCCGGTACCGAAATCATGGACACGGGCATCATCGACCTCGACGCGCTGGTCGCCTGGATTGCTCCCGGGCGGGCGCCGCCGCCAGCGAACCGTATCCGCGTCGTCGGACAGGAGCCGAGGTAAGCATCAGCGCGGTGGGTTGGTCAGCCGGGAGAAGCGTCGGCGGCAAGACCGGCCGGTCCGCGACCATCTAGCGCAGCGGCGGCTCGTCGAAGCTGCGGAGCTTGCGGCTGTGGAGGCCTTCACCCTCGCGCTGCAGCAGGTTCAACGCCTCGATGCCTATGCGCAGGTGCTGGCTGACCGCGCGCTCATAGAAAGCGTTGGCCTGGCCCGGCAGCTTGAGCTCGCCATGGAGGGGCTTGTCCGACACGCACAGCAACGTCCCGTAGGGCACTCGGAACCGGTATCCTTGCGCAGCAACGGTTGCCGATTCCATGTCGATCGCCACCGCCCGGCTCTGGTTGAAACGCAGTGCCGAGGCGGCGTAGCGCAATTCCCAGTTGCGATCGTCGGTGGTGACGACCGTGCCGGTCCGCAGCCGGCGTTTGACGCTATCCTCATCCTCGCCGGTGATCGCCGTGGCCGCGTCGAAAAGTGCATTCTGCACCTCCGCGATGGCCGGGAGGGGGATTTCGGGCGGGAGCATGTCGTCGAGCACATGATCATCGCGGAGATAGGCGTGGGCCAGCACATAATCGCCGATCGTCTGGCTTGGCCTCAGCCCTCCGCAATGACCGATCATCAGCCAAACTTCGGGTCGAAGCACCGCGACATGATCGCAAATAGTCTTCGCATTGGATGGGCCGACGCCGATGTTGACCAGCGTAATCCCCGTCCGCCCCTCGGCCATCAGATGGTAGGCGGGCATCTGATGGCGCCGCCACTGGCCGGCGGCAATTTGTGCTTCGGCGTCGGTCAGCTCCCCTTCTTCGTACAGGGCGCCCGGGACAGAGAGCGCGGTGAAGCGCGAATCCTTGCGCCGCAGCCTGTCGATCGCAACTCCGACAAACTCGTCGACATAGCGCACGTAGTTGGTGAACAGCACGAACCGCTGGAAGTGCTCGGGCGGCGTGCCCGTATAATGGCGAAGGCGCGCGAGACTGAAATCGGTACGCGGCCCGTCGAACAGGGCGAGCGGCCGCGGCTGTCCGGCGCCGCTCGCCCACACGCCGTCAGCGATCTCGTCACCCAGATGCACGAGCTCGTTCGACGGAAAGAAGCGCGACAGCTCGGTGGTTCCGATATCGCCGACCTCGATCCCGCTATTCTCGATCACGTAGACATAGGGGATCTCGCTCGCCGACCGCCCAACAGAGACGTTGAGGTCATAGTCGCGCGCAAGATGTTCGAGCTGGTCGACCAGATAGTCGCGATACAGCTCGGGGCGGGCGATGCTGGTCGCGTAGGTGCCCGGCTGATTGAGGCGCGCGAAGGCCCGAGAGGGAGCTTGCGCCGGCGCCTTGCCGCCATACTCGATCCTGAGCTCGGGATAGGCAAAGGCGCCTTGCTTGCGTGACCTCAGGTCGGGTGTCGTCCGCCCCCCGATGTAGCGGACGAGCGCCTGGCGAAGATTTGCGACCGATTCGTCATAGATGGCTGCGAGCTGATCGACGACGGCATTGGCGTTGAAGGAACGCGACATGGCCTGCACTAAACGGTCGAAAGGCCGCGAGGCAAGCCCGCGGGGACCAGCGCATTGCTCGGATTGACCGCGCGAAACGCGTCGATATGGTAGCGCTAACAGTTCGTGGGGGAGAAGGTCGCATGCGGATATGGCTGTTGATTGCGGGGCTGTGCGCCGCCATCGGATCATCCGGCGCCCAAGCGCAGAGCGCTCGCAGCATCGAGGTCGACGTCGCCCGGGCGACCAAGCCGCTCGACCGCTTCTTCGACCTGTCGGTGGGCTCGGACTATTCGGGTACGCTGATCCGGGACGATGCGCAGCGACAGCTGAAGCCTGCGGTCGACGAGCTCGGATTCCGCTACATTCGCTTCCACGCGATCTTTCATGATGCGCTGGGAACGGTGAAGCAGGGTCCGGACGGCAAGATCACCTACGACTGGACGGGCATCGACAAGCTCTACGACAATCTGCTCGCCAAGCGCATCAAGCCGTTCGTCGAGCTTGGGTTCACACCGCAGGCGCTCAAGACGAGCGAAAACAAGATCTTCTGGTGGAACGGCAATACGTCGCATCCCAGGCCCGAGGCATGGCACGACCTGATTGCCGCATTCGTCACCCATCTCGAGCAGCGCTACGGCAAGGCCGAGGTGCGCAGCTGGTTCTTCGAGGTGTGGAACGAACCCAATCTCGCCGGCTTCTGGGAAAAGGCCGACCAGCAGGCCTATTTCCAGCTCTACGAGAATAGCGCGCGCACCATCAAGGCGATCGACCCTGAGCTTCGTGTCGGCGGTCCCTCGACGGCGGGCGCGGCCTGGGTCCCCGAGCTGCTATCGTTCGCGGCCGCTCGGAACGTTCCAATCGATTTCGTCACCACCCATACCTACGGCGTCGAGGGGGGATTTCTCGACGAGGAGGGGAAGGACGACAACAAGCTGTCGATGAACCCGGACTCGGTCGTTGGGGACGTGCGCAAGGTGCGCGAGCAGATCGGCAAGTCGAAGTTCCCCAAGCTGCCCCTCTATTTCACCGAGTGGAGCACGAGCTACAACCCGCGCGACCCGGTCCACGACAGCTACATCAGCGCCGCTTACATTCTCGAAAAGCTCAAGGGCAGCAAGGGCCTGCTCCAGGGCATGAGCTACTGGACCTACACCGACATCTTCTACGAGCCTGGTCCGCCGAACGGGCCCTTCCATGGGGGGTTCGGGCTCATGACCACCGATGGTGTGCGCAAGCCCGCATGGTTCGCCTACAAATATCTCCACGCGCTCACGGGCAAGGAAGTGCCCACCACGGATCCGCAGAGCTGGGCGGCAAGCGACGGCAAGCGGGCAGCAGCGATCGTCTGGGACTGGCGCCTGCCGGACCAGAAGACCAGCAACCGGCCTTACTATACGAAGCTCCATCCTTCGGGCCCGGCGGCGCCGGTCACGATCCGCTTTGCGCATCTCGAGCCGGGCTCGTACCGCCTCGAGGTCCGCCGCACCGGCTTCCAACATAACGATCCCCAGTCGGCGTGGATCGAAATGAATAAGCCAACGCAACTATCCGCGCCGCAGCTCGCCAAACTCCAGATGCTGACGCGCGATCTTCCCGAGAGGAATATAACGGTGCGTGTCGCGACCGCCGGCAATTATTCGCTCAACCTGCCGATGAACAGCCACGACGTGGTGCTGGTGACCATGGAGAGGATCGGGCGCTACATCAAATAGGGTTTTCCGCCAGCAGATCCAAAGAGGAGCGACGACCGAACTTGGACCTAAGGTCAAGGGAGCCATTATGTTCGTTAGTCTTGGCGCAGCCGTACTGGCCCTTGCGCACGTACCAACTCCGGCGCCTGCGGGCGTGCTCAATGCCGCCGCACCAGAAGCCCTGGTCGAAACCTGCGGCGGAAGGTTCGGATGGGAAGAGCCGGCCCCTCCAGTGCACGTCTACGGCGACACTTATTATGTCGGAACCTGCGGGATTTCATCGCTGCTGATCGTTTCGCCGGTCGGACATATACTGATCGACGGTGGGACGGAGAAGAACGCGCAGTTCATTGCTGCGAATATCGAGCGGCTTGGTTATCGGCTGCGCGACGTCAAATATATTCTCAACTCGCACGAGCATTATGATCACACGGGCGGCATCAATCAGTTGCAACAGCTGACGGGCGCGAAGATTGTCGCTCTTGCGGCATCCAAGCCGATGCTTGAGGCGGGGCACAGCTTCCGCGACGACCCGCAACTCGAGCTGCTAAAAGCATTTCCGGCATTTCGCGTGAACCGCGTGATCAGCGACGGCGACCGTGTCCGGTTGGGCAAGCTTGAGTTGACCGCGCATTCTACGCCAGCCCATTCGCCGGGAAGCACGAGCTGGACGTGGCGATCATGTGAACAGCGCAAGTGCGTCCGCATGGCTTACGCCGACAGTCTCACCATCCCCGTCGACAAGCATTATCGCGTGCTCGACCACCCTGAGCATGTCGCCGAGTTCCGCGCGGCGTTGAGCAAGGTTGCAGCGCTTCCGTGCGATCTGCTGATCACGCCCCATCCCAACGTCAGCAATTTCTTTGATCGACTTTCCGGGCGAGCCCCGTTGATCGATAGGACGGGCTGCGCGGCTTACGCAGCTCAAGGTGCCGCGAATCTCGACGCTCAATTGAAGAGTGAGCGGGCCTCGGCCGGAAAATGAACGGCCGCAATCGATCAGGCTTCCATCGGCGGCGCTACTGATTGGCGATGGACGATCTTATAGTCGAGCAAGCGATCGCCCGACGAGACGGGCTGTCGCGCGGGATTCGAGATCCGCGCTGCGAGGAGCCGGAGCGCTTCCGCGCCGAGCTCCCGGACCGGCTGGTGGACGGTGGTCAGCGGCGGCCACAATGTCACGGCCGACACCGTGTCGTCGAACCCGACGACGCTCAGTTGTTGGGGAACTTCCAGATGGCGCCGGTGGGCGACTGAGACAACCGCGGCCGCCATGTCGTCGTTGCTTGCGAAGATCGCTGTCAGCCGCGGATCCCGGTCGAGCAACTGCTCCGCTGCGGCCAGACCCGACGCATAGCTGAAGTCGCCCTGGGCGATATAGGTTTCAACGTCGTCGAACTCGCGAACGGCTGCATAAAAGCCCGCCATGCGTTCGGCCGAGGCCGCCTGGTCGGGGTTGCCGACGATGAAACCGATCCGGCGGTGGCCAAGGTTGAGCAAGTGGCGGGACATCTCGTAGGCGGCTTGCCGGTCGTTGATACGTACCGAGATCGTGCTCTCCGCGGGATAGGCGGCGACAGTCGCCGTTGGCAGATGCGCCTTCGCGAATGACTGCAGCAGAGCCCTGGAGTCGCCCAATGGCGGAGTCAGCAAGACACCCGACAGCCCCGACGCGATGAAATTCTTCAAGCTCCTCGACGAGGGGTTCTTGCCTTTGGGAGCGCGCAGGATGAAGAGCCGGGCGCCGGTCGCTGCGGCTTCTTCGAACGCGCCTGTCAGAAATTCGCTCATGAAAGCCGCGCTCGGGTTCGAATAAATGACGCCGATTCGAAGCTCGGCCGAAGTGACGAGGCTGCGAGCCGCAGCATTGGGCTTGTAACCGAGGGCTTCGATTGCGGCCATGACTGCGGCTCTGGTTTCGGCCCGAATGCCTTCGCGGCCATTGATTGCCCGGGACACCGTCATCGGAGAAACGCCGACCTTTGCGGCCACATCCTTGATCGTAGCCCGACGCACTCTCCGGCCAGATTTGTTCAACAATGTTCTCCCATGGCGTTCGGAGGAACTGCTAGAATTTTTCCGGCGCTGCACAAGTTGCTCCTCACCCGTCGATTTGCTCGTGTCTCGCGACGCGCCCTCGCGATCAGGCCGGTGCTGGCGATCCCAGCGCGGCTCGTCCGGTCGGGACGCGACCAAAAAAAGGGGTCCCGGGAGGAGGCCGGGACCCAGGTAGAGCTGTGGACGTCATAGTGTCCAAGACCACCGCAGCGCTCCGATGGCGCTGGGTTCGACTGGCGGCCCGCTCAGAATCTCGCCCTGATTCCGGCTGTGAAATATCGACCCATGTCGTCGTAAAATCCGAGAGTCGGATAGAAGAGACCGGGGATACCGGAGTTTGACGGGAAGAGCGGGGCTCGCTCGTTGAAGACATTTGTAACGTTCAGAAAGGCGTCGGTATTCGCCCCGGCCATGTGCAAATGCACCGTAACGGTCGCGTCCACCGTATCGAACGGCTTCAGATAGGGCACTGCATAATTCTGACTGTTGCCGTTCAGAGCGTTGTCGCTGGTGGCCAGTTTGACCCTGCCCAGGTACGTGTTCTGCAGCGCGAGGCTCCAGAGTTTGTTGTCGTACGAGAAGAATGTCGTCTGGCGAAGCTTGGGTTGCTGCGCATATGTCGGGAAGGTTCCCGGAATATTGATGGAGGTGTTGACCGGTTGGTAGCTCAACAGATGCCGCAGCCGGACATGACCCGCCCATGACGGCACGAGCCGTTGAACGTCGAAACCGTAATTTGCTTCGACTTCGACGCCCTCGGTCCTTTGTTGCGCCACGTTGATGGGCGAGCTCAGCACCGCGGTCGGGAAATTGAGATTGGGATCCTTGTAATTCGGATCGGACGGATTCGTGATCGGACGAATGGCCAATGAGCAAAATGGCGAATTGTAGGTGGGAGCGCTGGCCAGGCAAAGATTCTGGATGGTGTCGCTCTGATAGCTGATGTTGGTGATCGCGTCCTTCATCCTGGTGCGGTAATAATCCACCGTCAGACTGAAGCCCGGAATGAAGGTCGGGGTGAGAATTGCGCCTGCCGTGATCGTTCGCGCCTTCTCGGGGGTCAGATTAGGATTTCCCCGCGAGATGAGCCGAAGACTGTTGTTGCCGCCGGTTAGCAGGTCCCTGAAACCCGTCGATGACACTCCGGCCGGCTGGTAGAGGTCGTTCAGGTTCGGTGCCCGGATGTCGAGGGAAGCCGTAGCACGGAATGCAATCGAGCTGTTGACGTGCCAGTTCGCGCCGGCTTTCCAGGTCTTGACGGCCTTGAAAGTCGAATATTTGGTGTAGCGGCCAGCCACGTCTGTCGAAAGGTCCTCCACGAACGGCAGGTTCTTGAGCAGCGGGACGTAGACTTCGACCGCCCCCTCATAGACGTTGTTGTGCGCGTCCACGGGAGCGTTGGTGTTTTGCACCCACCGCACCGGAGCGCCACCATTGGCAAGGCACATGCGCAGACCGGTGCAATCGACGAAATCGGTCGGCCTGAACTGGCTATCCATCTTGTAGGTGGCCCAGCGTGAATCGGCGGAAATGTTGGCCTTGATATGCCCTGCAGGGAGGCCGAACCCAATATCTCCGCCGATCGAGCCTCCGATATCATCCAGCTTCTGCGTCAGGACCCACCAGGTCGGCTGCCGGAGGTAATTGAACGAGCTCAGGGACGGCCCATTGGGGTCGGTAATGTTGGTCGGCACACAACCGGGATAGAGGCTGGCGTATTGCGGCTGCGTCGTGACCCAGCAGACGATGCTGCCGCTCACGTCCGTACCGTTCACCTTCGTCCCGGGAGGCGCAATGACCGCATCCAAGGATGCAAGATATTTGGCGTTGTCGGTGTTGTTCGGGTTGACGACTTTCGTTCGGCTCTGCCCGTGAGAGTAGAAGACGTCCCACTCCAAGCTGCCCAGAGCGCCGGTCAGTCCTGTCTCTATGTCGATGTTGCGCTGGTCACCTTCGGTTCTGTACAGTCGATTGTTCTTGTCGACATTCTCTCCGCCGACTTTGTTCCAGACCGAAGACGGATCGGAAAAGAAGGGCGTTGTCGGGGGCGGCGGGGGCGTGGTTCCCGTCTGCGGAGAGGTCGCCGGGACCGGAGGCAGGCAACGCCAGCCCACGGCCGCGGGCGTGCCGCAAACGATGTTCGCTCCCAACAAGACTTGAGTCGCAGGCGGCAAGAAAGGATTGTTGGCGAACAGCGTGTTGGGACGGTTGGCTGAGGGGCTGACCACCCAGTTGATCCAGTTCGACCGGTCGCGCGATTCAGCCCAGCTGCCCTGCAGATAGGCATTGATGTGGTCGGTCACGTCATAACTGAAGCGGCCGAACCAGTCCTTCATGTCGACGCCGGAACGGAAGGTGCCGAATGGAACCCACCCGCCGTCGCCCCCCGATTCGAGGTTGCGGGTCCCGGTTGGAATGCCGTGGACCAGGGGGCTAGGTACGCCAGGCGAGTTGAACGTGTAGCCATTGACGGGGCAGGCAGTGCCGCAATTGATGGTGCCCAGCTCGGCAGCGTTGATGACTCGAGCGTAAGGCGTGTTCACGAACGGGTTGTCGGGCTTGCCGTTTCCGGTAAGCAGCCATGCTTGGCCATTCGCGCCATAAGGCCGCGCATTCATCGGGATTTTCGCCTGCCGGCGATAGCGCGCGGCCGTCTCGAAGTGGCCGCGTCCCCCGAACAAGTCCGTGCCCCAGGAGGCACCGAGCTGGAGTTCCTTGCCGTCGCCATATTTCGATTCACCGACGTCGGCCTTGACCAAGAGGCCAGTGAATTTCTTGTCGAGAATGAAATTGACCACGCCCGCGACTGCGTCGGAACCATAAATGGCCGAAGCACCGCCGGTGACGATCTCAACTCGGCTCACCAGCATCGTGGGTAGCGTGTCGACGTTGACCGTTCCGTTCTGGTTGGACGGCGGCACCCGGTGGCCGTCGAGCAGCACCAGTGTGCGCTGTGGGCCGAAATTCCGCAGCGAGAGCGTGTTGCCGCCATTGTTGAAGCTGCCGTTGCCTTGGGAACGAGGCGTGTTGCCGCCGATGATCTGCGGGAGTTTGTTGAGCGCGTCAGGAATGTCGCTCGGCGTCGTCTTTGCCAATTCGGCAGCACTCACTGCCGTCACCGGCGTTGGCGATTTCAGGTTCGTGGTGATGATGCGAGAACCGGTAATCCGGATCTCCTCGTTGTCGACTGGCGGCGCCGATGGTCGCGCGGCGCCGGTCGCGGGGACATTCGCGGGTGGCGTTTGCGCGGTGCCCTGCGCCCCAGGCGTCGATTGCGCCATGGCTGGCTGAGCAGTGATTGAACATCCCAAGGCAATCAGACTGGCCTTGCGCAACAGTTGTGCGCCTCGGGCCTCGATTGCGCTTCCAATATGCGGAAAGCTGAAGCCGTTTGCGAGCTCGTCCGAGCCAAATCGAGCGTGCGAGACAGCCGCCATCTTCTTGTACCCCCTCCAGTTGCGCGTTGGTTCGCGACTTTGCTTCGCCCCATTCTCAGCACCGTAAAAATCACAATCAGGCCGGTGCTGGCGTGACGTTAACGTTAACAAAAATATCTGCACGCTCCACGTTGGTCAATCTGAATCTTGCCGTCGGACTGCGCGCTCCATTGCCAGGCGCTCAACTAGCCCGGCGGGGCACGGCCCCTTTATGCTTGCGCAACTGCCAGTTTTAGAGTGGAAAAGGTGCGATCGATTTGCCAATCACCTTGGCGCGGCAATGGCCGTCTATAGCGGGGCTGGGGACCGTACAGGGGCAAAGAAGGGGTGGCGAGGCGCGTACTCACACCTGCTGGATTCGGGTTCGAGAGGATGTTAACGTTACCGAACGGTGGAGGGGGATGTGGGAAGGTTTCGATCCGTTCGCTGGACCATGATCGCCCTGTTCGTTGGGGCGATGGTGCTGAACTATCTCAGCCGCGCGATCCTCGGGGTCGCCGCTCCGACAATCATGGCCGAGCAGACCATCTCGAACGCCCAATATTCCTGGATCACGGGTGCATTCCAGCTCGGCATCATGTTTCAGCCCGTCTGCGGATACGCGCTGGACGTGATCGGATTGAAGCTTGGACTCGCGCTGTTCGTCGGCGCCTGGTCTTTCCTCACCATGGCGCATGGGCTTGCGACTGGATGGCTGGGCTTTGCTGGACTGCGCGGATGTCTCGGGCTGGTCGAAGGGGCCGCGCAGCCTTCCGGCATGAAAGTCGTGGCGCAATGGTTTCCTGCCCGTGAGCGAGGCCTCGCCGGCGGAATCTACAACATCGGCGCGTCGTTCGGAGCCTTATTCGCTCCCCCTTTAGTCGCCTGGTCGATCTACAACGGCGATTGGCGTCTCGCCTTTCTCGTCACCGGCGCGCTCGGCCTCCTTTGGCTCATCCCGTGGCTGCTGTGGTACGCGCCGCCCTCTCAACACCGTGCGATTCACGAGGAGGAGCGCCAGCTCATCACCTCGGGCCAGGAGCCTCAGCTGACAGGGGCGCGGGGCAGGCCCTTGCTAAAGCTGCTGCTGCAGCGGCGCGAGCTGTGGGCGATTGCGTCGGCGCGCTTCCTCGCCGACCCGGTGTGGGGGATGCTGTCGCTGTGGATGCCGCTCTACCTCACGAAGATCCGGCATTTCGATCTCAAGCAGATCGCGCTGTTCGCGTGGCTTCCGTTTCTGGCGGCGGACCTCGGCTGCTTGTTCGGGCCGGCAGTCGCTGCGTTGCTGCAGCGGCGCGGGCTCGGGCTGGTCGACGCGCGCAGGGCCGCTTTCACCGTCGGTGCTCTGCTGATGACCGGAATGATGTTCGTAGGCGTCGTGCAAAGCGCGGTTCTTGCAGTGGCTCTTTTGTGTCTTGGCGGCTTCGCCCATCAAACCTTGTCAGTCAGTGCAATCACCATGTCGTCCGACCTGTTCCGGCAGGATGAAGTTGGAACCGCCACCGGCGTTGCGGGACTGGCTGCGAACCTCGGCGTCCTCGTTTTCACCCTCGTGCTGGGTTCGATGGTCGATCGCGTCGGCTACCAGCCCTTCTTCATTCTACTGGGCGTCGTCGATCTCGTCGGCGCGCTGTTGCTTTGGACGCTCATAAGAAAGTCCCAATGACCATCCGAAATCCCATTCTTCGCGGTCTCAACCCGGATCCGTCAATCGTGCGGGTGGGGGAGGATTATTACATCGCCACGTCCACCTTTGAATGGTTCCCCGGCGTTCAGATCCACCATTCCCGCGACTTGGCGAACTGGCGTTTGATCGGCCGTCCGCTCACCCGCCCGAGCCAGATCGACATGCGCGGAAATCCGGATTCCTGCGGCGTCTGGGCACCGGATCTCAGCTACGCAAACGGCCGTTTCCACCTCATTTACACCGACGTAAAGCGCTATGGCCGGACGACGGTGGACGGCGCCACTGGCGCATCCTTTCGTGATTTCCACAATTATTGGGTCTGGGCCGATCGGATCGACGGTGAGTGGTCCGATCCCGTCCACCTGAACAGCAGCGGCTTCGATCCCGCGCTGTTCCACGACGAGGACGGGCGAAGCTGGCTGCTCAACATGCTTTGGGACCACCGGCCGGGGCGTCGCCGCTTCGCCGGCGTAGTGCTGCAGGAAATCCAGCTTGCGACGGGTAAGTTGCTTGGTGACCGGCACCTCATTTTCGAGGGGACACCGCTCGGGTTCACCGAGGGTCCGCATCTCTACAAGCGCGACGGTTGGTACCATCTGCTCGTGGCAGAGGGGGGTACCGAAAGGAACCATGCGGTGGTCATGGCGCGTTCTCGCTCGCTGCTCGGGCCGTATGAGATCCATCCCGACGGATCGGTGCTGACGTCTCGCGGCAAGCTCAAGGCGCCGCTGGCCCGAGCCGGGCACGGCGACCTCGTCGACACACCCTCAGGCGATACATGGATGGTCTATTTGTGCGGACGTCCGTTGGAACGCAGTGATCGCTGCGTGTTGGGACGCGAGACGGCGATCCAGCCTATGCGATGGGGGGAGGATGGATGGCTAAGGACGATGGACGGGAGTGGCATGCCGGTGCTTGAGGTCGAAGCGGGCGGCGAGGCCAGCGTCCGCGTCCCGGTCGATGCGCGGTACGAGTTCGACACGAATCAACTACCTCAAGCCTTCCAGTGGCTGCGCACCCCGTACCCCGAGCATCTGTTCAGCCTGACCGATCGGCCCGGCTACCTCCGTCTCTACGGCCGTGAGAGCATCGGAAGCCGGTTTACGCAGTCGTTGGTCGCTCGACGGCAGCAGGCTTTTCGATATTCGGCGGAGACATCCGTCGAAGTCACCCCTTCCAACTTCCAGCAGGCGGCCGGGCTGATCTGCTATTACAACGCCACCAAGTTCCACTTTTTGCAGATTACTGCTGACGACAATGGCGGGCGCCAGGTCCAGGTCCTGTCAGCGATGCCGCAAGAAGGGGGTTGCAGCCTCATCACGGAACCCGTCGCGATCCGATCGGGACCAGTGGGGCTCCGGGTCGAAATAGACCATGAGGCTGCGCGATTTGCCTATCGGCCGCATGGATCTGCAGACTGGTGCACCGTGCCCCAGTTGTTCGACGCAAGCATTCTTTCGGACGAAGCGACCCTACCCGGATTGCCAAATTTCACAGGGGCATTTGTCGGAATGGCATGCTTCGATGTTTCGGGAGCGAATATGCCGGCAGACTTCTCTTACTTTCACTACCGCGAGGCGGCACTATGAGCTGCGCGAGCGCGCAAAATTCCTCTATTGAGCAGCAGCGGTCTCGGTGACCGCGCCAAGTCTCGCTTTCGCGTCGGCAACCATCTTGATGAAGCGGGGGTCCGCGCGCAACGGATTGAGGTCGGGGTCCACGTCCCCGTGCGTAACGTGCGAGTGGCTTTGTATTCTTTCGAAGAATGGCCCAAGGACCCCTACCGCCGCGTCGACGTCGTGAAGATGTGCCGAATAAAGGCAGCCAAGATTATAGCGCATAGTAAGATTGTCGGGCGCGACCAGGAGCGCCCTCTGAATCCATTCGGCCGCCCGTTCATTCTGGCCGAGAGCGGCCAGAGCAGTCGCGCCTACGGCAAGCGCGGCTCCGTTCGTTGGTTCTTTTGATACTGCCGCCTCGGAGCGTTCAAGCGCAATCCGTGCCGCCCGCTGTTCACCGTGTTTATCACCGAGTGCAGAATAACAGCACAGGAGCATGTTAGCGTCGGCATAGTCGGTATCCATCAACTGGACCGCCCTGTCGAAATACGTCGTCGCCTCCTTCAGACGACCCTCCCGGAACATCAACCGCGCCGCCTCCCTGTTCACTTCCCAGGAGTCGGGGTCCAACCGGAGAGCGATCTCAATCTGCTCGTTGGCTTCGTCAAAACGCTCCTGCTCGCTCAGGTAGCGCGCGCGCACGCAATGGGCCTCGGGAACGTCCGGATCGATCGTCAGTGCCCGCTCGGCGGTGGAGAGCGCGTCCTCCTCTTTTTCGTGCCAGAATCGCAGCTCCGTCTGCGCGAGCGCCATCAGGGCCCAAGCCTTGGCATATTTCGGGTCGATGGTTGTCGCCTGTTTGCAGATGCGGACGATAGTCTCGTCTCGACGGATGTCGCCGAAGCTGCCGGTGATCCACAACTCGCGTGCCATCAAGTAGAGGTTGTAAGCATCGGCGCTTGAAGTGCCGCGCTGTTCAAGAGCCTTCTTCTCCTTCGGCAGGAGTTTCAGCTGGAGTGAGTCGACGATCGCCTTGGAGATCTCGTCCTGGATGGCGAAAATATCAGTGAGGTCCCGGTCATACCGCTGTGCCCAGATATGGTCGCCTGCCACGCCGTCGATCAGCTGTGCATTGATTCGGACGCGGCTGCCCGCCTTTCGCACGCTTCCTTCGAGAACATGCGTGACGTTGAGCTCGCGCGCAATTTTCGTGACGTGCTGGGAAGAACCCTTGAAGCTGAAGGAAGTGTTTCGGGCAACCACCGAGAGGGCGGAAATCTGCGAGAGGTCAGTGATGATGTCCTCAGTAATCCCGTCGCTAAAATAATCCTGCTCCGGATCGCCGCTCATGTTGATGAATGGCAGGACGCAGATTGAGAAGCGCCGTTCCTGATCGGCACTCTTGCGCGAAGCGCTCTCTCCTTTGCCGGCCAGGGCCGCGACGGCGCTTTCCAGCTTCTTCCATTTCTCGGAGTCAGTGTCACCGCTCCATCCAGACAGGTCGCTGCACTGGATCTGGTTGAACGGCATTGGCGGCAGAGTACCGTCGACGGTGGCCTGGATGAGTGTGCATGCCTCGCGCGCTTTGTCTGCCTCGGCTCGCACCCAGTGCGACTTGGCTGCTTCTGCCGACCAGACGACAATGACTGCTTTCGCACTGGTCAGTCGCTCTTCGATCACCTCACTGTAAGCGCGGTTCGCGGGGATTTCGTCATCTCGCCACACCTCGTAGCCGGCCGAGCGCAGCGCATCCGCGATCCTGTGGGCCTGCGGCTCTGTCGAACGAGCATAAGACACGAATATATGCGACATGCGGCGACAACCCCGCAATTTCCCCGCCATTTACTTGCTTCGCAGCAACCGGAGCAAGGAAAAGGTCAATCGACACGATCGAACCGGTTTGCAGCGAGGCGGACGGATGCGATCTTATGATCGCATTCTGATCGGGGCGTGGATCGCCGGAGGTATGCAGCGAGGCGAGAGAGGCATGCTGAAATGCCGAGATCGCTGCGAAGCGCGAACAGCATTTCTGGAGTGGCGCCCGCCGGATGATATTTGGCTTTCGGGCTGAACGGAAATTGCGGTGCCGTTAGGAGCCGTCCACCCAACGGTCTCTAAATCACTGGGCCGTTCATTGCCTGTTGACCGATGAACACGTAGATGGTGACCCGCTACCAGTCGGCATTGACGGTCTTGAGCGCTTCGGCGCGCTTCTTTCCATCTTTACGCCTCTTAGCCGTCCCGCGGAAATCCAGACGCCGCGGAAAGATGGAGGCCGTGATGATACACCAGGGAACAGTGAAGTCTTTCGACCAGACAAGAGGTCGCGGGACGATCGAAGCTGATAGCGGCGGCGAATATTTGCTCTTTGAGCTAAACGGAATTTACCAGAAGCCCAACCTTGCCCCTGTCGTTGGGCAGCGGCTTACTTACTACCTTGGCACCAGCGGTGGCCGGCGCTGCGCCGTGAACCTCGACAATGTATAACGGTCACATCTCGGGCCGCGTCGTCCGTACCACCGGCAGCAACCTGCCCTATAAGGTCATGATGCTCCCCGCCGTCTTGCCCGGCACCGAGCCAAGATTCGCTACCATGCGGGAGGCGGAACAGTTCATCCGGCGAAATACGCCGGTTCCGGTGCGCGTCCTTTCCGATTTGTACGACCGGGCAGCCGGCGAAAGCTGAGCGGTCGACCCCGAGCCGTCCGCGAGTTTGCCATCGATCGCCCCAGCTCTAGGATCGCTATGCCTCGTCGCAACCCAACTCCTGACTGGACCAACCTGATGGTCGACGCCTACCGGCTGTGGGCCGACGCCGGCATGGTCGTCGCGCTCCGCTCTTGGCGGATTGCGCACGGCGGGCCGGCCGCCTCGCGGGAGTTCAATCGGATGGTCATTGAAAAGGTGGAGGCAGGGTTCGAATTGGCGGGCGCCTTCGCGGCAGGGCGGCTAACCGGCCCCGAGGCTGCGACGCGCGAGACCCTCGGCGTTTTCGGCAAACGCGTGCGCAGCAATCGTCGCCGCTTGGGCTAGGAGGCGCTCACGCGTCGGTGGGCTCTGGCGAGATAAACTCACTCGCAAGGAAGTCGCTGGCCAACGGCAGGATTTGGGTGGGACCCGCACATTAGCCACGCCCCTACCTGCGCCCCTACGCTAATCGGTCCGGCGCGTAAGATCGCGAAAGCCGACCAACACGCGACGGCGCTCGTCCCAAAGTGCCAGGCGCCAGCATCCGACGCTTTCACGCAGGGTTATGAGCCTGGCTACGAGGTCCAATTCGGGAGCGGCGTCGAGACAGGCCTGAAGGCGGTAGTTGGGCACTCGGCTGCACAAGTGATGCACATGGTGCAGGCCGATGTTCCCCGAAAACCACTGCAATATCGGTGGAAGCTTGAAATATGAGCTGCCGTGCAGGGCCGCGACGTGGAAATTCCAATCACCCTCGCGCTCCCAATGCGCCCCTTCGAACTGATGCTGCACATAAAACAGCCAGTTTCCGACCCACGAAGCAATGACCATTACGGGGAAATAGGTCCCGAAGACCGGAAGGACGCCGAAGAGTGCGCAAGGAAGACCAAACACCACGAGCAACGTCAGATCCAGCAAGAGAATGCTGCGGCGTGATCGATGGTCCCGCAAAGCATGACCCAGCGGTAATCTCTGCAGCAGAATGAAGTTGATCGGCGCACCCAGCAGGACCATCACGAGAGGATTGCGGTAGAGCCTATAAGCGAGCTTTCTGAGCGGTCCCCAGGCTTGGTATTCGGCAACCGTCAGAGTCTCGACGTCCCCGCGCCCACGGCGGTCAAGGTTGCCCGTTGAGGCATGGTGGGCGGCATGACCTCGCCTCCAGCTATAGTAGGGAGTCAGCGTCAGCACGCTGAGCACGCGACCGACGAAATCATTGACGGCCCGTGATTTGAAAAACGAACCGTGACCGCAGTCGTGTTGAATGATGAAAAGCCGGACGAGAAGTCCGGCCGTCGGAATCGCCAGTAGCAGTGTTAGCCAGTAGTGGTCGTGCGATGCCCATGCCATGAACGCCAGCAACCCGATAAACGGCGCCGCGGTGGTGACGAGCTGTAAAATGCTTCGCTTTGGGTCGGCGCCATAGGCGCTGAATCGCCGCGACAGCATCGGTCCGAGTTGCAGGCTCGGATCGCCGGATGGCTGATCTGGGCTCATCTTAGGTGCAGGATGGTGTTGGCAGGGCTTGGCTCCCGCTCGAAGACGGAGTTCACCCAAGGCTCCACGCAAGCTTCTCCACCAATGCTACTTGGACGCGAATTGTCCGTTTTCGGCGCCGAACTCCCG
>CBJLMA010000047.1:0-18874 GCA_966424035.1 uncultured Sphingomonas sp. | reverse complement strand
ACCCCCGATTCATTCTCAAGTCTCGCATCTCATATGTGTCTGAGCCCAAACACCGCGGCAGGTACGCTGTGTCGCGAACGCGCGGTCGGCCCGTTCTACAAGCGCGGCAGGGCATGAGGAACGGATCGCAGCGACGGCTCGTTCGTCCATCGCTTGCCCCAGGAGGCGCAGCAATGACTCGCCCAATTGCCAAATTTGCACCGGCCGTGGCGCTCGTCGCGCTTGCGAGCTGCGGCGCGCGCAATCAGGCGAGCAATGACTTGAATGGAGGAGCAGCAGTGGAGAACGCCAGCCTCACGAAGCTCAAGCTCAGCAGCGATGCGTTCGAGAACGGACAGACGATTCCAGCGCAATATACGTGCGACGGCGCCGACCGGACCCCGTCGCTCAGCTGGGGCGACCCGCCGCCGGGCACCAGGAGCTTCGCCTTGGTCATCGACGATCCGGACGCACCGAGCGGCACCTTCCGCCATTGGGGCGTGTACGATATTCCAGCGGGTGCGCGCTCGATCGGCGGCAGCCAGCGGGTCGGAAGCGAAGTCAGCAACGATTTCGGCAAGCCAGGCTATGGCGGCCCGTGCCCACCCAAGGGGCACGGCCCCCATCATTATCACTTCAAGCTGTTCGCGCTCGACGTCGACAAGCTCGATCTGAGTGCAAGAAGCACGGTCGCCGATGTGGAAAATGCGGCCCTGAAGCATGCGATCGCCCAGGGCGAGCTGGTAGGAACCTACGAGCGGCGGTAAGATCGGGAGGCTGGCCAAGGGAGGTACCACATGGCTCACTTGCTCGTCGCACTAAGCTTGATCGCAGCGACTTTGCCGTCGACCCCGGCGAGCGGCGGATCGACGCCGACCGCTGCCCCGCCGGGGACTGCAACCACGCGATACTGCCTGCGCGTGGACCCTGCGACCGGCAGCCACATCGAAACCATTGAGTGCAGGACGCGCGAGGACTGGGCGGAGCTCGATGTCGACGTGGACCAAGAATGGGCACAGAATGGCGTCAGGGTAATCGGCTGAGCGAAAGACAGGCCCCTCAGTAGCTGCGGCGCTCGGCCGCGCCGTCCATTGGACGAACGAACAGCCGACGGACATGCGGCCAACGCTCGCCGGCCCGTTCCTCGATTTGTCGGACGATGCTTTCGACCTCGCCGGCGGTGATTCCATTGTCGAAGTCGACGTTGAGCATCGCAGTGATCACGTCGGGAGCGGAGTGGATGGTGAGAATGTCGCCGACGCCGACAACCCCGCTGCAGCCGCAGGCGAGCGAACGCAGCTCGTCCACGAGCGCCGGATCAGCCGCTTCGCCGATCAGCAGGCCTTTGGACTCATAGGCGAGCAGAATTGCCGTTACGCCGAGGATGGTGCCGATCACGACCGAGGCCGCGCCGTCGTAGAACGGATCGCCGGTGAGCTGCGACAGCACAAGCCCGATCGCTGCTGCAACGATTCCCGCCATTGCCGCGCCGTTCTCGAGCAGCACGATGAACGCCGGCGGGTCCTTGGATCGGCGGATCGCCTGGAACCAGCCGAGCTCGCCCTTGGCCTTTTTGAAATCGGCGAAGGCTTCCAGGGTCGACCAGCCTTCAAGCAACAAGGCAACGAGCAGGACTGCATAAGCCACCAGAGGCGAAACCGCAGGCTCAGGGTTGGCGATGTGGATAATGCCTTCATAGACCGAGACGCCGGCGCCGAGTGAAAACACCAGTACTGCGACCACGAAACTCCAAAAATAGAGCTCGCGACCATAGCCGAAGGGATGCAGCTCATCGGGCTCCCTTCGAGACGCCCTGCGGCCCCACATCAACAGCAGCTGGTTCGTCGAGTCGACTATGCTGTGGACGCCCTCGGTCAGCATCGCCGACGAGCCGGTGATCGCTGCCGCGGCGAACTTGGACGCTGCAATGCCAAGGTTCGCGAGGAGCGCGACGACAAGCGTGCGAGTGCTGGTCGTGTGAGCGCTCAAACCGGTACCCACCGCATCATCGGGACCCAGTAGCGATGCGCCAGGCGTTCATCCAGCCGCCGCATGGATCATGCCCTCATAGCTGTCGGGCGCACGCGGCAATGAACCTCGTTCGATGATCCCGCCTGCAATTATGATCGACAGGACGATACCGCAGGCGATCCATTCGCGCCGCTTCAGGCGCAGGTCGTCGCTCAGCAGGATCAGCGCGAGCGGAGAGGCGATCATCGGCCAAAGGTGGTAGCGAAGATCCGATGCGATGCTGATTGCAAGGAAGCTCAACTCCAGCGCGATCGCGGATGCGAGAAGTGCGAGTGCAAGGCGACCAGCAGGTTCGTCGCGGCGCCGCCGCGCCGGGAGCAGAATGAACAGGGCAACGACCGTCCAGACGATCGGCCAGCCAAGGGGAGTTGCGGCTTCTGCGGCAGCAATATCCTGCCAGGCAGCGGCAATCGGGCTGCTCGGTGTTCCTAGACCCAGGCTGTTCGGCTCCGCCTCCACAGGCGGCGCTGCGTCCGGCAGTCCGGGCGCGACCAGCCAGCGTTCGGTCGAGTTCCAATGCATGAAACGGTGCTGCGCATAAGCGATCGGGTGGAGTGCAGCCTCGCGTGCAAGCTCGGTGTTGAGCAGCCCGGCCGGTTCACTGCTCAGTCGCTGAGTTACCGGGGCGCAGCTTGTTGGATCGCCGAGCGGATCCCAAAAGAAGCTTTTGACGCAATGGCGTCGTGCGATTTCCAGCCGTTCGGCCGGCGTAAACGGGCTCGATGAGGCGGGCGTCGCTGCGGCAATTGCCGCGAGGTCGAACAACGGCTGCGCCTTGGCCACGTCGCTCGGCTCCGCTCCAAGGAGGCGATGGTTGATGATCGGCGTAAGGCCGAGAATTGCAGCGCCTGCAGCCACTGCAATTCCAGCGCTCAATGCCGGTCGATTGCGCATCGGCAGCAAGAGGATTGCGAACGGAACGGTTGCGATGAAGCCGTTGACGCGGACTAGAGTTGCGTAGGCGAGCAGCGCCGCAACGGCGATTGCAGGGAGCACCGAAATCCGCCGGTTCGCGAGCAAGTGATGCGCCCAAATGCCGACGGCGCAAATCAGGGCTGCAACCATTTGCGCATCCTTGAGCACCACCATCTGCCACCCGAGAAGGAGCGGCGAGAGGGGGAGCGCGGCAGCTGCGATCGCGGAGCGCCAACGCTCTATTCTTGCGAGCGCAGCAACCACGAGCGCGAAGCCGAGTGCGTAAAGCGCAAGCTGCAGCACAAACATCGGCGTCGTGCCTGGCGCGGTTCCATGGAGCAGCTGCCACAGCCGAACCATGATTGGCGGATGCCAATCGTCGACGGGAGCCCCCAGTACCTGCCCATATTGAGCGACGGTGTCGTACATCGCGACACCCGGCCAGAAGCAGGCCGCAACCGCGCCGATCAGGAGCGCAACCGCGACGCCTGCAAGATTTGCGCGCGCTTTGGCGGATCCGGTCAGATGTGCAGCACGCGCCCGTCGGCGGCGAGCACGGCCTCGTGCATCATTTCGGACAAGGTCGGGTGCGGGAATATCGTCCGAACGAAATCCTCGTCGATCAGTTCGGCCGTCTTGCCGACGGTGTAACCCTGGATCAGCTCGGTCACTTCGGCGCCGATCATGTGCGCGCCGAGCAATTCGCCGGTCTTGGCGTCGAACACGGTTTTCACGAAGCCTTCGACCTCGCCCAGTGCGATCGCCTTGCCGTTGCCGATTGCCGGGAACTTGCCGACCTTGACCTGATAGCCCGCTTCCCTGGCCTTGGCCTCGGTCAGCCCGACGCTCGCGATCTGCGGCCGGCAATAAGTGCAGCCGGGAATATTCTTCGGGTCCGCGGCATGCGGATGGACGTCCTTATTGCCGAGCTCCCTGGCGATGGCTTCCGCGGTGGTCACCGCCTCATGCATCGCCTTGTGGGCGAGCCACGGGGGCGCAGTCACATCGCCGATAGCCCACAGGCCGGCCACGTTCGTACGGCCGTACGGGTCGGTATCGATATGGCCCTTGGTCGTTTTCACGCCGAGGGGCTCAAGGCCGATATTCTCGCTGTTGGGAACGATTCCCACCGCGACGATCACGTGGCTGAAGCGCTGCTCGGAGCTCTTCCCGTCGCTGGTCTTGATCTTTGCCGCAACGCCCTTCGCATCGGCCTTCAGGCTCTCGACCCCGGCCGATACATGGATTGCGAGCCCCTGCTTGGCCAGGCTCTTGGCAAGTTGTGCGCTGATCTCGGCATCCTCGACTGGAACAAGGCGATCGAGCATCTCGACGACCGTGACCTTGGCGCCGAGGTCGGCGTAAAAGCTCGCGAACTCGATCCCGATCGCTCCCGAGCCGATCACCAGCAGGTCGGTCGGCATCTCTCCCGGGGTCATCGCATGGCGGTAGGTCCAGATCCGCTTGCCGTCAGCCTTTGCGAAGGGCAGGTCGCGCGCCCGCGCGCCGGTCGCAATGATGATGTGCCTGGCGGTGAGCTCGACCGTCTTGCCGTCCTCGCCTTTCACCGAGAGCTGGCCTTTGCCTGCGAGCTTTCCTTCGCCCATCACGACACTGATCTTGTTCTTCTTCATCAGGTGCGCGACGCCCTGGTTCAGCTGCTTGGCCACTGCGCGGCTGCGGGCGACGACCTTGCTGAGGTCGAACGAGGGTTTTTCATTGCTGAGCCCGTAGGCATCGGCGTGCTGCAGGTAGTGGAATACTTCCGCAGTGCGCAGCAGCGCCTTGGTCGGGATGCAGCCCCAGTTGAGGCAGATGCCGCCGAGGAGCTCGCGCTCGACAATCGCGGTCTTGAGGCCCAGCTGCGCTGCGCGGATCGCTGCAACATAGCCGCCAGGGCCCGAGCCGAGGACGATGAGGTCGTAAGAATCAGCCATTGCTTTCACTCTCTTGCGCGAGGGCTCGCGGTTTTCCTTGTTCGTCCAGGGCGACGAAGGTGAACTCGCCTTCAGCGACGATGGTTTCGCTTTCGCCGTCACGCGCCCTGCCAACCGCTTCGGCCTTGAGCCGTAGCGAGGTGCGGCCCTGCTTCATCAGATCGACATAGACGCTGAGTTCATCGCCGACCGCCATCTTGCCGGGGAACCGCAGCGCGTCCGCGGCGACGAGGAGCGCCTTGCCGCGAGTCCGGCGCGAGACGAAGGAGCCGCAGGCAAGCCCCATCTGGCCCATCAGCCACCCACCGAACACGCCGCCATAGGGATTGGTGTCGGACGGCATTGCGGTGACGCGGATCACCGCCTCTCGGCTCAAGCCAACATCCCCAACGGATTCTCGACCAGCTCCTTGAACGCCTTCATCAGCTTTGCGCCGTCGGCGCCATCGATTGCCCGGTGGTCGAAGCTTCCGGTCGCGCTCATCACCGTCGCAATCTGCAGGCTGTCGTTGATCACATAGGGCCTTTTCTCGCCCGCGCCGATGGCCATGATCATCCCCTGCGGCGGGTTGATGACCGCCTCGAACTGCTTGATCCCGAACATGCCCATGTTCGAGATCGACGCGGTGCCGCCCTGATATTGCTCAGGCTGCAGCTTGCCGTCCCGCGCCTGTGCCGCGAGTTCCTTCATTTCGGTCGAGATTGCGGAGACGCTCTTGCTTCCGGCGTCGACGATGATCGGAGTGATAAGGCCGGCAGGGATCGACACTGCGACCGATATGTCGGCGCGCTTGTACTTCAGCATCTGGTCGCCGGCGAAGGCCACGTTGCATTCCGGAACCTCGATCAGCGCCTGGGCGAGCGCCTTGATCAAAAGGTCGTTGACGCTGAGCTTGACGTTGCGGCCGGCGAGCCCGGCATTCAATTCGCCGCGGAGCTTCAGCAGCGCGTCAAGCTGGATGTCGACGGTCAGATAGATGTGCGGGACCTGCTGCTTCGCTTCGCTGAGGCGGCGAGCGATGGTCTTGCGGATGTTCGAAAGCTTGACGGCCTCATGCGGGATCGCCTGCTCGATCGGGCCCGGCATGACGAGATGGGTGGCGAGCGCGGGCGCAGGCGCGGCGGGAGCGCCGGCTACCGCGGGCGCCGCAGCCGGGGTGCGGCCCGCGGCCGTGTCGACGTCCGCGCGAACGATGCGGCCGCCAGGGCCGGTGCCCTGAATCGACGACAGATCGATGTTCTGCGCCTGGGCGAGCTTGCGTGCGAGCGGCGAAGCCTTGACCCTTTCTCCTTCGGCGCGCGGCGGCGCTGGTGTCGCTTGCGCTGCCGGAGCCGGCGGAGCCGCAGGTGCTTTCGGAGTTTCGTCCGGCTTGGGCGGAGTTGGCGCCTTCGGCGGGGCCGGCGGCGCAGTATCCGCCTTGGGCGGCGCGCTTGCAGCAGCCGATGCATCCTCACCCTCGCCGGCGAGAATCGCAATCGGCGCGCCGACCTTCACCCCTTCGCTGCCCTCGGGCACGAGGATCTTGGCGACGGTGCCCTCATCGACGGCTTCGAACTCCATCGTCGCTTTGTCGGTTTCGATCTCGGCGAGAATGTCGCCGGACTCGACCTTGTCGCCCTCCTTCACCAGCCATTTTGCGAGCGTGCCCTCCTCCATGGTGGGGGAAAGCGCGGGCATCTTGAGTTCGATGGGCATGAGGTTGTGTCCGTGGAAGGAAAGCTCGCGCGGCTCAAAGCCAATGCGACGGGCGCGGTCAAGTCTGCGCCGAAACTCTAGTCGGTGGCTTGCGCTTCGGCACGGTTTACAGCAGCAGTTGCCGCACATGGGGGAGAGCGACCTGAAGCGCACCTATCTGGTGGTGGTCGACGACAGCGCCGAATCACGGGTCGCACTGCGTTTTGCGGCCCGTCGTGCTGCAAAGACCGGCGGCCGCATCGAAGTGCTCGGAATCGCCGAGCCGCAGGATTTCGTGCAGTTCGGCGGAGTCCAGGCGGCAATCGAGGAAGAGCAGCGACTTCGAATCGAGGGCGTCGTCAGCTCGTCGGTCGGAGAAATTCTCGACGAAAGCGGAGTCGAGGCAGCAATCGGCGTCCGGCAGGGCAGTCCGATCGATGTCGTTCGCGATTTCATCGGCGAACGCGAGGACGTCCACGCGCTCGTGCTCGGTGCGGCTCCAAGCGGCCATCCTGGCCCGCTCGTCGATCATTTCACCGACGGCGATGCCGGCAACCTGCCCTGCCCGGTAATGATCATACCGGGCTCGCTCAGCGACGAGCGGCTGGAGCAGCTCAGCTAAACAGCTCGCGCCAGAATCTCCGCCAGCCGCGCCAGCCCCGCTTCATCTTCTCGGGTAAACCTTGCAGTCCTGGGGCTGTCGATGTCGAGCACTCCCAGCAGCTCGCCGTCGCGGATCAGCGGAACCACGATCTCGCTGTTCGATGCTGAATCACAAGCAATATGGCCGGGAAAGGCATGGACATCCTCGACGCGCTGGATCTGCCGGGTTTGGGCAGCGACTCCACAGACTCCCGAGCCCATCGGGATGCGGATGCATGCTGGCCGTCCCTGGAACGGCCCGAGCACCAGCTCGCCGGCGACATTCCGGTAAAAGCCGACCCAGTTCACCTCGGGCAAGGTTTCGAAAATGAGTGCCGAGGCGTTCGCCATATTCGCTATCGCGTCGCTCTCGCCGGCTACGAGCCCTTCGAGCGCTGATGCAAGATCGCGATAGAGCGTCGCTTTGTCGGCCGCGTCGATCCTGAAGTCGTAGGTCAATCGAATGTCACCTTTCCGCGCGACTGCTTGACCGCGCTGCGCTTGCGCTTCTTGTCCACGCGCTGAGCCTTTGCTGCCCGGCTCGGCCGCGTCGGCTTTCGTTTGCGCGGCGCGATATGGGCGGCCGCGATCATTTCCGCCAGCCGTCGCCGAGCGTCAGTGCGGTTTGCCTCCTGGGTCCGGTACCGCCGGGCAGTGATGATGAGCTCACCAGCGCTGGTGATCCGCGTTCCGGCAATGCGCTTCAGCCGCTCGTAGGCATCGGGATGAAGGCCCAGCCCGAACACGTCCACGCGCAGCTGGACTGCAGTCGCCACCTTGTTGACATTCTGTCCGCCGGGCCCGGTAGCCGCGAGAAAAGTTTCGCTTAATGCGCCTTCGGGCAGAATGACGTCCTCAGCTCGCATCGCGCCACTCTCCGAAATAGTCGGGCAAAGGCGCCTTCGTGTCGATCGCCGGCTTGCCGGAACGCGGCACGATGAGGTGCGAGGCGTGGAGAAGCATGGGACCGCCGGGAATGCCATAGACGCGGTCGCCCACGATGCCGCGCCCGAAAGCCTCGCGCGCATGCGCGCGAATCTGGTGCGTACGCCCTGTCAGCGGCTGAAACTCGACCAAAGTCGAGCCATTACGAATACAAAGGCGCCGCCAGAGCGTTGTTGCTGTGAGGCCATGTCTGTCTGCGATCATCTTCCATCCGGCCCGGGCGCTGGACGTTTTCGAAAGCGGAATATCGATCGTTCCCTCTTCATCCGCAATCTCGGCGCCGACGATCGCAAGATAATATTTTTCGACCGCGCGAGCCTCGAACGCCTGTTGGAATGCTGCGCGCGCCCTTGCCGTGCGCGCGAGCAGAAGGCAGCCGCTGGTATCGGTGTCGAGCCGGTGCATCGGCGTCGGCGGCCGCCTGAAGCCGCACTTCAGCTCGTCGATCCTTGCTGCCAGAGACTCCCCGCCGCGGCGCGGCGAATCGACCGGCAGCCCCGCGGGCTTGTCGAGCACGATCGCTTCGGCATCGATGTACAGGATACGGTCGGAGAGCGGCATTTGCTCGCCAATGCGAGCCGCGGGCCACCTTAGGCAAGTGCCTGCGGTGGATGATCTTGTGACTCCTTTGCAACGAATCAAAGGAATCCAGCATGTTAGGAAATATTAACCTTTTCCCTTCAGATCTCGAATGGTTAATGGACGCTTCAAGGCCGTTAAGGGCGATTTACGCTCTCGGCCCGGGACGGGGGGACCAGCAATGCGCGTGTTGTTGATCGAAGACGAGCCGACGACGGCCAAGAGCATCGAGCTGATGCTCGGCACGGAGGGCTTCAACGTCTATACGACCGACCTCGGGGAGGAAGGCCTCGATCTCGGCAAGCTCTACGATTACGACATCATCCTTCTCGACCTCAACCTGCCCGACATGCACGGCTATGACGTGCTCAAGAAGCTTCGTACCGCCAAGGTTTCGACACCCGTCCTGATTCTTTCCGGTATTGGTGAAATGGACAGCAAGGTTCGCGCGCTCGGCTTCGGCGCCGACGATTATGTGACCAAGCCGTTCCATCGCGACGAGCTGGTCGCCCGAATCCATGCGATCGTCCGTCGCTCAAAGGGACATTCGCAATCGGTCATCCGCACCGGCAAGCTCGCAGTGAATCTCGACGCGAAGACCGTCGAGGTGGACGGTGCGCGCGTGCACCTGACGGGCAAGGAATATGCGATGCTGGAGCTGCTTTCGCTCCGCAAGGGCACGACGCTGACCAAGGAAATGTTCCTCAACCATCTCTACGGCGGAATGGACGAGCCCGAGCTCAAGATCATCGACGTCTTCATCTGCAAGCTGCGCAAGAAGCTGAGCCTTGCTTGCGGCGGCGCCAATTACATCGAAACCGTCTGGGGCCGGGGCTATGTCCTGCGCGATGCCGACGAGGGCGAGGAGACCCAGCCGCAGGCCGCGGTCGCCTAGAGGTTCACACGGGGGCAACGGGGGAAAGGCGGAGCCGCAAGGCTCCGCCTTTTCAATGCGGCCTCGCAGCAGGGTCCTGAAAGTCTAAGCGTCGATCAGCAGCCGACGCCGGTCGCGGCGAGTCGGCAGGGCGAGCGGTTCGTTGAGCGACATGTCGCCCTGGACTTCATCCATCCGCCGCCAGCCGTCGCGGCCGAGGCGTTCCAGCGGCCTGAAACTCGTCTTGTAAGCCATCCGGCTCGAGCCCTCGACCCAATAGCCGAGATAGACGTAGGGCAAGCCCGCGCGGGCTGCGCGAACGATATGGTCGAGGATGATGAAGGTCCCAAGTCCCTTGCGCGCGTCGGGCCCGACATCGAAGAAGCTGTAGATCATCGACAGGCCGTCACTCTGCTGATCGCTGAGGCAGGCACCGACGAGCTTGCCCGGACGGCCGCCGGCCGATGGTTCCCGATATTCGATGACATAGGTGCGGACGGGAGTCTGCTCGACCATGTCGGCAAAGTCGCTTTCGTCCATCTCGGCCATGCCACCGCCGGGGTGGCGTGCAGCGAGATAGCGGCGAAGAAGTTGATACTGCTCGTCGGTCGTCCAAGGCTTGCAGGCGCTGACCTCGAGCTCGCCGTGGCGGCGAAGAAGCTTGCGCTGAGTCGCGGTCGGTTCGAATTCCGCAGCCAGCACTCTGACCGAAACGCAGGCAGAGCAATCGATGCAGCTCGGTCGGTAAGCGACCGACTGGCTTCTGCGGAAACCGATGCGCCCGAGCGCCTCATTGAGTTCGCTGGCATGGCGGCCGCTCAGCTCGGTGAAGACCTTGCGCTCGACCTTGCCCGGCAGATAGGGACACGGGCTGGGGTTCGTGACGAAGAACTTCGGGAAGCGGAAGGGTGCGCTCACCCGCGACCTCACTCAATTGTTACGCTACTCTTTATGCGACTGGTAAACGTCGAAGAAAAGAGTTTGGACGCGTCATTTTCGACGGAAGCTCGACAATGTCCCGCCAAGGGACAGCAATTCAGTCGAGAGAGGCGCGCTCGACCCTGAAACCGGCAGCTTCGAGAAGCACTATGCACTGATCGATCGACTGAGGATCGCGCGCTTCGCATTCCACCTCGATCACCGTGTCCTTCGCCGGCAGCCTCGTGAATATGCGGCTGTGGTTGATTTCGATGATGTTGACGCTCGCCTGCTGGCAGCAGGCAGCGATAGATGCGAGCGCTCCGGGCCGATCATGAGCGTTGATCCGCAAGCGCGCCATGCGGCCCTGGCGGGCGAGATCGCGGACCAAAACATAAGCGAGAAGGTGCGTGTCGATATTGCCGCCGCACAGCAGAGTAGCGACCTTCTTGCCCTTGAAACGTTCAGCGTCGCCGAGCATCGCTGCAAGACCAGCCGCGCCTGCACCTTCGACCACCGTCTTTTCGATACCGACGAGCATGGCAACGGCTCGCTCGAGGTCCCGTTCGGACGCGAGCACGACGTCGTTGGCATATTCCTTGAGGATTCGCGAAGTGAGCTCGCCTGGCTGCTTGACTGCAATACCTTCGGCAAGCGTGTCGCCGCCCAAGGGCATGTGGCAGCCCTGGATTGCACATTTCATCGAGGGATAGAGCTCAGCCTCGACTCCGATCAGTTCGATGTCGGGCTTCACTGCGCGTGCAGCGATGGCGATACCGGACATGAGACCGCCGCCGCCGATCGGGACTACGATCGTGTCGAGGCCGGGCGCTTCTTCGAGCATCTCAAGTCCGACAGTCCCCGCACCCGCGATAACCTGGGGATCATCGAAAGCGTGGACGAATATATAGCCGTTCTCGAGCGCGAGCTCGCGGGCCTTCGCGAACGCGTCATCGACGAACCTGCCGTGAAGGACGACCTTCGCACCGTGCCCCTCGGTCTGGGTCACCTTCACCGTCGGCGTCGGCTCCGGCATGACGATGGTCGCCGGAATGCCGAGCCGCCGTGCGTGATAGGCGACCGCCTGCGCATGATTGCCGGCAGACGCCGCGATGACGCCCCGCGCCCGCTCCTCGGGCGACAGCTGAAGCAATTTGTTGAGTGCGCCGCGCTCCTTGTAGGCGGCGGTGAACTGCAAATTCTCGAACTTCAGCCAGACTTCGGCGCCAATGATCTCCGACAGGGTCCTGCTGACCAGCATCGGCGTTCGGACCACCGCGCCTTGGATGCGCTTTGCAGCGGCACGGATGTCGTCGATCGTCGGCGGCTGCAAGGGAGAGGTCTGAAGCATGGGCGCGTGGCCTACCCGTTCCCCTCCCCCCAAACAATGCTAAGCCTTGGCCACATGCGCAAACATCTCCTCGCGCTTTCGGCGCTCATCGCCGCCCCTGCCTGGCCCGACACGCTGATCAGCAACGCCAACGGCATCCAGGCCACTCGGGATTCGAAGATCGAGCATTTCACGGGCCTGCTCGTCGGCGACGACGGCAAGGTCGTACGGCTGCTGCATGCCGGAGAGCTGCAACCCAAAGCCGCTGCAATCATCGATGCCGGCGGCAGGACAGTCCTGCCGGGGATGATCGATGCGCATGGCCACGTGGTAGAAATGGGCCTCGACGCCATCCACCTGGACGTGACGGGCACGCACTCGATCGGCGAACTGCAGCAGCGGCTGCGCGAGTATGCGGCAGGGCATCCGGGGAACGGCTGGGTGCTCGGGGCCGGGTGGAACCAGGAGCTGTGGACGGAGAAGAGATTCCCGACTGCAGCCGATCTCGATGCAGTCGTCGGCGACCGACCCGTCTTGCTCGAGCGTGTCGATGGCCATGCGCTGGTTGCCAACAGCGCAGCGATTAAGCTTGCCGGCGTGACGAGCGCCACCGTTGATCCGCCGGGCGGGCGAATCGAGCGCGATGCGAAGGGCAATCCCGCCGGCACGTTCGTGGATGCAGCGAAGCAATTGATCGGCAAGGCCGTGCCAGCGCCCAGCGCCGCCGATGAAGACCAGGCGCTCGCAAAGGCGCAGGAACTCCTGCTCGCGGACGGAGTGACAGGCGTCGGGTCCATGAGCACTTCGCTTGCCGACTGGCAGGCGTTCAGCCGCGCCGGGGCCAGGGGAACGCTCCGGCTCCGGCTGATGACCTACATGACCGCGGCTGAGGCCGCGGAGGCGAAACTGCGGCCGACTGAGTGGCAGTATGACGATCGCCTGCGCCTGGTCGGAGTGAAGCTCTTCGCCGATGGCGCGCTCGGTTCGCGCGGCGCCTGGCTCAAGCAGCCCTATGCCGACCAGCCGGACTCGCGCGGGCTGCAGTTCCATTCGGATACGGAAATTCTGGCACTCGCCGATCGTGCAGCGGCTGCCGGCTTTCAGATCGCGACCCATGCGATCGGCGACGCGGCCAATGCCCAGATCATCTCCGTCTACGAACAATTGTCGAAGAAGTACGGCCTGAATCGCCGCTGGCGCATCGAGCATTTCCAGATCGTCGATCCTGCCGACATTCCGCGCCTCGCTCCTGCTGGGATCATCGCATCGATGCAACCGACGCATCAGACCAGCGACCGGCTGATGGCCGAGCGGCGGCTCGGCCCTAACCGGCTTGCCGGCGCCTATGCGTGGCAGTCGGTGCTCAAGTCGGGCGCAAGGCTTGCGTTCGGCACGGACTTCCCGGTCGAATCGCCGAACCCTTTCCCGGGCCTGTCTGCAGCGATCAGCCGGCAGGATGTGAACGGCCAGCCGCCCGGCGGCTGGCTTCCGAGCGAACGGCTCACGCTCGGCCAGGCGCTTCATGCTTATACCCGCGGGGCCGCCTATGCTGGCTTCGCCGAGCAGAAGTTCGGTGCGCTGGACCCAGGCAAATGGGCCGATTTCATCATCGTCGACCGCGATCCCACCAGCATCGACCCGCGCTCGCTTGCTCGTACCCAGGTCCTCGAAACCTGGATAGCCGGGAAGAAGGTCTGGAGTCGGCCGACTAGTGCTTCACCGCCTGAGCGCGGGAAATGAGCATCGCCGGAGTGAGCAGCTGCGGCAGCTCCTCCGGCGTCTTCCCTGGGACGTACCAGAGGTAGAGCGGCACGCCGGCGCGGCCGCGGCTTTCGAGAAAGCGGGTGATCGCCGGATCGCCGTTGGTCCAGTCTCCGGCAAGGACCTGAACGCCGGCCTTCTTGAATGCTTCGCGAACCTCATCGCGATCGATGGCTGTGGTTTCGTTGACCTTGCAGGTCAAACACCAGTCGGCGGTAAAATAGACAAAGACGGGCTTTCCCCGCTGCAGCGCAGCTGCAGTCCGAGCCTCGCTCCATGCTTCGGCGCCCGATACGTGGGCGGCGCTGCCGCGCTGCGGCATCAGCGAAATCCCGGCTGCCAGGAGTGCGAGGCCCGCAAGTGCCCAGCCCCAGGCGCCCGCCTTTCCGCGCCGTTGTAACCGTCCGGCTTCGAATGCAGCAAATGCTGTCCCCAAGCCGAGGACGATCCCGATGAGCAGCCCACGCTCACCCGCTTGTCGGTCCAGCAGCCACAGCGCTGCGACTGCGCTTGCTGCCATCGGAATTGCGAGGAAATGCTTCAGCCGGTCCATCCACCGGCCGGGCTTTGGCAGCCTGCTGCGGAGCAGCGGAATGAATGCGATCAGGAGGAACGGCAGTCCCAGACCAAATCCCAGTGCTGCAAATACGGCAATGGATCCTGCGGCAGGGAGCAGCAGCGCAGTGCCGAGCGCAGCGCCGAGGAATGGTCCTGCGCATGGCGTTGCGACGAACGCCGCGAGCGCTCCAGTTCCAAAGCTTCCCGACAGCTGGGCTCGGCCGCCGAGCACCGGCAGCTCGAAAAGGCCGAGCAGATTGGCGGTGATCGCCACTGCAAGCAGCAGCAGGAGCATGATCGTCCGTGGGTCCTGCAGCTGGAATGCCCAGCCCGCCTCGGCCCCGGCGGCGCGGATCGCAAGCAATATTGCGCCGAGGGCGCCCGTGCCGATGAGCGCGCCCAAAGTGTAAGCGAGCGCGTCGGCCCGTGCCGCCCGCTGCCCCTCGCCTGCCTTTGAAATGTGCAGGGCCTTCAATGCGAGGATCGGGAACACGCAGGGCATCAGGTTGAGGAGAACGCCGCCGGCAATCGCTCCCAGCACCGCCAGCAATATTGCCTGCCCGCCCAAGCCGCTGAGGGACGTTCCGCCCTCCGGGACCGCGCCGGCTACCGCATGAAATTCGAGGCCGCGTCGATTGCCAAGGGCGAGAACGCCCGTGAATTCGGCGGGCGTTTTCTTCATTGCCAGGTCCGCAACCAGCCAGTCGCCCGAGCGCCTGAACGATTGCGACGTCTCATAGTCGACCACATTGTCAGTGACTGGGAACAGATAGGGCTGCTCGATTTCGACGCGTGCAGGAAGTGGAATTGCAACGCGCAACTTGTCACCCGCGACCGCGAAATGGCCGATCGCGGCAAGCGGCTGCGGCAAGGCGCGGCGCCATTCGTCGAACTGTGCCCGGTTCGGAGTTCCCGTTCCTACCGGCAAGTCAAGCGCGAGTTCACCTTGTTCGGGAACGCAAATCCTGTCGGTGCAGGCAAGCCAGTGCGCATCGGCACGGATCGGCACCGTTCCGCGTGCGTCCACGGGCACTTTAAGCCCGACGAGCACCGCATAGTCCCGCTCGTAGACATAGTTCATGAGCCCCGCGATCTCGAGCCGCGTCGGGACGGGATAGCGCAGTGGACCCGCAGCAAAGCCTTTGGGAAGCTGCCATTTCACGTCCATCGGCAGGCCGGCGTCACCGGGATTCAGCCAATAGCCGTGCCAGCCTGGAGCTGGGCGCATGTGGATCGCGAGTTCGACTTCGCCGCCCGCCGGCGCGGGTCCCTCCGCCACCAGCTCAGGCGCGATTCCGCGGGCCTCCAGGGCGGCCGGAAAGAAGATCACCAGCAGTAGCAGAAGAAATTGCCGCATGATCCGTCGCTAGACTCATTTCCTCTCAATTTAAAACAGACCGAAGAATGACCGACGCACCCGGGGGTGCGGACAAGCGCGCATCCGGACTCTGGGCAGTTCGCGCGCGGCAGTCGAGAGCCGCACAGTCTCGATCCTTCTTCTCCGAAGCAGAGCTCCGGCGCGTGCTGTCGAATTAATCCAGGTTCGGTCGCAGCCAGCGCGTCGCCTGCTCGATCGAAACGCCGCGCCGCTTCCCATAATCCTCGAGCTGGTCGCGCCCGATGCGCGCGACGCCGAAATATTGGCTGTCGCGATGCCCGAAGTAGAAACCGGACACGGCCGAGGTCGGCAGCATTGCGAAATTTTCGGTCAGCGTGACCTCGCCGGGATGGCCGCCGAGCATCCTGAACAGGATCGGTTTGAGGCTGTGGTCGGGGCAGGCCGGATATCCTGGCGCGGGGCGAATCCCCTGGAACTTCTCGCGGATCAGGTCGGCGTTGGAGAGATGCTCGTCGGCATAGCCCCACAGGCGGTTGCGAACCTCGCCATGCAGCACTTCGGCGAAGCTTTCCGCAAGCCGGTCGGCAAGCGCCTTGAGCAGAATGTCGTCATAATCGTTGATCGTCTGCTTGAAGCGCTCAAGATGCGGTTCGAGCCCGTGGATCCCGACCGCGAAACCGCCGATCCAGTCGTCGCCTGCTGGAGAAATGAAATCGGCGAGACACATGTTGGATCTGCCCTCGCGCTTCTTCACCTGCTGGCGGAGCATCGGAACGCGGGTCCAATCGTTGCCGGCAAGCACGAGAATGTCGTCGCCCTCGCGTCGGCAACGCCACAATCCGACGGTCGCTTTTGGCGTGACCCAGCGTTCGGCGATGATTTGGTCGAGCATCGCTTCGGCATCTTTGAACAGGTTCCGCGCGGTTTCGCCGACGACGGGATCGTCGAGGATCCCGGGATAGGTGCCCGCCAGCTCCCAAGCGCGAAAAAACGGCGTCCAGTCGATCGAGGCGCGCAGGTCTTTCAGTGGCCACTCGCCGAAATGGTGAAGCCCTGGATATTGCGGTGCCGTCGCCTGGCCCGAGGGATCAAAGGGAAAGGCGTTGGCGCGCGCTTCCTCAAGCGTCGCGAGCTCGCTCTGCCCGCTGCGCTCGCGGGATTTGCGCAGCTTGTCATAATCCTCGGCGGTCGTCGCGATCAAAGGCTCTCGCTGGGTATCCGAGACGAGCGAGGAAGCAACACCGACTGCACGGCTCGCATCGAGCACATGAATTACCGGCCCTTCATATGCCGGGTCGATCCTCAGCGCGGTATGCGCCTTGCTTGTCGTTGCTCCACCGATCAGCAAGGGCGTCTTCAGGCCAAGCCGCTGCATTTCGCCGGCGACGGTCACCATTTCGTCGAGCGAGGGTGTGATCAGACCCGAAAGCCCGATCATGTCGGCCCGATTGTCGTTCGCCGCCTTGAGAATATCCTGCCAGGGCACCATGACGCCCAGGTCGATCACTTCGAAGCCGTTGCACTGCAGAACCACGCCGACGATGTTCTTGCCGATGTCGTGAACGTCGCCTTTCACGGTCGCAATCACGATCCGGCCCTTGCCCTGGGTGAGGCCGTTCTCCTCTTTCTCCTTCTCGATGAAGGGGATGAGGTGCGCAACCGCGCGCTTCATTACCCGGGCGGACTTGACCACCTGCGGCAGGAACATCTTTCCGCTTCCGAACAGATCGCCGACGACGTTCATTCCGTCCATCAGCGGACCCTCGATCACCTCGATCGGGCGTGCGAACTGCTGGCGCGCCTGCTCGGTGTCGTCGACAATGTGCGCGTCGATGCCTTTGACCAATGCATAGGAGAGCCGCTCTGCAACAGGCAGGGAGCGCCATTCCGCTGCCGCCTTTTCGGCTGCGGCATCGGTCCCTTTATAGCGCTCGGCAAGTTCGATCAGCCGCTCGGTCGCATCGTCACGGCGGTCGAGGATTACGTCCTCGCAGGCTTCGCGCAGCTCGGGATCGATCTGATCATAGACGTCGAGCTGGCCGGCGTTGACGATGCCCATGTCCATGCCCGCGGGGATTGCATGATAAAGAAAGACGCTGTGCATCGCGCGCCGCACCGGCTCGTTGCCGCGGAATGAAAAGCTGAGGTTCGACAGGCCGCCCGAAATATGCGTGCCTGGGCAGCGGCGGCGGATCTCTTTCGCAGCCTCGATGAAGTCGATCGCGTAGCGCCGGTGCTCCTCAATCCCGGTCGCTACCGCGAAGACGTTGGGATCGAATACGATGTCGTTCGGGTCGGTGCCGTCGGCGACGAGCAATGTATAGGCGCGCTCGCAAATCTCGACCTTGCGCTGAGCAGTATCGGCCTGGCCCACCTCATCGAAGGCCATGACGACTATCGCCGCACCGTAAGAGCGGCATTTGCGAGCCAGCTCGAGGAACGGCCCCTCGCCTTCCTTCATCGAAATCGAGTTCACGATCGGCTTGCCCGACACGCACTTCAGCCCGGCCTCGATCACGCTCCACTTGGAGCTATCGATCATCACCGGCACTCGGGCAATATCCGGCTCGGCAGCAATGCGTTTCAGGAACACGGTCATCGCCTGCTCGGAATCGAGCAGCGCCTCGTCCATGTTGACGTCGACGATCTGAGCGCCATTTTCGACCTGGTCGCGCGCGACCTCGACCGCGGCATCATAATCGCCGGCAAGCACCAGCTTCTTGAATCGAGCTGAGCCCGTGACGTTGCAGCGCTCGCCAATATTCACGAAGCGCGCGCCCGCGCCGGCTTCATTCACCCGTGTCATCTCCATAAGCAATAAACAGCCCGTCAGGCGGCGATCAGCATCGGCTCGAGCCCGGCGAGCAGAGTGCCGGGGCGAGCTGCCGGGACGGCGCGCGGCGTGCAATCACGCACCGCCCCGGCAATTGCGGCGATGTGCAGGGGAGTCGTTCCGCAGCAACCGCCGACGACGTTGACGAGACCATTCTCGGCCCAGTCTCGAATTTGCGCGGCGGTTTCTTCCGCCGCTTCGTCATATTCTCCGAGCTCATTGGGCATTCCGGCATTGGGATAGGCCATCACCAAAGTGTCGGCGATCGCCGAAAGCGTTGCCAGGTGCGGCCGCAGCTGCTCGGCGCCGAACGAGCAGTTGAGGCCGATGGTCAGTGGCCTTGCATGGCGGACGCTGGCCCAGAAGGCCTCGACCGTGTGGCCGGAAAGATTCCGGCCGGAAAGGTCGGTGAGAGTCATCGAGATCATCAAGGGAAGTTCGCGGCCGAGCGCCTGCCCGGCGTCGATTGTCGCCATGATCGCCGCCTTGGCATTGAGCGTATCAAACACGGTTTCGATCAGGATGAAGTCGATTCCTCCCTCGGCCAGTGCATCGATCT
>CBJLMA010000046.1:0-19342 GCA_966424035.1 uncultured Sphingomonas sp. | reverse complement strand
GCTCGCACCGAAGCGGCGCGTGCCCTACCCCGAAGAGCGCCGAAGGTCAACGCTGACAGCGTGGACAGTAGAAGGTCGAGCGGCCGCCCTGGACGATCCGCCGGACGGTTCCCCCGCAGGCGCAGCTCTGGCCTTCGCGGTCGTAGACTGCAAAGCTTTTCGAAAAATAACCCAGTTCGCCATCCGGAGACGCGAAGTCGCGGAGCGTCGATCCACCTGCCGCTATGGCTTCGGCAAGCACCTCGTGGATCGCCGTCACCAGACGCTTCAGCCTCTCAAGGGAAATCGCGCTTCCTGCCCGCGCCGGATGAATTCCGGCACGATAGAGCGCCTCGCAAACATAGATGTTGCCGAGCCCGGCGACGATGCGCTGGTCGAGCAAGAGCAACTTGATCGCGGCGCTGCGGCCGGTGAGGCGGCGTTTGAGCGCCGCCCCATTGATCTCGAAGGGCTCGGGCCCAAGCGCTTTAAACGGCGGCCATTCGCTCAGCTCGTTCGTGGCTACGAGATCTACCGATCCGAACCGCCGCGGATCGTTGAGGGTCAGTCGGGTTCCCCAATCGGTCTCAAGCAGCAAATGATCGTGCTTGTCGAGCTTGGAATGATCAATCCGCCAGCTGCCTGACATTCCCAGATGGAAAATCACCGTATCATTGCGGTCCGTGTGGATCAGTCCATATTTCGCTCGACGACCGAGCCCGGTCACTCTTGCGCCGGTCAACCGCTGCCCCAGATCCTTCGGAAACGAACGGCGCAGATCGGCCCGTCGCGCTTCCACGCGCACAATCCGCCGTCCCTGAAGGACGCGCTCGAGGCCACGTACGGTTGTCTCGACTTCAGGAAGCTCGGGCATAGAAGTGCCATTGCGAGGAACGAAGTCTCGAAGCAATCCGGCCTCGGAGGTCCTGCCGGCCCCGGCTCAGGGGCGGGGTCGCAATGACGAAAAGAGCTGGCTACAGGGCAGCGCCATGTCCGACGAAGTGAATTTTGGCGACGAGCTCGTCAGCCCTGACGAAAAGACCCGGCGCGTCGGTCAGGTCTTCAGCTCGGTCGCGCGCCGCTACGACCTGATGAATGACCTGATGTCGGCCGGGATGCACCGCTTGTGGAAGGATCGCTTCGTTGCGCGCGTGAAGCCGCGCCCCGGCGAAGAGATCCTCGACATGGCCGGCGGGACGGGCGATGTCGCTTTCCGGATGGCTCGCCGCGGCGCCCGAGTGACGGTCGCCGACATTAATCAGGACATGCTTGAGGTCGGAACAGAGCGCGGCGAGCGCCGCAATCTGACGGGCCTGAGCTGGAAAGTCGAAAATGCCGAGAAGCTGAGCTTCGAGGATGCAAGCTTCGATGCCTACACGATCGTGTTCGGCATTCGTAATGTGACCGACATCCCTTCAGCCCTGCGCGAAGCGCACCGGGTCCTGAAGCGCGGCGGGCGCTTCTACTGCATGGAATTCTCCTCGAGCGACTGGCCGGGCTTTTCGAGCGCCTACGACAGCTATGCCTCGAACATCATCCCCAAGCTCGGCAAGATCATCACGCACGACGAGGACAGCTATCGCTATCTGGTGGAAAGCATTCGTCGCTTTCCAAAGCCGAATCTATTCAAGGCGATGGTCACCGAGGCCGGCTTTGTCCGTGCTGCAGCCGAACCGATGCTGGGGGGTCTCGTCACGATTCACAGCGGTTGGAAGATTTGACCACCAGCGTCACCCATTTGTGGCGTCTGCTGAAGTGGGGCCGGACGCTGGCTCGCCACGGCGCGCTGCGCGGTATCGAGGAAGACCCGCTGACCCCGCCGCCGGTGCGCCGGCTTGCGCGCGTCGCCCGCTTGGGCGCCCGCATCCCGCCAACGCCCGACTATGCGGCGGCGCTGGTCGCGATCGGCCCAGCGGCAATCAAGCTTGGTCAAGCGCTGTCAACGCGTCCCGATCTCGTCGGCGAGAAAGCCGCCGAAAATCTCTCGCTACTCCAGGACGACCTGCCGCCTGCGCCGTTCGCGGCCATTAGACGGACGATTGAACAATCCTTCGGCGCGCCCCTCGAGAGCCTTTATTCCGAGTTCGACGAAGTCCCGATCGGCGCCGCCTCGATCGCTCAGGTGCACCGCGCCGTCACCACCGATGGCCGCGAAGTTGCAGTCAAGGTGCTCCGTCCCGGAATTGAGGAAGAATTTGCCCGGGCGATCGAGACCTACGAGTGGGCTGCGGCCCATGCCGAGCGCTATGGCGAGGAGCTGCAGCGGCTGCGCCCTCGCCTCGTGGTCGCTCAATTTCGCCAATGGACTGCCCGCGAGCTCGACCTCCAGCGTGAGGCGGCGTCCGCCTCGGAACTGCGCGAAAATATGATCGCCGAGCCCGGCTATTACGTGCCCGAGATCGACTGGCGCCGCACTGCTCGACGCGTACTGACGCTTGAATGGCTGAACGGGATCAAACTCAACGACCGCGAAGCATTGATCGACTCGGGTCATGACTGCCGGGCACTCGCGGCCATCCTGGTTCGGGCTTTTCTGCGTCAGGCGGTGGTCGACGGCTTCTTTCATGCCGATCTCCACCACGGAAACCTGTTTGCGCTACCCGACGGGCGCATCGCCGCCATCGACTTCGGCATCATGGGCCGGGTCGACCGACGTGCCAGGATGTGGCTCGCAGAGATCCTGTACGGCCTGATTACTGGCAATTACCGCCGCGTCGCGGAGATCCATTTCGAAGCGCAATATGTGCCGCCGCACCACAATGTGCAGGAATTTGCGACTGCACTTCGCGCCGCCGGCGAGCCGATCCGCGGCCTGCCAGTGAAGGAGATATCGGTCGGCAGGATGCTCGAGAGCCTCTTTTCGATCACGCGCGATTTCGACATGCCAACTCAGCCGCATCTCCTGCTGCTTCAAAAGACTATGGTCATGAACGAAGGCGTTGCGACAGCCCTCGACCCGGATATCAACATGTGGGAAACCGCTGAGCCGTTCCTTAGAGACTGGATGCGCTCGGAGCTCGGTCCAGAAGGCTATTTTGCAGACCGGGTGATCGAGCTTGTCCGGGCCTTCAAGAAGATCCCTCAGCTGATCGATCGGCTCGACGAATATTATCCACCGCGCGGTGCCGCCCCGCCCCCGCCCCCGCTGCCCGATATCGCTCTGATCGAGCAGAAGAACTGGTGGGCCTATGCGGCGGTTGCGCTCGCCGGCGCGGCAGCTGGAGCCGCTGCTGTCGTCCTTTTCTTCTGACTGGCGTTACTCCCGGCATTCAGGCGCTCGCTTCGGGCATTTCACCGATATACCCTAGTGATTGACTAGAGATTATGCTTTTGCGCGGCATTCTCCCCAGAATGCAAGGTGAGGCGATGACCTATCAGAAGCTTCGAAAGACCAATGTACTGATCGTTCCGGGGCTGGACGGCTCCGGCCCCGATCATTGGCAGACCTGCTGGGAAAGACGCCTTGCCCGTTGCAATCGGGTCCAGATGGGGGACTGGGCCTATCCGGTTCGGTCGAAATGGATCAGACGCCTCGACGAGGAAATCCGCAGGTCGCCAGCGGCCGTCGTGATCGCCGCCCATAGCCTCGGGGCTCTAACCGTTGCCTGGTGGGCCAAGGAACGATGGTCGCTCGGCTACCGGGAACGGGTGATTGGCGCCTTGCTGGTGGCTCCGCCGGACGTTGAGCGGGGCCACGGCCGGGAGCGAATGGCAGGCTTTGCTCCGATTCCGCGCGAGCTCCTGCCATTCCCGACGCTTCTCGTTGCCAGCCGCAATGACCCTTATGCGAGCGTTGAGGCGAGCAATCGGTTCGCTGCCATGTGGGGCAGCACGCTCGTTGATGCCGGCGCACTCGGTCACATCAACGCCGGCTCAGGTATAGGGGAATGGACTGACGGGGTGCGGTTGCTGGCAAGCCTGGTGCCTCCGGAGGATCCAGAAGCACCATTGTGGGGTTGGCAGGCCGATCGCGAGAAGCCCGATGCCGGGCCGCTGCGCGACCGTTTCAGCGGACGCTGAACCGGTAGATGGTCGTGGCGCGATAGGTCCGACCAGGCTGCAGCAAGGTTGTCGGAAATTCGGCGTGGTGCGGCGTGTCCTGGAAATGCTGTGCCTCGAGCGCCACCGCGTCGAATGCGCTGTAGGGCACGCCCTCTGCGCCCCTGTCCTTCCCGCTCATGTAACCGGCTGTATAGATGTGGATCGATGGCTCGGTGGTAAGTACTTGCATGACCCGGCCCGAATTGGGGTCGCGGACCTGCGCAGCAGGGTGAAGTTTGCGGTCGAACGGGAGCACCCAGCTGTGGTTGCAGCCTTTCTCTGACACCTTCAGGCATTGCCGGAGGGGCTTGGGCACGCGAAAATCGAGTGGGGTTCCCCCGACCGGCAGAAAGCGTCCGGTCGGAATGCCGCCGTCGCCGGCCTCTGCGTAGCGGGTCGATGGCAATTGGAGAGTTTGATCAAGCACGGCTCCGGAGCCGGCACCGGCCAGGTTGAAGTAGCTATGGTTGGTGAAATTGATCTGTGTCGGCTTGTTCGTAGTCGCCGAATAATCGATTCTGAGCGAATTGTCGTCGAGCAGCCGGTACGTGACAGCAACCTTCAGCGCTCCGGGAAATCCCTGCTCACCGTCCGGGCTGGCGTAACGTAATACTGCCCCGGGCGTGCGGCCACGCAGCACCTCGACGGTCCAGACCTTGCTGTCCAAGCCCGGAATGCCTCCGCCGTGAAGCGCATTTGGCCCATCGTTGGGAACGAGCTTCACCTCCTTGCCGTCGACAGCGAAACTCGCCCCGGCGATCCTCCCGGCATAGCGGCCGATGATCGCTCCGAAGCGATAGTCCTGGTTGTGCGCTTCATAGTCGGCGAGGCTTCCGAACCCCAGCGCGACATTGGCATTTCGGCCGTGGCGGTCCGGAACATCGATTTTCGTGATGATGCCGCCATAGTTGATGAAATGAATCTCTGCGCCGTGAGCGTTGCGCAGGACATATTCGCTGATCCGACGCCCGTCCCTCGTCGTACCATAAGGTCGAACTTCCACAGCTGCGAGAACCGGCGCGAACGAAACAGCAGCCAACGCCAGCGCAAGCAAGATCCGCATCCCAGCCCCTCCTCTTTCGCCGAAGACTTCAAGACCGCAAGCGCGCCCGTCAAGCGGCCAGTCTCGACTTCGAGCATGAAGCGCGGCAATGCGGGGGCCATGGCCCGCGTCCTCCTGATCGTTGGCGGCGGCATTGCCGCATACAAGAGCCTCGAGCTCGTCCGGCTGCTCAAGAAGGCAGGTCACGAAGTGACTCCAGTCCTGACCAGGGCCGGTGAGCATTTCGTGACTGCCATGAGCCTCGGCACGCTCGCCGAGAGTCAGGTCCACAGCTCGCTCTGGGAACTCAAAGACGAGGTCGAGATCGGCCATATACAGTTGAGCCGCGCGGCGGACTTCGTGCTGGTCTGTCCTGCGACCGCCGACCTGATGGCGAAAATGGCCGCCGGAGTTGCTGACGACCTTGCGACCACGCTCCTCCTTGCGACCGACAAGCCGGTCGTCGTCGCCCCGGCGATGAATGTCCGCATGTGGCTCCATCCGGCGACCGAGCGAAACGTGCAGCAGCTCAAGGCGGACGGCGTCCGCGTGATCGAACCTGCGGAAGGCGAAATGGCTTGCGGCGAGTTCGGTCCGGGACGACTGCCCGAGCCGCAACAGATCGTCGACTGGCTGAGCCAAAACGGCGTCCTTGCTGCCCAGTGAAGCTAGCCGGCAAGCACATCCTCGTCACGGCCGGCCCTACGCACGAGCCAATCGATCCGGTGCGGGTCATCGCCAACCGCTCGTCAGGAAAGCAGGGTTTCGCGATTGCCGCCGCTGCCGCCGAAGCGGGCGCTGAGGTCACGCTGATTGCCGGGCCGGTCGCGCTCGACGCCCCCCCCGGTGTCCATCGCATCGACGTTCAAACTGCCGAAGAAATGGCCAACGCGGTCTTTGCAGCGCTTCCGGTCGACGCTGCGATACTTGTCGCCGCCGTTGCCGACTGGAGGGTCGAGCCTTCGCCAATCAAGCTGAAGAAGGGCGCAGGGCCGCCGCGGCTCGATTTCGTGCCGACGCGCGACATTCTCGCCGAGCTTGCGGCAAGCGATCAACGCCCGAGCCTGGTCGTCGGCTTCGCCGCAGAGACCGAAAATGTCGTCGAGCAAGCCATCGCAAAGCGGCGGGCGAAGCACGCCGACTGGATCATCGCCAATGACGTTTCAGGCGACGTGATGGGCGGCGAGCGCAATCATGTGCATTTGATAACGGCCGAAGGCGTTGATAACTGGCCCGAAGCTGCCAAGGACGAAGTCGCTCGCCACCTGGTGGCGCGCATCTCCGAAGTTCTATGCTGAGCCGCAGGCCTTGCAGCGAGGATCTGCTGGAATGCGGATCGTCCGCCACTCGAGCTTCTCGCCATCGAACAGGTGAAGCCTGCCGGACTGATTCTCGCCCACCCCAACAATGCTGTTGATCGCCAACAGAGCCGCGAAGCTGCCGACGGTACCGGTCATGGCACCGAGCACTCCAAGCTCAGCGCAGGAGTCGCAATCGTCGGCGTCGAAGGCGTCACCGACGAAACAGCGATAGCAGGGCTTGGAACAGAACAGCCCGACCTGGCCCTGGAACTGGACCGCTGCCGCGGACAGGAGGGGGATGCCGAGCGCTACACAGGCATCACTCACTGCGAGGCGGGTTGCGAAATTGTCGCTGCCGTCCATCACCAGCTCATGTCCATCGAGCAACGCGCACGCATTGTCCGGGCCAATGCGCTCCTGCACCGGCTTCGCTCTCACAAAATGGTTCAGGCGGTGAACGAATTGGAGCGCCAGGTCGGCCTTCGAGTAACCGGCGTCCCGCTCGCGGAACAGCGGCTGCCGGTGCAGGTTGCTAAGCTCCACGACATCATCGTCAATGATCGTGATTGAACCGATTCCGGCACCCGCAAGCCCCGGAATGACCGCGCTGCCTATTCCACCCGCGCCGACTACTGCGATGCTCGCCGACCTAAGCTTACGCTGCCCGACGGCGCCGACCTGCGGCAGCACGATATGCCGCGCATAGCGATCGAGTTCTGCGTCGGTGATGTTCACCGCCCACCAGTCATCGACCAGTACTGCCGAAGCCACCCGCTCCGCGACCGGTCTCGCTCAGAACCTCGACCTCGATGAAAGTCGCGTTCAGCACCGGCGCCGGCACGAGCTGGGCAATTCGCTCGCCTCGCCGAATCTCGAAAGGTTCGGAACCGAGATTGGCGAGGATCACCTTCAGTTCGCCGCGATAGTCGCTGTCGATTGTCCCGGGCGTGTTGAGACACGTGATGCCATGTTTTAGCGCTAGTCCGGAGCGTGGGCGCACCTGCACCTCGTAGCCATGCGGAATTGCAACGGCGAAGCCGGTCGCAACGGCATGGCGCTGGCCCGGCGCAAGGGTGACATCTTCGGCGGAGACTATATCAAGTCCGGCGGCATGCTCGCTTGCTCGAGCAGGAACCGGAATCCCTTCGCCGTGCGGCAGTCGCTGAAGGTGGATCTCGATCACTGGTCAGCTCCCGGGGTGACGGTAAGGTCGACCATGATTTCTCCGGAAATGGCCTCGAGCGCGGATTGGACCTGTTCGAAAGAAAGCTCGGCCGGCACTCGGATCAGCGCCTCCGCGCGGAAGATCGGTTCGCCCGACCATGGGCTCTTCTGCGTAGAGCTGCTGAAGTCCTCGATGTTCGCGCCAAGCTTGGCCAGAACCGCGCTAACCTCGCGCACGATCCCGGGACGGTCCTGGCCTACGAGTTCAATCGACAAGGGATAGCCAGCGCAGTCGCTTTGCTTGCCTGCAGCCACCATCGAAACATGAAGTCCGCTCGCATCCACTTCCCCAACTGCGTCCGTGAGCGCCGGAAGGCGGTCCTCGTCAATTTCGACGAGCACCGATCCCACATATTTGCCGCCGAGGTGACTGAGATGGCTTTCGAGCCAGTTTCCGCCGGAACCGAGAACCGCTTCGGCCAGCGCCTGCGTGAGACCCGGACGATCACTTCCAACGGCCGAGAGAATTATCTTGGTCTTCACTTGCGCTTCACCGTCTTGCGTCTGCGGGCCGGCTTCTTCGTGGGACCCTTTGCGGCTCGCTCATCGATCAGCCGCACCGCTTCGTCCAGGGTCACAGCTTCGGGTTTCGAGCCCTTGGGCAATGTCGCATTGATCGCGCCATCGGTGACATAGGGTCCATAGCGGCCGGCCATGACCTTGATTTCGCCGCCGCTAGCAGGATGCTTTCCGAGCATTGCAATGGGCTCGCGCGATGCGCCTTGGCGGCGCCCAGCGCCCGACGCTGCGTCAGCAAGTTTGGCGACCGCCGCATTCATTCCCGTCTCGAACACTTCGACGGTCGAGTTCAGTTTCGCATATTTGCCGTCATGGGCGAGATATGGCCCGTAGCGACCGATCGACGCTGTGATGAGCTTGCCGGTCTCCGGATGCGCGCCGATTTCGCGCGGCAGCGAAAGTAGCCGCTGCGCGACCTCCGCAGTCAGCTCCTCCGGCGCAATATCCTTCGGGATGGACGCTCGCTTATCTCCCTGCTCGACATAGGGGCCGAAGCGGCCGCTCTTGAGCAGGATTCCGTCGCCCAGATCGGTCGGGCCTTCGGTTGGTGCCTGGTCGCCGCCCTGGCCGAATTTCTGCGTGTAGCGGCAGTCCGGATAATTGGAGCAAGCGACAAACGCGCCGAAGCGCCCGCCGCGAAGCGACAAACGCCCGTTGCCGCATTGGGGACAGACACGCGGATCCGACCCGTCCGCCCGCGGCGGATAAAGCCAGGGCGCAAGGAACTCGTCCAGCGCCTGAGTAATCTCGGACGGCTTCTGATCCATGACTTCGCCTGCCTTGGGCTGGAAATCACGCCAGAAATCGTTGAGCAGCTTCTGCCAATCCAGCCGTCCGCCGGAGACGTCGTCCAGCTCCTCTTCGAGCTCCGCGGTATAGTCATAGCTGACGTACCGTTCGAAAAAGCGTTCCAGGAAAGCTGTCACCAGGCGTCCGCTCTCCTCGGGGACGAAACGTCCCTTCTCGACGCGAACATATTCGCGGTCTTTGAGCGTTTGCAGGGTCGCCGCATAGGTCGATGGCCGACCGATCCCAAGCTCTTCGAGCCGCTTCACCAGGCTGGCTTCAGAATAGCGGGGCGGAGGCTGCGTGAAGGACTGAGTGGCTTCGACGCCAGTCTTTGCCGGAACGTCGCCCTGGCGCAGCGCAGGCATGCGCGCGCCCTCCTCATCCTGCGGATCGTCGCGCCCTTCGTCGTAGAGCGCCATGAAGCCGGGGAAGAGTACCACCTGCCCGGTTGCCCGGAGCACCGCCCTGCCCGTGCCGTCAGTCAATTCGACCGTCGTCCGTTCCAGCCGAGCTGAGGCCATCTGGCTGGCCAGTGCGCGGTTGTAGACCAGCTCGTACAGACGCGCGTGATCGCCCGACGCGGCGCGAGAAAGGTCAAAATCGGTCGGCCGGATCGCCTCGTGCGCTTCCTGCGCATTCTTGATCTTGCTCTGGTACTGGCGTGGGCGGTCGGGGACGAAGCCTGCGTCATAACGGCTCGCGATTGCCCGGCGCGCAGCACTGATCGCCTCCGGCGCCATGTCGACGCCGTCGGTCCGCATGTAGGTAATGAGGCCGTCTTCATAGAGGCCCTGTGCGACGCGCATCGTGTGGCTCGCCGAAAAGCCGAGCTTGCGCGCCGCCTCCTGTTGCAGCGTCGAGGTGGTGAATGGCGGCGGCGGATTCCTCGAGAAGGGCTTGGTCTCGACAGAGGACACACTAAAGCGTCCCGCTTCGACCACCGCCTTTGCTGCGTCGGCGTCCCCCCGATTGCCGATCGTGAGCCGCTCGATCTTCCTGCCGTCGAGCTGGACCAGGCGGGCCGTGAAGCGCTGGCCGTCGGATTCGAAATTTGCGCTGACCTGCCAATATTCCTGGGGCCTGAAGAGCTCGATTTCGCGCTCTCGGTCGACGATCAGCCGTAGGGCGACCGACTGCACGCGGCCGGCAGACTTGGCGCCCGGAAGCTTGCGCCACAGAATCGGAGACAGGGTGAAGCCGACGAGATAGTCCAACGCCCTTCTGGCCCGATACGCATCGATCAGATCTTCATCGAGGCCGCGAGGCTTCTTCATCGCCTCGGTTACCGCAGAATTGGTGATCGCGTTGAACGTCACGCGCCGGACGTCGGCGGGAAGCGCCTTCTTCTGCCGGAGCACCTCCTGCACATGCCAGCTGATCGCCTCGCCCTCCCGGTCGGGGTCGGTCGCAAGGATCAGAGTGTCCGCCTTCTTGGCCTCGTCAGTGATGGCCTTCAGCTGTTTCGAGCGGTCGGGTGAAACCTGCCACTGCATGTCGAATCCATGCTCGGGATCGACCGACCCGTCCTTGGGTGGCAGGTCGCGCACGTGCCCGAACGAAGCGAGCACGCGATGCCCGCTCCCGAGATATTTCTCGATCGTCTTGGCCTTGGCCGGCGATTCGACGACGACCAGCTTCATAAATGCCCCTCACGCATACGCGTAAAGGTGGGGACCGCATTTGAGCCTCGTCAAGCTGTCCGCTGCACCGCTCGGCGGGTGAAATCCATCAGGAGAGCACTTGCGCGAACGACTGCGTCAGCGGATCGGATGCGAGCACATCACGCTTTCCTGCTGCCAATGCGTGGCTCCGTGCGTCGACGGAGGCGGAGGATGTTTTCGCGGTGCTTCCACAGCACGAGGACCGCGAAGCCGAGCAATATCGGGAAAAAGGATGAGTGCAGAACGAAGGCGGAGACAGGCGCGCTGATTGCCGCGGTCATTCCTGCAACCGACGAGATTCGGATCGTAAGAAGCAGGAGTATCCAGATTGCCGCATATACCGCAGCGGCGACCGGCAGCAGCGCGATGAGGATGCCCAGGAGAGTCGCTACACCCTTGCCGCCTCGAAATTTGAGCCACACCGGGTAGACGTGGCCGATGAGCGCTCCGGCCGCCGCGAATATGCCCGTCTCTTCACCGAACAAGCGTTGGGCAATCAGAATTGCAGCCGTCGCCTTCAGGCAGTCGAGCACCATGGTTAGCGCAGCAAGCGCCTTGCTTCCGGTCCGAAGCACATTGGTGGCGCCGATATTGCCGGAACCGATGTTGCGAATGTCGCCCCTGCCGGCAAGCCGCGTCAGGAGGAGACCGAAGGGAATCGACCCGAGCAGATAACCAAGCGGCAAAGCGAAAAGCATCTCGCGGGTCATGCGCAGGTGGTAGCAAACCGGATCCGCAGCGCAACTTGCGGCCGCTGGCTCTCCACGCCACAGAGCTTGTGTGGATCCCAGCGCCCCTATCCTTTTTTTCGATTCCGGCGTCGGCGGGCTGTCCGTGCTTGCGCCGACCCTGAAACTGCTGCCGAACGCCCCCATCGTCTATGCAGCAGACAGCGCTGGCTTCCCGTACGGCAGCAAGAGCGACACTGAACTGGCCAGCCGTGTTCCCGCGCTGCTGGGCCGGCTCGTCGAGCGCTTCCACCCGCGTCTGGCGGTGATTGCCTGCAACACCGCGAGCACCATCGCCCTCGAGCATGTCCGCTCGGCGCTCGACCTACCCGTCGTCGGCACGGTCCCGGCGATCAAGCCCGCAGCGGAAATGTCCAAAAGCCGGGTCATCGGCGTGCTCGGCACTGAGGCGACCGTGCGTCAGCCATATGTCGACGACCTCGCTGCGAAGTTCGCCGCCGACTGCACCATCATCCGTCACGGCTCACCCAAGCTGGTCGAGCTCGCCGAGGCCAAGCTCGGCGGTGAGGATGTCGGAATTGAGGCGGTACGCGCCGCCGCACAGCCCATGTTTGACGCACCAGGCGGCGAGCGGATCGACACAGTGGTCCTCGCCTGCACCCACTTTCCATTGCTGGACCAGGAGCTCCGTGCGGCGTTTCCGCGGGTCGCATATGTCCACGGCGGCGACGGAATTGCCCGCCGTATCGCTTATCTCACGCGCGGTCAGGCTTGGCCCTCCGCCGCTTCGGAAGGTCTGATGCTGTTCACCTCGGCGACACGAACGCCGTCGCTGACCGCCCTCACCAGCTTCGGTATCGGAGAAATCCGAACACTCTGAGCGAGAAATTGCGAGTCATTCGCGGTGGCAATCGCGAAGAGCGGGAGTTAAAGGCGTCGGAAAGAGAGCTTCAGCCTTGGATTACGACCGAATTTTCAAATCCGCGATCGAGCGCCTTCATGACGAGGGCCGCTACCGCGTGTTCATCGATATCCTGCGCACCAAGGGCAATTATCCCAACGCCCGCTGCTTCGGCGGGAATGGACCCAAGCCGATCAGGGTATGGTGCTCCAACGATTATCTCGGCATGGGTCAGCACCCTGCGGTCGTCGCGGCGATGGAACAGGCGCTGCACGACGTCGGCGCCGGCTCGGGCGGCACCCGCAACATCAGCGGCAACACCCACTATCATACCGAGCTGGAGGCGGAGCTTGCGAGCCTTCACGGCAAGGAATCCGCGCTGATCTTCACCAGCGGCTACGTCTCGAACGAGGCTGCCCTGTCGACGCTCGGCAGGCTGCTTCCCGGCTGCGTGATCTTCTCCGACGAACTGAACCATGCCTCGATGATTGCGGGGATCAAGAACTCCGGCTGCGAAAAGCAAGTGTTCCGCCACAACGACCTCGAGCATCTGGAAGAACTGCTCGCGGCAGAGGATGTGGAGACGCCCAAGCTCATCGCGTTCGAGAGCGTTTATTCGATGGACGGCGACATTGCGCCGATCGCCGCCATCTGCGACCTTGCCGACAAGTACAACGCCCTCACCTATCTCGATGAAGTACACGCCGTCGGCATGTACGGCGACAACGGCGGCGGCATTTCACAACGTGACGCGGTCGCCGACCGGCTGACGATCATTGAAGGCACGCTGGGCAAGGCGTTCGGCGTCATGGGCGGCTATATTGCGGCGGACCAGACAATCGTCGACTGTATCCGCAGCTACGCGCCGGGCTTCATCTTCACGACCTCACTGTCGCCGGTGCTCGTCGCGGGAGCATTGGCCAGCGTAAGGCACCTCAAGGCTTCCAGCGACGAGCGCCGAGCGCAGCAGGAGGCCGCCGCGATGCTCAAGGCGAAGTTCGCCGCCGCCGGATTGCCGGCGATGCCTAGCGTCACGCACATCGTGCCACTGCTCGTCGGCTGTCCTGTGAAGGCCAAGAAAATCAGCGATATCCTGCTCGCCGAGTACGGGCTCTACGTTCAACCGATCAATTTCCCAACGGTGCCGCGTGGTACCGAGCGGCTGCGTTTCACACCGGGCCCGCAGCACACCGCCGAGATGATGGACGAGCTGACGGAAGCTCTGGTCGAAATCTGGGGCCGGCTGGAGCTTCGAAAGGCCGCCTAGTCATGAACGGGGCAGCGACGGTTCGAAAGGGCTCCACAAGGGCCAATTCGTCCGTCGAGGAACAACTGGTTGCCGGAGTTGAGCGGGCTGAGCTGCGGAAGAAGCCCTTCGATCACATCTACATGGAAGATGTGTTCGAGCCGGAAACCTACGCAGCCCTGTTGTCAGCGATGCCCGACCGGCGCTTCTACCATTATCTGAAGCACAGCGACGCCGTACGAAAAGACGGAACCAGCACACGGCTGCGCATGTATCTGTATCCGGAGCTGCTCAATCGGTTGCCCGAACAACAGCGCCGTGTGTGGGTCCCAGTCGCCGAGACACTTTGCTCAGCCGAGCTCGAGCTTGCATTCAAGCGCAAGTTCAGAAGGGCTCTGGAAGAGCGCTTCGACAAGTCGGTCGAGGAGATCGGCGTCTATCCGATCCCGATCCTGTTGCGCGACCAGCCCGGCTATCGCATCGGCATTCACAGCGACGTTCCGAGCAAGGCGATCACCGTGCAATATTATCTGCCGAGCGACGAATCGCAGCGGCACGTCGGGACCATCTTCCATGAGGGCAAGACGGGTGAAGAGGCCGGGCGTTCGACGCAAATGCCCTTCGTGCCGGCGACCGGATACGCATTTCCGGTTTCCTCGGCCAAGAGCTGGCACAGCGCCGCAACCGTCAGTGAGACCGACGGCGAGCGAGTGACAATGATGGTAACCTACTATGTCGCGGACGGCCCGTTCACCTGGCTGAGGTACCGGCTGCGCCGGGCGCTGCTCTCGTTCGGGATTCATCCGTCGCACTGACAGGTTCGGCCAGACCGTAGCCACGCGACCGAAGATGGTGGGCGATCAGCTCGCCAAACCGGTGATGCCCGCAAAAGCCGGTGTCCATGAAACGCTGCATCAGGTCCATGTCAGGGCCCCGGTTGCCTTCGATGATCACCGGTCCGCCCTGAGTGATCGCAATATCCCAGCCGATCATGATCCTGCCCGGGAATGCGCCATGGGCCTGAACTGCGAGCGCAGTGACTTCTCGCCACTGCGGAAGCACCGTTCCTTCGATTCGGGCGCCGGTCGTCGGATGATCTCGATGCCATCCGAGCCGGGCATTGGAACCAAGATCGCTCGCCCGGCCAAGCTCTCCGTCGTCGAGGGAAATTCTGCAGGCGAGCCCACCGGCGTGAATATTGTCGACCGTTCGATTCTCGCCCATCGACATTCGAAACGACGCGCCGACCAGTTCCGGATGCCCCCGTTCGTCGAGCACCGTGAGCGCCCGGACAGTCGGCACTGCACCCGAGGTGAGCGGCTCAAGCGCCGGATGCGGGCAAATTCGACGCTGCACGAGGAGCGGATACCTCTTTGAGCGCAGGCGCTGGCGCAATTGGCGATCGTCAAGCGTGACCTGGCTGTTCGACCAGGTCCGCGGACCCACCAGGTCCCAACGCTCGGCGCCCTTCCCGCCGCAACCGGTCAGCGGCTTCACAAATAGATCACACTCCGGAAGAGCAATGGAATCGCGCTCGTCGCCGTTGATCAACAGCTCGCTGGCGACGCAGCGAACTCCCGCCGCAGCGCAGCGCGCCGCAAACTCCTTCTTGTCGGCCATTGGGGTCGATGCGGCGTCGCGCAGCAAGCTGTAGATTCCGCGCTTGGTCTCGCAGCGCTGAAGGAATGTGGGCGCCCGCCGCATTCCCTCGCGATGGAGCGAGAAAATGTAATACCAGGGACCGACAATCCCTGCGCGCCCATAGAGTCGAAGCTGTTCGAAGAATTGGGCAGCCAGTCCCTTGCCCTCGCGCCGGCGAATGATAGGCCCATTGCGCAAGGTAAACCATAGTGCGGCCAGAGGAACAGCAATCGGAATGAGGATCAGACCGGCGAGCAGCGCTCCGGCGTCTGCAGCGGATTCGGGCCGCCAATAGCGGCGTGCAAAGGCGCGCCTGATCGTTTCGGCATGAGGTGTTGGAGCAACAGAGGCGCCGCGAATTGCGATCGGCAGCCCGGCGATGACGTAGATCGTCCGCTCGAGCCACGCGCCTATGCCCAGTCGGCTGCGCATGCTTTGCTCCTCTGCGCCGTTGCCTGGCCAACGCGCCCTTGCGTCGATTGTTCACCAAAGCGCGGATCGAGCGGTGGCGCGCTGCGAAGTTGGAGGCTAGGGAAGCGCCCATGCGCATCGCTCTTGCTGCCGATCATGCGGGTTACCTGCTCAAGGACGAACTCGTCCGCTGGCTTCGCGAGCGTGGCCACGAGGTGAACGACCTCGGCACCAATGGGCCCGAGAGCGTCGATTATCCTGAATATGGCGCCCGCCTCGCTGCTGTGGTGAGTTCCGCCGAAGCCGATCGCGGAATTGCAGTGTGCGGATCGGGGATCGGCATTTCGATCGCCGTCAATCGCGAACCGAAATGCCGCTGCGCACGGGTCGACGATCCGCTCTCGGCGGAACTCGCCCGCCAACATAATGATGCGAACGTGCTCGCACTTGGCGCGCGCCTGATCGGAAGTGACATGGCCAGGGCTTGTGTTGCCGCCTTTCTCGACACTCCCTTCGCAGGCGGGCGCCACCAGCGCCGCGTCGACCAACTTTCTCATCTGCTGCAGGATTCCGATTGATGGCTACCGCTGCCGAGCTCGACCAGGACCAGAACTACCGTGTGCCGCATGGATTCTTCACTCGCGGACTAAGCGAAATCGACCCCGCGGTCGAGGAAGCGGTCCGAGCAGAACTCCGTCGCGAGCAGACGCAAATCGAACTGATCGCGTCGGAAAATATCGTCAGCAAGGCGGTGCTCGAAGCCCAGGGCTCGGTCCTCACCAACAAATATGCAGAGGGCTACCCCGGCCGCCGCTATTATCAGGGCTGTGCGCCGTCGGATGCAGTCGAGAGGCTGGCGATCGAGCGCGCCAAGAAGCTCTTCGGCTGCCAGTTCGCCAACGTCCAGCCGCATTCCGGCGCGCAAGCCAACGGCGCCGTCATGATGGCGCTGCTGAAGCCCGGCGACACGATCATGGGCCTCAGCCTCGCCGCGGGAGGGCACCTCACCCACGGCGCTCCACCGGCCCAGTCGGGCAAATGGTTCAACGCCGTTCAATATGGCGTCCGGCAGGACGACCATCTCGTCGACTTCGATGAGCTCGAGCGGCTCGCCAAGGAACATCGACCCAAGCTCATCATCGCTGGCGGTTCGGCCTATCCGCGACACTTCGACTTCAAGCGCTTCCGCGAGATCTGCGATGAGGTCGAGGCACTGTTGCTGGTCGACATGGCCCATTTTGCGGGCCTTGTCGCTGCCGGCGAGCATCCGACTCCATTCGGCCATGCGCATGTGGTCACGACCACGACCCACAAGACGTTGCGTGGTCCGCGCGGCGGCATGGTGCTCACCGACGACGAAGCGATCGCCAAGAAAATCAACTCAGCGGTCTTCCCGGGCCTCCAGGGCGGTCCGCTAATGCACGTCATCGCCGCCAAGGCGGTCGCCTTCGGTGAAGCCCTGCAGCCGGAGTTCAAGGCTTATGCGAAGGCGGTAATCGCCAACGCCAAGACGCTCGCGAATCGCCTCAAGGATCGCGGCGCCGATCTCGTCGCGGGGGGCACCGACACGCATCTTGCTCTCGTCGACCTGCGCCCGCTCGGACTCACCGGCAAGGACGCCGACGAGAGCCTCGAACGAGCCGGAATTACCTGCAACAAGAACGGCGTGCCGTTCGACCCGCTGCCGCCGGTGCAGACCAGCGGAATCCGCGTGGGCTCGCCGGCCGGCACAACCCGCGGCTTCGGCACGACCGAGTTTCGGGACATTGCCGACATGGTCGCCGATGTGCTCGACGGACTTGCCGCGAACGGGCTCGAGAACAATGGCGGCGTCGAGCGAGCGGTAAATGAACGCGTGCTTGAGCTCTGCTCCCGCTTCCCGATCTACCAGGGCTAGTCAGGAGATCTGATGCGCTGCCCGTTTTGCGCGCACGAAGACAGCCAGGTTAAGGACAGCCGCCCGAGCGAGGATGGCGCTGCGATCCGCCGGCGCCGCCAGTGCGAAGCCTGCGGTGCGCGCTTCACGACCTTCGAGCGGGTACAGCTGCGTGACCTCACGGTGGTCAAGAAAGATGGAAAGCGCGAACCGTTCGACCGAGACAAGCTTGCCCGGGCGATCGGTCATGCAACCCGCAAACGCGACATCGATGCGACCAAGATCGACCGGCTGGTCAGCGGCGTGCAGCGACAGATGGAAACGCTCGGCGACGAAGTGAAATCGGCCCGGATCGGCGAAGCGGTAATGGCGGGACTGAAAGCCCTGGACCATGTCGCCTACATCCGCTTCGCGAGCATCTACAAGGACTTCAGCGATCCCGGGGACTTCGCCGAAATCGCCGAACGCGTGGAGAAAGAAGCAACGCCGCCGCCCGGCCACGACAAATTGCTGTGAGCAACGCTCCAAAGCCGATCATCGTTCTCGTTCGTCCGCAGCTCGGCCAGAATATCGGCAAGGCCGCTCGAGCGATGCTCAATTTCGGTCTGACCGAGATGCGGCTGGTCGCACCGCGCGACGGCTGGCCCAATCCCGACGCGGGTCCGGCTGCGAGCGGGGCGGACATCGTGCTGGAGCAAGCCGCGGTTTTTGAAACGGTTGAGGATTCGATCGCCGATTGCGCTCGCGTGTTCGCATCGACCGTTCGTCGCCGCGATCTGGTCATGCCGGTCATCCGACCCGACGAAATGGCTGATCGCATCACCGCTTCTCCAGAGCGCTGCGCAATCCTCTTCGGGCCGGAGCGCTCGGGGCTCGAGACGGAAGATGTGGCGCTGGCCAACGCGATCGTGACCGTTCCCATCAATCCTGCCTTCGCGTCGCTCAATCTGGCACAGGCGGTGATTCTGCTCGCTTACGAATGGTCGAAGCGGAACGAACTCGCGCAACCCACCGCCAAGGATCTGGAGCCTGCCGCTTCGCACGGCGAACTCGATGGGCTGATCGAGCAGCTCAATGACGAGCTCGAAGCCAAGGGCTATTTCTATCCGGCGTCGCGAACTCAGGCGACAAAGAATACGCTTCGGACGATCTTCACAAAGACCGGCTGGTCGTCGCGCGAGGTCAAGGCGGTGCGCGGCATCGTCCGGGCGCTGGTCGGACCGAAACGACTGCGTCAGGAGGAGCGCAGCCGATCGAACTCTTCGAACTCGTAGGCGATCGAGCTTTCGATGAGCAGTTCATAAAGACGACGCATCAGATTCGCGTCGACGCCGCGCTCGGCGGCCGCAGCCTCGACCTTCGCTAGGACCTCCGCCTTACGCCGCTCGTCTCTCACCGCCATCCGATCCTGCTTGATCCTGGCGGCTGCATCCATGAAGCAGAAACGACGCGCCAACAGCGCGACGATGCGCCGGTCGACGTCGTCCACGCCGGTGCGCACTTCCTCCATGGTCTCGCAGTCGTGGGGTTCGCGGATTTGCGTCATGCCGCCGCTATTGCCGCTCACGTGGGCCAGCGCAAATCCGTTATGATGGACTAGCCCACATCGCCGAATTGCATTCCTGATTGGCTCGCCAAACTTGACCTGGAGACTATGCCCCCCTAGGTGCGCGCCTTCGCAATTGGCCCCGCACTCCCGGTGAAGCGGTGGCCCTGCCTCGGCAATTCGACGGCAGCGCGGCTCCGGGAACGACGTTAACGCAATTGGAGATTGAAACGTGACAAAGCGCACCAGCGCCAAATACAAGCTTGACCGCCGCATGGGCGAGAACGTCTTCGGACGCCCCAAGAGCCCGGTCAATCGCCGCGAGTATGGCCCCGGGCAGCACGGGCAGCGCCGCAAGAGCAAGCTCAGCGATTACGGCATTCAGCTTCGCGCCAAGCAGAAGCTGAAGGGCTATTACGGTGACATCACCGAGAAGCAGTTCAAGAAGAATTATGTCGAGGCGACCCGCATGAAGG
>CBJLMA010000045.1:0-19431 GCA_966424035.1 uncultured Sphingomonas sp. | reverse complement strand
GGTCAGACATTGGCGGCTCCGGAGAATGGACGGCTGTCCCAGCTTCCGTTTCTTTGCTGCGTTCGCGGTGCGCGCTCGATCATGCTCACTTCGCACCTGCCCTTGCGAAATGTGCGTAGAGACTATCGAACAGGTCTCCGCCGCGGCTGAGACGCTCGTCGTCATCGCTGGTCGCTGCACAAATTCCTGCGATCAGTGCGGCAACGCCCGCGGCTTCGGACCTGCTGAATTTCCCGTCCGCAACATCCAGCTGATGGACGATCTCTGAGATTATCTTGAGAGCCGGATCGGAGTTGAGGTCCATCTTCGAGCACAAGGTCTCGAAAGTGCAGCGATCGCCCTCGTGCGTGAACTCCGCGCCAGCCATGTCGAAGCGAAGCTCGCACGGCACATGCGCATAGTCCTTGGCGTCGACGAACTTGAACCGGGCCTTAGGATCGATGAACCGATGGATGAGCCAGGCTGAACCGATGCGATCGATGTGAACGCCTCGGCGCGTGACCCAGACTCGATTCTTGACGTCCGAGCGGGAAAAGGATGGTGCAGCATCGGCGCGGCTGACGTCCGGGTGTCGTCTTGTCATCACCTCGGCCTCGCCGAGAACAGCGTCGGCAGCCTGCCGACCATGCGCGCCGAAGAAATCGACTGCCGCGATGGCGTTGAACCTCTCGCGAAGCCGCCCAAGGTCGGCCTCGCTGACTTCTCCGCTCGCGAGCTGCGCCTTCGCCTGACCGACGAACTCCTCATAATCCGCATCGCGCGCCGCATCGAACAGCGACCGCATCTCTGCATCTGAGAATCCCGCGCAAAGCGTGGCGTTGCAGATCAACGCCTCTCCGCCGCCCGCCGTGATGTCCGCCAGCAGCTCCGAGAACTGCCGAAGGTTCTCGTTCGACGCCGGAAGGGCATAGACGGCGTTCCTGACCTGCGCTGCACCAATGGCTTGCAGCCGCCGCCAGACCTTCACCCGCAGATAGGCCGGCTTTGCCGGCAGCTGGTGGATCAGCAGGAGCCACTCATCCGTGGTCGGATCATGCTTGCTCATGAAACAGCTGTATCAGAGAATATTACAAATATGCCATTTGTATCACAACCGATGGTGCTATAGGCAGCCAGGAGAATTCGTTCGATCGGCTGCGGCCCTCGACGAAGTCGATCAGCGGATCAGCTCGCACGACGAGAACGTTGAAGCTGCGCCCAATGCACGGTCCACGCGTTTGCCCAATGAGGATCCGTCCGGGTGTCCACTGAAAGGAGCAGTTGTATGCGAACCAGCAGACTAGCCCGCTCACTTTTCGCAGTGACTTCAATGTTGCTGTTGGTGCCGGCGTGCCACTCGTCCGCCGAGCGGAGCGACGCTGCGCCGGCAACGCCATCGGTCCAGGCAACGCCGGCAGACTGGGCCGCGGTTGACAAGGCACTCGGCCGCGCGGGCACGACCCAGCCCGATGGCGTCCGGCGCTATTCGTTTCCGCGATCGGACCTTACGGTTCAGCTCGATGGCGTGCAGATCAAGCCGGCGCTCGCCCTCGGCGGCTGGCTTGCCTTTCAGCCCATGGGCAGCGGGAGCGTCGTCATGGGCGATCTTGTCCTGACGCCGGAAGAAGTGGCCCCGGTGATGAGCGCACTGCTGAGCGGCGGCATCCAGGTGACTGCGGTGCACAATCACCTGCTCCGGGCGTCGCCGCAGACGATCTACATGCATGTTCGCGGCCGGGGAGATCCGGGGCAACTCGCGGCAAAACTCCGGGCGGCTCTTGCGCTTTCGAAAACGCCGCTCGCCACGCCCGCCGCCCCGCCTAAGCCAGCCGCGCTCGACCTCGATGTGGCCGCAATCGACCGGACGATGGGCAAACAAGGAAAGGTGAATGGCGGCGTTTATCAATTCACAATTCCGCGGGCCGAAAAGATTGTCGACGACGGCATGGCGGAGGGCGCTTCGATGGGCACTGGCACGGCCATCAACTTCCAGCCGATCGGTGGCGGCAAGGCTGCAACGACCGGCGACTTTGTGCTGGTCGGCAAGGAAGTCGATCCAGTGATGCGAGCGCTGCGCTCGTCCGGGATCGAGATCACCGCCCTTCACACCCACATGGTGGGCGAGCAGCCAACGCTATATTTCATGCACTTTTGGGCGGTGGGTGACGCCTCAAAGCTTGCCCAGGCTCTGCGCGCAGCGGTCGACAAAACCAACGTCCAACATTGAGTGTTGGAAAGAGGCTGACGCTAATTTCGTCGGACGCAGCCGACCAGGATGCGCTCGTTCTTCAATCGAGCGTCGTACGATATTGCCGAACCGCGAGCGTCGCGACCAGGAGCACGAACAGGGCCAGCGCTCCAAGGCTTTGCAGTGCATCGGCGATTCCAACGCCCTTCAGCATCGACCCGCGGACGATCCGAAGCATGTGCGTCACCGGAACTGCAGTCCCGATCCACTGGGCCCAAACCGGCATGCCGCGGAAGGGAAAGAGAAAGCCCGACAACAGGATCGACGGCAGAAAATAGAACATTCCCATCTGCATCGCCTGGAGTTGGTTGCGCGCCACGGTCGAGACCAGGAAACCGAGGCTGAGGCTCCCGATGATGAACAGGAAGAGCCCGAGGATCAGCGCCGGCCAGCCGCCGGCCATCGGCACTCCGAACAGGACACGGGCCATGGTGAGGATCAGCGTCGCCTGGATCACGCCGACCATCACATAAGGGGCGAGCTTGCCGATCATCACCTCAATCGGCCGCACGGGGGTAGAGAGCAGGGTCTCCATTGTCCCGCGCTCGATTTCGCGCGTCATGGCAAGCGCCGTCATGATGACCAGGGTCATTGAAAGTATCGTCGCGACCAGCCCCGGTACGATATTGTAGGCGGTGACGCTTTCGGGGTTGTAGCGGCGGTGGACCACGACTTCGAACGGCTGGGGTGTTGCAGGCGCAGCCGAGGCTGCAAGCGGACCTTTAAGGTCGCTCATCAGCGCATATTGCGGGAGCTGGGCGAGCGCTGCGACGGCACCGCTGGTTGCAGCCGGATCCGAAGCATCGGCCTCGACCAGGATCTGCGGCTTGTCGCGGCGAACGACACGGCGGGTAAAATCGCCGGGAATGGTAATCGCGAACTGAACCGCCCCGCGCTCGATCAGCCGGTCCATCTCTGCCGGTGAGCGCGAGGCATAGCGGATGTCGAAATAGTCGCTGCGTTCAAGGGCACCGATTATCGAGCGCGAGAACTGACCCTGGTCCTGCACCAGCACGGCCGCAGGAAGATGCTTTGGATCGGAATTGATCGCGTAACCGAACAGCAAGAGCTGGATGATCGGAATGCCGATGATCATCGCGTAGGTAAGGCGGTCGCGGACAAGCTGGGTGAACTCCTTGGAGAGGATTGCAAGGATGCGCGAAAGCGACAGGCCCATCATGCCGCTGCCGCTTCTTGCTGCGCCTTCTGGCCGCCCTGCTCGCGCATGAGCTGAATGAACACATCTTCGAGGCTCGGCGGCACTTCGGTCCAGCGCCATGGATCGCGCCGGAATGGCTCGATTGCCTGCTCGAGCTTGCTCCGATCGGTGCCGCTGACGTGGAGTGCGGCACCGAACGGCGCAACCATGTCGATCCCGGGCTTGCCCGCGAGGTCGCGAGCGAGCCGGTCGGCACGCGGACCTTCTGCTTCGAAGGTGACGAGACGCGATTGCCCGATAACCTGGTCGGCGGTCCCGCGGGCAATCAGATCGCCGTTGAAGATGTAAGCAATCTCATGGCAGCGCTCGGCCTCGTCCATGTAATGGGTCGACACTAGCACTGTCAGTCCTTCGTCCGACAGCCGGTGGATCTCGTCCCAGAAGTCGCGGCGCGCTTGCGGGTCGACTCCTGCCGTGGGTTCGTCGAGCAGCAGCAATTTGGGCTCGTGCATGACCGCTGCGGCAAGGGCGAGGCGCTGTTTCCATCCGCCGGAAAGCTGGCCTGCGAGCTGCTTGGCGCGCCTGGTGAGGCCGAGCTTGGCAAGCGCATCGTCGACGCGCCTGGCCACATTATCGAGGCTGTAGACCCGCGCGATGAAGGTCAGATTCTCCTCGATCGTCAGGTCCTCGTAGAGCGAGAAGCGCTGGGTCATATAGCCGGTCTGGCGCTTGATTGCTTCGGCTTCGCGTGGGAAGTCGAGACCGAGGACCTTGCCCGATCCGCTGTCCGGAGTCAGCAGCCCGCAGAGCATGCGCAGCGTGGTCGTTTTTCCCGAACCGTTGGGTCCGAGAAAGCCGGTGATATGTCCCTGCTCGATCTGAATCGAGACATGGTTGACGGCACGAAGCCCACCGAAGCTCTTGCTGAGGTCGTGGACGTCGATCGCGAGGGGCATCACTTCGATCCCGGGAGCGGCTCGACGTCGACCGGGAGCCCAGGCTGCAGACCGGCCGGCAGCGGCGGGTAAGCCTCGACCATGAAGACCAGCCGATCACGGCTGTCGCGGCTGAAGATGATCGGCGGCGTGAACTCCGGCCGCGGGCTGACGTAGCGGATCACTGCCTGCAGGCCGGGGGCGCAACCGTCGCACGAGAAATGCACGACGCGGCCCGGCCTGTACCGGGAGACTTGCTGCTCCGGGACGTAGAAGCGCACTTTGACCTTATTGTCGGGCAGGAGTGCTACAACCGCCTGGTTGGCGTTCACCCATTCGCCAGGCTGGAAATAGACATCCTCGATGCGGCCGGCGGCGGGGGCGGGGGGCGCGAGCTGGTTGATCCGGATTTCGGTCTCTCGCTGGCCACCTTGTGCCTCGAGCGCCTGTGCGCGGGCAGCTTCGACCTGCGCTTGGCGGGCGTCGGCGGCCTTGCGCGCCGCGGCGAGCCGCGCATTGGCTTCGCGCAAGCTCGCAGCGGCCGCATCGATGTCCTTGCCGGCAACGGCTGCGGCATCGTCGTGCTTCACGCGAAGCAGGCGATCGAGGTCCTGGCGGGCGCGGTCGGCGTCGGCTGCTGCTGCAGCGACATCCGAATCCGCCTGGCGGGCACTGGCTTCGGCTGAAGCGATCTGGGTCCTTGAGGCCGCCACATTGGCTTGCCGCTGCTGCTGCTGCGCGGCAAGTGTTGCTGGGTCGATCGTGAAGAGCTGCTGTCCCGCAGCAACGCGCGTACCCTCGACCGCGGACACCGAGGCCAATGTGCCGGCCACGGGCGATGCGAGGTAGAGCTCCTCGCCTTCGATATAGCCCGAGAGCGTCCGCTCGCGCTTGGAGCCGTCGAGCAATAACCAGACCACCACGGCCGCCGCGACAATCAGGATCATGATGAGCAGCGGGCGAAGTCGGTTCATTGCTGCGCGCCTCCCTGTGCAAGCTCAGGCCAGCCGCCGCCCAATGCCTTGAACAAGGCGACGGTGTCGCGCGCCAGGGCAGCACGTGCCTGGATCAGCTGTTCGTCCAGTGAAATTCGGCTGGCCTGCGCCTGAAGCACGTCGGAATAGGTGACGAGCCCTCCGCTGTAACGGGTGCGGGCGATCCCTTCGGCTCGTGCTGCAGTACCGTGCGCCGCAGTGAGGCTGGCGACCTGCCGACGGTCGTTATCGACGTTGCTGAGCGCATCCTCGACGTCCCGAAGTGCAATGAGGATCGTCTTGCGATAGGCGATCAGCGCCTGTTCCTGCTGCGCGTTGGCGAGCGCAATGTTTGCGCGCGTGCGCCCGCCGTTGAAGATCGGCCAATCGACAGCTGCACTAGCAGTGTAGCTGCGACTGCCCCATTCGAGGAGCCTGGCGAGGCTGGTGCTGACCAGGGCCGGTACGGCGCTGAGCGAGAATTTGGGATAGAGGTCGGCCGTCGCTACGCCGATGTCAGCGGTTGCAGCGTGCAGATTCTGTTCGGCGGCGCGGATGTCAGGACGCCGTCTCAGCAGGTCCGAGGGAAGGCCGGCGGGAACCGTGGGCGGCAGCGGCAGAGTGTTCAATGGGGATAGCTCGCCGACCAGAGCCTCCGGCGCTTCGCCAGTCAGCACTCCAAGTGCATGAATCTGCGCTTCAACCTGTGCTTTCAAAGTGGGAATTGCGGCTTGGGCGGCGGCAAGCTGGGATTGCTGTTGGGCGAGATCCTGTCCGGTCACAAGGCCGCCGCGAACTCGCGCACTCACCAGCTCGAGCGAGCGTTGCTGACGGGCGACTTCGGCCTGTGCCGTTGCAATCCGCTGCTGGAGCATGCGCAGCGCCAGATAGAGGTCGGCAACTTCCGCCGCGACTGAGACCTCGACATCGCGGCGGTTCCACAGAGCTACGCCGGTCCGCGCTCGCGCCGCCTCCACTGAGCGGCGATTTTTGCCGAAAAGATCGATCTCCCAGCTCGAGTCGAAGCCGACTCGGAAGGTGTCGAACTCGCTTCCGGGCAGCCCGAAGCTGCCGGGGCTTGCCTTACCTCCCGCACCCGGTGGAACGGGAATCGCATTTTCGCTGATCCGCTGGCGTGATGCTGATCCTTGTGCGTCGATTTGCGGAAGTGCCGCGGCGCCGGCAAGGCGCTCGCGCGCGCGAGCTTCCCGGATTCGCGCGGTTGCAGCCTCGACATCGAGATTTTGCGCGATTGCGCGGTTCACCAGCCTCTCGAGCTCGGCATCGCCGAAGCTGTGCCACCAAGCGGCGAGCTCGGGGTCACGCGCCGCCGCAGCCATGTGCGTTTCGGCAAACTCTGGAGGAGTGGGCGTTGCCGGCCTCTGGTAATCGGGACCGACGGTGCAGCCGGTGAGCAGGAGTGCGGCCAGCTTCGCGCACGGCCTCATTTCGCGGGCTCCGTCAGCAGGCCCCGAAGCACCGTTTCCGCATGCTGTTTGGCAAGCGCCGCAAGATCGAGCGGCTGGCCGCCTGCGGGAACCAGAGTTGCCCGCCACAGCGCGCCGAACACCATCGGACCGACAAGGCTGAACGCGTAGAGACGCGGATCGCCGGCTTTGATCTCACCACGCTGTTGCGCGTGCTCGACAAATCCGGCGAGTGCTCCAATCGCCTTGGAGGCAACTTCGTCATGCCAGACGCGCGCGAGCTCGGGGAAGTTTCGCGATTCGCCGACAACAATCTTCGCTACTGCGCCCACCGGTAGCCGCGCTTCGCGTTCCGCAAAGCCCGAGAGAAACATGTGGACGACGTCGGATGCCGGGGCGTCGAGCGACGAGACGGCAGAGGTGACCGACTCAATATTGGGCGCGATGGCGCTCCGGACGACCGCGCGGAACAAATCCTCCTTGTCCTTGAAATAGAGGTAGAGCGTCCCCTTCGAGACGCCCGCGCGGCGTGCGATCTCGTCGAGCTTGGCGGCGGCAAAACCTTTTTCTGCGAACACCTCGAGTGCAGCCGCGCAAATCTCGCGTGGCCGTTCATCGGCGCGTCGTTGCCATCTGGGCTGGGCCAAATTCGCTTCCTGACTGACTGGTCAGTAATATGCGGTCCCGACGCGTGCCGCAAGATCGCCAAACGAGCGCCGGCAAATCCCGTGAGCCTCGTCTTTTCGATTTGAGGCGCCTGGCCTTGAGGCGCGACCGCCCAGCTAATCCATATGCTTTACAGTTCCCGCGCCTTTGCTAATTCGGCCGTTTCCGCGAAGGTACGGAGATACGGATGGCCGCCAAGCCGGAGAGGCAGGAACAGGTCACGCTGGCCGCAGAACTCATCCGCAGGGCCATGCAGCTGCTCGATGCCGCGGACGCACCGGGCGACATTGCGGCCCATCTCGATCTTGCCGCGACTCGCATCGATGAGCTGAACGGCCCGCGGCCCGTCGACCAAGCATCAGCAATCCAATCGCCCGACGCAGCCCAGGCGAGCTGAAAATTCGAATTTCCACAAACCCGCATTGTGAGTTTCGAGCGGATGCGCGTGCCAGCTTCGTCAAATCCAGCATGCTCTCCCTCAATCGAACGGAGGGATGATTGCTATCCTGGCGAAGTTGCGACGCAGATCCGTCCCCAGGAACATGCCTTCACAATTCGACGCGAACGCGCTGGCATTCACGATGCGATGCTTGTGCAATCCTCGATGATCGAATCATCGCCATCATCACCGGCGAACGTCCCTTTGACCTCTTCATCGGCGTAGAGGCGGTGAAGCCAATGCGTGAGCGTTTCGAGCGGCACGGGTTCATTGAATAGGATCCCCGCGCGCAAGTCGCCGAGCCAGCGGATTTGACCCGCTATTCTCGGAAGGCCGAGCGCATCGAGAACGATCGGGCCAAGACCGGGGAGCGGACGAGTGGTGCAGACCATCGCTCCGCTCGGCGAAATATCGACCAACTCGACGGCATAGGTCCGTCCGCCGCTGCGCAGACACGCCGGCGCCGAAATCTGCAAGCGCGGTGAACGCCGGCGCCTGCCAGCCTCTTTTCGTTCGCCGGTGAACCTCAGCAGCGTCGAATGCGCCAGGGGAGCGCCAAGCTTGATCCCGACGGACCGGTCCCGAACCCAGACGATCTTTCCCTCGAGCGTGATCTCGTCGGGAACTCGGATGCTCACCTCGCTGTCGGCAGCGACCGACCCGAAGACGGTTGCCTGGACGCCCTGATGCGAGATGTTGGTGATTCGGCACAATTGAGTGCAGCCGCTCGAATCGATCAGCGCGAGGCGCAGGATCGAAGTTTCGCGAAACTCCGACCTGCGCTCAGCGATGTCACTGCTCGCGCGCGGATCGCCCAGCCGGCAATCGTCCATGGACCTGGCCTCCTTGGCCGGCAAATTGCGGCAATGCAGTTGGTCAGTTCTAAACGTTCGTTCCACTTTGGCAGCATTCCTGCCGACGACATTGGTCGTTCCGGCGAGGAGGAGGGCTTCGAGGAACTCCGCTGAAGCGCTCCAGCTCCATCGCAGATCGTTAAAGAATAGCCTTAACGATCCCCATCAGAGGGGCGACTCTCATCGAAAGACAAGGCGCACAATTTCAACGACTTAATGTGTTGTTAACCATGATTAAAAACACTCTCTTATCGTCTTTTCGTTTACCTTTTCGATCGCTCGGTACCGTCTTCTTGTCGGAAAGAGCCTGTGCCATGTCTCAACTGTCGGGAGCTTCCTCGCCGCAGTCTCATATCTTTGCGGATCATCCGGTTTCGTTCGACGACTGCGGCGACAGCGGAAACTGCAGAATGGATATGGGCCAGCAGGCGGCGCAGCCGGGACAAATTCAGAAGATCATCGATGCCCGGCGCCTCAGGGCCAGCTTCTTCGATTCGCACCTCTTCGCCGATCCCGCCTGGGACATTTTGCTCGACCTCTATCGGGCACATCTCGCGCAGCAGCGGATCTGCGTTACCAGCGTCTGCTTCGGCGCCGGCGTTCCGGTGAGCACTGCGCTGCGCTGGCTGAACGCGCTCGAGGAGCGCAATCTCGCGAAGCGCAGCCAGGACCCGCTCGACGGCCGCCGCTTCTTCGTCGCGCTGACCGACGAGGGAGCAGATGCAATGGCCAAATATTTCTCGGCAACAAAGCCGCTGGCAATCTGATCGCCCTGGAGGCCCTCAGCCGAAATCTTCGAGTGGCGGTTGGCCGAAACGGAAGCTCGATGCGGTGATGCCACCAAACAGATCTCTCTGATGATAGGTGGTGGCGCCAGCCTCATCCTCGGCCGCTCCGACCGCGGCCATCAGTGGAATGAGATGATCCTCTCGTGGATGTGCGGCGCGGGCGAGCGGCGCCTGCTCCCACTCGATGAGACGCACTGTCCGCTCTTCGGGCGATGATTTTGTGAGCGTCTCGTGGAGCCAGGCGTCGAACCGCCGCGAAGGCTCCGCCCCGCGCCGATCGCGCATCTCGCGCAAATTATGATAGCTCAGTCCGCTGCCGATGATCAGCACGCCCTCGTCGCGCAACGGCCGGAGCAGCCGTCCGACCCGGAGATGCAGCTCGGGGTCGAGGCTGCGATCCAGCGACAGCTGCACGATCGGCATGTGCTCATCTGGATATAGCGGCTTCATGATGCTGAAGGTCCCGTGATCGAAGCCCCTTGCGGGATCGAGGCGGGCATCGATACCGCCACCCTTCAACAGCTGCTGCACTCGCGCCGCAAGCCTTGGAGAGCCCGGAGCGCGGTACTCGATCCGGTAGAGATAATCGGGAAAGCCGAAATAGTCATAGACCATGCCCGGGTTTTCGCCCGAGGAGATGGCGAAGCCCGGTTCCTCCCAATGGCCGGAGATCATCAGGACTGCCTTGGGCGCGCCGCCAAGCTCGTGCCCCATCGCCACGATCGAGGCTTCAAGCTGGTCAAAATTGCGGCGGAAGTCGCCCTCCATCCACGGCCAGGGGCCGCCGCCATGGCTGATGAAATAAGTGGGCAATGTGCTGTTGCTCATGATTTCCGAGATGGTACTGCGGCGGGAGGGCTCAAGGCTCATCGATGATACCGAGGATTAGCCCTCACCAAGGCCGTCGAGGACTCTTCGACATCGGCATTGCTTGCTCGGACAAGCTTGCACTCATGCCCGGCTGATCCACCCCAATGTTCGCAAAGGCTGAAACGATGCCTGGAAATTGCCGCGAAATTATCGGCCCGGCACGGGGGGCAACCGATGGCCGGGCCGGAGTTTCGCCGATCCCTGTCGAACTGCTCGGCCCAATGGACAATCGGTGATCCTCGGGTCTCACCCTAACGAAAGTTAGCAATGTGTCCAGACGAACTGCGGCGAATTAGCGGGTAATTTCTGAATCCGGCTGCTCAATGATGTCCACGGCATCCGGGTAAAAGGCGAGGCACTCGGCTATCCCGACTACGTTCTGATACGGCTGCTCGTAGCTCCAGACTTTGTCCCTGCCGCGCTCCCCGAGCACGATGATGTCGAAATAAGCGGCATCTCCCTTGTAGGGGCAATAAGTGGAATGGTCGGAGCGGCGGAGCTGCGCCATGTCCACGTCCGCGCGCGGTATGTACTGGACCGGCGGGTAATTGGCTTCACGTAGCGTCAGTGCGGCCGACGTATCGGCGATCAGCGCATCGCCGGCGCGGACCTCTACGCGGTTTGGATTGCACTCGATGGTAATCGGGTGATCGGGGCCGGGCGTCAGGACAGGACGGCTGCTCATCTTCGGGAAGTTGTGCTGTGCTCGCCGTCCTTTCAAGCGGTACCGAATTGAGGGCTGCTGCGCGAGAAAGGCCCCGCGATTGCTCGCGGAGCCTTCCGGTTGTCGGTGCGGATGGAGGACCCCTCCAACCGCCGGGGATTGCTCGTCCCAAGGGCTGCGCCGCTTGGAACGCGCCATCAGTTACTCATCGTCGCCCGTCAGAAAGGCAGGCGCGAACTCCGGCGCAGGGCCCTCGTCATTGCCGCCTTCGCCGCGCTCGCGGCGCCCCTCACCTCTGGGGCCGCGGTCACCGCGGGGTCCGCGATCGTCGCGGCCGCCGCGATCGCGCCTCGGGCCGCGATCGCGATCACGGCCATGCCGACCGCGATCACCGCGATCGCCGCGCGGACCACGATCCTCGCGCGGCTCGCGCGGGGGACGTGTGTCGGGCAGCTCCTCTCCGGTTTCCTGATCGACCAGGCGCATCGACAGGCGGACCTTGCCGCGCTGGTCGACCTCAAGCAGCTTGACCTTGACCTCCTGGCCTTCCGAGAGGACGTCGCGGACATTCTCGACCCGCTCGTTCTTGATCTCGGAGACGTGCACCAGCCCGTCCTTCCCAGGCATGAAGGTCACGAACGCGCCGAAGTCGACGATGCTCGCAACCTTGCCGGTATAGATGGTGCCGACTTCGGGTTCGGCCACGATGCCCTTGATCCAGTTGCGCGCGGCTTCGATCTGCGACAGGTCCGACGAGGCAATCTTGATCGTGCCGTCGTCGTCGATGTCGACCTTGGCGCCGGTCTCCGCGACGATCTCGCGGATAACCTTGCCGCCGGTGCCGATGACTTCGCGGATCTTGTCCTTGGGGATCTGCATCGTCTCGATGCGCGGCGCGTGGGCGCTGAGCTCGTGACGGCTTTCGCCGAGCGCCTTGGCCATTTCGCCGAGGATATGCGCACGGCCGTCCTTCGCCTGGGCGAGGGCGGTCTTCATGATCTCTTCAGTGATCCCGGCGACCTTGATGTCCATCTGCAGCGAAGTGACGCCGTCCGACGTACCGGCGACTTTGAAGTCCATGTCGCCCAAATGATCCTCGTCGCCGAGAATGTCGCTGATCACCGCGAAATCCTTGCCTTCGAGGATCAGGCCCATTGCGATGCCCGCCACCGGGCGCTTCAGGGGAACGCCGGCGTCCATCAGCGCAAGGCTGCCGCCGCACACCGTTGCCATCGAGCTCGAGCCGTTGGACTCGGTGATGTCGGAAAGAACCCGGACCGTATAGGGGAACTCTTCCACGCTCGGCAGCATCGGGTGAAGCGCGCGCCAGGCGAGCTTGCCGTGGCCGACCTCGCGGCGCCCGGGAGCGCCGAACCGCCCGACTTCGCCGACCGAATAAGGCGGGAAGTTATAGTGCAGCATGAAGCGCTGGTAGGAGAGGCCCTCGAGGCCGTCGATCATCTGCTCGGCTTCCTTGGTGCCGAGCGTGGTGGTGACGATCGCCTGAGTCTCGCCGCGGGTGAACAGCGCCGAGCCGTGGGTGCGCGGAAGGAAGCCGACCGTGATGTCGATCGGCCTGACGGTCTTGGTGTCACGGCCGTCGATACGGCGGCCTTCCTTCAGGATCGCGCCGCGGACGATGTCCGCTTCGATCGACTTCACCAGCTTTGACGCTACCAGCTGATCCTGCGGGTCGGCTTCGGCGAAAGCGGCTGCGGCTTTCTCGCGCGCGCTATTGAGCGCGGTCGAGCGCTCCTGCTTGTTGGTCAGCTTGTAGGCTGCATCGATGTCGGCGCCGATAAGCGCTTTCAGCTGCTTCTTGATCGCTGCCTTGTCGGCGGTCTGGGCGAGCTCCCACGGCTCCTTGGCGGCCTGCTCCGCGAGCTTGATGATCGCCTCGATCACCGGCTGCATCGACTTGTGCGCGAACATGACTGCGCCGAGCATCTCCTCCTCGGAGAGCTCCTTCGCTTCGGATTCGACCATCATCACGGCTTCGCGGGTGCCGGCGACGACAAGGTCCAGGCGACCTTCGTTCACCTGCGTCTGCGTCGGATTGAGGATATATTCGCCGTCAGACGAGAAGCCGACCCGGGCGCCGCCGATCGGCCCCATGAAGGGCACGCCGGACAGCGTCAGCGCAGTCGAGGCGGCAATCATCGCGAGAATGTCGGGTTCGTTCTCGCCGTCGTAGCTAAGGACCTGGGCGATCACGAGGACTTCATTGTAGAAGCCTTCGGGAAAGAGCGGGCGGATGGGGCGGTCAATGAGACGCGAGGTGAGCGTCTCCTTCTCGGTCGCACCGCGCTCGCGCTTGAAGAAGCCGCCGGGGATCCGCCCGGCAGCCGAGAATTTCTCCTGATAGTGAACCGTCAGTGGAAAGAAGTCCTGGCCGGGCTTCACCGACTTGGCGGCCGTAACCGCGCAGAGCACTACGGTTTCGCCGAGGGTCGCGATGACCGCCCCGTCGGCCTGGCGGGCAACGCGGCCCGTCTCGAGCTTGAGGGTTTTTCCGCCCCACTCGATTTCTACAGTTTTCGTATTGAACATCATTTTTCCTTTACCCGCGGGCCGGATGCCGGCGGGACAGCAGTGGCAGACGGAGCCGGTCTGCGAGCGGTTCGGGGCCTTCAATGCCCCTGACGGATTCCATCAAAGTCATACTTTGATGGGTCCCTGAGCCGGACCGCCGGATTGCGGTTGGCCCCGATGCGCAAGGGGCGCCGCACGGCGCCCCTTCGGTTTACTTGCGAAGACCGAGCTTCGCGATGAGATCGGTGTAGCGCGTCTCGTCCTTGCGCCGGAGATAATCCAGCAAAGAGCGGCGCTTGTTGACCAGCATCAGGAGGCCGCGGCGCGAATGATTGTCCTTCGCATGGCTCTTGAAGTGCTGGGTGAGATTGTTGATGCGTTCAGTGAGGATCGCGACCTGGACTTCGGGCGAACCGGTATCGCCCTTGGCCTGAGCATGCTCCTTGATCAGCGCCTGCTTGCGCTCAACGGTAATCGACATCTTTTCACTCCTGTCTCTTATAGGTTGAACCCCCGGACGACCCTGAGGCCGTCGGCCGAGGCTTCGACCAAAGCGACCGGAGTTCCCTCTGAGGTCGCAAGTCCAAGCCCCGGCTTTGCGGGGATCCCGAACAGCATCTGCCCATGACGGAGCAGACGGGCCTGATCGGGAGTGACGGGGAGGGCCGGGATGTCGTCCAGCGCCGCTTCCAGCGGCAGTACCATCCTCGTCAGTGCGCGCGCCTTAGCGGCTTCTTCGAGAAAGTCCAGCGAAATGGCGGATTCAAGGGAGAAGGGCCCGGCGCGGTTGCGCCTCAGATGGGAAACGTGGCCGACGGTTCCAAGCGCATCGGCGATGTCGCGCGCAAGCGAGCGGATGTAGGTGCCTTTCGAAACCGTCGAGGAGAGGGTGATTTCGTTCAATTCCGAACGTGCGATGCCCGCGCGGATTAGATCAAGGGAGTGCACCGTCACCCGGCGGGCCTTCAGCTCGACTTGTTCGCCGGCTCTTACCCGGGCGTAGGCCGCTTTCCCACCGATCTTCAAAGCCGAATAGGCTGGAGGAACCTGCTCGATCTCGCCGACGAAGTGCCGGAGTGTCGTCTCGACTTGCTCCTGCGTCGGGCGAATCCCGCTCCTCGCCACGACAGTGCCTTCGGCATCGAGCGTGTCAGTCTCCTCACCAAAGCGGATGCTGAATTCATAGGCTTTGGTGGCGTCGAGCATGCGCCCGCACAGCTTGGTGGCTTCGCCGAGCGCGATCGGGAGAACACCGCTCGCCAGCGGATCGAGTGTCCCGCCGTGGCCCACCTTCGTCTTCGGCTCGCCCGCTTCGCGCAAGATGCGCTTCACTGCGCTGACCGCCGTGGTCGAGCCGAGGCCGACGGGCTTGTCGAGAATGATCCAGCCGTGGAGCATCAGCTAATAGCGGATATCGAGGCTCAGCTGACGCGCTTCGCCCGCGCGCAGGCGTTCGAAAAAATGGCGACGGCAGAGCGCGATATAGCGGTCGTTGCCGCCGATCTCGGTCTGCGCGCCCGATGCGACCGCGTGCCCTTCAGTATCGACGCGGAGGTTCATCGTCGCCTTGCGCCCGCATTCGCATACCGCCTTCAATTCGATCAGCGCATCGGCGAGCGCGAGCAGCGCAGCGCTGCCTTCGAAGAGCTTTGCCTGGAAGTCGGTGCGGAGGCCGTAGCAGAGCACCGGGATCTTCAGCTCGTCAGTCACTCGGCACAGCTGCAGCACATGATCGCGGGTTAGGAATTGGGCTTCGTCCACAAGCACGCAATGCAGTTCGCGGGTCTTCAATTCTTCGGCGACTGCATCGAACAGATCGATTTCGGGCGAGTAGGTGTGCGCGGGCGCCGATAAAGCGATTCGTGAGCCGATGGTTCCGAGACCCGCGCGATCGTCGTGCGCCGCCGTCCACAGCATCGTCTCCATGCCCCGCTCACGATAATTGAAGTCGGCCTGGAGCAGCGTGGTCGATTTCCCTGCGTTCATCGCCGCATAATAGAAATAGAGCTTGGCCATCAGCCGATGCGGCGAGCCGTGCATGGCGCATCGTTTCCCGCGAAACGCACGAAATCGCGGTCGAATGTCAGGAACTCCGCTGACTCCGTCGCAACCAAGTGAATCACATCTGCAAAGTCGGCTCCCTTGGCGTACCGTTCACAGGCCCATAGGACCGCGCCTCGATCGGGCACGGATATGCCCTGGATAATCGCCAATGATCGCAGGAGAGCTGCGATGCTGTGCCGTTCGAGCCTGTACACGGCGCGCAATACCCATTCTGTTTCGATCAGCACAGTGAAAGGCACGAACAGGTCGCCAGCCGCGACCAGCGCGTCCACATGCTCAACTTGTCCAGGGTCGTCCCGCAGCAACAGGCGCACGACGACGCATGTATCTATGCCCCGCAAACCTACTTGTTCCAGCTCGCGAAGATCTCCGACAGATCTCTCATTTCCTCGATCGAGACGGGACGTCCTTCATATGCGGGAACGCTCCGCTTGAATTGTTGATAGCTAATCTGCGCGACGTCGGGAGCCGCGGCCTCGAGGACAATTCGCCGGCCCTCGCGAGTGACCGCAAGGGCCTCGCCAGGCTTAAGGTGGAGGGCATCCCGAATTTCCTTCGGGATGACCACTTGTCCTTTCGACGAGATCCGAGTGCGAGCGATCATGTTAGTAAGATATGTCTTACCGATATGGTCGTCAACGTCATTCCGACCATTCGTCCTTCAGAATCGCGAACAGCACGGTGTCGCGGACATGGCCGTTCCAGGTTATTCGGTCGGCGCGGAGAATGCCTTCCCGGACAGCGCCGAGCTTCTTCATCGCTGCCTGGCTGCGCACATTGCGGCGGTCGACGCGAAACTCGACGCGGCGGATGCCTGAGGCAAATGCACGTCTCAGCATCATCTGCTTGACGCACCGGTTGAAGCCGGTGCCACGGAACTTCTCACGATAGTAAGTGCCGCCGATCTCTAGTGTCTGCCGACCCTCGTCGATGCCGAAATAGCTCGACATGCCGGCGAGCTCGTCGCCCTCGAAGACGACAAATGTGCGGTTGCGCGGGTTGGAGATGTAGCCGTCAATGGCCGCATCGAAACCGTCCGGACCGAAGTTGCTGGCGTAAATCTCCCAAATGTCCTTGTCCTCGGCGCAGGCGGCCTTGAGCGCTTCCCGCAGTCGCTCCTCGAACAGCTCTGCGCGGCAACTCTCGCCGCTCATCGGCTCCCCGAGCCGCTCAAAATCGATCATTCGCGATCCAGGTCCTGCGCCACCTTCTCGGAGCGCAACAACTGGTCAATGTGGCTTCCCTCGTCGAAGCTTTCGTCGGCGACGAACTTGAGCTTGGCCGCATATTTCATGCGCACTCGATGCGCGACTTCGCGCTGAAGATAAGCGGTGTTCTGGCGAAGCGCCTTCAGCACCACTTCTTCATCCTGTCCCAGCAGCGGCTTCACGAACACCGTCGCATGGCGAAGATCGGGGGACATGCGCACCTCGGTGATGCTGACGAGGTGCGTCTGAAGCACATCGTCATGCACGTCGCCGCGTTGAAGCAGTTCGCTCAAGACGTGGCGCACCTGCTCGCCGACGCGGAGCAAGCGGACCGAGCGGCCTTCGGGAGATTCCTGGCGGCGCATTAGTTATTCGCTTCCGTATAGAAGGTCAGGCGGTTGCTCGACGGATCGTGGACGGTGATTTCCCAGGAGCCCCAATCCATCAGTTCGGGCTCGCCGGGGCGCGTATCTTCGAAGGCCCTCTCGCGAAGTGACTTGGCGTAGGCCTTCACGTCATCGACGGCGATGCGCACGCGGGCGCCGGGAGCAGCGTCGCCGTGATGCTCGGAAAGGTGCAGCCGGCACTCGTCCTTCTGCAGGCCGAGGTAAAGGGGCATGCCGGGTTCGAAGCGGTGCTCGAACAGGATCTCGAAGCCGAGAAAGTCGACGTAGAAGCGTCTGGTCCTCTGCTCGTCGAAGCTGCGCAGGATCGGCGTAGAAGGACCGAACATCAGTTCACCTCTCGTCGAGATGGTGTCGTTAGGCTCTCGGTCGTCCGCCTTCTCGCTCAAAGCGTCCGCGCGCGTTCCTCGACCTCGAACACCTCGAGACTGTCACCCGGCTTGATGTCGTTGGTGTCGGCCAGGAGCACGCCGCATTCGAGACCCGAGGTGACTTCCGCAACATCGTCCTTGAAGCGCCGCAGCGAGCTGATGGTCGTCCTGGAGACGATCACGTCCTCGCGGGTGAGGCGAGCATTGAGGCCCTTGCGGATGACGCCTTCGAGGACGAGCAGGCCGGCGGCCTTGTCCTTCTTGCCGGCCGGGAAAACTTCCTGGACGCGGGCGCGACCAACGATGGTCTCGATGATCTCCGGCCCGAGCTCGCCCGCCATTGCGCCCTTCACCCAATCGGTGAGGTGATAAATGACATCGTAATAGCGGAACTCGACCTTGTTGCGGTCCGCGACCTCGCGCGCCTTGGCGTTCGGACGGACGTTGAAGCCGATGATCGGTGCGCCGCTCGCCGATGCGAGGGTTACGTCGCTCTCGGTGATCGCGCCGACGCCCGAGTGAAGCACTCGGACCTTGATCTCGTCAGTCGACAGCCGATTGAGCGCATGCACGATCGCTTCAACAGAGCCCTGTACGTCGGCCTTGATGACCAGTGGCAGCTCCTTGGTCGTCGAGGCGTGGCTCGCGAACATGTTCTCGAGGCTGACTGGCGCAGAAGTGGTGCGTTTCCTGTCGAGCACGCCCTGGCGATAGGCCGCGACTTCGCGAGCCCGCGCTTCATTCTCGACGACCGTGAACGGATCGCCGGCTGACGGGACGGCCGAGAGGCCGAGGACTTCGACCGGGACCGAGGGGCCGGCTTCCTTCACCTGGCGGCCATGATCGTCGATCATCGCCCGGACCTTGCCCGAAGAGGCGCCCGCGACGAAGACGTCGCCGACGCGCAGCGTGCCGCGCTCGACGAGCACGGTCGCAAGCGGGCCGCGGCCCTTGTCGAGCTTGGCTTCGATGACCGTGCCTTCGGCCGAGCGTTCAGGATTGGCCTTGAGCTCAAGGATTTCAGCCTGAAGCTGGATCGCTTCCAAGAGCTTGTCGAGATTGGTTTTCTTGGTCGCCGAGACTTCGACGTCCTGAACCTCGCCGCCCATGTCCTCAACGATGATTTCGTGCTGCAGCAGCTCCTCGCGAACCTTCTGCGGCTTGGCCTCAGGCTTGTCGATCTTGTTGATTGCAACGATCATCGGCACACCGGCCGCCTTGGTGTGGTTGATCGCTTCGATGGTCTGGGGGCGCAGACCGTCATCGGCGGCGACCACCAGGATGACGATGTCGGTCACGTTGGCGCCGCGGGCACGCATCTCCGAAAAGGCCTCGTGGCCCGGCGTGTCGAGGAAGGTGATCTTCGACTTGTCGGGCAGGCTCACCTGATAGGCACCGATATGCTGGGTGATTCCGCCGGCCTCGTGGGCAACGACGTCCGCTCCGCGGATCGCATCGAGCAGCGAAGTCTTGCCGTGGTCAACGTGACCCATGATGGTGACGACCGGCGGACGTGGCTGAAGCGTTTCGGCAGCATCGACATCGGCTGAGGTGTCGATGTCGATGTCGCTCTCGCTGACACGTTTGATCCGGTGACCGAACTCGGTGACCAGCAGCTCGGCAGTGTCTTGATCGATGGTCTGGGTGAGCGTCACCGGCATGCCCATCTTGAAGAGGGCCTTGACCAGGTCGGCACCGCGCTCGGCCATTCGGTTGGCAAGCTCCTGGACGGTGATCGCCTCGGGGACGATGACGTCGCGGACCTGCTTGGCCGACGGGCCCGCCTCCATATGATGGCGCTTTTCCTTCTCCCGCGCGCGGCGCAGCGCAGCGAGCGAACGGGCGCGGC
>CBJLMA010000044.1:0-20262 GCA_966424035.1 uncultured Sphingomonas sp. | reverse complement strand
GGACTCGGCGATTGCGGCCATGGCTCATCTAGAACAAAGCGTGGCCAAAAAGAAAGCTGGGGAAGACAAGTTCCCCCAGCCGCTTCGCGTCGAACAGGAATTAACGGTAGAAAACGTGATTGCCGATCGAGGCGATGCGCTTCGCATGCCAGCCCGGCGCTACGTAGCGCGCGTGGAAAAAGAGCGCGTCGCCAACTGCGGAGGGTTTCAAGCCTTGATCGACGATCTTGGCGATCGCAACCGCGGTCTGCCATTGCCTGTTCGTCCGAGGAACGGTCGGCAGCGAATGGCCGTGGACAAAGGAAAATTGTCCGCGCTGAAACAGGACACCGCAATAGCTGTCCGGGAAGCGTCCGCCGCTCTGCGAACGATTGGCGATGACTTGGCCCACGGCCAGCTGGCCGGTGAGCGGCTCGCTCTTGGACTCAAAGTAGATTCCGGTCGCCAGACATTCGAGCTCGTGGCTGCCGGCGTCGGGACCGCGCAGCTCGGCAACCATCGAGGCGAGGTCGCCGCTCGGCTTTTGGGTCTGCTCGGCGTCTGAGCCGTCATTGTCGTTTTGTACGTCGGAAGGAGGCTGGGCCAGAATGGGCTCGCCCTCGGGATCGAGGACATCGGGGATTGCAACCGTTGCTGAGGTTGCGCTCGCCGCGGGCCTTAAGGCGTCGGCGGAAGGACCGGCATTAGCCGGGGCAATAATCGTCGCGGTAAGCGCAGCAACCATCAGCAGCGCCGAGCGAAAAGAAGCCAACATTCTAGCCGTAAAAACTGCGGTTAATCGCCAAAAAGATGTGCCGAATTACTTGCGATTACTTACGCCGGCACTCGTGGTGATTCCCCGTCTCGCGTGGCATTTCCGGCGTTTGTTGCCTGGAAAATACCCCCCGCTCTTGCTGTTGGTTCGAGGTTTCGTTCGGTCCGGGCGAACGGTCAACCCATCGAGGTCGTTTCAGCGATGAACCGTTCGGCGTCCGCGATATCCAGTTCGATCGCCCAAATATCCTCGTCGAACCGTGTCCGGCGGGCGAGGAAATCAGCGATTTCCGTGGAACTCGCCGATTCGGCGGGTCCAACGCGCTCCCAGCGATAGTCACCGTCGAATCCCAAAATGCGCTCCAATACGGCGATATGATCGCCGCGGCTGGTGATGAAGAGCAGCAGCGAACCCCGCTCCGCGTCTCCTTTCCTCATTACTGTCGCGAAACCGCCATCAGCCGCGACGCGGCGGAGAATCGCCGCGACCTCGACATGCGTCGGAAGACGATTGCTGATCAGGCGGCGTCCAGTTCATCGGCGCCCATCAGCAAGGCGGCGAGCGCGTCGCGGCTGCGTGCCCCGCGCAGCCGCTCGAGCGTCGCCGCGTCACGAGTGACCCGGCTGATCGCGGCCAGTGCCTTCAAATGCTCGGCACCGGCATCGGGCGGCGAGAGGAGGAGGAAAACGAGATCGACCGGTCGATTGTCGATCGCCTTATAATCAACCGGCTCGCTCAAGCGCGCGAACAGGCCGTAGATCCGTTTTAGCCCCTCGATTTTCGCGTGGGGGATTGCGACGCCCTGGCCAAAGCCGGTCGTGCCCAGCTGTTCACGCTCGTTGAGGCCAGCGAGTACCGCTCCGCCTTCGATGCCCAAGCGCTGAGCGGCAAGCTCCGCAAGCTGCTTCATGAGCGAGCGCTTGTTGCCGCCCGGAAGCGCGGTCTTGATCGCGTCGCAATCGAGAAAGTCGGCAAGCTGCATTGGGCAAGAACTCGTGACTGGTGCGACCAGTCGCACCTTGGCCGCTTGGAGTTTCAAATGGGGTCAGTTGTTGTGCGGCTCAACCCAGCCGATGTTTCCGTCTTCACGTCGATAGATCATGTTGAACTCGCCCGTCGCGCTGTTTCTGAACATCAACGCCGGAGTGTTGCGCAAGTCCATCAGCATCACTGCGTCGGAGACGCTCGATTCCGGGATGTCGACGCGCGTCTCGGCGACGATCGCCGGGTGGTCCGATGGCTGGCCCTCAGGTCCACCCGAGAAAATCGTATAGGCTGCATTTTCGACATAGGCTTGGGCGGCTTCGTCGATCTTATGCTCCTTCAAGCGATTGGTGTATCGCCTCAGCTGCTTTTCGATCCGGTCGGCGGCGCCGTTGAACGCCATTTGCGGCTCTCGAGCGCTGTAGGAGGCTTTGAGTACCATCCCCTGGACAACCGGAGCGACGATGTCGCAGGTGTAGTCGTTGTTCGGTCCACGGCCGAAGGTGACGTTGGCTCCCACCGAGCGTGAGAAATATTTCTCCGTAATTTCCGCGACTCGCCGCTGAGCATGCTCGCGCAGCGACTCGCCGGTATCGACCTGATGACCCGCGACCCGTACGTCCACTTTGCCGGCTCCTTTAGATCTGGCGCGCTTAGGACCGCTTCGAAGCCCGCGTCAACCAGCCCCCAACGGGTAGCTCCCGAAGCGTTCCCAAAGCGGGTTGACCAGCTTTGCAATAAACGCACGGTGGCGTTCGAGTTCCTCGGCCAGCGCCGCGTGAGGTCGCTGCGGACGGAGCTCGCGAATCATGAGCGGTCGCTGTGTCTGCGCGGCGGAAACAGTGCCGGCTTCTGCAATCAGGCCAAGGCCAATCTGCCTGCCGCCGGTTAGCTCGACATAGACCTGCGCGAGGAGCTGCGCGTCGAGCAGAGCTCCGTGTTTCACCCGATGACTGCGGTCGATTCCAAAGCGCATGCACAAGGCATCGAGGCTGTGTTTCGCTCCCGGGTGCCTGGTTCGCGCGAGCTGAAGCGTGTCCACCATTCGGTGCATCGACACTATGGTCCGACCGCATCGCTCGAGCTCGAAATTGAGAAAACCGAAATCGAAACCGGCATTGTGCGCAACCAGCGGCGAATCCTCCAAGAATTCGAGCAGCTCGTCGGCCTTTTCGGAAAAGAGCGGTTTGTCCGAAAGGAAGCTGGCGGTGAGGCCATGCACCAATTCCGCTTCGAGCGGCATGTCGCGCTCAGGGTAGAAATAGGCGTGAAAGTGGCGCCCGGTTTCGACGCGATTGATGATCTCGACGCAGCCGATCTCGACCATCCGGTCGCCGGCGCCTGGGCTCAGGCCCGTTGTTTCGGTATCGAAAACGATCTCCCGCATCTGCTTGGAATCTATCGACCCACCGAGATTCCGAGACAAGCCAGAATGTCGCGTACCTGCCTTTCAGTTGTGGATAGGTCGCTCCCCGTATCGACGATGAAATCGGCCCCACGGCGTTTTTCCTCGTCCGGCATCTGCCGCGCTAGGATCGATTGAAGCTTGTGTCTGCTCATGCCTGGGCGCTGCAAGACCCGGCCCAACTGCACTTCGGCCGGAGCAGATACGACCACGACCTTATCGAACTCCTTCTCGCCGCCAGTCTCGAACAGCAGTGGAATCTCGAAAACGAGTGCCGGGGCTTTCCTGTGCCGGGCGATGAATCTTTCGCGTGCTTCGCGAACGGCTGGATGGACAATGGCCTCGAGCGCCGCAAGTTTTGCCGGATCGGCAAGGACGATTTGCGCAAGGCAATCACGGTCGAGCGTGCCGGAGCGAACGCAGCCGGGGAACAGCTCGCCAATCTTGTCGACCAATCGACCGCCGGGTCCCTGGAGCTGCCTGACTTCCGCATCGGCGTCGAAAACCGGGACTCCCGCCCGTTCGAACATTGCTGCGACGGTCGACTTGCCCATGCCAATCGAACCGGTCAGTGCAATCCGGATCATGTAGCGAGCAGCCCCCGTTCGCGCAAAGCGCCAAGCAGCGCGATCAGCGGCATGCCCAATATCGTAAAATGATCGCCGTCGATCCTGTCGAAAAGCTGCACGCCGCGAGCCTCCAGCCGGAATACACCGACAGTGTAGCCGACCTCGGGCCATTCGGCATCGAGATAGTCGGCGATGAAAGTTTCGGAGAGCGCGCGCACCTGAAGTCGCGCGGTCTCGACATGTCGCCAGTCGAGCTGACCGCAGCGTGCAAGCGCGACCGCGCTCGTCAGGAACATCTCCTTGCCCGAAAAAAAATGCAAATGCTCTGCCGCTTCAGCGCGGTCACGAGGTTTGTCGAACAAGCGGTTTCCGGCGCTCACCACGCTGTCGCTGCCGATCACCCAATCAGTGCCAGCAATGCTGCAAGCCTTCGCGGCTGCAAGCTCGCCCGCGATTTCACTTGAGCCGCCTAGCCGCGCTTTGACTTCATTTTCATCGACTTGCGGCTTCACGACTTGATAGTCGACGCCTGCAGCATCGAGCATGTGCCGGCGGATCGCGCTGGTCGAGGCGAGGATCAGGCCCAAAAGAACAACCTTGTGGAAAACAGCAAGGGCAAGGCTAGCGCGGAGCTGGGGAGCGGCTCAACTGCTGAATTTTACGATTCCAGGCAGCAGCAATACGCACATTCATCCACGGGGATAGATTCAATCCCCAGTCTGTGAATCATGGGAGAGAATCGGCGCGACTCGCGCATCTTCGCGAGGCGCGTCGTCCAGGCCCCCTTGTTGGCAACTTCGGAAAGGCTGCCTAAACCCCGCACTCCCGCGTCCAATCACATCATCAATTTCTAGATATTAAATATATAAGGGAGAGAAGAGGGGTGGTTCCGAAGCCTGCGCAGCAGACGAAAACGCAGGCGAAGCCCTTGCTTGCAGCCCTTCAGGGGGGCCATCCTCTCCCTCCTCCAATATGGCTGATGCGTCAGGCGGGCCGCTATTTGCCCGAATACCGCCTGCTGCGTCAGGAGAAGGGGAGCTTCCTGGATCTCGTTTACGACACCGATGCAGCTGCAGAAATCACGCTGCAGCCGCTGAGGCGCTTTCCACTGATCGATGCGGCGATCCTCTTTTCCGACATTCTCATCGTGCCCTTTGCGATCGGGCAGAACCTGACCTTCGTGACAGGTGAGGGACCGCGCCTCACTCCGCTCGTCACAGGCTCGCTCGATCAGCTCACCTTTCATTCCGGGCGGCTCGAGCCGATCTACGACACAGTTCGCAAGGTCAAAGCGCAGCTCTCTGCCGACAAGACACTCATCGGCTTTGCCGGGAGCCCATGGACCGTGGCCACCTACATGGTCGCAGGCCAAGGCAGCCGCGACCAGGCCGAGACGAGGCGGCTGGCCTATGCCGATCCGGGCAAGTTCGGGGAAATTGTCGCTCGCATCGAAGAGGTCACCCTCGACTATCTTTCGGGCCAGATCGAAGCTGGCGCCGAAGCGCTGCAATTGTTCGACAGCTGGGCTGGGAGCCTGTCTCCATCGCAGTTCGAGCAATGGGTGATTTCGCCAACCGCCCGGCTGGTCGCTGGTCTGAAAAAACGACATCCTAGCGTGCCGGTAATCGGCTTTCCAAAGGGCGCGGGAGGCAAGCTCCTGGCCTATGCATGCGAGACCGATGTTGCCGCGGTCGGTCTCGATGAAACCGTCGATGTCGGCTGGGCGGCGAAGCAGCTGCCGGAAAAGCTGCCGCTGCAGGGCAATCTGGATCCGCTTGCCCTGATCGCTGGCGGCGAGGCACTCGAGAGCGCCGTGAAGCGCATCCTTGACGCGCTTGCCGGTCGCCCTCACATCTTCAATTTGGGGCACGGAATCCTGCCGGACACGCCGATCGCCCACGTCGAACAGCTGATCGCGTTGGTGAAGGGGGATAAGTGAGCAACCTGACAGGCTGGCTCGGACTTGCTTATCCTTGGGTGAAGGCCGCGCACGTCACCTTCGTCATCTTCTGGATGGCCGGCCTGTTCCTGCTGCCGCGTTTCTATGTTTATCACCAGGAGACGAGCGTCGGCTCGCCCGAGGACCGCGCTTGGATCGAACGCGAGGCGCGGGTCCGCTCGATAATCCTGACTCCGGCAATGGTCCTGGTCTGGGTCCTGGGCGTGATGCTGGCCACGAACCTTGATCTTTGGGGCGAGCACTGGTTCCAAACCAAGCTTGCTCTGGTCATTGCGCTGAGCGGCTATCAGGCTTGGCTCGGTGCGTACGGCAAGAAGCTTGCGAATGGCCAGCGGCCGCTCTCGGGAAAGGCAGTCCGCGCAATCAACGAGATTCCAGGAATTGCAGCGGCGATCATCGTCGTTCTGGTGATCGTCCGCCCCTTCTGAACGATTCGGCGCTGGAACCGCTCGCAGCTGATTGACAGCGGGGCAGTCGAGACATACCTCGAATGTTAAGCGGCTCCCCGGCCAGTTTCTTCACATGCCGGCCGTCGCTTCTTCCCGCTTCGCGGCGTCCTGCCGCCTCCGGCTTTCGACTATTTTGACAAGCTCGAGCACCCACTCCCCAAGAAAAGACTATCCATCATGCATTTGAAAGAACTGAAAAAGAAGACGCCCGCCGACCTGGTCGCAATGGCCGAGGAGATGGGCGTCGAAGGCGCATCGACGATGCGCAAGCAGGACCTCATGTTCTCGATTCTCAAGGTCCAGGCCGAAAATGGCGTTGAGATCATGGGTTCGGGGACCATCGAAGTGCTGAACGACGGGTTCGGATTCCTGCGCTCTCCCGAGGCAAACTATCTTGCCGGGCCGGACGACATTTACGTCGCGCCGTCGATCGTTCGCCGGTTCGGACTGCGCACCGGCGACACCGTCGAGGGCGAGATCCGCGGCCCGAAGGAAGGCGAACGGTATTTCGCGCTGACCCGGGTCATGACGATCAACTTCGACGATCCCGAGCAGGTCCGCCACCGTGTCAATTTCGACAACCTGACGCCGCTCTATCCTGACGAAAAGCTGAAGCTCGATACGCTCGACCCGACGATCAAGGACAAGTCGGCCCGGGTGATCGACATCGTTTCACCGCTTGGCAAGGGGCAGCGGGCGCTGATCGTCGCTCCGCCGCGCACCGGCAAGACCGTGCTCCTGCAAAATATTGCGCGGGCGATCACCGACAATAACCCTGAGGTGATCTTGATCGTCCTTTTGATCGACGAGCGGCCCGAAGAGGTCACCGACATGCAGCGCTCGGTGAAGGGGGAGGTCATTTCCTCAACCTTCGACGAGCCCGCCAGCCGGCACGTCCAAGTCGCGGAAATGGTGATCGAAAAGGCCAAGCGCCTGGTCGAGCACAAGAAAGACGTTGTGATCCTGCTCGATTCGATCACCCGCCTTGGCCGCGCCTACAATACGGTTGTCCCGAGCTCGGGCAAGGTGCTGACCGGGGGTGTCGACGCCAATGCGCTGCAGCGACCGAAGCGCTTCTTCGGAGCCGCCCGGAACATTGAGGAGGGCGGGTCGCTCTCGATTATCGCTACTGCGCTGATCGACACCGGTTCCAAGATGGACGAGGTCATCTTCGAAGAGTTCAAGGGCACGGGTAACAGCGAAATCGTCCTCGACCGCAAGGTCGCCGACAAGCGCATCTTCCCCTCGCTGGATGTCGGCAAATCTGGCACGCGCAAAGAAGAACTGCTGGTCGAGCAAAATGTCCTCACCAAGATGTGGGTGCTTCGCCGGATCCTCATGCAAATGGGTACGGTCGACGCCATGCAGTTCCTGCTCGACAAGATGAAGGATGCCAAATCCAACGAGGACTTCTTCGCCTCGATGAATCAGTAAGAGATCGGCCCCGGGGGTGATCGAGGGCTTCGACTTCGGGGCGATCTTCACCGCCGGCGGGCTCGCCAAGCTCGGTCAGATCATCATCGGGGACCTCAGCATGGCCGGCGACAATGTCGTCATCATGGGCTCGCTCGCCTCAGGCCTTCCTGCCGCGAGCAGGCGCAAGGTGCTGCTGTTCGGCGTGGGCATGGCGCTGGTTTTTCTCATCGCCTTCGCGCTGATTGCGACGCAGCTTCTGAAAATCACCGGCTTGGTGTTTGCCGGTGGATTGCTGCTCTTGTGGGTCGCTTACAACATGTGGCGTGAGCTTCATCCGGCCCGGGCGATAATCGCCGACGACCCGGCGACCATGGCGGTTGAAGGGCCGCCCGCAAGCAAGACCATCTCCCAGGCGGCGATCGCGATCATGATTGCAGACCTCAGCATGAGCCTCGACAATGTGCTGCTCGTTTCATCGATCGCACGCGCGAATCCAGCGCTGTTGTTCGTCGGCCTGACCTTCTCGGTGCTCTTCATGGGCTTAGCAGCAAACTACGTGGCTAAGCTGATAGGTCGCTTCCGCTGGATCAATTATATCGGATTCGCAGTCATATTGTGGGTTGCTGGAAGCATGATCTACGAGGGCTGGATGGACGGCGAGCACGGGTTGAGGCACGCGCTTGCCCTAGGCTAGGGCCTTAACCCATGGATCCCAGCCTGATCAGCGCGTCGGCAGTCACGGCGTTCATCGAGATCCTCTTCATCGATGTCGTGCTTGCCGGCGACAATGCGATAGTCGTTGGAGCCTTGGCGGCGGGGCTGGACTCCGAGCAGCGCAAGAAGGTGATTCTGGTCGGCGTCGTTGCCGCTCTTGGGCTGCGGATCGTTTTCGCGCTCGTCGTTTCGCAGCTGCTGCAGGTCGTCGGCCTGGTGCTCGCCGGTGGATTGCTGCTCCTGTGGGTCGCCTGGCGCATGTACCGCGAGATCCGTCACAAGGAGGAGAGCGCGGGCTCGGCCGAGGTCGCGGGCGACGAGCATTCGGGCCTGAGGCCTGCCAAGACCTTCGCGAGCGCGGCCTGGGGCGTCGCGCTCGCGGATGTGAGCATGAGCCTGGACAACGTTCTCGCGGTTGCGGGTGCGGCCCGGGAGCATCCTTATGTGCTCGTCTTCGGGCTGATCCTATCAGTGTTGCTGATGGGCGCTGCGGCCAATCTAATCGCCCGCTATATCGATCGTTACCGTTGGATCGCCTGGGGCGGGCTGCTCGTGATTTTGTGGGTTGCGCTTAAAATGATCTACGAGGGCGCGGGTCATGTAGCGCCGCACATCACGCCGCTGTTCACCTGAGGTCGACCGTGACCGACACGATTTTCGCTTTGTCGAGCGGCCGTCCGCCGGCCGCGATTTCAGTCATTCGAATAAGTGGCGCCAGGGCGCACGGGGCGGGCAGTCAGATATCGGGTTCGCTTCCGGACGCGCGCACGGCTGCAGTGCGGGAATTGCGGCACCCGGTTTCTGGTGAGTTGCTGGACGAGGCCCTCGTGCTTCGCTTCGACGCGCCGCGGAGCTCGACTGGAGAAGATGTCGTTGAATTTCAATGCCATGGCGGGCGAGCAGTAGTCGCCGCGATTGTCGCCGCACTCGGCAAGATCGATGGCCTGCGCCCGGCTGAGCCGGGAGAGTTCACGCGCCGGGCGTTCGAGAACGGTCGGATCGACCTGACCGAGGCGGAAGGTCTTGCGGACCTGATCGAAGCAGAGACCGAGTCCCAGCGCAAGGCTGCGCTCGCAATGGCGGAAGGTGGCCTTAGAAAACACATTGCAATGTGGCAGGAGCACCTGGTCGGCCTCGCTGCGAAAGCAGAACGGGCGATCGACTATGATGAGGAGGACGAAGCCCTCGACGCTTCGCTGCTGAGTGACTGCAGCGCCTTGGCCGAAGAACTGGGCCAGTGGCTCGCGCGCCCCCGCGTCGAACCGCTAAAGGATGGCGTCAGAGTCATTGTCGCTGGCCCGCCCAATGTCGGTAAATCCAGTCTTATCAATGTGATAGCTGGCGAGGAGCGGGCGATAGTCACCGCTGTTCCTGGGACAACCCGCGATCATATTGAGGTGCCGTTGTCGATTGGTGGCGTACCGATGCTTCTGACCGACACTGCGGGCCTGCGGGATACGTGCGAAAGCGTGGAGGCGATCGGTGTCGCGCGGGCGTTGCGCCTGGTCGAAACAGCCGATGTGCTGGTGTGGCTCGGTGAACCTTCTCTGGCGCCATCACATCAGCGGTTGGTCAAGGTGCATGGGAAGGCCGACCTGCCGGGGCGGGAAATGGCTCCATCCGGTTCCATTTCCGTTTCGTCGGTTACAGGGGAGGGTCTCGAAGCCTTGCTCCGGCGCGTCGAAGAGCTGGCGCGGTGCGTCTTGCCAGGCGAGGGCGCGATTGCACTCAATCGTCGCCAGGCGCTCCTTTTGGGAGAAGCGGCCGCGGCTCTCGAAGCGGCTGCAAGTTCGAACGACCTTGTTCTTGTCGCAGAGAATTTGAGATTGGCGCGCTCCGCATTTGATCGTTTGACCGGACGTGCGGGCGTAGAGGATGTGCTCGACGCGCTATTCGCCCGCTTCTGTCTTGGGAAATGATGTTTCACGTGAAACGCGCATTGCGGCGGTTGCCGCCTACGTGGCGAGACGCGCGGTGATCCGCTAAGACCGCATTCATGCACGATGTTCTGGTGATCGGAGCCGGCCATGCCGGATGCGAAGCTGCTGCCGCCGCGGCCCGGCGCGGAGCGCAGGTAGGCCTGCTTACTTTTCGAGCCCGAGACGTCGGGCAGATGTCCTGCAATCCGTCAATCGGCGGCGTAGGGAAGGGCCATCTTGTTCGCGAGCTTGACGTTTTCGACGGACTCATGGGCCGCGCGGCCGACCGGGCGGCGATTCATCGCCGTATTCTCAACCGGAGCAAGGGGCCGGCGGTTTGGGGCCCGCGAATTCAGGCCGACCGCAAGCTGTATCGCGCTGCGGTTGCCGAGCTGCTTGCTGAAAATGGGGTTCGGCTGATTTCGGCAGAAGCGCTGGGACTGGTGGTCCGTGGAGGGCGCATTGCCGGAGTGGAGACCAGCGCTGGAATTCTGCAGTGCCGCGCTGTGGTAATCGCCACGGGGACATTCTTGAATGCCCGAATATTCGTCGGTGAACAGATCGTCGAGGGCGGCCGGACGGGCGAGAGCGCTGCGCAGTCCTTGGCGAATCAGATCCGCGACTTGGGGCTGGGCCAGGGTCGGCTGAAGACTGGAACTCCGCCGCGGCTCGACGGGCGTACGATTGATTGGTCGCGCCTCGAGGAGCAGCCGAGCGACTGCGAATTCTGGACAATGTCCGCTCTCGAGGACGCTGTTCGGCAGCCGCAGCTTAGCTGCGCGATTACGCGCACGACTGCGCATACGCACGAAATCATTGCTGCAAATTTCGAGCGTTCGCCGCTTTTTGCGGGCGCGATCGAATGTCGGGGCCCGCGCTATTGTCCGTCCATCGAAGACAAGGTGAAGCGGTTCGCCGACCGGGACACGCATCAGATATTCCTTGAGCCGGAAGGGCTCGACGATCCGCTCGTCTACCCGAATGGAATTTCCACCTCGCTGCCGGCGGACGTTCAGGAGGAATTTGTCCGCAGCATCCCGGGTCTCGAGCGCGCAATCCTGCTCCGCCCCGGCTATGCGGTCGAATATGAGTTCGTCGACCCCCGCCGGCTCAATCAGTCGCTGGAGGTGAGGGAGCTGCCGGGATTGTTTCTTGCCGGTCAGATCAATGGGACGACGGGATATGAGGAGGCAGCCTCGCAGGGCCTCGCCGCCGGCCTGAACGCCGCTGCCGCGGCGCTCGACTTGGACGAGATCCGCTTCGATCGGCGGACTTCATATATCGGAGTGATGATCGACGACTTGTCGCTGCAGGGTGTCAGCGAACCGTACCGGATGATGACTGCACGCGCCGAACATCGACTGTCGCTTCGGGCGGACAATGCAACATCGCGTCTTGGCCAGGTCGCGCTGGCCGCCGCTTGCGTGTCCAGGCGGCGCAGAAGGCAGATTGAGGAGCATCTGGAAGCGCGCTGCGGCTTGCTTTGGGCCGAGACCGACGAGGGTCGGGCAGATGCGCTTTATGAGCCTTATGTCGCTCGCCAAAAGCGGGAATGGGAGGCCGTGCAACGCGACTCCCGCGTGTGGATTCCGCCCGAACTCGACTATCGGACGATCCCCGGCCTTTCGAACGAGATGGTCGAGCGCCTTGAGGCGGCGAAACCGGAAACCCTGGACCAGGCATCAAGAATATCGGGCGTGACGCCGGCTGCTCTCTCGGCGCTATATGTAGCGGCGAATCGCCGCCATGCAGCGTGATCCGGCGCGTCGCCGAGCTCGCTCGGCGCGATGTTTCACGTGAAACATTCGAGCGGATCGAAGCGTACGCAAGGCTCCTGAGAGAGGAAAGCGAGCGCCAGAACCTCATTTCGGCGTCGAGCCTGGAGCATCTCTGGGACCGCCACATTCTCGATTCTGCCCAGCTGGTTCGCTTCGAGCCCCACGCCCGCGCGTCCTGGGTTGATATCGGTTCGGGTGCCGGCTTGCCTGGGATTGTGGTCGCTTGCCTGGTTGAGGGACCGGTCACGCTTATCGAGCCACGGCGTCTGCGTGCCGATTTTCTCCACAGACTGTGCGAATCGCTGCGAATCAATGCCACGGTCGTCGCGGCCAAGGTCGAGCGCACAGAGGGCAGATATGATGTCATCACCGCCCGTGCCGTGGCCAATCTGGCACAATTGCTCAAAATATCCGCACATCTGTCCACAAGAAAAAGCCTTTGGGTGCTGCCGAAGGGACGAAGTGCCGAAGCGGAACTGGTGGAAGCGAGACGCTCATGGCAAGGTGCGTTCCACGTGGAACAGAGTGTCACCGACGCCGATTCCCATATCGTCGTCGCGACAGGGGTGAGGGCGAGACAATGATCCGCATTGCGGTGGCCAACCAGAAGGGCGGCGTCGGCAAGACGACGACCGCGATCAATCTCGCAACGGCGCTTGCAGCGATCGGGTGGCGAGTGCTGTTGATCGACCTCGATCCGCAGGGAAATGCATCGACCGGTCTTGGCGTCCCGCACGCGCAGCGGACAAGCTCAAGTTACGACGTGCTGATCGGCCGCGCATCGCCGGTCGAAGCGGCGGTCGCAACGCGAGTGCCTCGGCTCGATCTGCTCCCGGCGACCCAGGACCTGTCGGGCGCCGAGGTGGAGATGGTAGCGCTCGATGACCGAGCCCACCGGCTCGACAAGGCGCTGGCTGCGATCCCGCCGGGGCGTTGGGACATTTGCCTAATCGATTGTCCACCGTCGCTGGGATTGTTGACGGTCAATGCGCTGGTCGCTGCACGCCACCTGCTTGTGCCGCTGCAGTGTGAATTCTTCGCGCTCGAAGGGCTCAGCCAGTTGCTGCAGACGGTCGAGCGAATCCGTGTTGCCTTCAATCCCGAGCTGTCGATCCTGGGTGTTGCGCTGACGATGTTCGATCGGCGCAACAATCTCTCGCAGGCCGTGTCGGAAGACGTGCGCGCCTGCCTTGGCGCAGCGGTCTTTGACACGATCGTGCCGAGAAATGTTCGCTTGTCCGAGGCCCCGAGCCATGGCCTGCCTGCGCTGATCTACGATCTCAAATGCCCGGGTTCAGAAGCTTATGTGCGGCTCGCGCGCGAGCTGATTGGCCGGCTTCCGCAGCTCGCGGTGGCGGCATGAGTGCCGACCGCCCCGCGAAGGGGCTCGGAATGGGGCTGCAGGCGCTGCTCGGGGAAGCTGCTCGTCCCTCGGGTGGAGTTGCCGCCGAGTCCGCGAGCGCGCGGGGCGGCGTGCGCGAAATTGAGATTGCGCGAATCCGTCCCAACCCGAATCAGCCGCGCGTGCAGTTCGATGAAGATGCGCTCCGCGAACTTGCTGATTCGATCCGCGAACGCGGCGTGCTCCAGCCCATTCTGTTGAGGCCGGACGGCGAGGATTACCTGATCGTCGCTGGCGAGCGGCGCTGGCGGGCCGCGCAGCGGGCGCGACTGCACAGCATTCCGGCGATCGTTCGTGAGATTGACGAATCGACGACCGCCGAGCTCGCGCTGATCGAGAATATCCAGCGTCTCGACCTCAATCCGCTGGAGGAGGCGGAAGGCTATCTTCAGTTGATCCAGCGGCATGGTCACACCCAGGACGATGTTGGCCGAATCGTCCATAAATCACGTAGCCATGTTGCTAATCTATTGAGGTTGTTAGATCTTCCGGAGTTCGTGCGCCAATCGCTATTGAAAGGCGATATCAGCATGGGCCATGCAAGGGCTGTCGCTACGGCATCGGACCCGGAGGAGATCACCAAGGAGATCATCGCCAGGGGCTTATCAGTCCGCCAGGCCGAGGAGCGGGCGCGGCGCGAGAGACAGCGCCCGGGCGCTGGCTATGGCATGGGCCGCGCGAGCGAACGCAAGGCTGGCGAGGCGGTTGACGCCGACCGTGAGGCGCTCGAACGTCAACTCGGGGACATTCTCGGACTAAGGGCCCAAGTGGCCCACAAGGGGCAGGGTGGGACGGTGACACTCCATTATTCGAGTCTCGATCAGCTCGATATGATCTGCCAGCGCCTCTCCGGAGAGCCGATCTAAGCTACAGGCTGCGCGCTTTGCGAGCGATCGCAAGCAATTCCTCGCCAAGCTCCTCGCGGTCGGGAGCGGCGGTAAAGATCAGTGAGCGCTCGAGCTTGCCGGCGCGCTCGACAAGCGTTGCCAACGCCTCGGCGCTCCACTTTGCGAGCATCTGCTGGACTTTGGCTTTATCCTTCCAAAACAAGGACCTGCCGAGTGACGCCATGACGGCATCCAAACGTTCCCCACGCTCAATGCGAGCCCGAGCCGATGCCAGCATCAGCAGCCGGCGTTGCAAGGAGCGAACGACCGGAATGGCCTCCGAGCCGGCGGCGGGGAGCCGCGCAAGCTCATCCCCAAGTTGCTGGATGTCACCGCTGAGCGCGAGGTCGGCGAGCTTCAGAAAGTCGCCCTCGGCATTATCGGCGCCAACCTCGTCGATGGCGCTCTGCTCCAGCTCTTTCGGCGAATGTGGCGACGCATCGATGTAAAGCGCCAGCTTCTGCAGTTCCTGGGTGACGATCGCCTGGTCGTTGCCGGCATTGCCGGCAAGCCGCGCAGCCACGGGCGGGCTGATCTTCAGGCCGAACCGGCGGCCGATCTCGATGACCATCCGCTCGGCGTCCTCGCCCTCAGGTGCATAGGCGGCATAAGCGATTGCCTTGGGTGAACTCTCGGCGAGCTTGAGCAGCGCCGAGGTCTTCGGCAGCGCTCCGGCAATCGCAACAACAGGGCTCTCTCCTGGCGGTGCCTCGAGCAGCGCTGCGATGGCCGCCTCAATATCCTTCGTGGCCGGCTCCACCCACAGAAGTCGTTTGCCGCCGAATAGGCTCATCGCCCCCGCCTCATCGACGAGCAGGGCGGGGTCCGACTTGATTGCACCGCTCGTCAGCAGGAATTTGGTCGCATCGAGGGCCTCCAGCAACCTTGAGGCCAGCGCCCGCGACTGCGCTTCGTCGGGTCCGTGGAACAGGTAGAAACGAATATTCGTCGCGGGCTGATCGACGGAGCGCCCGATCGTCGCCTTGCTCGCCTTCACTTGGCTTTCGCGGTGCGGGAGGCAAACATCGCCACCCGCGCAATAATCTGATCGGCAACGATATTGGTGAGATTCTCAAGCGCCGTCTGTTCGGCCGCGACGGTCGCATATTCAGAGCTGACGATGTCGATACCAGCGTCCGAGCCAGCGCTCGAGTCGAGCACGACCAGGCCGTTCTTAAGATCGACCAGCTGGTAGCGCGCTCGCAACGTCCGGCGCTCCTGGGTCGCCGCCTGGTCGCTACGGACACCGAAGGCAGTGATATTGTCATCGAGAGTGACATCGAGGCGGTAGGCTGCCGTCCCGCCGCCACCCTCGCCGAGACGCTCGATGAGCTTGTTGCGGATCAGCCAGCCCGATTGGCCGCCGATTGGAGCGACTGTCACGCTGCCAAGCGTCGCTGCGACTGCGCTTGCGCCGCCTCCCTCGTAAAGCGGGTGCAGTCCGCAGCCAGTCAGCGTCGCCAGCGCGAATGTCAAAGCCATGCGCCGCATCATGCGACAATATTCACCAGTCGGTCCGGAACGACAATCACTTTGCGAGGACTGGCACCGCCGAGCTGGCGTTGTACCTTGTCTGACGCGAGCGCGAGCGCTTCTGCGGCGGCGCGATCGAGGCCGCGAGGCGCACTCAACGTGTCACGAAGCTTGCCGTTGACCTGGACTGCGAGCGTCACTTGCTCATCAATCAGCAGCGCAGGGTCGAAACCCGGCCATGGAGCATCCGCGACCATTCCGCTCCCGTCGATTGCAGCCCAGCATTCCTCGGCGAGGTGCGGTGCGCCGGGCGCAACGAGCAAGATCAGGGTGCGGATCGCTTCATTGCGCGAATGGGACGCCTTCGCCTTCTCGATTGCAGTCGTCAGCTCGTAGAGCTGTGCCACAGCCTTGTTGAACTGAAGGGCTTCGATCGCTTCGCCGACCGCGGCGACGGTCCGATGCACCTTGCGCTTGAGGGCTTCGTCTTCGCCCTCGGCGGGCTTGCTGTCGCTCGCCAATCTCCAGACGCGCTGGACGAAACGCGATGCGCCCTCGATGCCACCTTCCGACCATTCGAGGTCACGCTCGGGCGGGCTGTCCGACAGCATGAACCACCGCACGGCATCCGCGCCATATTTGGCGAGGATCGGCTCGGGATCGACCGTGTTGCGCTTCGATTTGGACATCTTCTCGACTCGGCCGGGGATGACCGGATGGCCGCTTTCGATATGGACCCAATCGTCGCCGTCTCGCCGGACCTCGTCGGGGCTGAGCCAACTGCCATCGCCCGCGCGGTAGGTCTCGTGCGTCACCATTCCTTGCGTGAACAGCCCCTTGAACGGCTCGGCAAACGAGATCTTGCCAAGCCGCTGAAGGGCGCGGGTCCAGAAACGCGCATAGAGCAGATGCAGGATGGCATGCTCGACCCCGCCGATATATTGCGCGACGGGCATCCATTTCTCGGCTTCGGTCCGGTCGAACGGCTTGTCCGCCGGCTGACTTGCGAACCGGATGAAGTACCAGCTCGAATCGACGAAGGTATCGAGGGTGTCGGTCTCGCGCGTTGCACTCCCGCCGCAGCTCGGACAATCGACATGCTTCCACGTCGGGTGGCGCTCGAGCGGATTGCCGGGCCTTTCGAACTCGATGTCGTCCGGAAGCACAACCGGTAGCTGGTCAGTGGGCACCGGAACCGCGCCGCAGGAGGGGCAATGGATGATCGGGATCGGCGTGCCCCAGTAGCGCTGGCGCGAGACACCCCAATCGCGCAGCCGATATTGAACCGTGCCCTTGCCCCAGCCGGCTTCCTCGGCGCGGCGGATCACTTCGGCAATTGCCTGCTCGGTGGCCAGCCCGTCGAGAAAGCCTGAATTGACACTCACTCCGGTGATTGCGTCGGCTTCGTCCACGATCGGCAGGGATGCTTCCTCGACGGTCGCAGCGACGACGCGCCGGATCGGAAGGCCGTATTTCGTCGCAAATTCGAAATCGCGCTGATCGTGGCCAGGCGATCCGAACAACGCGCCCGTCCCATAGTCCATGAGCACGAAGTTTGCGATGTAGACGGGTACGCGCCATTCGGGATCGAGCGGGTGAACCGCTTCGATCGACGTGCGATAGCCCTTCTTTTCCTGCGCCTCGATGTCGGCGAGGCTGGTGCCGCCACGCTGGCACTCGGCAATGAATTCGGCGGCTTGGGGGTCGCTTCTCGCAAGCGCCTGCGCGATTGGATGTCCAGCCGCAATAGCGACGAAGCTTGCACCGAATATCGTGTCAGGACGCGTCGTGAAAACCTCGACCTCATCGATGCTATCGACCGCCTGCGCGAGACGGAAGCGGAACTGAAGACCGCGGCTTTTGCCGATCCAATTCTCCTGCATTAGCCGGACCTTCTCCGGCCACTGATCGAGGGTCCTCAGGCCGTCGAGCAGATCATCTGCAAAGTCGGTGATCTTCAGGAACCATTGCGAGAGTTTCCTGCGCTCGACGATCGCGCCAGATCGCCAGCCGCGGCCGTCTATGACCTGCTCATTGGCGAGCACGGTCATGTCTACGGGATCCCAATTGACCTCGCTCTCCTTCCGATAGACGAGGCCGGCGTCGAACAGGTCGAGAAACAGCGCCTGCTCGTGCCCGTAATAATCGGGATCGCAGGTCGCGAGCTCCCGGTCCCAGTCGAGCGCAAAGCCGAGGCGCTGCAGTTGCTCGCGCATCGCGCGGATATTTGCCCAGGTCCATTCGCCGGGGTGGACCTTGCGCTCCATCGCGGCATTTTCGGCCGGCATTCCGAAGGCGTCCCAACCCATCGGGTGGAGCACTTCGTGTCCCTGCATCCGCCGATAGCGGGCGATGACATCGCCCATGGTGTAGTTGCGGACGTGCCCCATGTGGATGCGCCCCGATGGATAGGGGAACATCTCGAGGACGTAGGTCTTGGGTTTGGTGCTTTCGCTGTCCGCGCTAAAGCAGCGTTCCTCGGCCCATCGCGCCTGCCAGCGGCGATCGGCCGCGCCCGGGTCGAACCGCCCGTTGCTCATGACGTAGGCTTATCCCCGGACGGCGACGCGGCGCAGGTCGCGGGCCCTGGTCAGGATGATGTCCTCGAGCTTCTGCACGGTCGCCGCGGTGACCGGCGCATCGACCCAGGCGCCGTTCTGATAGACCTGCTTGGCTGCAGAGACGCGAATCGCGTCAGCCCGAAGATCCGGATCGAGGACCGCGACTGTCAGCTTGACGCGCTCGCCAGGCGCTTTCGGATTGGAGTACCAGTCGGTAATGATCACCCCGCTCTGCGCATTGGCCTGAAGCAGCGGGGCGAAGGAAACCGTGTCGATTGCCGCTCGCCACAGATAGGAGTTGATCGCCAGCGTCGTCACCTGCGAGGGCGCGAGCTGAGTCGGGAGGTTGCGGTTGCGGGAGCAGCCGGGCGTGGCGAGGGTCAGGACCAACAGGGCGGCAGCGGTCTTGTGCAGGCGGTTCATCGGCGGTCCTTGAGGATCAAAGTAAAGGATTGGCAGGCGTTATAGATGGTCAAGCTTCACCCGCAAGCATATGCCGCGGTGGGATCCAATTGTGTCGAGTCAGCAACAGGCGGCAAAGGAATCGAATCCGCTAATGGAACCTTCATGTGAGTCTCATTATATCGACTCCCTGACAGGGAGTTGAACGTGCTCAGAGTCGCGCAGCGTAGAGCAGCCAGAACGGTCGCGGTAATCGCCGCGGCCGGCGTTGTGTTGACTCCGGCGTTCGCGGTCAACATGCCGGCCAAGAAGCGCGCTCCGGCCGTTGCCCTGAGCTTCGATCCAGTATCCACTTTCACTCCCGCCAACGCCGATCCCAAGCTCGCTGCAGCGCTTGCCGGCAAGGGCCTTGCCCTGTCTGACTTCAAGTTCACGCCGGCGCCTGCCAAAGGCCGTCCGTCACAGATTCGCGTCGCGATCCGCGCGCGGGTCGCCTCGCCGCAGCCGGATCTTGCGACTGCTGCAGTTTCGACTGCGGCAGTGAATGCGCTCACTCCGACCGGCTATAACCTTGGCGTGGCCGTCGGCTGGCGGCGCTTCGCAGTCTCGGGTGACGTAGCCAAAGTGAAGAGTGCGGATCCCGCAATTGCCGGTCGCGAGAGCGCAGTGCTCGGCGTAAGCTATTCGCTCAATAGCCGCCTCAGCACTCGCGTCGCAGTCGGTGCCGAGCGGACTACGGGAAGCCCGGTTCCTGCCCTCCGCCGCGGCGACAATGTGTCGGTTGATGTCGGCAGCTCTTATGCGCTCTCCCGTCACATCGCACTGACGGGCGGGGTCCGTTATAATATCGAGCGCGACAAGCTCGCGCCGCTCCAGGACGACCGCCGCGACAGCCAGGCCGTCTACGTCGGCACTGCATTCAAGTTCTGAACGCAGAAATCCCAGCCCAAGCGATGAAGCCCAGCGGCGCGATTTTCGCGTAGCGCTGCCTATTCATTCCACCCAAGGCGACGGCGCATCTGCTCGCGAGCCGAGCGAAGGTCGCCGCACGCATCCGTGGCAGGGGCCGCCATTCGGGATGGCTGCACGTCGGATATATGGGCGAGATGAGGATCATCGGAGCACGGCCGAGCAGTGCTTGCCTGAGTTCGCGCATGCTATGAACGCGGGCTGCTGTTCCCCGCTCTTCCATTGCGATCGTCAGGCTTCGGAGCCTCGCAAGATTACGCAAGTGCCGAGCAGCGCGGGGATCGAGGGCGTGGAGTACCAGAACCCCACTTTGCAGCGGCAATCGGCACAGTGCCGACCAAAGCGCCCGGTCAGGCGCTTCACGGACGATCAGCCACTGCTTTGGGATGGTCTGGCGGCTGGTCATGGCGCTACCTATAGCGTCTCCTGATGAGCAGTCCCGCCGAACGACGCCAGCACATTCTCGACAGAATTGCGAAGGCCGCAGCACTTGCGAAGCGCGATCCGGCCGACGTCAGGTTGATCGCCGTCAGCAAGGGCCGAACGGCGGGCGAGATCGAGGCATTGATCGCAGCCGGGCAGCGGGATTTCGGCGAAAATCGCGTGCAGGAGGCGCTGGC
>CBJLMA010000043.1:0-20409 GCA_966424035.1 uncultured Sphingomonas sp. | reverse complement strand
ACGCCGCACGTCCACAATCTCGGCTTCCTGCGCACCCAGGCCGAGCGTCTTGACGGCCGGCTGACCTATGTCTGGCCGACCGACACCCGCAAAGAGCGGGCGATGTTCGAGAAGCTGAAAGACGCGTACGTGAAGGCGCGTTACTCCAGGCACTATCGTATCTCCGACGAGGAGCTGACCTGGCTCGGCGAGCGCGTGGAAGAGCTGGGGAGGGTGGTCCAGGAGGTCTGTATCGAATGGATCGACAACCTGGAGCGCAGCGCAGCCGCCTGAAGCGGCCTTACGTCGCTGTTTACGCGCCATTTGAGTTTGTGTCGGCACCGATCCTAATTCCTACGACCGAGTTCCGGCAGCAGTGTGGCCGAGATCAAATTGTCAATTCGGCGAGACTTACGATGACTGTCGTAAAATGTGGCTGTCCAAGGATCGAGAGTGGGCACGCGCGCCGCGACGAAATGAGTGACATCGCGCGTGACGACAATCAGCTGCTGGGTTGCAGCGATCGCCGCGATTAGTGAATCTTGCTGCGAGTAAACATGACCTTCGGAACGGCCTTTGCGATTGATTAGAAGCCAGGTCAGAAGCACCTCTTCAGACACGGCGTGAACACGGTCTTCAAAACGAGGACGAAGAATATGTTCCAGCCAAGCCAGCAGTTCGGCGCGTTGTCTGACATCGACCTGCAACTCAATACCAAGGCGGATTTCTGCGAAAGTGACTGCTGACGTGTGCAAATAATCGCTCGGCTGGACGCCAATGAAGCCGATCAACTGCGGATTTTGTGCCGGCTTGCGAAAGGCAGAAAGAACGTTGGTATCGAGGAGGAAGCCATTCATAGATCGACGGAGCGATGGTCGCCCACAACTGTATCGCGCCCGAACTCGAAATCCGCGACTGCCGGATGGCTGAACGCGTCTATGAGATCTGCTCCTGTCCGGTGCGCATGTTCGCGATCAAAGGTGGTCGCATCCATGATGACGACCGAATCGACACCATCCACGGTAACACGCTGCGGTCGCTCGTGGGCAAGCCTGACCAATTCGCTAAAGCGCGCCTTCGCATCCGTGAGGCGCCAACGGTGTTGGGAAGCGCGAGGAGGTTTGAGCTTGCTGTGCGCCATGAATCTGCATCCTACTAGTCATGATGACTATATGATGATCCGAGATGAGGATCAAGCGCTCTGGCGACGCCCCGGACCCGTTGTCGGCGAGATGAGGCTCTGAAAGCATCGGCGATGGGCTTTTGCGTTCATCGCCTCGGCAGCTCCCCACGTACACCACTCTTGGCAATCACGTCGCGCGCGGCCGTCGGCCAGTTCTTCCCTTTGACTGCGACATTCTCGATCAGGTCGTTGCCGAGATACTTGGTCCATGAACCTGTGACTCGGCCCGAATTGTACCAATTGCCGATTGCCTTATTGTCGAGCGCGGTTCTCGTCGGCAGCAGATAATCCTGCGAGTTTACGGTCAGCCACACCCCGACATTCTCGACAACATTGTTGCGAATGGTCACGTAGCGCGAGCCTTCGTCGAGATAGAGCGCGATGCCCCCGGGAACGTCGCTTATGTAATTCTCCGCGATCAAGGCGCCCGGGTCGGCCGACAGATGGTAGATCGCGCCGCCATCGGGATACCATTGCTTCACGCGCGAGATCCGATTGCCCATCACGACAGTGTCACGAAGGATCGTTGGCGTGTCGTAGGTCAAGTTTCCGGGCTGGTCGTAATAGCCGCGGCTCGCTGTGCGATAGGCTGGGCTGCCGCCCGGATCGTTCGTGCCCCAGCCCCAACCGACGTCGATTCCGTCATAGGGCGCGTCTGACACGTCATTGTTCATGATGATTGCGCCAGTCGCATAGGTGACGAGGATCGCAGCCTGCTCGCGATAATCGCCCGAGACATTGTTGATCCGGTTGTCGCGAATGAGGATGTCGCGGATTGCCATTTCCGGACGCGACGGATGATGCGCGTCGGGGATTATGCCGCCGACCATGATCGCGCCGCCGGCGAGGTCGGTGAAGGAGCTGCGCGTCACTTCGATCGCAGTGGTTCCAAGGCCGATCCCGCTGTCGTTCGCGTCCGCATTGGTACCGATCCCGAGCGCGATCTGGCCGAGTTCGGAGAATCGATCATCGTCGAACACAACCCGCGTGGCTGCAGCGACTTGCACCGCCGCCGGCTGCTGGCGGAATTTGTTGCGCATTGCCTCGAATGGCCAGCAACCCCAGCTGCAATCGCGGATCGGATCTGCCGGATAGCCTGGCACCGGCCCGGCGAGAAAGGAGCCGCTCTGCTGGCTCGCATAACCTTCCGGTCCCGACGGCCCCAGCCAGCTCGTGCCGCGAAAGCTGAGCCTTCTAAACTGAAGGTCGCGCACGGGACGATCATAGCTTCCGGCAATCGAAAGCAGCGATTGCAGGTGCGGCAATTCGACCGATATCCTGGCCATGTCTTCGCCAGTGCGCGGCTTATAATAGAGCCTGCCCTTTGCAGGGTCCGCGAACCACTGTCCCGGGAAACGCAGGAATGCGAGGGAGTTGGCGAAAAACAGGTGAGCGGCCTCGCGAGAGACTGGTCGGGCGATGGTATCATAGCCGATGAGATTATTGCGCCAGCCGGGCTGTTGCATGAAAATGCGATTGCCCTCGATCTTCTCGATCCTCGCGTGGCGATCGGTGAACCATCCGGTACCTTCCACTTCCATCCGATGCTGACCAGCGAGCCGGGCAAGGAAGCGCCAGGCAGGATCGACAATTTCGAGACCCCAGTCGTGAAACTCGAATGCGCTGCGCGGAGCTTCGATCGCTGCTCGGGGCGCAAGGCGGCCGTTGACGATCAGCTGCCGTGTGTCCGTGCCGACCGGAATGCTTGCAAACCAGATCCCGCGCTCAGCATCCGCGATGTGCCACCCAGTGACGGGAATCCCGCCGGAAATTACCGGATGCGTTCCTTCAGCGCCTTCCCACCGCACCGTAAAACCATCATGTCCGCCATCATCGGCGGTGAAGCGAAGCGGTGCGTCCAGCCGGTAAATGCCATCGGCAATTTGCACTGTGACGTCGTGGTCGCGGTTGATGGAACGAACCGCCGCTTTGGCGCGCTCGAGCGAACCGAATGGATGTTCGGCGGAGCCGTCGCCATCGTCAGTCCCGCGCGGCTCGACATGAATGACGATGGGCACTGGAGCCGGGCGATTGGGGATGCGGATGGTTGTGAATATCCGCTTGGAACTGGCCGAAAGCGGTTTCTCGAAAGTCGGGATTGCCGGTGCGGGGGGAAGCTGCGCGAAGATCGGCGCTGCGAAAGCAACCAAAGCGGCCATAAGAAGACCACAGCGAAGCTTGGACATGAACGAATGTGCAGGCCGGGACGAACGCATCATGGTTCAAATATGGCCGAGGCTCGGTCGGACGCCCACTACGTGTGGGCTGTTCAGTTTATGCCGAGCACCCGTTGGAGGGCGTTGCGGAAGTGAATGATGAGTGCGGCTTCTGCCGCGTCCGGATCGCGGCGCCGCGCGGCTTCGATAATTTCGAGATGTTCTTCGAGAGTGACAATTGCGAGTGGCTTGGTGACCAGGCGTTCCTGTCGCACGAGCAGGAAATATTTGTGCAGGCGGCGCGCCGTGGTTTCGATGAGCGGGTTGCGCAGGGAGGAGACGAGCATCCCATGCAGCCGCTCCTCGAGCTCGTTGAGCTGCGACTCTTCGGCTGGCCCGAAATCGTTCCTTTCGAGCCGCTTCAGCAGCGCATGATGTTGTTTGGCGAGCTCCTCGATGCCAGCGGCGTCTCCCCCTTCGGCCCATGCACGCGCGCCCGCACGCTCGATGAGCGAACGAAACTGGTAGGTGGAAACAGCAAGGTCGGTGTCGGCTTTTACGAACGCAATGGATGATCGAGGATAGATCTTCACGAGACCTTCCAGTTCGAGCACCCGCAACGCTTCGCGCAGAGGCTGAGCGGTGAGGCCGAGCGTCTCGATCAACCAGCCTTGCGACAGTTTTACCCCCGCCGGAATGATACGGTCGAAAAGCCCCTGGAGGATGGCCTGGTAAGCCTTGTCCGCAAGGCGAGGGCTGGCATCGCGCGGAGCCACGGATGCGGATCGCGCCGCGCGGACTTTCAAACGTGCCATTAACGCAAGGATATCGCCGAGGGGTTAAATGGATCAACTGTCTATTCGACCACGGCTGGCAGTAGCCGCAGGTCACCGCGCCGACCGGATCGGCAGCACGAAAAAAGACCCGACTGCAACGAAAGCTGCGGAGACGACAAACAGCAACGGATAATTTTGCCCACTGACGCTAAGCAACCAGGCTGCAAGGACGGGGCTTAGAATCTGCGGAATGTTGATGGCGGTGGAAAGGAGGCCAAGGTCCTTGCCGACGGCCTCTTCTTGATTCTCGCGGATTGGAAGTACCTGCGTCATCAGCGCAAGGTCGACCGACATGAAGGCGCCGTAGCCAAGACCGATCAGGACGGCATAGACATACATCCCACCGATGGTCGGCGAGACCAGAGGAGCAGCGACCGCTGCCGCCATCAGAAGGCCGGAGAGGAACACCAGCGGCTTGCGGCGGCCGAGGCGGTCGGAGAGCCACCCTGACGCAAGCGCCGAACTGACGAGCGCCACGAAGGTGACCGTGGAGAGGCGCGCGATCATCTCATTGGCCCTGGCTTGGGTGAGGCCGATATGATCCTCGAGGATATAGAGAAGATAGGTGAGAACGGCCTGATAGCCGATATAGATGGTGAAACGCCCGAGGAACGCCCAGGCGAAATCGGGATGAGCTCGCGGGTCGACCCAGAAGCTTTTGAGGAATTCCCCGAGACGAAACGGTCTCGGTGGTTCGAGTGCCTCAACCGGCTCCGGATTGATGAGGACGAACGCGAAGCAAACGACGATGATTGCCCCGCCGATCAACATATAGGCAAGAGCCAGGTGCGGGGCCATGAGTCCGCCGTAGATCGTGCCCGCAGAAACGCCTGCAGTCATTGCCGCTCCGACTATTCCGGAAGCGCTTCCCCGCTCAGCGACCGAGAAGCGATCGGCGACAATTGTCGTGATCGCCGGTTGCATTGAATTGAGCGTGACCGTCGCGACCAGCCAGAAGCCGGTGATGACCACCAGATTGTTCGTCGAAGGCACCAGCATCAGGGAGAGGCCGCCGATCAGTGATCCAAACAGGATCCACGGCGCGCGCCGGCCGAAGCGCGTTCGCGTGCGGTCGGAAAGCGCTCCGGCGACCGGAGTCGTGATCGTGCTGAATACCGAGGTGATGGCATAGACGATTCCGAGCGTTCGCGTCTTTTGCGCAGGGTCGATGTTTTGGATCTGATTGGGCAGCAGAACCGCGAGAACGCTCGCGTACAAGGTGAGCAGGACGAAGAAGACCAGGCCCAGGCTGACCAGCAGCAGCCATTTGTTGCGTGTCTCGGCGATCGGGCGACCGGCCATCACCAATTGATCGGCGGAACTCATCCGTGCGCCAGTTGGCTTGTCTTTTGGGGCTTCGCCGGAACGAGCTTGGGCTGACTGTTGCGTCGCGCCGTCTCGCTCAGCTGGAGTCCATGCCCGGGAACGTCGTGTGCGTGAATGAGACCGTCGGCGATCACGAATGGCGTTTCGACGAGATGATCCAAATTCTGGAAACTATATTCGAGCCAGCGGACGCCCGGAAGCGCAAGCCCCAAATTGACGCCGGTCTCGAGGAAGGTGTTACCCAATGTCACTTCCACATTGCAGTCGTTCGCGAGCCACCCAATGCGCATTCCGTCGCCGATTGGACCGTGCACATTGAGCATGTCGCAGGCCTGCGACTCAAGTAGCCGGCGCTTGCCGCTGAGATCGAGATATTCGCCAGCATTGATACGCGTTACGCCAAGGCGTCGGAGCATTTGCAATCCTCCGATGTCGTCGCGGGGCACCGGATCCTCGGCCCAGTAGATGCTGTGGCCTTCTTCTTGAAAGATGCGAATGGCGTTGCCGGCCTCCTGGGCAGTCCAGGCTTCATTTGCATCGATCATGACTGGTCCGCGTCCGCCCGTAGCGCGCCGCAGCAAAGACAGCCGGTGCAAGTCGCGCCCGATGTCGGGGTGGCCGACCTTCATTTTGAAGCCGCGATAGCCCTGCTCGGCGGCGTTTCCGAACAGCTCCTCGAACTCGTGGTCGGACAGATGGAAATCCAGGCCGCTTGCATAGACGGGCAGGCTCTGGCGTTCGGCTCCGAGCATTCGCCAGAGGGGCAAGTCCATCTGCTTCGCAAGGAGGTCCCAGATTGCTTCCTGGATCGCTTTTTCGAACGGAAGCCCCATTTGCCGCACGTTGCCGCCGCGTGCGCGCTTGACTGAAAGTGCGAGAGCGACGGGGCTTTGCCCGACCAGGGCCTGCCAGGCGTCTTGCGCGAATATGCGTTCGATTTCCTCGATTTCGGGCAGCGGCGTGATCAGGGATTGAGCGAAGCCGAGGCCGACGCGGGCCGCCCCGTCGACCAGCTCAATGGCCGCGACATTCACTTCGTCGAGACGGATCTGCGAGTCGCCGATCGGTCTTTCTCGCGGGAATTGAAATCGCGTGATGCGGTACTCGGCCAGCAATTCCCGTCCACTCATGCGACTTATGCCCCTACGTGAAATATCAGTTGCGTTCTAAAAACGAATCAGTAGGTTGTCCACGTTTTGGTAGCGCTAACAAATTTCAGTTGCGTTCCGAAAAACTATCGATACTTTGGTAGCGCTAACAGTGCCGCCGGACGAGAGAGTAAGAGGGGGCTGGAGGACCTGGGGGAAGACAACCCCGGCCTCGATTCCCTTCAACCGCAATAGCGGACCGGGTGCCGGCGCTGTTCTGGAGGAGGGCCCTTATGAACGCCGAATCTATTTATCGATCAACGACTAGCCGGAAAATCTTGCTCGCCAGCGCTTCGAGCGTCCTGGCGCTCATCGCTGCGGGTCCTGCAGACGCGCGTCCAGCAAAGCATGGCCACGATAAGGCCGCGCCGCAATTGGCCATGGCCGAGACTGGCACGAACGTCGCAGTGGCTGCCGGGAGCGCTGCCGCAGCGCAGCCGGCGCCGTCCACGCCGGATCAGCCAGGGGCCGCGTCGGATCAGAGCAATGCGGCGCAGCAGATCGTGATCACCGGCATTCGCGGATCGCTTCAGCGCGATCTGAATGCCAAGCGGGCTGCTCCCGGCGTGGTCGACGTGATCTCCGCCGAAGACATTGGCAAGTTCCCGGATCCGAACGTCGCCGCAGCGATGCAACGAATTCCTGGCGTGACGATCCAGCGGGCCGGTGTGCGCGGCGACGCGAACGGTGTCACGGTCCGCGGCTTCGGCGGAGACTTCAACGACACACTGGTCGATGGACGCCATGTGTCGACCGCCGCAGGCGGCCGCAGCGTCGATTTCACCACCGTCGGCGCCGACTTCATCGGCCAGGTGAACGTGCTGAAGACGCCGGACGTCGAGCTGTCCACCAGCGCGATCGGCGCCACCATCAACATCCTGCTGCCCAAGCCCTTCGACTATTCCGGGTTCAGGGTCGCTGCGACGGCTGGTGGAACCATGCAGTCGCGTTCCAAACACATCACGCCAAAACTTGGCCTGTTGGTTAGCGACACCTTCGCGAATGGCACCTTGGGCATTCTCGCCGACGCGACCTACACGCGCGAGGACACGAAGACGAACCACGTCTTCATCCCTGGCTGGGTGGGTCACTATTTCGCGCCGTGTCAGGCGGGTCCGATCAATCTGACCTGCATCCCCACTGACGACACTACTCAGCCGGCTAGCGATGTTCGTTCGGTGCTCGGGTGGTTCCCACAGCAGAATGGCGCGGATCAACAGGATACTCACGACACCCGCATCGATGGCCGCTTGGCGTTGCAGTGGCGGCCCAGCGACAACCTGCTGCTGACTCTAGATGACAATTATTCGAGGCAGACGCTGAAATCGACCGACTACGGTTATGCTGCATGGTTTAACGGCGACGATCTGCGCAACGTCAAATATGACTCCAACGGCTCCGTCATCGATTTCAACCAGTTCGGCACGCCGATGGATTTCAACGCCAACCGCAGCAAGACCGTGAACGAGCGGAACCAGATCGGCGCGAATTTGAAGTGGAGCGCCACCGAGCATTTGAAGTTCGAAGCTGACGGCTCGATTTCGCGCGCCGAGCAGAACCCTGGCCATGACGGCTACGGCGACAGCATGGATATCGGCTACGGCGGCTATAACAATGTCGTCTATCCCAACACCTGGCCCGTCGTCAGCCTTCGCGGGACAAACGTTCCTGCGCTTGGCCCGGATTGCGCCACCTTGGGTGGGCAGTTCGCAAGTTCCGGTGGCTGCGTCTACACGATCCTTGGAACCAACACCGGAGTCCAGATCAACGGTCCCAGCAGCAGCAATCTGCCGGCCATTCACAACGTCGGCCCGGCGGGCAATCTCGGACAGTTCCTCGATACGACGAAGATGGGCTCGCACGTTATCGTCCGGATCGATCCGTACAACACCGACCTGGTGAGACAAGCCAAGCTCGCGGCCCGCTGGGAAACAGACAACTTCAAGCTGACTTTCGGCGGTCAGTATCAGGATGACAAGTTCCACCAGGAAAACACCAACACGTTCGCCGACGGTGTGTTCTTCGGTTTCGCTGGCTATGGACCGCTGTCAGGTCCAAATCGTGGCGGCCTCTACCCGCTGCCGGCGTCGGCCTTCAGTGGTAATATTGGTACATCGGGTTTCATCCCGGGCTACAACAATAACGCGCTTGCTCCTGGGTTCCTCATCTACAATCCTTATACCATCTACGATGCGCTGCAGGCTGCCGGCCACAATACGAAGCCGGGATATAACAACGTCGACTTCGCTGCCGATCCGAACACTGTTTTGAACGTTCGGGAAAAGACGCTTTCCGTCTTCATGAGGGCGAACTTCGTCACTGACATCGCCGGCATGCCATTCAACTTCAATGCGGGACTTCGTTGGGAGAATACTCACGACACAGTTTCGGCGCTGCAGTCGACACCGAAGAGCTTGATCGTGAGTCCCAACGATCCGACGCTGATCAGCATAGTCGAAAATAAGGATGCGAACGGGAATTCGATCATCAGCGTTGTCTCGAATAAATCGCATTACTCCTATCTGTTGCCCAGCGTGGATATGAAGCTGAACATCACGCCGGACTTTGACATCCGGCTTGATGCCTCGCGAACGCTCACTCGGCCCCAGCTTGGGGCGCTAAAGCCGACCGTCAACTTCGGGTCCCTTCGAAGAGGTTCGTTGAACGGAACGGGCGGAAACCCATTCTTGAAGCCCTATTTGTCGGATAACTTCGACGCGGCTGCGGAGTGGTACTTCGCTCGCAACTCGTACGTGGCGATCGACGGCTTCTATAAGCACCTGACCAACTTCATCGTTGGCGGCGTCCATCAGCAAACCTTTGCTGGTTTGATCGATCCGTTCACCAATCAGCCCGCAATCTTCAACATCACGGGCCAGGTTAACGGGCCGGACGCTGATGTCCGTGGTCTCGAACTCGCGTTGCAATATGTGTTCGGCAACACCGGCTTCGGTTTTCAGGCGAACGCCACGCTGGTGAATACCAACCGGAAGTTCCCGACCAAGGATATCTCTGGCGCGGCATTTGCGATCACCGGCCTCGCCAACTCGGCGAACCTGGTTGCGTTCTACGACAAGCACGGCTTCCAGGTGCGAGCCGCGGTGAACTACCGTGGGTCGTATCTGCTCCAGCTGGGCCAAGCTCAGGGCGGCACCTTCGGCGCCGAGCCGGTCTACGTCGATAAGCAAACCACGGTCGACGTCTCCTCGAGCTACGACGTGACGCCGCAGTTCACCGTGTTCGGTGAGGTGACGAACCTCACGAATGCCAATTACAGCACCCACGGCCGCTTCGCCGACCAGCCGCTGGACATCTATAACTACGGCCGGCGCTATACCGCCGGAGTGCGGTTCCACCTTGCCGCCGCTCCGCCGTCTGCGCCACCGGCTCCCGTCGTTCCTCCGCCACCGCCACCTCCGCCTGCGGCTACGCAAACCTGCCCCGACGGTTCGGTGGTCCTGGCGACGGCGGCATGTCCTGCCCCGCCCCCACCTCCACCGCCTCCGCCTCCGCCGGCGACGAAAGGCGAGCGTGGCTAAGCTGGTCTCGAGTTTAACTGGCTCTCCCGCCGGGGATGTCGCCTCGAGCGCATCCCCGGCACTCTCCCGCCGGGGATGCCGCGTAGTTCATTGACATCCCCGGCGATTTTGAATTGCGTGCGAATATGACCAGGCCAGTGAGAAAGATCGTCATTGTCGGCGGGGGAACCGCCGGGTGGCTTACTGCTGCGATCATCGCCGCCAAGCACAAGAGCCGGATGCCTGGCGGTTTCAGCGTCACCCTAGTCGAATCTCCCAACACCCCGATCATCGGGGTCGGCGAAGGGACCTGGCCGACGCTCCGGTCGACTCTGTCCCGCATCGGCGTGTCGGAGACGGACTTCTTTCGCGAATGCGACGCCGCGTTCAAGCAGGGCGCGCGCTTTGCCGGCTGGACCACCGGCGCGCCCAATGACGCTTATTATCACCCGCTGGTGCTGCCGCAGAGCTTTTCGCAGCTCAATCTCGTGCCTCACTGGCTAGCGCTCGGGAACGGAACGAGCTTTTGCGATACCGTTTGTCCGCAGGGGCAAATCTGCGAAGCGGGCCTTGCACCCAAGACGGTCACCACCGCCGAATATGAGGCGATCGTCAACTATGCCTATCATCTCGATGCTGGAAAATTCGCGCCGTTCCTGCAGCGCCACTGCTGCGAGAAGCTTGGAGTCCAGCACATTCTCGCCGACGTCCAGCACGCGCCTTTCACCGAAGACGGAGACATCCGCAGCATCGTCACCGAGCAGGCCGGAGAGATAGAAGGCGACCTGTTCATCGACTGCAGCGGCTTTCACGCGCTTCTGATCGGCAAGGAGCTCGGCGTCGCTTTCAAGGAATGCCGCGACGTCCTCTTCTGCGATACTGCAATGGCCATCCAGATTCCGTACGAGAGCCCCTCGTCACCCGTTCCAACGCACACCATTTCGACCGCGCAGTCGGCGGGCTGGATCTGGGACATTGGACTGCCGAGCCGTCGCGGGATCGGCCATGTCTATTCGAGCAGCCACATCTCCGACGACGAGGCGGAACGCGAGCTTCGCGCCTACATCGGCGATGCGTGCAAGGATCTTGCGGTTCGGAAGATCCCAATTCGCGCGGGGCACCGCGAGACCTTCTGGAAGGGCAATTGCGTCGCGGTGGGCCTGGCCGCCGGATTTCTCGAACCGCTCGAGGCATCAGCGATCGTGCTCGTGGAACTGTCGGCAAAGATCATTGCCGAGCAAATGCCTGCATGTCGCGAGGTGATGGATGTCATTGCAGCGCGCTTCAACGCGACCACCCACTATCGATGGGGTCGGATCATCGATTTCCTGAAGCTGCACTATGCGGTCACGAAGCGCCGAGACACCGCCTTCTGGCGCGACAATGCCGATCCCGCGACCATCCCTGATCGCCTCAAGGATCTGCTCGAATTGTGGCGCTATCAATCGCCCTGGTTCCACGACGAGTTCGACCGCATCGAAGAGGTCTTCCCGGCGGCCAGCTATCAATATGTGCTTTACGGCATGGGCTTCCGTACCGAAGTCGAGCCCGACGCACTGGCGGGCGACGCCCGAATTGCAGAGCGCGCGATCCGCGACAACGCAGTCCAGACCGAGCGCCTGCGCTCCGCTCTCCCGCGCCACCGCGAGCTCCTGCAGAAAGTGGTCGAGCACGGCCTGCAGCCGGTGTGAACACAGCTGGGTTGCAGGCCTGAGTTGGGAGGCGGAGGGATGAGGCGGCGGAGCTTCTGCAAGCTGCTCGCGGGGGGAGCGGCAGCGGCTGCATTGCCGTTCAGGACCGCGGCAGCCCGGGCATTCACCGCACCCGCGAACTTCAATCGCCTCGACCATTCTTATGCGGAGCTCTGCGCGACGCCGGAGTCAGAGCGGCTATTCTATGCGCTTCGCGGCAATGACATTGTCCCGGTGAGGCTGGATGAAACCAGGTGGGAGCCGTCGAGCTGGGGTTCGCCGGCCTTGCCGGTACCGTCGTGGGACGGCGTACCGATGCAGGCGCCGGTTCCGGGCCTTGCCGGCGAAGGCTCCTATCAGGCCAGCTGGGAATCGCTCGGCCAATATGAGTGCCCGGAATGGTACCGCGACGCGAAGTTCGGGATCTGGAACCACTGGAGCCCGCAGTGCGTGGCGGAGGACGGCGACTGGTACGCGCGCAACATCTACGTCGATGATCAGCCGCAGTATCGCTACCACCTGGAACATTACGGCCATTCGTCGAGGTTCGGCTACAAGGACCTTTGTGCCCAGTGGACTTTGCTCAATTGGGAGCCCGAGCAGCTGATGGATGTGTACAGCCGTGCCGGGGCTCGGCTGTTCCTCGCGCTAGCGAACCATCACGACGGCTTCGACACATGGGACTCGAAGCACCACCCATGGAATGCACGAAACGTCGGCCCGCACCGCGACGTCATCGGCACCTGGGCGAAGGCTGCACGCGACCGAGGACTGCGCTTCGGGGTGACGCTGCATGCGGCGCGCAACTGGTGGTGGTTCGAGCCGGCACATGGCGCCGACCGCACAGGGCCAAAGGCCGGAGTGCCGTACGACGGACGGCTCACCCTGGCCGAGGGCAAAGGGCAGTGGTGGGATGGTCTTGACCCGCAACGTCTCTACGCGCCGAAGCATCCGGCGGATGCGCTTCCGGATGCGTCCTACGTGAAGAATTTTTACGATCGCACGCGCGACCTGATCGACCAGCACGATCCGGACCTGCTTTATTTCGACAATTCGCGACTGCCGCTCGGATGGGGCGGAATGTCGATCGGAGCCTATTTCTACAACCGCCGCCTTGCCCGGCACGGCAAGGCGGATTGCGTGCTTAACGGGAAGGACATTCCGCCGGAATTGCGCAAGGCGCTGGTGGCCGACATCGAGCGGGGACTAAGCAGCGAAATCCTTCCCCATCCATGGCAGTCGGAAACCTGCATCGGCGAATGGCACTACCAGCGCAGGCTGTTCGAGCAGCCCGGCGAATATGGCGGCTACATGCATCCGCGCGATGCTATCCACTGGCTCGCCGACACGGTCAGCAAGAACGGCACCTTCATCCTCAACATACCCGGAAGGCCGGACGGCACGATCGACAGCAAGGCGCAAAGGGTGCTGGACGGAGTCGGCGCCTGGATGAGGACCAACGGGGAAGCGATCTACGCCACTCGTCCATGGAAGATTTACGGTGAAGGCCCGGTCAGCATCAAGGAAGGCTCGTTCCAGGGCAACAGCATCAAGAGCGTGACAGCGAGGGACATTCGCTACACGCGCAGCAAAGCGGGAACGATCGTCTACGCGATCGCGCTCGGCTGGCCCGAGGGAGAGATGCAGCTGCGCGCACTCGGCACTGCGGCTTCGACCAGGCCCGGCCAGGTCGACCATGTCGAGCTTCTTGGTACGCACCAGCGCCCGAAGTGGAACCAGACCGCTTCGGCGCTGCACGTGACGTTGCCCGACTATCGGCCTGCAGCGAACTATGCCGCAGCAGTGAAGATACATCTGAGCTAGCGGCCAATTCTATGAGGGGAGAGTGACGGGTATGAGGAAGTGGGTCGCGAAGTGGCTTGTCGCGGCAGCAGGCATCATTGTCGCTGCAAGCGGATCCGATGCGCGCGAGGCGAACAAGCCCTCATACCTGAACCCTGCCCTCACGCCGGAAGTCCGCGCAGCAGACCTCGTCCACCGCATGACGCTGGAGGAAAAGGCTTCGCAGCTGGTCAATCACGCACGCGCCATTCCTCGTCTTGGTGTGCCGGCCTACGACTGGTGGAGCGAGGCTCTCCATGGGGTCCTGGCCAAGGGCACGACCGTGTTCCCCGAGCCCGTCGGCCTTGCCGCAAGCTTCGACCCCGCGACCATTCACGAGATGGCTGAGGTCATCGGCGTCGAAGGACGGATCAAGCATGACCAGGCGATGAAGAAGGGGCATTCGACGACCTTCGAGGGTCTCGATTTCTGGGCTCCCAACATCAACATCTTCCGCGATCCGCGCTGGGGACGTGGCCAGGAAACCTACGGCGAAGATCCATTCCTGACGGGCAGGATGGCCGTCGCTTATGTGACGGGGCTGCAGGGGACTGACCCCCGCTACTATCGCGCGATTTCCACGCCGAAGCATTACGCCGTCCACAGCGGGCCGGAGCCGACCCGGCACTTCGCCGACGTGGATGTCAGCAAGCACGACATGGAAGACACTTACCTGCCAGCCTTCCGCGCAGCGGTGACCGAAGGTCGCGCGGGCTCGGTCATGTGCGCCTATAATGGGGTGAACGGCGAACCGGCCTGCGCCAACCAATTCCTGCTCCAGCACACGTTGCGCGGCGCTTGGAAGTTCGGCGGCTATGTCGTGTCCGATTGCAGCGCGGTACACGACATTTTCGAAGGCCACCGTTTCCGCGCGAGCCAGCCCGAAGCGTCAGCAATCTCGCTCATTCGCGGCATGGACAATGAATGCATCACCTTCGGCGAGGTGACCGGCAAGGACGACTATCAGCCCTACATTGACGCCGTCCGCAAAGGATATCTGCCGCAGAGCGCGATCGACAGAGCGCTGATCCGTCTGTTCACCGCCCGAATGCGGCTCGGCATGTTCGACCCGCCGTCCATGGTTCCCTATGCTCGCACCGACGAACGGGAACTCGACAGCTCTGCGCACCGGCAACTCGCGCTCAGTCTGGCCGAAAAGTCGATGGTGCTGCTGAAGAACGACGGCGTGCTTCCCTTGAAGGGCGCGAAGCGCATCGCGATCGTCGGTCCGCTCGCCGATCAAACGCCGGTATTGCTGGGAAATTATCACGGCGAGCCGAGCCACGCTGTGAGCATGCTCGAGGGGATGAGATCCGCTTTCCCCGATGCGCAGATCAGCTATGTGCCAGGCACCCAGTTCCTGTCGAACCAGGGTGATCCAATTCCCCCAACGGCCCTGGCTGCGCCCAACAGCCGACCGGGCCTCGAGGCGGAGTATCGCGTCGGACAGAATCTCGATCCTAAGGTCGCTCCCGTGGCAACCCGTATCGAAACGGCCGTGAACATCAGTTCAGGGGACGTGCCGCCGATGGTGCGCGGGAAACCGTTCAACGTTCATTGGGCGGGCACTCTCACCGCGCCGGAAACCGGCGACTACCGCATCGGAATCAAGGCGGACGGGACTGCCCGCGTAATGGTCGGGGGACGTCCGATTGCGCTCACCTATGGCGGCACCAGTATGGGACGGATACACCTGGAGAAAGACGTCCCCGTCAAGCTCGAGGTGGCCTACGGCTCCGGAACAGGAGCAGATCCCCAGGCCCAATTGATCTGGCACCGAGTCAATGACGCGCCTGACCCCGCTGCCGTCGCCGCGGCCAGAAATGCCGATGTGGTGATCGCAGTCGTCGGACTTACCAGCGCGCTCGAAGGCGAAGAGATGCCGGTCAGCGAGCCGGGGTTCCAGGGCGGAGACCGAACGAGCATCGACATGCCCGAGCCGGAGGAAGCGCTGGTTCGCGCCGTCGCTTCGGCCGGAAAACCCCTGGTCGTCGTGCTGATGAACGGCAGTGCGCTGGCCGCTCGCTGGGAGAAGCAGCACGCCAGTGCTATCCTCGAAGCCTGGTATCCCGGCGAGGAAGGTGGCTCGGCGATCGCGAACACGCTGAGCGGCAGGAATAACCCCGCCGGTCGCTTGCCGGTCACCTTTTACGAGGACGTGCACCAGCTTCCCAATTTCGAAGATTATTCGATGAAGGGCCGCACCTACCGCTACTTCTCCGGAACACCGCTTTGGCCGTTCGGCTATGGCCTCAGCTACACGCAATTCAGCTATGGCCCTCTTGCGGTCAAAGCTTCCGGAGTCGGCGCTGCCCGACGCGTTCAAGTCGAGACCGAGGTCCGCAACAGCGGAGCCGTTGCAGGGGACGAGGTTGCGCAGCTCTACCTCAACTTTCCTGACGATCCGGGTGCGCCGCATATTGCGTTGAGGGGATTCCAGCGCTTCTCGCTGAAGCCGGGTGAGACCCGCACGATCAGGTTCGACTTGACACCGCGCGACCTTAGTGCGGTCACGCTCGCCGGCAATCGCCGGGTCTTGCCCGGCGCCTATCGCGTCAGTGTCGGCTCCGGCCAGCCCGGGACCGATGTTCCCGGCCAATCGGCGACCTTCAGGATCGACAAGCCGATCGAGCTGCCCGAATGATTCCATCCGTGCTGGTGACGCGCCGGCTGCCGGAGGCGGTCGAGAGCCGTCTTGCGCGCCGGTTCGATACCGCGTTGAATCGGACCGACCAGCCTCTCGATCGCGCGGCCCTCCAGACTGCAATGTGCGAGCATGACGCGCTCGTTTCGACGATCACCGATCGAATTGATGCCGAGCTCATCGCGACCAAGGGCCGGCGAGTTCGAATCATCGCGAACTTCGGCGCGGGCACCGATCACATCGACGTCGGTGCCGCAAAGGAAGCGGGAATTCTCGTCACGAACACGCCCGATGGACTGACGGATGCGACTGCGGAACTCGCGATCCTCCTCATGCTGATGGCCGCCCGAAGGGCTGGCGAGGGGGAGCGCGTCCTTCGCTCGGGAGCCTGGAAGGGCTGGGGGCCCACGCACATGATCGGGCAGGGGCTGACCGGACGGACGCTCGGCCTCGTCGGGTTCGGGCGGATCGCCCGGAGCACGGCTGCAAAGGCACTCGGGCTTGGCATGTCGGTCCGCTATTTCAGCCGCAGTCGCGCACCAGCCGAGGTCGAGGATCGCCTCCAGGCGGCGCCCGCCGACTCTCTGGAGGCTCTTGCCGCTGAGGCGGATATTCTCTCGATACATGTCCCGGGGGGCGCTGCGACCCGCCACCTTATCGATCGCAATTTGCTTGCGCGGATGAAACGGAGCGCAATCCTGGTGAACACAGCCCGCGGTTCGGTAGTGGACGAAGCCGCACTCGCCGAAGCGCTTGCCCAGGGATCGATCGCTGCGGCCGCCCTCGACGTCTACGAGCGCGAACCGGACGTCGAGCCAATGCTTCTCTCGTTGACCAACGCGGTGCTGCTTCCGCATCTTGGCAGCGCGACGGTTGAAGCGCGGACGGCGATGGGCATGCAGGCGGCCGACAATCTCGAGGACTATTTCTCGGGACGCGAGCCGAGAAACCGTATCACCTGACAGCCGCCTTGGGCTAACCTCTATCGCACCGGAAGGAACCTGGAAGAAGCGATGGCCGAACTCGAACCTCTCAACGCCGAGAATCATCGGCTGCTGCGAGTTGGTGCGCCCGTTCCTGACGGCCGCAACTTCGTTCAGATCGTCGCGAGCGAGTTTGCAGCGGCTGCAGCGGTTTGTCCGATCCTCTTTTCGAAATCGCCCGACACTGGACAATTCTACGCCGGAGCCATGTTCGGATTTCGACCGGAAGAGCCCCCGCTCGTGCTCGATGATTCATTCGTCCCGCTCGATATCGAACGGCAGGCGTTTTTCATTTCGGGCGAATATATTGCAATCGATCCCGAACATCCGAGATTTGGCGGCGCGGACGGCCAGCCCCTCTTCGATGAAGACGGGCAGCCGAACGACCGCTTTCGCCGCATCCAGCGCTCGCTCGCGCAGCTTAACCTTGGCATCGAGCCCACTCAGGCCTTCATACGCGCGCTTCTCGACCTGAAGCTCATCGAGCCAATCGACATTTCGCTGCGCTTCGACGACGGCGAGACCTTGCGGTTGCAGGGGCTCTACACAATTGCCCGGGATTCGCTTCACGAACTCGCCGATGCGCAGGTGCTGGGGCTCTTCCGCGAGCGCCACCTGCAGCTCGCCTACACAATGCTCGCGTCGCTCGAGCAGATCCCGCTGATGGCAGAGCGGCGCAACCGCCGTCTTGCCCAGGGGCTGTGAAGGCCGAATGTTACGCGGCATTGCCGAGCTCGACTGGTCCGCAATCGCAGATCCCGACGCCTTCAGGCGGGACGTGGCCGAGCGATGCCAGCCGGCGGTGCTTCGCGGCGCGTGCAGCGACTGGCCGGTCGTCAATGCCGCCCGGGAGTCGTGGGGGTCGCTTGCCAGCTACCTCGCACGGCTCGATAGCGGCGTACCGGGCCAGGCCTTCATTGGCGATCCCGAAATTGCCGGGCGTTACTTCTATGGAGACGATCTCGAGGGCTTCAATTTCACTCGCGAAGACCTGCAGGTTTCGGACGCCCTGGAGCGGATCGGATCGAACGCGAAGTCCGGGGCAGCGACGCTCTACATGGGATCGCTTCCGGCGGACGATCACCTTCCCGGCTTTGCCGATGAAAACCGGCTGCGCCTGCTCTCCGCGTCGGTCAGGCCGCGGGTCTGGATCGGCAATGCGTCCCAAGTTTCATGTCATTTCGACACCTTCGAAAACATCGCCTGCGTCGTGGCTGGACGGCGTCGATTCACATTGTTTCCGCCCGATTGCATCGGCGACCTTTACGTCGGCCCGATCGACCATACGATGGCGGGTCAGCCGGTGGGGCTGGCTGTCGGAAGCGCTCCCGGCGATTCCCGCTATCCGCGCTTCGAGCGAGCTCGCGACCGGGCGCTTGTGGCTGAGCTGGAGCCCGGCGATGCGCTCTTTCTTCCGAAATTGTGGTGGCATCAGGTCGAAGCTACCGGGCAAGCGAACGTGCTGGTCAACTATTGGTGGGATGCATTCAGTGCCGGACCGGATGCGCCCTACCTGACAATGCTGCTGGCGATGATTGCCATTGCCGAGCGGCCACTCCCCGAACGATCGGCATGGCGGGCATTCTTTGATCATTATGTATTCCGCCTCGAGGGTCACCCGCTCGCCCACCTGCCGGAAAGCAAGCGGGGCGCCCTAGGGCCGCTCCGACCGACCAATTACGGCCGGATCCGGGCATTCGTCATGCAGGCGCTCCGCGGAGGCTGATTCTCACCGCGAGCTTGCGAGCGGGAAGTCGAATATCGACGTGGAAATCGCCGGAACCGCGATTTCACGGCCGAGCGGCGGCACTGGCTTCTCGCTGATTGTTACGCCTGGCGCGGCGCCAACCTTGTTTTCGGCATGCACCGATTTCCCAGTCAGCAGCCATTGCCTGCCGGGACCCTTCGTATTGAGGCCCGCCAACCTCACCTCGAAGCGCTGTGGTTCATATGTCGCATTCACGACTGCAATTCTGAGGCTCCGCCCATCCGGGCTGAGTCCCGCGATAATGTCCAACGGATAGGTTGGGCTTCCAGCGCGGACTTGCGGATGATCGAAGCCGACTGGATAGCGCGGTGCCGGCTGTGGTGAATTGCCTTCAATCGCGAGCGGGATCGTACCGGTCCCGAAATGCTCTCCATATAGTTTGAACACTTCGCCGGTGGCGTTGAGCACTGCTCCGGTCGGCGTGATGTCCATCGTCGAGGCGCCCGTCGTGAAGGCTGCCATCTTGAGAAAATCGGTATGCCGGAGCATCTCGTTCAACACCATCGAATAAGCGAGCGATGATTTCAGCGTCGCCGGCCGCGCCATGTAGGCATATTCATCGATCGCGAGGAAGATCTTGTCCTTCCTGATGGCCGGGAAGCGCTGCTCGTAAATGTGCCACTCGTCGGCCTTCATCCGAACCTGGTTTGACGGTGATCGCGCAAATTCGAGCAGCTCGTCGCCTGGAGGTGCGTTGGGCCTTTCCTCGGCACGATCGTACCAGTGCTCGGTGACGCCGGCGAAGTTGCCCCACGCCTTCGCAAACAAGCCGCCGGTCCAGTCTTCCTCGGTACCGAACTTGTGCTGGATGCTTTCGAGCGAGGCATTCTCCTTCGCTTCGCGCGGGTGCAGTTGGTCGGGCATTGCGCCCGATCCGATGAGCGTGATTGAAGGATCAACGGCGCGCATGGCCTCGGCGAAGCGGTTGTGCTTGAGCATGAAATAATCGAGCGAGGTCTTGCCGATCTGCCACCAGCCGTAGGGCTCGTTTCCAATGTCCCAATATTTGACCCGATAGGGTTCGAGCTGGCCGTTCGCCGCACGCCTGGCGCCCCATTCGCTCGTCGCGGGACCGTTCAGATATTCGACCTCCTCCGCCGCGGAATTGGCATCGCCGAGACCGGCATTGACAGTGACGTAGGGCTCGACCCCGATTATTCGCGTGAGCTCGATCCACTCGTCCATGCCGATGTCGTTCGGCTGCATCGCGGTCCACGCTTGATCGAACATGGGTGCGCGCTTGTCGCGTGGACCAATCGCGCCGTGCCAGTCCCAATCCGAAAGAAAATTGCCGCCGGGGAGGCGCCACATGCCCGAATGCAGCGAACGGGCGAT
>CBJLMA010000042.1:0-21015 GCA_966424035.1 uncultured Sphingomonas sp. | reverse complement strand
AGCTTGTGGAACACCGCCTTGTTCAGATAGCCGATCGATGAATAGCCGGTACCGAAGTCATCGAGCGCGATTCCGACGCCGAGTGCGCGCAGGCGCTTCAGCACGTCGAGCGTCGAGCCGTTGTCGCCGAGGAAGACTCCCTCGGTGACTTCGAGCTCGAGGCGGTTGCCGGGCAATTTGTGGCGGGCAAGCGCTTCGCTCACGACATTTGGCAGATTGGGAAGAACGATCTGCTTGGGGCTGATGTTGAGCGCCACGGTGATCGGTTCGGGCCAGGTCGCAGTGGCTCTGCACGCCTCGTCGATCACCCACTCGCCGATTGCCGGCATCAGCCCGGTTTCCTCCGCCACCGGGATGAACACATTGGGAGGGACGAAGCCGCGCTGCGGATGGTTCCAGCGGATGAGGGCCTCGAAACCGACCAGTTTTTGGTTCCGGGCATTGATCAACGGCTGGAAGACCAAATGGAACTGCTTGGACGCGATCGCGCTCCTGAGATCCGTCTCGAGCCTGACCCGGTCTTCTTGCTCCGATTGCAGCTCGGATGAGAAATAGCGGGCGACGCCGCGACCGGAGTCCTTCGCCTGGTAGAGCGCAAGGTCCGCTTTCAGGATGAGATCGTCCACGGTCGCACCGTCGATCGGACCAAAGGCGCAGCCGATCGAAACACCGATCCGGATCTCGGTCTGGTCGATTATATAGGGTTCCTTGATCGACTGGATGATGCGGTCGGCGAGCTGCTCGACCTTGCGGCGGCTCTGGGCGTCATTGACGACGATCGCAAACTCGTCGCCGCCCATCCGGCCGACGGTGCCGTTTGTGGCAACCTCGTCGACCAGCCGCTTGGCGACTGCACGAAGCACTGCATCGCCCTTGGGATGGCCGAAGGTGTCGTTCACCGGTTTGAAGCCATCAAGGTCGAGGAACATGATCGCGCAGGGCACGTTGCCGCTGGTCGCGCCCCGCAGCGCTTCGCCGAGCAATTGGCGGACGCGGCCGCGGTTCGGCAGCCCGGAAAGGACGTCGACATTCGCGAGATGGGTCAACCGCTCTTGAGTCTGGCGGATCTCGGTGATGTCGGACCCGACGCCGCGGAAGCCTTCGAAGCGTCCGGCCGTATCGATGATCGGATCGCCGGCCATTGAAATCCAGCGCTTCCCGCGCGGCGTTCCAAGCTCCATTTCGAGCGAATTGAACTGCTGCTTCTCAAGCAGAACCTTGCCGAGTTCAGGATGGCCGCCGAGGAGAGCCGGCAGCGAATGGCCCAACAGCTGTGTCGCCGGCTTGCCAAGCATCACGCTCATTCGGGCACTGATATAGGTCACGCGATTTTCGGCATCGACCGACCACAGCCAGCCGACGCCGCGCTGCTCATACTCCTGCAGGAGGAGCGCCGCCCCTTCGCTCTGGCTGCCGACATCGGCGTTGGTCTTGAGCTGATGAAAGGCCCAGCGAGCGACGGTCATGACGCCGGTGATCGAGACTCCGAGCGTGAACAGGATCGAGAGCATGTGGTGGAAGGGTACGCTGTGCCGCGCCAGCAGCAGGGCTCCGCCGACGCCGCCTGTAAAGGCGGTCATCCACGCCATGGCCGATTGCGGAACGACAACGAGCCCCAGCCCTGCGACTCCCAAGCCGGCCATGACCGACGCAGCGATGACTTGCGTGCCGACGTCCAGCGTCGGGAAGAAATAGAGCGGAACGCTGAGGAAGGTCAGCGCACGCAGCCCGACTTCCCCGACCAGCAGCCAAGTCGGGACACGGCGGCCGGAACGACCGACACAGGTGATCGATTGGGTGCGGGCGAGCTGCATTGAGCCAAGGTTGGCCAGCCCGACCGCGGCTGCCCAGGGCAGCAGCCAGCTCGTCGGGACCACGTTCCACAGGTTCGCAACCATCATCAGCGCTGCGACAATATTCGCAGCGGCAAAGAAGGGCGCGAGCTGGGCGCGTGAAATAAGCTGCACGTCGCGCAGCGGCGAGCTCTCCGATTCGGCTTCTCGAGCGGCGAGGCCCGCGGACTCCCCGCCCGGGAGCCGCGCCGAAATCAAGCGCTTATATCTGTCTGGAGCTTCGTACATCCGCCCGCCGTTTCACGTCCGGCAAGCGGATTACTCAAAGAGAGTTGAAGCGGGGTTAAGACCTTGCCCTTTTCGGGCGTTGCAAGCGTTCAGGGTTGCTGACCATGGTTAAGCTTGTTGGTGAGGTCGACAGCAACCTTTCCAAGGGCCCGCGTGAAACTCGCAATGCGCGCGCCACCCTTCTATATCCCCGGTGATGGCCACCGACAGCGCGACCTTGGACCGACGGGCAACCGCACCTCGTCGGCCTCCAGAAGCGCCGAAAATCCAGTCGCCGGCAGAACCGATTGCCCGCGGGATCGGTCTGAACCGGCCCTTCTTCGAAGACAAGAATCGCGCTTTCTGGATTTTGCAGTCGATCGGCTGGAGCGGCTATTTCTTCCTTCGAACCATCTCGGGCTTCGCTGCAGGCATGGGCTGGATGCTGCTGGTCCATACCCTGCTCCTCACAATGACCGGCTATTCATTGACGCTGCTGCTTGCGTCACTTTTCCGGCGCGTGATCAAGATGCGTCCGATCTGGACGCTGGTAATTTCGTTGATTGCAGTGGTCCTCGCCTCTGGGGCCTTCTCGGTAATTGAGACATGGAGCGTCTCGACGTTCCTGAAGCCGAGCCTGAGGCCGGTCGGGGTTGCCTTGCTCAGCCCGATCCTACTCGATTTCGCGCTGCTCGCGGCGTGGACGGCGCTCTATTATGGAATCAATTACTTCCTCCTGCTCGAAATCGAGATCCGCCAGCGCGAGAAGCTCGAAGGCCAGGCCTCGAGCGCGCAGCTGGCGATGCTTCGCTATCAGCTCAATCCGCATTTCCTGTTCAACACGCTCAATTCGATCTCGACCCTGGTCCTTCTGAAGCAGACCGAGCGCGCGAACGCGATGCTTGCCCGGCTGTCGTCGTTCCTGCGCTACACGCTCGCCAACGAGCCGACTGCGAAAGTGACGCTCGCCCAAGAGGTCGAGACGTTGAAGCTCTACCTCGAGATAGAGAAAATGCGCTTCGAAGATCGCTTAAGACCCCATTTCCGGATCGAGCCGGATACGATCGGCGCGCGTCTGCCATCGCTGCTGCTTCAGCCGCTCATCGAGAATGCAATCAAATATGCAGTGACTCCGGCGGAAAGCGGGGCCGACATTTGGATCAGCGCGGGCCGCGAGGGTCAGGCGGTAAGGATTGAAGTTGCGGACAATGGCAATGGCGACGGTGCCGAATTGGCGGCCAGCCCGTCGACCGGCGTCGGCCTGGCGAACATTCGAGACCGGCTGTCGCAGGCCTATGGCGGCGGGCATCGTTTCGAGACCAGAAAGAACGAGCGGGGGGGCTTTAGCGTTATCCTGGAAATTCCCTACGAAACCGGAGACAGAGCTTCATGACGATCCGGACCATTTTGGTCGACGACGAACCCCTCGCGACGCAGGGCCTGCAATTAAGGTTGCAGGCGCACGAAGACGTGGAGGTGGTGGCGACTGCCGCGAACGGACGCGAGGCGATTCGCCAGATCAAGACCCACAAACCCGACCTGGTCTTTCTCGACATTCAGATGCCGGGATTCGACGGCTTCTCCGTCATCCAGGGCCTGATGGACGTTGAACCTCCATTATTCGTCTTCGTCACGGCTTATGGCGAACATGCGTTGCGCGCGTTCGATGCGCAGGCCGTCGACTATCTGATGAAGCCGGTCGACGAGGACCGGCTTGCGGCGACCATGGACCGCGTGCGTCAGCGGCTCGCTGAAAAGCGCAGTGCAGGAGAGGCCGAGCGGCTGAAGGAAGCGCTTGCCGAACATGCGCCCGAAGCGGCCGAAGAGCTGGCGGATGCAGCGCCCGAGGGGCCTGCGGCCAATCGCTACGAGAAAATGATCAACATCAAGGACCAGGGACAGATCTTCCGAGTCGATGTCGACACGATCGAGCGGATTGATGCGGCCGGCGATTACATGTGCATTCAGACCGGCGACAATACGTTGATCCTGCGCGAGACGATGAAGGATCTCGAGAAGCGGCTCGATCCGAGACGTTTTCAGCGAGTCCATCGCTCGACCATCGTCAATCTCGACCTGGTGCGACAGGTGAAGCCGCATACCAATGGCGAGTGCTTCCTGGTCCTGGACTCAGGAGCGCAGGTTAAGGTGTCGCGCTCCTACCGGGATGTCGTCGCGAGGTTCGTGCACTGATCGATTGAGCCTCACATCCTGTTGGTCGTGGTCGCTCCGGTCGTGGTCTGCGTCCCGCCACCGGCGGAAAGCTGCTGCTGTACCGACTGAATGAGGGTCGGACTGGTGGTTGTAGCGGTGCAACTCGCGTGCCCGCTTGCAACCGAGGCTGCGAGCACGCTGACCGACACTCCGCAAACATTCGCAGCGACGTCGACCGGCACCTGCGCGTTCACCGGTATGTTGGCCCGATCCACCTTCAGCGCGACCGATAGATTGTTGAGCACATTTTGAAGATTGACGTTGACCAGCGTTGGGATGCTTGTCCCGGTTCCTGCGCCGCCGGTAGTGCCGGTAGTAGCGCTTGTTCCGGCCGTACTGCCCGCCGTCGCTGCCCCGGTTCGACTCGTCGAGCCCGGCTGTTGCTGACAGGCGGCCAATAGTATCGCGGCGCCTGCGGCGGCTGCGATCTTCCAGGAACTTGCACTCATATGATGCTCCCTTGCTGGACTGCTCACTTGGGTGGAGTGGTCGTCGGCGGTGCCGGATTGGTGGGCGTCGTGCCGGTCTGCACTCCGCCACCGGCCTGAAGCTGTTGCTGCACCGTTTGGGCGAGCTGCGGGGATGTCGTGACCGCAGTGCAACCCTTGCTCGTCCCGCCTTGCGATACCGAGAGGATGTTGATCGACACTCCGCAGACATTTGCTGCGATTGTGATCGGGATCTGCGCGTTGACGGGGATATTCGCCTTGTCGATGTGCAACTGCACCGCAAGGTCATTAAGGACATTCGAGAGGTTCACGTTGACGAGCGAAATAGCGGCGCTCGAGGCGCCCCTGGCAACGCTCTCGCCGGCGCTTGCGACGCCGTGCGCAGCGTCCGAGGTTTTGCAGCCAGTCAATAATATGAAAGCCGCGGCGGCGGCCGCGCTTTGGAATATACGCATACGCAACCCCTGTATTCGAAGTTGCTAACGCACCTCCGCGCCGGATGGTTTCAAACGGCCGATCAGACCGATATCGGGAGGCGGACGCGGACGCTGGTCCCGACTCCCGGAGTGCTGCGAATGTCGAGTGAGCCGCGATGGCGTTCAATGATGTGCTTGACAATGGCAAGGCCGAGGCCCGTGCCGCCGGACTCGCGGCTGCGTGCGGGATCGACGCGGTAGAAGCGCTCGGTCACCCGCGGCAGGTGCTCGCGCGAAATGCCGGGACCATGATCGGTGACACTGACGATTATCCAGCTGCCGCTCCGCTCCGCCGCAATGTCGATGACGGATCCTGATCCCTCGCAGCCATAACGAAGAGCGTTGCTGATGAGATTGTCGAACAGCTGGACGAGCTGCGCGCGATCTCCTCGCACGGTGGGGAGACCGGCCGGCAGGTCGAGCTTGAATTCGCAGCCGCGCTTACTGCGCAGATGGCCAGCATTACTGACAGCGGCTTCGATTATATTTTCAATTTCTACTCGATCACTGGGTGCCACGAAGCGGTCCGCTTCGATGCGCGAGAGGCTCATCAAATCCTCGATGATTCTCAGCATCCGCCTTGCTTCGTCGCGGATCGTCCGGCCGAAGGTCGCGCGGAGCTCGCCTGGAAGATCGCTCTCTTCGGCGAGCGTTTCGGCATAGCCGAGCACCGTCGAGAGCGGGGTCCTTAGCTCATGGCTGGCGTTTGCGACGAAATCGACGCGCATTTTTTCGGCCGAGACGGCATCGGAGCGGTCGATCATCCGAACCAGCGCTGCCTGCGGCGACAGCCGCCGGATGACCAGTCGCCACGAACGTCCGGGTTCGACGATCCCGGTGGCATCGATTTCTCCGCTGCCATGGGCGAGGATCAGCTCGAGCGCCTGCGGGTGACGGATCGCGAGCCGGACGTCCCGGCCCTCGATTCTTGGTCCGAGCAGTTTTCGCGCGTGCGGGTTGGCGAGGCGGACGATGCTCCGCTCGACGACCAGCGCGGGCTCATCGAGAGCATCGACGATTGCTCTTTCATTTTCACCAACGTTGGCCACCATCGGCTGTGTAGCCGATTGATCGGCGTCCGCCACGTCCGACAGTGAAGAGCCCCCCTCATCCGCAGGACGAGGGGGTCGCCTTTCGTGCCGAAGGGGAGAGAAGGACCGAAAGGCGGATCTGAGCATCTCGCGTTCGGTACGTTACTGCCCTCATAGCGTTGCAGTTGCGTGACGGAAGCCGGTCAGAAATGGGGCGTCGGAATTGCGACGCCTAAAGATTCAGACTGAGCGCAAAATAGGCGATGTCATCGCTCTCATCCGGCTTGCCGTCGATGAACAGGTGCTGATTCATGTAGCCCGCCTCGACGCTCACCTTCTTCGACAGCGGGGTCGAAACGGTGACGAGGTTGCGCACGCGGTCGAGGCCGCTCTTGGTCTGAAACCTCGTCGTGTTGAAATTGATGAACGGTTCGCTGCTGAGGTTCAGTGAGGTCTTTCCTGCGAGCGGCAGCGAATATTTGAGATAGGGACGCAGGCGCCATCCGGTGCCGCTCAGCCCGTCGCGCCAACGCTGCTCCAGCCTGAGCCTGCCGCTTAGTTTGCCACGGCCAATCTTGGTGAAACTGTCGAACGTCACCTGCTCGCGCGCGCGGTGCTCCATGCGGGTGAAATTTCCGGCGGAATATTGCGGGTCGTGGGTATAGCCGGCCCACAGCGTGACCACCTTATTGAGGCGATAGCCGAGAAGCGTATTGGACTCGATCTCGTAGAGGCCGTTCTTATTGTCACTCCAACGCCCGGTGATTTCCTCCTGGACGCGCCAGTGATCGTCGAGCTTCACGGTGGCGGAAGTTGTGGTCCAGACCTGGTCGTCGTTCGTCGCCGATGAAGCTGTGGGCACCGCAACCGCGGCAAAAAGAGCGAGCGTGTAAAGTCGAGCCATGGTCACCGCTGTTAGGCGATTGTCACAAAACCGCAACGGCTGTGCCAGCCAAGTGAATTATTTGCGTGTCAGTTCCGTCACATGCACCCTTCGCACTGGAACACGACAATCTCGCGAACGTGCGTGCTTTTCGTCGCAGCTGTGCTCCTTCCGAGCGCAGCATTTGCGAGTGAAAGAGCGCACTTTCTCAATGCACCGGCGACCGCAACCGCGCCTGCGCCGAATCTGGCTGTGCAATATGAGCTGAAGCTGAGATTGCCCGATGGCCGTGGTCTCGCCAGGCTGCTTCTCGATGCGGGCGTCGATAGCGACGATGCGGCTGCGGCCGCCCGTCTCGCCGCGGGTCACATGGGTGCGGGCCTCGGCGGCTGCGACGTTCAGGTCTCGATCTCAAGAGGGGCCGGCGGGACAGGATTTAGGCTTGTCCGCGCGACGCTGATGACGACTGCCAGACAGACAGTGATCGAACGGCGCGGCGCGGAACTCACGATCGCTTCCGAGATCACGGCGCGGACATTCCCGCGCCTGGTTTGAGATGCGCTTCAGCCGCCGATTTGGCCGGCGGCTGAAACCTCCGAGAACTAACGGCTAAGAACGCCGTTCTGAAGCGCCGACAGCGCGCGTTGTGCGACCTCGTGCGACATGACGGTCTGGCCGTCAGCAACAATCATCTCGACATCCTCTTCCATCAGGACGCGGTTGAACTGCTTCGCGGCATCGTCCCGGCGGCCTTGCTTGGCGAGGGCGATGCCGAGGTTGATCGAGCGCGCCGGATCATATTTCGACACATTGGCAGCGCGGATCTCGCGCTCCGCATTCGCATAGTTGGAACTGAGCAGAGACGCCGCACCGGGCGCTGGGTCGTTGACCTGGCTGAACTGGCCGGCCGCTGCCGGGGTTGCGAAGAAAAGCGCAGCAGTCGGCAGCGCGGCGAGAATCAGGGCCTTCATGAGCGCCTCCATAGGTTCAATGACGCTTGTGTATGCCTAAATATCTGATTCCACAATATATGTCATAAAACTGTCACATAAAAACGCTAGGCTATGCCTATCGGCGAGGTGTGCATCCATCTTCTGACGCCTCGTCGAAATTTCCCGACGTCGAAATGAGCGAAGGCCGCACCGGTGGTCCCGGTACGGCCTTGCTGTTGAGTCGGTTGGTTCAACGGCTGCTTTGCCGATTGCCGGCGGCAACCAGGGGCGGAATTCAGTTCCCCCGCTCGCCCCGCGTGGCCGGCGGAGGCGGCGGAGGTGCAGGCGGCTGCGGGCAGACGCCAGGAGCGGTGACCACCGCACCCGACTCGCAAGTCACAGTTGCTGGCGGCGGTGGCGGGGGAGCCGGCGGGGCGACATAGGGCTGGACGTGACGCGGAGCGCCGATCTTGAACGACAGCTCGGCACCCCAGGTTCGCGGCGGGTTGAAATTGCCATAATCGCCGAGCACGCCCTCGTTCGCACCCGAGATGCGGTAGATGTGCGTCTCATTGAGCAGGTTGCGCGACCACAGCGCGAATGTCAGCAACGTGCTTCCGTCATTCACCTCCACGTCGGCGAGAGCTACGCGACCGTTCACGATGAAGCTCGAGTCGGTCTTAATCGGCTCAGCCTGGAAGCTGTACTGACGGCCCGCATAGTTGGCGTCGAGGTGGAAGCGCAGCTTGCCGTTCGAGATATCGGTCGGAACCTCATAATCCACGTAGCCCGACGCCGCGTGCTTAGGAGTGAACACCGGATAGACCTGGAACAAGGGGTTCCCCGGGAGGAACGGGTTCGGGGTCGGCGGTATCTTCACATCCGTGTACGCGTAGGACGCCCCAAGGACGAGGCTACGCAGCGGCCGTACGGTCAGATCCGCCTCGATGCCCTTGATTTTGGACACCCCGGGAGCGTTGCGGGTCTCTTCGGTGTGAAGATTGAACGTTGGGCTGTTCGGATTGGTGTCGACGTTGTCGAAGTCCGTCTGCGTCCCGGTCCGGCGCATGTAATAGCCGGCAAGGTTGAGGCGCGCGAGATGGTCGAAGAAGTCCATCTTGGCGCCGACTTCATAGGACTTCACCACCTCCGGGCCAAAGGCCGAGAAGGTTTGCGAGCGGTCGTTGGCGCCGCCCGCACGGTAGCCAGTCGCATATTTTGCGTAGAGATGAATATCCGGCGTGGCGTCGATCGCTGCCGTAATCATCGGATCGACGCGGTCGTTGTTGAACCTGAAAGTGAAGGGTGTCGCAAGGACGGCCGCACCAGTCGGCGGATTGCCGTTGACGACGTCGAGAACACCCTCGCGTTTATCCTTTGTCCACCGAGCGCCGGCCGTCAGGTGGAAGATGTCGAAGCCTGCCGGAGTCCAGGTCGCCTGCCCGAACGCTGCGTAACTGCGAGCTCTAGCCCTACTGTGCCGCTGGACGAACCAGAAGCCGCGATCCCAACCCTGGTTGGCCGAGCTGAACGGAGGCTGCGGTATGCCGTTCCCGTTCTCGCTATTGATGGTGTATGCAGTCCCGGTGGTGTTCCACTTGTTGCTGCTCGGAGTCGCAGCAGCCTCCTCAACATGCTCGTTGAAGTAATAGGCGCCGAGCACGTAATCGAGCTGGTTCGCAAAGTTGCCGACGATCTGGAATTCCTGGCTGAACTGGTGCTGGAACAGCTCGGAGAGGCTGTAGCGGCTGAAGTTCGCGTTGGGGGCGAAGATCGTGCGGTGGGCGCCGCCTGAGTTGTCCCACTGATGGGTCTCGACCCCGCGCCATGCAGTGATCGATCGCAATTCCAGATTTGGCAGGATCTTATACTTCGCCGTACCGCTGAATCCGTGCGTGCGATCTACGCTCGGCTGCTGAGGAACGCCGATTTCGGCTACTCTCTGACGGCGGTCGCCGCTGACGATCACAAGCGGCGAGAGCGGCGCAATGCAGGTCTTGCACGCCGTATACACCCCAGCCGGCGTTCCGGGGGCGACGAGCACATACTTGCTCGTCGCTGGGTTGAGAACATATTGGCCGACAGTCTTGCCGAGTGGATTATAGTTGATCAGCTGGCTGTAGTTCGGCGTGTTCTCGTCCTTGGTGTAGTCGTAGGACAGGTCGACCGTCAGGCCGTCCACCGGCGTCCAGCGTCCCGTAGCGCGGCCGCCAGCGACATTGTGGTAATTCCATCCCGTTTGCCCGGAGAGCGGATTCTTCACTGTCGCATTCTGATGGTGGATTACACCGTCGAGCTTCACCGCGAAATTGGCGACAGCCGGCAGGTCGACGTGAAGCTGGCCATCATAGCTGCCGTAATTTCCCGCACCCACGGTTCCGCGCACGCCGAACATGCCGGTCGGCGCCTTGGTGATGATGCTGACCGCGCCGCCTTCGGTGTTACGGCCGAAGAGCGTGCCCTGCGGGCCGCGCAGCACCTCGATCCGGTCGATGTCGAGAAGCGCAGCGTTCAACCCTTGCGAACGACCAAGATAGACGCCGTCGATGTAGGTGCCGACCGGGGTGTCGCGGGCGGTCTGGTTCTGGTCGAACGGAACAATGCCGCGGATGCCGACCGTAAGCGCTGACTGCCGCGCCTCGAAGGTCGCGACGCGAAGGCTCGGTATTGAGCCGTCTCCGAGATCGAGCAGGCTCTGCGCGTGCCGATCAGCCAACGCCTGAGTGTTGGCGACACTGATCGCGATCGGAGTCTTCTGAAGATTTGTCTCGCGCTTCGTCGCAGTGACGATGATTGCACCAAGGCCATTGTCCTGCGGAGAGCGTGGGCCGTTCTCAACCACAGTCGAACCGCTCGCGGGCCGCGCGACCTGGTCAGCCTGCGGCGACGCCGGCTGCGCGCCGGGCGCGGTCGGCGCGGTGGTCTGCTCCTGCTGCGGCGTGTTGGTCGAGCCGGGAGTCGGGACAGTCTGCGCAAGGGCAGGCGCCGCGACGGAGCTCAGCAGCACGCCGAAAGCGGCGGCGCGAACGAACGATCCCGCGCGAGAATTACTGGAAATATGGATTGAGTAACGAGCCGCGGAAACCGCGCTCAGTGAACCAGATGTCATTGATGCAAACCTTTCCCCCAGGCCGCTTTCGGGCCGGACGGGGGCGGTTTAGGAGGGGGTCACGACAAAGATGTGACGGCTGAACGGTCGCATCGGTGAATCTACTGTTGCAGTTTTTTGAATCGTGGCGACGCTGCAACAACCAAAGTTAAGATCGATGTTAGCGCTACCTTTGGCGCGATACTTCATCCGTCGGCGTCGAGCGAATAGCCCGCAGAACGCACGGTGCGAATCAGGTCCGGTCGGGACCCTGTATTCAGCGCCTGGCGGAGGCGGCGGACGTGAACGTCGACAGTACGAGCATCGATGTCGGGATCGTGACTCCACACGGCTTCGAGCAGCCGTTCGCGCGAAAAGACCCGGCCCGGATGCTCGAGAAAATGCTTCAAAAGCCGGAATTCGGTCGGGCCGAGCGCGATCGGCTCGCCACCCCGGCGCACACGATGGCTGCTGATGTCCATTTCGATGTCGGCATAGCCGAGCTGCTCTCCGGCAAGCGCCGGGCGAACGCGGCGCAGCACCGCGCCGACGCGGGCGACGAGTTCGCGCGGGCTGAACGGCTTGGTCACATAGTCGTCGGCGCCCGTGTCGAAGCCGCGGATCCGGTCGCTCTCCTCGCCGCGCGCGGTGAGCATCATGATCGGTACGTTCGCGGTGGTAGCCCGACGTCGCAGGCGCCGGCACACTTCGATACCGCTGATGCCCTCAATCATCCAGTCGAGCAGGATCACGTCCGGCTTCATCTCGTCGACCAGGATGAGCGCCTCCTCGCCGTCGCCGGTGCGGGTCACGTCATAGCCGGCGCGCTCAAAGTGGAAGGTAACGAGGTCGGCGAGTGCGCGATCGTCTTCAACCAGGAGAAGATGCTTGTTCGACATGGATTACCTCGGGGATTTGCCGGGCCGGTCGGCCATGTGCTCGCCGGTCGCAGCGTAATAGACCATCTCGGCGATGTTGGTGGCGTGGTCGCCAATACGTTCGAGATTCTTGGCGACGAAGAGGAGATGCGCCGACTGACCGATGTTGTGCGGATTTTCCATCATATGCGTCAGAAGCGTCCGGAAGATGGAATCGTAGAAATCGTCGACGGCATTGTCGCGTTCGCAGACAGCCAGTGCCGCCTCCGCGTCGCGCTCGACAAAGGCGTCGAGCACATTGTGCACCATCTCGGTCGAAATGCGCGCCATCTCGGGAAGAAGCGCCAGCGGCTCGATCTTGCCGACATTCTCAAGCAGCGGGACTCGCTTGGCGATGTTCTTGGCATAATCGCCGATGCGCTCGACCACGCCCGATATCTTGAGCGCCGCGACGACGTCGCGAAGGTCGCTGGCCATGGGTGCTCGAAGTGCGATCAGCTGCACCGCGCGTCGTTCGGTTTCGACCTCCAGCCGGTCGAGCTTCTTGTCCTCCTCTACGACGTGCGCCGCGCCTTCGAGATCGCGCTGCACCAGGCACCGCATCGCTTCCTCAATGGAGTGTTCGGCCAGGCCGCCCATCTGGCTGATGAGCGCGCGCAGCCGCTCGATATCCTCGTCGAAGGCTTTAAGTGTATGTCCGCTAGCCTGCTGCATGTCTGCTACTCCGATCAGCCGTAGCGGCCAGTAATATAGTCGCGGGTCTGCTGCTCCCGCGGGTTGGTGAAGATCTCGCTGGTGCTGCCAAACTCGACGAGTTCGCCGAGATGGAAGAAGGCAGTGCGCTGCGACACCCGCGCCGCCTGCTGCATGTTATGGGTCACGATCAGGATCGTGAACCGTTCGCGGAGCTCGTGGATCAGCTCCTCAATCTTGGCGGTCGAGATCGGGTCGAGTGCGGATGTGGCCTCGTCGAGCAGGAGAATCTCAGGCCGGACCGCGATCGTCCGCGCGATGCACAGGCGCTGCTGCTGACCGCCCGACAGCGACAGCGCGCTGTGGTGGAGCTTGTCCTTTACCTCGTCCCAAAGGGCGGCTTGATGCAGCGCATCCTCGATCCGGTCATTGAGCTCTGACTTCGAGAGCCGCTCATAATATGACAAAGCGAAGGCGACATTGCTGCGGATCGACGAGGGGAACGGTGTCGGTTTCTGAAACACCATGCCGACGAGCCGGCGCAGGTCCGACAAGGGATAGCGGCGGTCGAGAACGTTGCGACCGTCGATCATGATCTCACCGGTCGCATATTGGTCGGGATAGAGTTCAAAGATCCGGTTGATTGTCCGCAGCAGCGTCGACTTCCCGCAACCCGAGGGCCCGATGATCGCGGTCACGGCGTTTGCGGGCACGTTCATGGTGACCTGCTTCAGCGCATGTCCCTTGCCATAATAGAAATTGAGGTCACGGATATTGACGGCGCCGTGATCCTGCACGGTGCCGGCACCGGTATAGCTCGGCGTAATCCGGAGCGCGGTTGCGGACTCGTTCATTGGCCTTTCCCTTTGCGGGCGAGGAGCCGCACCAGGATGTTGAGGATGAGCACGAAAGCGGTGAGCACGAAGGCTCCCGCCCAGGCGAGCGTGTGCCACTCGTCATACGGGCTCATTGCATATTGGAAGATAACCACCGGGACGTTCGCAAGCGGCCCGTTGAGGCTCGAGCTCCAGAACTGGTTGTTGAGTGCAGTGAAGAGCAAGGGCGCGGTCTCGCCGGCGATGCGCGCGACACCGAGCAGGATTCCGGTCAGGATCGCGCTCAGCGCCGCCTTGTAGAGGATTTGCCGAGTGACGCGCCAGCGCGGGAGGCCGAGCGCGAAGCCAGCTTCGCGCATCTGGTCCGGGATGAGGCGCAGCGATTCCTCGGTCGTCCTGACGACGATCGGGAGCAGGATCATCGCCAATGCGAGAGCGCCGGCATAGCCCGAAAAATGGCCGGCCGTGCGAACGACCAGTTCGTAGACGAACAGGCCGATGACGATCGACGGCGCGCTAAGCAGGATGTCGTTGACGAAGCTCACGAGCGCAGCGAGCCTGGTGTAGCGGCCGTGCTCAGCGAGATAGGTGCCCGCCGCTACGCCGATGGGTGTCCCGATCACGACGCCCAGCACAATCATCACCGCGCTTCCGTAGAAGGCGTTGACCAGCCCGCCGCTCGCTCCCGGCGGCGGGGTCATCTGGCTGAAGAGCGACGGCGTCAGCGCCGCAGCGCCCTGGCGCAGCGTCGTCCACAGGATCCAGGCGAGCCATACGAGGCCGAACACCGTCGCCGCAGTGGCGAAGGCGAAAGCCGCAATGTCGGCGACGCGCCTGCGGGCGGGTATCGCCATCTCAGTGCGTCCTTCCGAACTGGCGGTTGAGGCGCAGAAGCAGCAGCTTGGCGATGGTCAGGACGATGAAGGTGACGACGAACAGCAGGAAGCCGAGCGCAATCAATGAGGAGCGGTAGAGATCGGTATCGGCTTCGGTGAACTCATTGGCGATCGCCGCTGCTATCGAGTTGCTCGGCATCAGCAGCGATGCTGAAAGGTCATGCGCGTTGCCGAGCACGAAGGTCACGGCCATTGTCTCGCCGAGCGCCCGCCCAAGCCCGAGGAAGACCGCTCCGATAACCGCCGAACGCGTATAGGGGAGAGTGACCCGGCTAAGGATTTCCCAACGTGTCGAGCCCAGCGCTACAGCCGATTCCTTGAGCGGCGCCGGCACGGCGCTGAACACTTCACGCGCGACTGACGAAATGAACGGAATCACCATGATTCCGAGCACGATGCCTGCAGTCAGCATCCCAATGCCGATCGGCGGCCCGCTGAACAGCGGCCCGACCAGCGCCTTGTTGCCGAGATGGTCACTGAGCCAGGGCTCGACATGGGCGGCCATGAACGGCGCAAAGATGAACAGACCCCACATGCCGTAGATGATGCTCGGAATGGCCGCGAGCAGTTCGATCGCAATCGCGATCGGGCCGCGGCTCCAGCGCGGCGCGATGTCGGTCAGGAACAAGGCTATGCCGATGCTCACCGGAACCGCGATGATCAGCGCGATCGCCGAGGTAATGAGCGTGCCATAAATCGGAACGAAAGCGCCGAACTTGCCGGCCACGACGTCCCAGTCCTTGCCAGTGACGAACCCCCAACCGAAGGTCTGGAATGCCAGGCGGCCGCCCAAGGCCATCGATACTGCGACGCCGCCCAGCAACAGAAGGACCAGCCAGGCGGCGCCCGCGGTCATCCATTGGAATGCGCGATCCGCGCCGACGCCGCTTTTGCGCATCGGAGGTACCGGACTTACGGTGTCGGCGAGGCTCGCGTTCACTTGACGTTGGCGCTGACGTAGCTCTCGATCTCCTGGACCAGCGCCGCCGGAAGCGGGACATAGTCGAGCTTCTTGGCCTGGTCCTGGCCCTTCTCGAGCGCATATTCGAAGAAGGCTATTGCTGCATCCGACTTGGCCTTGTCCTTCGGCTGCTTGGGCATCAGGATGAAGGTCGTCGCAGTGATCGGATAGGCACTCTGGCCCGGTGCATTGGTCATCACCAGGTTGAAGTCCTTGGCATTCTTCCAGTCGGCGCTCTCGGCCGCAGCGGAGAAGCTGTCTGCGCTTGGACTGACGAAGGTACCGGCTGAATTCTGCAGCTGTGCGTAGGTCATCTTATTCTGGATGACATAGGCATATTCGACATAGCCGATCGAATTGGGGATCTGTTTGACGTAGCCGGCGACGCCCTCATTGCCCTTGCCGCCGACGCCCGTCGGCCAATTGACCGTCTTCCCTTCGCCCGGCCCGCTCTTCCAGGTCGGACTGACTTGAGCCAGATAATGGGTGAAGTTGAAGGTGGTGCCCGAACCATCGGAGCGGTGGACAACGGCGATGTTCGCGCCGGGAAGAGGGAGGCCGGGATTGAGCTTGGCGATGACCGGGTCGTTCCAGCTCTTGACCTTGCCGGCGTAAATGTCGGCCAGCAGCGGGCCGGTGAGCTTGAGCTTGCCGGCTTCGAGGCCGGGGATGTTCACGACTGCGACAATGCCTCCGATAACGACCGGGAATTGCGCAAGATTGCTCTTGGCGAGATCGTCGGATGCAAGCGGCTGGTCGGTTGCACCGAAGTCGACAGTGCCGGCCTTTACCTGGCTGATTCCGCCGCCCGAACCGATTGACTGATAGTTGATCAAGGCGCCGCCCTGCTTGTGATAGTCGGCCGCCCAGGCAGACAGCACAGGAAAGACGAAGGTCGATCCGGCGCCCGTGACCTGCGCGCCCGAGCTCTGGTTGCCGGCATTATTGTTGCACGCAGCAAGAAGCGCTGCGAGCGGCAGCGCGATTAGCATCCTGTTCACAGGCTTATTCTCCCAGGTAGAAACCGATTGTCCCCGCACGTCGCCCTAGCCTCGGTTCGGCGAAGGCCCTGTGACGCTTTTGTTGCAGTTTTATGACACGGCTCGAGCGTTTGCGTGAAACGGAGTGCGGGCGTAGGCGGGCGCCCATGTCCAGCAAGTTCGAGATCTTCGCCGCACTGCACGTCCCCGGCAACCCTGTGGTCCTCTACAATATCTGGGACGTTGGTAGCGCGCTTGCGGTCGTCGCCGCTGGCGCGAAGGCGCTCGCTACGGGCAGCCACCCTGTCGCCGATGCGAACGGTTGGCCCGACGGTCAGCAGGTGCCGCTCGACTTTGCTTTCGCCAATGCAAGGCGAATCGTGGACGCGGTGGAAATGCCGCTCACGGTGGACTTCGAAGGCGCTTACTCCGTGGATCCCGAGGAGGGCGGCGAAAATGTCGCCCGGCTCAAAGAGACTGGAGCCGTAGGCTGCAACTTCGAGGACCAGGTGATCGGCGGCGAGGGCGTTCACCCACTCGACCTCCAGGCGAGGCGCATCGCAGCCATCCGTAAAGCCGTCGGCGATGATTTCTACATCAATGCGCGCACCGATCTCTTTCTTAAGACACAGACCTATGACGATGCGCTCGTGGATCAGGTGGTCGAACGCGGCAAGGCTTTTGCCGGTGCCGGCGCCAGCGGCTTCTTCGTTCCGCGGCTCGCGGAGCCGCGGCAGATCGAGCGCGTCGTTCGCGAGGTGCCGCTACCGCTGAACGTGATCGCCTTCCCCGGAGCGCCGGGCAAGAAGATCTGGGCGGAGGCCGGAGTAGCGCGGATCAGCCACGGCCCCTTCCCGCACCGGGCGCTGATGGCCAAGCTGACGGAAATGGCGCGCGAAGCGATCAGCTAGGCGCGGCCGAACCTCCACCACGGCAGCCGGGGTCCGGACTTCAGCACCGTTTTGCGGAACAGCTGCGCGCCGAGGCGAAGGATGAGCCCAACCCATAGAGCCTGCCACAATATGGCGAGGAGATGCGGCCAGAGTTCGGGCTGCTCGGCTGCTCGGGCGAGCATCGTCATCGGCGACGACAAAGGGAAGATGGCGGCCGCCAATCCTTCAGTTGAATCCGGATTCCCGATCGCGGTCGCGGCAAAGCCGAAGATCAGCACCTGGGCGAAGGTGACAGGCATCGACATGGTCTGGACCTCGCGCGCCGTCGAAGCCTGAGCTCCGATCATCAGGAAGGCTGCGCCGAACAGTAGATAGTTCATTGCGAAATAGACGACTCCGAGCGCGAGCAGGGCCGGCCAGCCGACCGCCGGCGTCGGGAGCGTCGCAACTCCGCCATGTTTGAGCAACTGGATGAGCAAGGCGCCGGAGCCGATCCACACCACCAGCCCGAGGACCGATGCCGAAAGCATTGCGAACAGCTTGCCAACGAACATCGCGTCAATCGGCATGGCCGCAGCGATGATCTCGATCACCTTGTTCGATTTCTCCTCAATCAGCTGCGAGAGCACCATCGTGGAGAGCATGAGGGTCAGCAGGAACAAGGCGACTTGAGCGATCTGGGCCGTCGTCGATCGGTCCTTCGCAAGAGACCCGGAGGAGACTGCGACACTGGTGACCGGCAAATCCGGTGATTGATCGGAACTGTCGGAGCGCGCGTTGGCAATCAGCAGCTTGAGCTGGCCAACGGCGGCGGGATCGCTGCCGAGCGAACCGATCACGCGAGGCTGGTCGAGGCCGCCGCTGAGGACTGCGCGGATCGGCGGATTGCGGCTCGCTAGCAAGCGCTTCTGTTGGGCTTCGAGATCGGGTTCGGGCGAAAAATCGACCAGTTTCACCAGAGCCTCGTCGCCGACCGCCTCGGCCATTTGATCCCGCGCAGCGCTTAGCCGCTGGAATTCGGCCATCGGTGCAATCACCGCCACAACCGGCCGTTCGGCCTTCGCCGCGACATTCGCGCTGATGCCGCTGAAAACGCCGCCGAACAGCAGCGGAAATAAGGGGCCCAGGAGGAAGAAGATGAAGGTCTTCGATAGGACCGTCGCCGAAAAATCACGGCGAGCGATGACGAAAGCCGAGCGGAGAAACGGCATCATTGCGGCTTCTCCTGGCCCATTGCGGCCGCTGCTGCATTGCCGGCGATGGAAACGAATGCGTCGTGAAGTCCCGGACGCTCGATTGCCAGCGTCTCGATACCCGCGGCGCCGTCAATCAGCGCCTTGAGCAACGGCTCGGGGCCGCCTTCGGGCAGCTCAAACACCCACTCGTCGCCCTCGCGCCGAGCGCTCGGGGGGATCGCATCTCGCCATGGCCCGTCGCTCGCACGGGTGCGGAGACGCACGATCGGCCTGAGGCGAGCCCGGGCCTCGTCGACCCGGCCGTCGAACACCACCCTGCCTCTGGCGATGATCGCGATCTCTTCGCAAAGTCGCTCGGCATGGGCGATCACATGGGTCGAGAAGATGATTGTGACGCCAGCCCTCGCCTCGCGGCGGATGAGCTCCTCGAGACGTCCCTGGTTGATTGCATCGAGCCCGGCGAAGGGCTCGTCGAGCACGATCAGCCGCGGCTTGTGAATGATGGTGCCGAGCAGCTGGACAATCTGCGCCATTCCCTTGGACAGGCTGCGGATCGACTTCTTTCCCCAGTCGCCCAGGCCGTGCTCGGCAAGCAAGGCGTCGGCGCGCCGACGGGCTTCGGCGAGCGGAAGCCCGCGCAGTGCACCCATGAAGGCAATCGCCTCGCGCGAATGCATTGCCGGATAGAGCCCGCGTTCTTCGGGCAGGTAGCCAATCTCCGGCGCTGCCTCGAGCGGACGGTCGCGGCCGAGCACCAGCCGGGTGCCGCTCGACGGGTCGATGATCCCGAGCAATATGCGCAGGGTCGTCGTCTTGCCCGCTCCGTTCGGACCCAGAAGGCCGTAGATCGAGCCCGAAGGAACGCTGAGGCTGACGCCATCGACAGCCCGCGTGTCGCCGAAATCCTTGACGAGATCGACGGCCTTGACCGCGATCCGCTCGTCGCTCTGTCCGGGCTGAGGCTGTCGAAGCACTGAAATTCCTAAGAAATTCTCGGCCCGCGGTGTACAGGCCCAATGTGCATATGAACCAAAGCCTTGAGGAAGCAATAAGGTCGGAGGCCGCGCGGCTCGGTTTTGCCGCATGCGGTTTCACCCGCGCCGACGCATGCGACGCGGCTGGCTTGGACCTTAAGCGCTGGCTCGAAGCGGGGCATCACGGGACCATGGGGTGGATGGAGACGCGCATGCATCACCGCGTTTCGCCGCTTGCCCTCTGGCCGGATGCTAGGTCGGCAATCGCCCTGGGCATGAGCTATGCGCCGGCATCCGATCCGCTCGCGCTCGGCGATCATCCTGAGCTGGGGCGCATCTCGGTCTATGCCCAGGGCGCCGATTATCACAAGACGGTCAAAAAGGCCCTGAAGGCCCTTGCCCGCTTCATCGTCGACCAGGTCCCCTCGGAGCTCAAGGTCTTCGTCGACACCGCTCCGGTGATGGAAAAGCCGCTCGCCCAGTCGGCCGGGATCGGATGGCAGGGCAAGCACACCAATCTTGTCAGCCGCGAGCATGGCAGCTGGCTGTTTCTCGGGGTGATCCTCACCAGCCTCGAGTTGAATTCCGATCCTCCCGCGGACCATGGACAGCATTGCGGCAGCTGCACGCGCTGCCTCGAAGCCTGCCCGACGCAGGCCTTTGTAGGCCCGCACCGGATCGATGCACGTCGCTGCATCTCCTATCTGACGATCGAGCATGACGGACCGATCCCGGAGGACCTCCGAAGCGCGATCGGCAACCGCATTTACGGTTGCGATGATTGCCTCGCGACCTGCCCGTGGAATCGCTTCGCCGACGCAGCGGCCGCTAACCGCAGCTTCTTGCCGCGCGCCGAGCTCGCTGCGCCGCGGCTCGCGGACCTGCTGGCACTCGATGATGCCGCATTCCGCGAGATGTTCGCGGGCTCGCCGATCAAGCGCATCGGGGTCAAACGAATGATCCGCAACTGTCTGATTGCCGCGGGGAACAGCGGCGATCGCTCCTTGGCTGAGGCGGTCCGGCGGCACCTGGAGGATCGCGATCCGGCAATCGCCGACGCCGCCCGATGGGCCCTCAATCAGCTCGGGTTTTCGAGCGCCAAGATGCAGGCGGCCTGATCGATATCGGCCCCGTTCGGGCTGCGCGTGTCGACATGCATCACACGCAGTATGCCCCCGCTCTGCGGATAGAGATAGGCATCGAGAATGCACACGCGCCCGCGAAACTGAAGCTTGAGGCTGCTCCCTTCGCGGATCTGCAGTGCGGGCATTCCGAAATGGCCGACCAGCTCGTTGGCAGTGAGGCCGCCGAGCTGACCATGCGGTTGCGGAGTTTCGACAACCGGCTGAGGCTCGGGCGCCGGCGCCTGTCGCGGTGCGGTTGCGCAGGCGGAAAGCGACAAGATCAATGAAAGGGCGAGATAGCGGCGCATGAGCGTAAGGATGGCACGGAGATGCTCGCCAAGGCAATGTTGCGGCGTTCCGAACGGGCGGCTAGGCGCCGCGCTTTATCCTCCCTTTCGGAGATTTGAATGCCGGATCCGAGCCTCGATGTCCTGTGCATCGGCAATGCCAT
>CBJLMA010000041.1:0-21231 GCA_966424035.1 uncultured Sphingomonas sp. | reverse complement strand
GCATCGAATATTGCCCCTTCCCTGGCCGAATTTCCGGCCATCCGAGCGTTCTTGAAGGAAGCGTCGCAGAAATCGTCGAAAGCGCCAAAGCACTGGCTGCCCGTGACGGAGTGCACGGCCTCGATCTGCTCGCCTACCGTTCGCGAGAGGATGTCCCAACTTTGATCCGGGCAGTTTGCTCTGCGGTGTCCAAGCCTGTTTACGTCGCCGGTTCGATCGATACGCCGGACCAGATTGCCGCCGTCAGGGGAGCAGGGGCTGCCGGATTCACGATTGGAACAGCCGCGTTAGATGGAAAATATCCGGCCGCTGAAACGGACGTGTCTTCTCAGCTCGCCGCCATCATTCGCGATGTTGCAGCTCTGAACAATCATCTTTCGCCGATCCACAAAGAGAATCTCGCGAGCTCGTTCCAGCGGATTTCGGATGGGTCATCTCCTCAGATTGCCGGCCGGATAAACGGCATGCAGGTGAGGCTTGCAAGACTGGAGGGGACCTTCGGGTGGCATTTCCATGAGCGAAGGGATGAACTCTTTCTCGTCCACAAAGGACGCTTGCTGATGAAGTTTCGGGACCGCGACGAGATCCTCAAGGAAGGTGAGTTCATCGTCGTCCCGCATGGGGTTGAACATTGTCCGGTCGCGCTTGGCCCTGCTTGTGAAGTGATGTTGCTGGAGCCGGTACCGAACTGAGCGCGAGTGCCCGAACAGTGCCCGGCACCTTTGGACAGGATGGGCGCCACCGACTGCGCGAGGCGGTACGCGCGGCTTCAGCCGACGCGATTACGGCAGGAAATCCTTCCTCCCGCGGCCAAACAGCACAAGTCGAGATCGTCTGGCGCCTATTGTTACACATGATCGGCACCATGACGAAAGCAACGGGCCCGACAAAGTCTACGGCGACAGAGCCCACGCTCACGACAGCGCTGGTTTTGCTATCGGGACCGACCCGTATGAAGTTCACGTCCTATGGCTCGATACCGGAACCGCGGGCGGGGTCGCTTCAGCTGATAGCGATGCATCGGTGAAGGCTGTGCCACCCATGCCGGCTGAGGACATCCTGGTCCACACAATCAGCAAGCATCTTGCCGAACGCCAGTCGGCAAAGCCGCTGATAGTCGGCCTTTGCGGCGCCCAAGGCAGCGGCAAGTCCACTGTCTCGGCCGCACTCGCCCGTCGCTTCGACCGAGCGGTGACCTTTTCGATCGACGATCTTTATCTGGAGCGCTCCGCACGGTTGGACCTGGCCAGGCGAATTCATCCTTTACTCGCGACGCGGGGGGTTCCTGGCACGCACGACCCGATGCTGGGCGTGGAGGTCTTGAGCGCGCTCAAGCGCGGGAAATCCGTCGCCTTGCCGCGTTTCGACAAGGCACGCGACGATCGCGTGCCTTGTGAAGACTGGCCGATCGTCAACGGCTGCGAACTGGTGATCTTCGAGGGTTGGTGCGTCGGAGCAAGGCCCCAACAGGCGGGGGATCTTGTCGATCCGGTCAACCGCTTCGAGGCGGAGGAGGACCCCGACGGCCTCTGGCGCCGGTTTGTAAACGAGGCTCTGGGCGGGGCCTACCAGCAGCTGTTCGATTCCATCGACATGCTTGTCTTGATGGCCGCACCCAACTGGGAAACAATATTGGGCTGGCGCATCCAGCAGGAACATGAACTGCGCGCCAGCAGCCCTGACGGAACCGGGGTGATGGATGATGAGGAAGTCGCGCGGTTCGTCAGTTATTTCGAGCGACTGACCCGGCATATTCTTGCCGAAATGCCGGCGCGCGCGGATCTCGTGCTGCGCCTGAACGAGAGCCGCGACTGCCTCGGCATTGCGATGAAAATGTCGTCTGAGGGTAAGTCATGACTCCTGCGGGGTCGCAGATCCGCGAACGGCCACTGCATCAACCTCGACCAGATAGCCGTAGTGCAGCTCGGGCACAGGCACGACCGTCCTCGCTGGACACGCCGCGCCCATCAGCTCGGCATATATGGCATTGAACCGCGGCCAGTTTTCGATGCCGACGATATAGGCCGTGACCTTCAGAATGTCCGAAGGCTCCGCCCCTGCAGCGCGCAGCGCAGCCAGCATGTTGTCGAGCGCCTGCCGCACCTGATCCTCAAAGCCCAGCTCGCACGTGTGCGAGCCATCGGCCCGAATCCCCAGCTGCCCGGCAGTGAAGACAAGATCGCCGAACCGCGTTGCATGACTGTAATGGCCGCCTGGCGCGGCAAGGCTCCCGGGCGCCAGGTTTTCGACTGCCTTGCCCATCGCGGTCACCATCCGCGGATCCGCGGCCAGGTCGCGGTGATAGCGCGGCTGCCGCTCTCGACGACCTGATAGACGTCGTGTTGCGCGCCCGTCGCGCAGGCGTGATTGGGCAGGATTCGGACGTGCGCACCGACCGGGAGATCGGGAAGCGTCGACCCACTGCCCGGGCGAACCTTGACGATCCCATGCTCCTGGCTTGCATCCTCGACAATAAGATCCGGCCAAGGGGTGCCATCGATGTCACACACCAAGCCATAGCCTTGATCGACCGGGTGCCGCTGGGTTCCCCGATCGCGGGACAGCGCCATCCAGCCGGCATCGATCAGGATCCAGCCCTTCTCGGCGCGATGACCGATGACGATAGCAAGCACGGAAAGCGCAATGTCGTCGATCGCGCACACTCCGATGCCGTGCATCACCAGGTCGAAGAAGACGAAGACGCCTGCGCGAACTTCGGTCACTCCATCGAGGTTACGTGCGAAATGCGCGGTTGGCGTTGAACCGACGCTCACGACGGGCGCGGCATGGCCATGGCGGCGCAGCAGCTCTGCCGCGGCGACCGCCGCCGCGCGCTCGGCTTCGGCCGCCTCGGCCAGCCCGATCCCGTCGCGACAGGAATAGGACTCGCCGGCATGCGTGAGAACGCCGCGGAGCTCGACCCTCCCCCCGCGCAGGACATCGGCGATTTCCACGAGCGCCGGATCATCCGGAAGCAGACCTCCGCGATGGCCGTCGCAGTCGATCTCGATCAGCACAGCGGGCATTTGCCCGCCGTCCCGCGCCATCTCGGCGAGCACCAACGCCTGTTCGATCGAATCGATGAGGACCGAGAGGTCCACTCCGCGGGCCACGAGCGCACGTGTCCGCGCGATCTTCTCGGGCGCAAGCCCGACGGCATAAGTGATGTCTATAAATCCGCCGTCTGCGAAATATTCGGCCTCCGCCAGCGTCGAGACGGTGATCGGCCCCGTCCCTTCCGGGAACAGGCGGCGCGCAACTTCGATGGATTTCGCGGTCTTTACGTGCGGCCGAAAGCCGACGCCAAGGTCGGCGAGATGCCCCCTCAATCTCGTGATGTTCCGATCGACTTTCGTCACATCGAGGATGAGGGCGGGGGTCTCGATTGTGTCGAGCATGGCGACCTCGTCGCCGGGGGATTTCTGGATCGATGTTTCAAGCATGATGATTGTCCCTGATGGGCGGCCGATATGCGATCAGCCGAGCGATTGATTGGAAAGTGCGAAGAGCCGGCCGCTGCCGTCGAACGCGGGAAGGGCTCCCAATGCCATTGCTGCGACTTGGCCAACGCGCGGCAGGCCGATCGAAAGCAGCCATGGCGACAGTCCGACGGCGTCGGGCACGTCGACGCGGACAAATTGCCCAACGTGCGCGGCCGCAAGCGCGGCGATGAGCGCCCGCGCATCGCCGACGTCTGCGGCGACAACCGGTCCGATGACGACTCCGCGTCCCCAGGTGCGTACGCACCCATAGCCGGAGATCTGGCCGCCGCGATCAACGACCTTGAACTCGCCAATGGCCAACAGCGCATCGATGAGCGCCCGACGGTTCATTCCGCTGGCGGCATGGTCGAGATCGTCAATCGCCGGACGGTCGGAGGGGAGGAAGGCGCGAACCACGTCGGCGGCTTCGGCGCCAGGCGGCCCGGCGAGAACCGCCTGATGCTGAATCACATGTCCGTGCGCCAGAAAACCGAGGCTCCTGTAGAGGTCCAGGCCCTCGTCAGTCGAATTGAGAATGATCGTGCGCCCGGCAGCGTCAGCGAGCAACGCATCCATCAGCGCGCGGCCGATGCCCCTTCGCTGATAGCGGCTGGATACGATGATCATGCCTGCCGAAGCGTGGCGGTCGCCATAGGGCCACCAAAGCGCCGTGCCCGCGAGCTGCCCATCGATCTCAGCAGCGAAACCCCGGCCCAGCTTGAACGCAAACTCCCAGTCTTCGAGCCGGTACGGCCACTCGAGCGCGCGGGAGAGCTCGAGCGCCTGCGGCAGATGGTCGGTGCGCAAGGCAATCGGTTGGGGTCGGCAAAGACCCGCTGGTCGATGTTCGAAATGGAAGGCCGTCACGTCTTCAAAGGCGCGCTTGCGTCAGAAACATTTCAACCAGTCGAGTGACTGCATTACTGACAGCGATGGTGGTCCCGAAGGAGCCGACCACAACCGAGGCTGCTTCGCCCATGTCCCGTGCATCCTTTGCTGATTTGCGCTCGCCAGCATTGGACCTTGCGCATGAAGATCGCAATTTACCTCACCTAAAGATCAGCTTAAGGTTAGACTTAATGCTAACCTCGGAGGACATCGCCTTCTTTTCGGTGCTCACCGGGGCACGATCGCTGGCGGAAGCCGCGCGGTGTCTGAACGTGACGCCTCCGGCAGTGACGCAGAGGCTTCGAGCGCTTGAGGAACGGGTCGGAGTTCGTCTGGTCGATCGTTCGGGACGGCGCCTCAGTCTCACCGAGGAAGGCTCGCTGATTGCCTCGCACGGCAGGATCGTCACCGATGCGCTCGAGACGCTGACCGAAGCGCTGGCCGACCGCCGCGGCGTCGTCAGCGGTCATCTGACAATCGCTGCGCCGCATGGCTTTGGTCGCCTCCATGTCGCACCCGTGGTCGAATCCTTCGCGCACGAGCACCCCAAGGTGAGTGTTGCGCTCGAACTGTCCGATCATCCGGCTGCTCGGCTGATCGACAGCTTTGATGTCGTCGTCCACATCGGCGCCCTCGGCCGAATGGACGATATCGTCACTACGCTGGCGCCCAATCGCCGAATCCTTTGCGCCAGCCCGGACTATCTTGAAAATGCGCCGGGCATCGCTTCGCCTCGAGATCTCGCCGGGCATCGCTGCCTTGCAATTCGCGAGAATGACGAGGACGTCACGCTCTGGCGTTTCCATGGGCCGCGCGAAGAGATGGTGCGCGTCAATCCTGTCCTGTCCAGCAACGACGGTGCCGTAATCCGCCAATGGGCGCTCGCAGGCCAGGGCGTGGTCATTCGCTCGGAATGGGACGTTGCCGGTGATCTGGCCGCTGGGCGTCTCAGGGAAGTCTTGCCCGAATGGAAAATTGCGTCGGCCGACGTTGTCGCGCTGCTCGGTTCACGGCACGGGCGAAGCGCCCGCACGGCCGCCTTCCTCGCCTCGCTGAGACGGTCGCTCGCGCCGCCGCCTTGGCGCAGACCAATCCAGCTGCAATGCGATCAATCGGAGGCGTGAGCCTCGCGCATCAGTGGCCGGCCAAAAGAGGCTCGAGTCTGCCGGATTAGAAGCCGCCATGGCGAAGCCAGCGGCTGCGGAGCCTTCCAGCGATCGTCAGCTTCAGCACAATTGCTGCAAGCACCGCCGCCCCGCCGAAGAGCAAGGGCCGCGACGATCGGCCGACGGTTCCGGCGACCCACGCGGCCGTCCCGAGATGGATCGCCAGCAAGCCCGACGCGGCAAGTGCAAGAAGGAGCATGTGCAGCGGCTTTCCGTGCCGCCCGGCGTTCAAGTGGGCCGCGGATTCAGCTGTCGATTGCCGGCCCACGCCAGCAGCGCCCGGCGACTGCGCAAGGACATAGTGCAGATCCTTCGGCCCCAGCGGAGCCGAGGCAACGATGTCGAGCCCGGCAGCGCGCAGCGGCGCCTCGATGTCGGCCGCTTTGGTCGAACCATGGCTGGCATGAATCCAGCCGACGAGCCCCTTTCGTTTACTGCCGACCGCAAAATCGACCGCCAGCGCCCTGCCCCCAGGCTTGAGCACACGCCGCATTTCCTGGCCGAGCTGTTCACGGCTCGGGCGCGGCAGGTGATGGAACATCAGGCTGCTGAGCACGACGTCGAAGCTCGCATCGGGAAAGGGCAGCGCCTGCGCGGGAGCGACCACAAAATGCACGTCCGCCGGAGCTGTCCTTGCCTTCGCTCGGGCGCGCGTGATCATCTCGGGCGAAGCATCGATGCCGTGGACTTCACCCGAAGCTCCCACCTGCATTTTGGCAAGCAGGGCGAGGCTGCCAGTGCCGCAGCCGACGTCCAGCACTGCTTCGCCCGGCCTGAGCTGCGCGGGCTCCAGCATCTTCGAGCGGAATGCCCGCTCGCGCCCGAAGGCGAAGAGGCGGACAGTGAAATCGTACCACCAGGCCGAATGCAAAGTGAGGCCGGGCGTCGATCTGGACTGTTCTCGATTATTCAAGGCACGTCTCCGCTACAGGGGTGCAGAAGATGGACATGATGGCCGAAACCGGACATGATGTCCGGAACTGTTGCTGGACCGGCATTGAACGGTGTCCGCTTCGGGACGGAGACTGGTTGAATGTCCGGAAAAAATCGCGGCAGCTGCGAGATCGACCGACGGGTCCGCCGGACCCGCGACGCGCTCCAGAAAGCGCTGATCTCGCTCATCCTCGACAAAGGCTACGAAGCGCTGACGATCGACGAGATCTGCGCCGCTGCGAACGTCGGCCGCTCGACCTTCTACGCGCATTACACGTCCAAGGACGACCTCAAGCGCAGAACCATCGACGAGCATCTGAGAACCCTGTTCCAGCAAAGCCGCAATGCGCGTTCCGGCGACACAGGCGATGGCCAACAGCCGGTCAGCCCGACACTGGCGATCCTCGAGCATGCACGCGAGCACAGAGATTATTGCCGCGCGGTTGTCCGTGGAGGCGGCGTGACGCTTGCCGTCGAGACGATCCGGGACGCCTTGGCCGATCACATCCGGCAAGAGATCCGCGAGCTGGATTCAAGCGGTTCTTCAGGCGCCTTCGTGCGCGAGTTCAGCGTGCAATATGCAGTCGGCGCTTTCATGTCGGTGCTGAGCTGGTGGATCCAGGGCGGTGCGAAGCGCCCGGCTGAAGAGATGGAAGCTCTCTTCAGAGACATTACCGCGAACGGGACAGCCGGAGTCTTCTCGAAACTCTGACCACAAACGCTTGACCTTGACATAGTGTCAAGGTGCACAAGGCCGGCATCGTGAGTCGCGAGAAGCATTGCAGCTGCGCCCATGAAGCGCATGACCATCGACAGCATGGCGGCAATGCGCCCGCTCCGCACGGCGGCGTCGTGGCAGATCCGGTTTGCGGGATGAAGGTGGATACACGCACCGCCGGACACCGCCATGAACTCGCCGGAACGACATATTTCTTCTGCAGCGCGGGTTGCCTGGAGAAGTTCAAGGCGAACCCGGACCGCTACCTCGATCCTCCCGCTACAGGCCCGGCCGCGCAGAAGCCGGCGATGGGCGCTCTACCGCAAGCGGCAGAAGGGACGATCTGGACCTGTCCGATGCACCCGCAAATCCGCCGGAACGGGCCGGGGCAATGTCCGATCTGCGGCATGGCGCTGGAGCCGATGGAGCCTAGCGTCGAGGAGGGACCGAACCCCGAACTGATCGACATGACGCGTCGGTTCTGGATCAGCGCGGCCCTGACCTTGCCCCTGGTGCTGCTTGCGATCGCCACTGAATTGTTGCGCTGGGAGCCGCTTCCGATGCGGGAGTCGGTCTGGATTCAACTGGCGCTCGCAACGCCCGTAGTCCTGTGGGGCGGCTGGCCATTCTTCGAGCGATTCTGGGCATCGCTCAAGACCCGCAACCTCAACATGTTCACGCTGATCGGCATGGGTGTTGGCGTTGCCTACGTTTACAGCCTGGTCGCCACGCTTGCACCCGGGCTGTTTCCGGCATCGCTGCGCAGCATGGACGGACTGGTCCCGGTCTATTTCGAGGCGGCCGCTGTAATCACCACGTTGGTGCTTCTGGGACAGGTGCTCGAGCTGCGGGCGCGTGCCGCCACCGGCAAGGCCATTCGCGCTCTTCTTGGACTTGCGCCCAAGACGGCCCGCCGCGTGCAGGACAGCCGGGAAGAGGACGTACCGCTAGCGGATGTGCATGTCGGCGATCTGCTGCGTGTTCGTCCTGGTGAGAAGATTCCGGTCGACGGCCTGGTCCTCGAGGGCCGGAGCTCGGTCGACGAATCGATGATCACTGGCGAGCCGGTGCCGGTCGAGAAAGTGGCCGGCGAAAAAGTGACCGGCGCGACGGTCAATGGAACGGGCACGCTCCTGATGCGCGCCGAGAGGGTGGGACGCGACACGATGCTGTCGCAGATCGTTCGGATGGTCGCTGCGGCCCAGCGTTCGCGCGCGCCAATCCAGAAGCTCGCAGACAAGGTCTCGGGCTGGTTCGTGCCCAGCGTCGTCGCTGTGTCGCTGATCGCGTTCATCGTCTGGGGCCTGTTCGGCCCTGCGCCGCCGCTCAGCCATGCGATCGTCAATGCGATCGCCGTGCTGATCATCGCCTGCCCCTGTGCGCTGGGGCTCGCAACGCCAATGTCGATCATGGTCGGGACCGGCCGCGGTGCCACTGCCGGGGTGCTTGTCAAGAACGCCGAGGCCTTGGAACTCATGGAAAAGATCGACACGCTGGTGGTCGACAAGACCGGCACGCTGACGGTCGGCAAGCCGAAGCTGATCGCAGTCGAGCCGACCCATGGCTTTGAAGAGGCCGAGGTCCTCCGCCTCGCCGCCTCGCTCGAGCGCGGCAGCGAACATCCGCTCGCAACGTCGATCGTCGAGGGTGCCGAGGAACGCGGAATCGATCTGCAGTCGAGCAGCGACTTTGAGTCGAAAACCGGCAAGGGCGTGACGGGAACGGTCGAGGGCCGGCACGTGGCGCTCGGCAACGCGGCTCTGATGGGCGATGTCGGCATCAGTTCGGTCTCGCTCGAAGCCAAGGCAGACGAACATCGAAACGAGGGGCAGGGCGTGATGTTCGTCGGGATCGACGGCAAGCTCGCCGGCCTCGTCGTCGTCGCTGACCCGCTCAAGGAAACTGCGGTCGAAGCGATCGATGCGCTGCACCGGGAGGGCATCCGCATCGTCATGCTGACTGGCGACAACCGCCGTACCGCGCAAGCCGTTGCCCGCCGGGTGGGCATCGACGAGGTCATCGCCGGGATCCTTCCCGACCAGAAGCAGGCGAAGGTCGAAACACTCAGGAGGGAAGGCCGCCGCGTGGCAATGGCCGGCGATGGGATCAATGACGCCCCTGCCCTCGCCGCCGCAGACGTCGGCATCGCAATGGGCACCGGCACCGATGTGGCGATGGAGAGCGCTGCGGTCACGCTCGTAAAAGGCGACCTTCGTGGAATCGTCCGGGCACGCAAGCTGAGCCGTGCAGTGATGCGCAACATCCGCCAGAATTTGTTCTTTGCGTTCGTGTTCAATGCGGCCGGAGTCCCGATCGCAGCAGGCGTGCTCTATCCCTGGTTCAAGATCCTCCTGTCGCCGATCATCGCCGGGGCGGCGATGTCGTTCAGCTCGGTGACAGTCATCGGCAATTCGCTTCGGTTGAGGGGCATCCGCTTATGAAGATCGGCGAAGCCGCAGCCGCGTCGGGCGTCAGCGAACGGATGATCCGGCACTATGAGAAGATCGGTCTCGTACCGCGTGCCGCGCGCCGGGACTCGGGCTATCGAGACTATGACGAGCGCGATGTGCATACCCTGCGGTTCATCGGCCGGGCGCGCGATTTCGGCTTTTCGATCGACGAGATCCGCAAGCTGCTTGAGCTGTGGCACGACCGGAGCCGGGCAAGCGCCGATGTGAAGGCACTGGCATTGGCGCGGGCCGCGGACCTCAGGCAAAAGGAACGCGAACTCCACGAGATCCGCCGGTCTCTCGAACAGCTCGCCGCAAGCTGCCATGGGGACGAGCGCCCCGACTGCCCGATCCTGGGCGGGCTCGAAGGCCTAGCCCAAAAAAAACGTCGGCAACCCGCGTTCGGCAGCGAGGTTGAAGGCGCCTGCTGATGCGCTCATATGCCATCTTCGTGAGCGTCCGTAGGCTCTTCGCGATTTTCGTCGCAATATCGGTGCTGTTCGCACCGGCCGTCACGACGACCGCCATGGCGGCGGCCCCGGACCACGGCATGCAAATGATGGATGCTGGCCATTGTCAGGCACCGCCGGCGAAGTCCTCCGACCATGGCAAGATGGACGGCAAGAATTGCTGTATCTCGATGTGCACTGCCGTCGCAGTTGCGCCGTCAGTCCCTGCCGAAACGGCCCAACCCCGCCGGCAGACGCACCAGTTCGTCGCTCCCAAAGCCTACCACGGCCTGCTCGCCGAAATCGCTACCCCACCACCCCGACATTCCTGAGATTTCTCGAACCCACTCGAAATCTCAGGAGAATCAAAATGTTGAAGACACTTAGCGCGGTCGCACTCGCGCTCGCCCTTCCTGCGTCAGCTTTTGCGCAGGCGACGCAGAGTGCGCATTCGAAGCCGGCGCAGCGAAATGCCCAGACCTGCATGAACCATTCGAACATGGCCGGGATGGGCCAGATGAAGATGGATCATGAGCAGATGAGCGCAATGGACATGTCGGGGATGAACATGCCCGGCATGGATCATTCGAAGATGGGCGCAATGGACCATAAGATGATTGGAAGCTGCGCTGCCGCGCCGAAGGCGGCCGCGACCTCCAGTCACGAGGGTCATAGCCGCTGACGAGGGAAGGCGCCGCCCAAGCGGCGGCGCCTTCTTCGACAGTAGGAACCATAGGGGCGCACGCGCGTCCGGCGTCAATCAGCGGGAACAACCATGCCAATCATCAATCGGCGCAGCTTTCTTGCGGGAGGAGCTGCCGCGGCCGGAACGGCCGGTCTCTTGCCGGCCTGGGCGCAAGCCGTCAGCCGCGGCCTCGCTGCCAAAGGTCCGGGAACGCTAACCGGCAAAGACCTGGTGATCACGATCGCCAACTCGACCTTCGAAGTGAACGGCCGCACCGGCCGGGCAGTCACAATGAACGGGACCATCCCGGGCCCGCTGCTTCGCCTGAGAGAGGGCCAGAATGCGCGCATCGCCGTGCGCAACCAACTCGACGAGGACACGTCGATCCACTGGCACGGCGTCCTGACGCCCTTCGCTATGGATGGCGTCCCCGGGATCAGCTTTCCGGGGATTAAGGCGCATTCGACGTTCGTCTACGAATTCCCAATTCGTCAGTCAGGCACCTATTGGTACCACAGCCATTCGGGTCTCCAGGAGCAGGTCGGCCACTATGCGCCGATCATCTTCGATCCCGCCGAGCCGGACCCGGTCCAATATGACCGGGAGCATGTCGTCATGCTCTCCGACTGGAGCTTCCTTCCGCCCCATATGATCTTCGAACGGCTGAAGCAGGAAGGTGGGTTCTTCAATCGCCAGAAGCTCACGCTGATGGACCGGCTGAAAGGGAAGAATCCGCTGACCAGCGAGGAGCGCGACATGTTCGCGCGGATGCGGATGGACCCGACGGACATCGCCGACGTGACTGCGGCGGCATATACTTTCCTCATCAACGGTCGCTCGCCTCATGAGAATTGGACTGGGCTGTTCCGTCCCGGCGAGCGGGTCCGCCTCAGGATCATCAACGCAGCGACGCAGACCACTTTCAATTTCCGCATTCCCGGCCTGCCGATGACGGTCGTGGCAGCGGATGGAATCAACGTGCGCCCGGTCGAAATCGACGAATTCCAGATCGGCAATGCCGAAACCTATGACGTGATCGTCGCTCCCGACAATCGCGCCTATTCGATTGCCGCCGAGAGCATTGACCGGTCCGGCATGGGCGTTGCGACGCTTGCGCCGCGCCCCGGCATGCGCGCTGGAGTCCCGACGCTGCGTGAACGGCCCGTGCTCACCATGGCCGACATGGGCATGAACATGGGCGGCGACCAGTCGATGCAAGGAATGGCCGGGATGGGCCAGTCGAGCATGGCCGGCATGCCCGGAATGGAGCAGTCGGCCGGCGCTCCGCATGCCGGCCACGCCGGCTTGGCAGCGCCTCGGGCCCAGCCGATGGGCAAGATGAACATGCGCGACAAGTCGAAGGTGAACTTCCCGGTGGGCGTCGGCGTCGACATGATCGCGCCGATGCCGATGGACCGCACCGGCGATCCTGGACTCGGCCTCGAAAATGTCGGGCATCGGGTCCTCACCTACAAGGACCTGATCGCGCTCAGGGCCAACGATGACCAGCGGCCGCCGACACGGCGCATCGACATCCACCTGACCGGCAACATGGAACGCTTCATGTGGTCAATGGACGGGAAGAAGCTGAGCGAAGCGCCCGAACCCTATCGCCTCGCCCGCAACGAGCGTGTTCGGATGCGCCTCATCAACGATACGATGATGACCCACCCGATGCATATTCACGGCCATTTCTGGCAGGTCGTCAACGGCCAGGGCGAATATCAGCCATCCAAGCACACGGTCCGAGTGCTGCCCGGGAGCTATGTCGATCTCGACCTTACCGCAGTGCCCGGGGACTGGGCGTTTCACTGCCACCTCTTATACCACATGCACGCAGGCATGATGCGGATCGTCAAGGTGCGGCCGCTGGAAGGAGAGACGGCATGAAGTGCCTTCTGCTCCTGGCGGCGGGAACCGCATTGATGGCTTGTCCCGCACTCGCACAGATGAACATGAACATGCCCGGCATGCACATGCCGGGCATGAAGATGCCTCCGCAGACGAAAAAAGCGCCGCCAAAAAAGAAGGCGTCAGCAAAAAAGACACCCGCAGGCGGCAGGAAGACTGCCGCAGCGAAGGCCAGGCGGCGCTCGAAGACGTCTCCGGCGAAGCGGCCGACTGCGGCGCAAAAGCAGAAAATGTCGTCGATGCCGGGGATGAACATGCCGCCGGGCAGCGCGATGCAGAACATGCCGGGCATGCAGAAACCACAGGGGCAGAGCATGGGCAATATGCCCGGCATGCAAATGCCCCAAGGCCAGGGCATGCCCGGAATGAACATGCCGTCAGGCGAGCATGCGAGCGAGGCCATGGCTGGCATGAACATGCCCGAGACTCCGGTCGGCCCGCCGCCACCCGAGGCCCTCAAGGGTCCCGAAAATGCGGCCGACACCGTCTACGGAACGGCGGCCATGCAACAGTCGCGCACCTTCCTGCTGACCAAGGAACATGGCGCAATGGCAGCGGCAAAGCTGTTGGTCGATCAGCTGGAAACTCGGGTCCGGAATGGCCGCGACGGCTATTATGTCAATGCAGAGGGATGGTACGGCGGCGATATCGACAAGGTCTGGCTCAAGAGCGAGATCGAGGGCGATTACGGCCGCGGCGCCGACCAGCTCGAGGTCCAGGCGCTGTGGAGCCATGCTATCGACCCATGGTTCAACCTGCAGACTGGCGTTCGTTTCGACGCACAGCCCCGGGCCCGCGGGCGCTTGGTGCTCGGCGTCGAAGGTCTGGCGCCCTATTGGTGGGAGGTTGGCGCCGCTGCATTCGTGTCGGACAAGGGCGATGTGACCGCACGCGCCGAGGCTGAACATGACGTGCGGATTACGCAGAAGCTGGTCCTGCAGCCACGAGCCGAGCTCAATTTCGCGCTGCAGGATATTCCGAACGAACGGGTTGGATCAGGACTATCGAACTTCGAAGCGGGCGCCCGGCTTCGCTATCAATTGGTGCCCAACTTCGCACCTTATGTCGGGCTGGTTTACGAGCGCGCCATCGGCAGGTCGGCGCGATTCCGTCGCGCAGACGGTGAGGATCCAGGCGGCCTCCAGTTCACGATCGGCGTAAGAACATGGTTTTGATCCTCTGGAAAATGCCTCCGCGGCATCGCCCGTGGATCCGGCGTCGATGTTCGAGGCCAGCAAGCGCGGAGCGCACCAAAGCGGATTGTGCCGTACGGCAACTCGAGGCCGAGCCAGAATTCTCTGGATCGATTAAGGATCATTCACATTCACTGTTTGCCTGCGGCTAAGCGGTGACTGATTCGATGAAGCATGTCGTTGACGGCTGGAAATTGGAAAAATCCGAGGGGATTGAACGATGGCAGATAGGAAGCCTTTCGACCTGAAGCGGCACTTGCCCAGTACGGCGTTCGTCGTTGCGCTTCTGATCATAATTGCCGCGTTCGGCGGCATTTTCATCTACAGCGGAGTTTATAATATCGGCGCGGACGCGCCGCACTCGCGAATTGTTTACAGCCTGCTCGAGAGTCTGCGGGACAATTCCATCGCCAGCGGGGCACGCGATATTGCCGTTCCGCACGACCTCAACGATCCAAAGCGTATCGCGGCCGGCGCCGGCCTCTATCAGGAGATGTGCACCGGCTGTCATCTCGGACCGGGGCTCGAGCGGACTGAATTGAGCCAGGGACTTTATCCGGCAGCGCCCGAGCTTGCGAAAGGCGACGATCTTTCGCCGGCCGAGCAGTTCTGGACGATCAAGCATGGGGTGAAGCTCACTGCAATGCCGGCCTGGGGCAAGACGCACAGCGACGAGCTCATTTGGGACATGGTCGCATTCATCCGCCAGCTGCCGAAGCTGAGCCCTGAGCAATATAAGGCCACCGTCGCGAGCGCGCCGGAGGACCATGAGGAAATGATGAAGGGCATGGAGAAGGATCATGCCGCGCAAGCGCCTGCTGAAGCCGTGCCGCACGAGAATGCAGCGACGCAAGGGCACCACGACTGACACGCAAGAAGCGAGAGATCAGGAGAGATGATACGACAATGAGGCGCTTGAGGGTTAGGCTCGCGTGCTAAGCATTCTTGCCAACCGCACCTACAGGCACCTGCTCGGGGCGCAGGTCATCGCATTGCTTGGCACGGGCCTGGCGACCGTCGCGCTCGGACTGCTCGCCTATCAGCTTGCAGGCGCCGATGCGGGCGCGGTTCTCGGCATCGCACTGGCAATCAAGATGGTCGCCTATATCGGGATAGCGCCGGTGGTCGGCGGCTTCGCCGACAGGCTGCCGCGACGAGCCTTCCTCGTCAGCATGGACCTCGTGCGGTGCGCGACTGCTTTGGTGCTGCCGTTCGTGACCCAAGTGTGGCAGATCTACGTGCTCATCTTCGTGCTGCAATCGGCTTCTGCCGCTTTTACACCGACGTTCCAGGCAACGATCCCCGACGTTCTTCCGGAGGAGCGCGACTACACTCGGGCCCTATCGCTTTCGCGCCTCGCCTATGACCTCGAGAGCCTCGCCAGCCCGGCCCTCGCCGCTGCACTGCTGACCGTCGCGAGCTTCCACTGGCTGTTCGGCGGCACTGCGATCGGCTTCATCGCCTCGGCATTGCTCGTGGTTTCGGTGATCTTGCCGCGAACGCCTGCGAAGCCACGTTCGAGCGGCATCGTCGAAAAGACGACTCGCGGCGCGCGCATCTATCTGAAGACGCCGCGGCTGCGCGGCCTGCTTGCGGTTACGCTCGCTGCTGCGGCGGCAAGCGCGATGGTGATCGTCAATACCGTCGTCATCGTGCGGCAGCTCCTGCATCTTCCCCAGGCCGAGCTCGGCGTTGCGCTCGCCGCCTATGGCAGCGGTTCGATGCTGACCGCGCTCGTCCTGCCGCGTGTCCTCGAGCGCGTGAGCGACCGCACGATCATGATATCGGGCGCAGTCGGGTTGACCTTGGGGCTTGGCGCGCTCGCGGCATGGTTCAGTTTCGCAGCTGGCTGGGCTGTTCTGCTGGCGATCTGGTTCATGCTCGGGATCGGCTATTCGATGGGCGTTACTCCGTCGGGGCGGCTGCTTCGGCGCTCCGCTCATTCCGAAGACCGCCCTGCGCTATTTGCCGCGCAGTTTGCGCTAAGCCACGCCTGCTGGCTGATCGCCTATCCCGTCGCCGGCGTCGTCGGCGATCGGCTGGGATTGCAGACCGTGGCCCTGCTGCTCGCAATTCTTGCCGCTGTGGGGACAGTGCTCGCACTCCTGCTCTGGCCCGCTGCGGACCCTGAGGTGGTGCCGCACTCGCATCCGGAACTGCCGAAAGACCATCCGCACCTCAAGGAACGGCACTCGTCGGCAGCAGCGCATGCTTTCGTCATCGACGACCTCCATCCCAACTGGCCAGGCAAGCGATGAGGACGCGCTCGCGACCTCGGAAAGCCGGCGCCGGGAGTTGCAGTTGAGCATCAGTTATCGCCAATTTCGCGGGCAAGAGCGCGATCCTCGGCACATTTCAGCTTAACCTGCGTTAGTCGGCCGATGAGCGCCCCTGTGCCCCTTCAGCGTCCCGCTGCACGGCCACCGCAGCACGAAGGCCGCGAGCAGCTTGGTCAACTCCTCAGACAAGCTTTTCCCATCGGCGAGGATCGCTCCTTTACCGGTGTGCTTGACGCACTCCGAACTGCGCCAGGGGGCATGCCAATCGAGCCTTCGGTCACGGTCCGCCCAGCCTGATCGGCCATCAGGCTGGAAATGACGTTGAGCCGCGCAGCATCTTCAAGCTTCGCCGGATTTTGCGATCGCGTCGAGCCACGCCTCAAGCGAGCAGCGTACGAGGTCGACTCCCGAACTGGCGCCGACATATCTCTTCCCACTGAGCTCGATCGCCACCTCTATCGTGATCGGTAGCGCACCCTCTTCGGCGGGCGGTTGCGAACGGACATTGTAGCTGAGCAGATGCGGCCGAATGCCAATAATCTGGCTCGCCGCGACGAATGCCGCATCGAACGCCCCCGGCGCGGAGCCGATGTCGCTGACCCGGCCGCGGGCAGGATGCTCGAGCTCGATACGGGCAACCGGCCAGGCGTCCTTCATCACCGGCGAACGAATATCGATCCGCCGCAACTGCCAGTGCCGCACGTCCGGGCCGGCAACTGCAGTTCCCTCACTCGCGACCGTCGGATCGCCCATCAGTAGGCACCTTTCCTGAAGTTCGGCCGGTCTTGTAGCAAAACTTCCCACTGCGAACAGCGCGATGGCCATTTGTCCGGCGAGACAGGTGGAAGGCCGAATGGACGGCCTGGATGGGCGGCAGAATTGCGCGCGGCGAGCGCCCCGACATCTTAAAGGTCAAGTGCCGCGAGCACCCGCTCGGTAAGCGAATCGCAATCCGCTCCCGCGAAGGGGAAGGTGCCGTTCAGCAATGTCGACACTTCGGGCGCGAGCAATTCTTTGAGCTGACGGCGGCTGCGAAACAATCTTGTCTTCACGGTCGCGACTGGAAGTCCCAGCACCTCCGCCGTCTCCTCGCCGCTTAAGCCTTCGATCTCGCGCAACACGAACACTGCCCGGAACGGCTCCGGAAGCTGGCCGACTGCCCGCTCGAGGAACTTCCTGACCTGTTCGCGCGCGAGCGCCACGTCGGGCGCTTCCGCCTCTGACCCGCGCATCAGCGTGGTGCGATAATCCTCCAGCACTGCGACACCCTCCTGCTCGAGATAGCGGCGGCGGCGGTCCTCGGCGCGTCGTCGTCCGAGCGCTTCGTTGACCGTGATCCGCGTGAGCCACGTCGAGAGCGATGAGCGGCCTTCGAACGAAGCGATGTTTGCGAATGCGGAAAGATAGGCTGCCTGCACCGCTTCTTCGGCGTCCGCCCGGCTCTTGAGGATGCTCCAGGCAGTGCGGAACAACCGCTGGTTGTTGGTCCGGATGACGTGCTCGATCGCGCGGCGGTCGCGGACTGCGCAGCGTCGGGCGAGCGCGACGTCGCCGCCCGCCTCAAGATCGACTTCTCCGATCGGATCCGCGCTCATTTGACCTGCAGAACTCCGCGCATTCCGGGATGATAGCGGCAGACGAATGGGATCGAGCCGCTTTTCCTGAGCACGATCTTCGCTTTTGCGCCGGCCTGCAGATCCACGTCGAAGCTGTGATCGGCGGCGGTCGCAGTGTGGCGCAGAAAATCGCGGTTCACCCAGATGATTGCATCTCCCTTGTGCAGTCCGGCCGGCACCGGCCCAAACTTCATCTTGTCGATGACGACCATATAGGTGTGCGGGGCGGCCGGTGCCGGCGATACGAGCAGCATCGCCGCCCCGGCGCTTACGGCGCAAAACACGCAGCGCCGGCAGCGCATGTTATTTCAGCTCCTTGGCGACCTGCTCGGCGTGCGCCTGATGCTCACGGAACAAGGTGAGTCCGGTCTCGAGCAGCGATTTCAACTCGCCATTCTTGGCCGAAGGAATCAGCGTCGATTCGAGGGCAGTGTTCACCGTCTTGTGATAGGCGACCTCGTTTGCGACGTAGGCGCGGTCATAGGCGCGGCCATGCAATCTGCTCAGCCTGCGAAGCGTGGCGCTCGCATTCTTCTGGAGACCGGCGCTGGTGGGGTTCGCCTGCGGCGTCACATGCAGCTTCTTCACCAGTGCGAGTGCCTTGGCATTCACCGCCTCATGGTCGCGGACCATCTCCTGCGCAAAGGATCTGACGGTGCGGTTATGCGAGCGAGCAAGCGCCTGCTTTGCTGCGGCGATATCGATATTGCCGGCCGTATAGGCGATATGCGCGATTTGCGGATCGGTCGGCGCATCAGCCGCGACAGCGGGAGCTGACAGGCCGAGAAGGGCGGCGGCACAAAGAAGTGCATTTCTCTGAAACATGGACATTCCTCGCGAAATGCGGCGCCGCTCATTCGGCGTCCTGCTCACATTGGATGCTGCAGCGCCAGCGAGGTTCCCGGCTCGAGGATGAAACGCCTGAGCGGCAGAGCTGGCGGCCTGGCGCGCCTTGCCCCCAATGGCGCTGGACTGATCTAAGATATTGCAATCACTGCAGAGTTTCACCACCCCCATGGAAGTTGAGTTCCGATCCTTCGGGGGATTTCATGTCATTGGACGATGTTGAGTACTACCGCCGGCGCGCCCTTGAAGAGAGGGAACGCGCTGCAAGCGCCGAGAATAGCGAAGCGGCCAATGCGCACCAGGAGCTGGCCCGTCACTATGAAGGTCTGGTCGCACGGGCCGAGATGTTGCCGCTGACGCGCGGCGAAGCTGCAAACCAGAATCAGAAGTCCCGCTACAGTGGCTCTGCCGGCGAACATAGTGCCGACTGACCTTTGCAGGGATTGAACGCCGATCTCGGCTACGCGTTTCGGCCAAGCGATGATTGAAGCCCATCTCTTACGGCTCAGAAAACGCGATTCCATCAGCCCGGAGGAAGAGGCAGCGATCCGCGGCGCGGTATCCGAAATCCGCAAGATTCGCGCTGACACAATATTCATCCGGTCGGGCCAACCACTCAACGTCAGCACGCTCCTTCTCGACGGCTGGCTCGCGCGGGCGAAGGACCTCAAGGGCGGCGAACGGCAGATCACCGAACTCCACGTGCCGGGCGACTTTCCCGACCTCCACAGCTTCACGCTGAAGCGGCTCGAGCACGACATCATCAGTTTGACGCCATGCACCGTTGCACTCGTGCCCCACGAGAAGCTGCGCGAAATCACCGAGCGGCATCCCCACCTCACCAGGGTCTATTGGTTCCTCACCAACCTCGATGCCGCAATCCAGCGCGAGCGGACCCTCTCTCTGGGCAAGAGGTCGGCACTGGCTCGGACTGCACATCTTTTCTGCGAGCTTTTTGTCCGGCTGGAGATTGTCGGGCTGACCAGCGGCAACAGCTATGATTTCCCACTAACCCAGGCCGAACTTGGCGAGTGCCTTGGATTGACTGCAGTGCACGTCAACAGGACGCTCCAGGAACTGCGGAGGCGAGAGCTCATCCGGCTCGAACAACGCCACCTGACCATTCTGGACCAAGCGGCGATTCACGACCTCGCAGAGTTTGATCCTTCCTATCTCTATCTCGAGCGGAAACCTCGATAGGTGCAGTTGCTCGGACCGGCGGATAGGTGCTCGAGCCAAGAGGGCAGCAGCGCGGCCGGATTTGCCCTTAGTCGAACCCCCCGTTGAGCAATTCGCAATCCCGCCTGTCGCGACTTTCCCCGACACCAATTGACAGGGGCGCCTGCGCAACTCTTTAGAGACAGCCAATGACTGCACCCGTGGCGGGTGCACTACCTCTAGAGCGAGCGCATGGCAGAGAAGACCCCCACACAACGGACCTGGGGCGGCCGGTTCGAGGCGAAGCCGGACGAGCTGATGACGCGCATCAACGCCTCGATCGCTTTCGACAAGCGCCTGTGGCGCGAAGATATTGCAGCCTCGAAGGCCCATGCCGCAATGCTCCGCGAGCAGGGGATCATTTCCGAAGCCGATGGGGGCGCAATCCTCGAGGGCCTCGACAGGATTGGCGCCGAATATGAGCGCGACGGCGTTCCTGAGCGCGTCGAGCTCGAGGACATCCACATGACCGTCGAGCATCGCCTTGGCGAGCTGATCGGCCCGGCAGCGGGGCGGCTCCACACCGCGCGCTCGCGCAACGACCAGGTAGCCACCGATTTCCGGCTGTGGGTTCGCAACGCATGCGAACAAGCGATTGACGCCGTTCGCAACCTCCAGCGCGCGCTGGTCGAACGCGCCGATGAGCATGCGCAGACGGTGATGCCAGGCTTTACGCATCTCCAGGTCGCACAGCCGGTCACACTCGGCCATCATCTCATGGCCTATTACGAGATGCTGCGTCGGGACATCTCGCGCTTCGCCGATGCGCGGACACGGATGAACCTATGCCCATTGGGTTCCGCCGCACTGGCCGGCACCGGTTTTCCGATCGATCGCGAGCGAACCGCCGACGCCCTCGGCTTCGATGGAGCGACCGCGAACAGTCTCGACGCCGTTTCCGACCGCGACTTTGCGCTCGATTATCTCGGCGCCGCTGCCCAATGCTCGCTTCACCTGTCACGGCTTGCCGAAGAGCTGATCACCTGGGCCAGTGCGCCGTTCGGCTTCGTCAAGCTCTCGGACCAATTCTCGACTGGCTCGTCGATCATGCCGCAGAAGCGCAACCCCGACGCTGCCGAGCTGGTGCGCGGACACAGCGGGCGCATCATGGGCGCGCTCACCGCACTGATGGTGACCATGAAGGGTCTCCCGCTCGCTTATTCGAAGGACATGCAGGACGACAAGGAACCGGTGTTCGAAGCCTATGACCTGCTGATGCTTTCGCTCGAGGCGCTCGCCGGAATGGTCGAGACGGTCGAGTTCGTGCCGGAGCGGATGCGTGCTGCGGCCGGCCAGGGTTTCTCGACCGCCACCGATCTAGCCGACTGGCTGGTGCGCGAGGCCGACGTGCCCTTCCGCGAGGCGCATCATGTCACTGGACGCGCCGTCAAGGCAGC
>CBJLMA010000040.1:0-21695 GCA_966424035.1 uncultured Sphingomonas sp. | reverse complement strand
AGAGGCGGCGCATTTATCACCAACGCGTTGATGCCGCGAGTCCGGGTCTCGTCTCTATTCGCCCTTCAGCTCCTGTCCGACGGCAGCGATCGCCTCCAGTGCCGGCACCAGCCTCAGGCAAAGGGCAGGAGCCTTAGACCAGTTCGACCGCAATTGCGGTTGCTTCCCCGCCGCCGATGCACAGTGACGCGACTCCCCGCTTCAGCCCGCGATCCTGCAGCGCCGCAATGAGCGTGGTCGTGATCCGTGCGCCCGACGCGCCGATCGGATGGCCGAGCGCGGTCGCTCCGCCGTTGACGTTGATCTTCTCATGGGGGATCCCGATGTCGCGCATTGCGATCATCGCCACGCAGGCGAAGGCTTCGTTGATCTCGAACAGGTCGACGTCGCCGACGCTCCAGCCGGCCTTCTCGAGCACCTTCTGGATTGCCGGCACCGGCGCCGAGGTGAACTTGGCAGGCTCCTGCGCGTGCGCAGCGTGAGCAACGACGCGTGCAACCGGTGACTTGCCGAGCTTGTCGGCAACGCTCTGGCGCGTCAGCACCAAGGCGGCGGCTCCGTCGCTGATCGATGATGATGTCGCCGCAGTGATCGTTCCGTCCTTGGCGAAAGCGGCCTTCAATTGCGGGATCTTCTCGGGATTGCCCTTGCCGGGTTGTTCGTCGACATCGACCGTGATCTCGCCCTTGCGGCTGACTACCGTCACCGGCGTGATTTCCTTGTTGAAGCGTCCGCTCGTGATCGCCTCATTGGCGCGGCGAAGGCTCTCGATCGCAAACTCGTCCTGGTCCTGCCGCGTGAACTGGTAGTCACGAGCCGCTTCTTCAGCGAACGTGCCCATCGCCCGGCCCTTGTCGTAGGCGTCCTCGAGCCCGTCGAGCATCATATGGTCGTAGACCGTATCGTGGCCGATGCGCGCTCCGGCCCGATACTTCTTCGAAAGATAGGGCGCGTTCGACATGCTCTCCATGCCGCCGGCGACGATCACGTCGGCCGAGCCTGCAGCGAGCATGTCGTGGGCGAATATCGCCGCCTGCATGCCCGACCCGCATACCTTGTTGACGGTCACGGCTTCCGCCGAGCGCGGAAGCCCAGCGCCGAGCGCTGCCTGTCGCGCCGGAGCCTGGCCGAGACCTGCGGGAAGCACATTGCCCATGAACACCTTGTCGACTTGCTCGCCGCTGATGCCCGCGCGCTCGACTGCGGCTTTGACTGCAGTTGCGCCCAGCTCGGTGGCGGTGACGCCCGAGAGTGCACCTTGGAAGCTGCCCATGGGAGTGCGCGCATAAGAAAGGATGACGATCGGGTCGGAATTGGTGGCCATGAATTGAGCTCCGGAGTCGGATTGTTGCGCTGCACATAAGACCGCCCGCGCGCATCTTCAAATGCCGCTCCAGCATGGAGTTCATGACTCCGCTCTGCTAGCCCGCGAGCGCACACAGGAGAGAGCAGCATGTCCGAACCCGGACTCGATTTCGACCTCGGCGAAATGGCGGACACGATCCGTGAGACGACGCGGCGGTTTGCGAAGGACAGGATCGAACCGATCGCTGCCGAGATCGACGAGACCGACGAATTCCCGCGGCACCTCTGGCCGCAAATGGGCGAGCTCGGGCTTCATGGAATCACGGTCGAGGAGGAAGATGGCGGGCTTGGCCTGGGCTATCTCGAGCATGTCGTCGCTCAGGAGGAAATCGCTCGGGCGTCCGGCTCAGTCGGCCTCAGCTACGGCGCCCACTCCAACCTCTGCCTCAACCAGATCCGCCGCTGGGCCAATCCCGAGCAGAAGCGCAAATATCTCCCCAAGCTGATCAGCGGCGAGCATGTTGGCGCGCTGGCGATGAGCGAAGCGGGCGCTGGCAGCGACGTGGTCGGAATGAAGCTCAAGGCCGAGAAATCCGGCAACGGCTACCGGCTCAACGGCACCAAATTCTGGATCACCAACGGTTCGGTGGCCGACACCCTGGTCGTCTATGCCAAGACCGACATGGAGGCAGGCAGCCGCGGGATCACCGCCTTCATGATCGAAAAGGATATGGAAGGCTTCTCGGTCGGGCAGAAGGTCGACAAGCTGGGGATCCGCGGCTCGCCGACCGCAGAGCTGGTATTCAACGACTGCTTCGTCCCGCCCGAGAATATCCTCGGCAAGGAAAACAAAGGCGTCGAAGTGTTGATGAGCGGCCTCGACTATGAGCGTACCATCCTCGCCGGCATGCAGGTCGGCATCATGCAGGCCTGTCTCGACGTCGTCGTCCCCTATGTCCGTGAGCGCAAGCAGTTCGGTAAACCGATCGGCTCGTTTCAGCTGATGCAGGCCAAGATTGCCGACATGTATGTCGCGCTCAATTCGGCGCGCGCCTACGTCTACCAGGTCGCGCGCGCCTGCGATGCCGGCAAGACGACACGCCATGACGCAGCCGGCGCGATCCTGCTTGCATCCGAAAATGCGGTGAAGGTTGCCAACGAAGCCGTCCAGGCGCTTGGCGGCGCGGGCTACACCAAGGACTGGCCGGTCGAGCGCTACTATCGCGACGCGAAGCTGCTCGACATTGGGGCCGGGACCAACGAAATCCGGCGGATGCTCATCGGTCGCGAACTGATCGGCGTCTGACAAGAAAGCAGGGGAGGATTATGATCAGGAGTGTTCTTGGGGCGATGCTGGGCCTCGTCCTGGCGCTGGCGGTTGCAGCGCCCGCTGCCGCCCGGGTCGAGAAGATCAGGGTCCACGGTACCAGCCTCGAAGGCAATCTCGAGGGCAACAGCGCCGATCGGACGGTCCTGGTCCTGCTTCCGCCGAGCTACGACAGCGCGAAGGCGCGGCGCTATCCAGTCGTCTATTTCCTCCACGGCTATAACTCGCAGGCGGAAGGTACCGTCGCCTGGACCAAGATGGAGGAACGCCACAGGGCGGCGATGGCGGCAGGCGGGCGCGAGTTCATCGTCGTTGCGCCCGACAGCGATACTTTGTTGCACGGAAGCATGTATTCGGACTCGGTCACTGTCGGCAATTTCGAGACCTTCACGGTGAAGGAACTCGTCCGCTATATCGACAGCCATTATCGTACGATCGCTCGGCGCGAGAGCCGCGGCCTCTTCGGCCATTCGATGGGTGGATACGGTACGCTCCGCCTCGGGATGAAGCACCCGGACGTCTTCTCGGCAATCTATGCGATGAACCCATGCTGCCTGAAACCGCGTTCGTTCACCGCCGAAGAGGGCAGCAAATATGAAGGGCTGACGCCGGACATGCTCAAGACGGCCGGGTTCGGCGCGCAGACGACCTGGGCCGTCGCGGTCGCCTGGTCACCCAACCCCAACAAGCCGCCCTTCTACGCCGACATGGGCACCAGCAATGGGGCAATCGATCCGCTGGTTGTCGCCAAATGGTCGGCCAACGCGCCGGTGGCGATGGTCCCCCAATATCTGCCCGCGCTCCGGTCGATGACTGCGATCGGGCTCGACACGGGTGACAAGGATTTCGTCCACCCCGACGTCGAGGCGATGCACTCCGAACTGCTCAAATTCGGAATCAAGCACGATTGGGAGCTGTATGAGGGCGACCACGGCAACCGCGTGTCCGAGCGGCTGGAAAAGGTCGTGTTCCCATTTTTCATGAAGCACCTGGCTTTCCCGGCGCGCTGATTTGCCGACCGTCCAATAGCGACGTTTGGACCTGGAGGCGGCACGAGCCGGCGCGATTGCCCAGCCCGCTATCCTTAGCCCCAAACGGTCACACGCTTGCCAGGCGCCAGATAGAGCTTCTGGCCGGGCTGTACATCAAACGCCCGGTACCAGGCGTCGATGTTTCGCACCGTCAGGACCCGCCACGGCCCCGGCGCATGAACATCCGTCGCGACCCGGGCCCGCAGCGCGGCGTCGCGCAGTTTTCCGCGGTGCGATTGCGCGTAAGCGAGGAAGAAGCGCTGGTCGCCGGTCAAGCCGTCGATCACCGGTGATGGCTTGCCTCCGAGCGACGCCTTCCAGGCGTCGTACGCTGCCGCCAGCCCGGCGACGTCGGCGATATTCTCGCCCAGCTCCTGCTTGCCGTTGAGGTGCAATCCGGGAAGCGCCTCATAGGCGTCATATTGCGCAGCCAGCGCAGCACCGGCCTGGTTGAAATGGGCGAAGTCCGATGCGGTCCACCAGTTCCTGAGCTTGCCGGTCGCATCAAAGGTCGCGCCGAGATTGTCGAAGCTGTGGCTGATCTCATGTCCGATCACCGAACCGATCGCACCATATTTGGCGGCCGGATCCGCTGCCGGGTCGTAGAAACCCTGGTCTAGGATGGCAGCCGGGAAAGTCAGCGAATTCTGCAGTGGCTGGTTTTGCGCATTCACGACCTGCGGCTCCATCCACCACTCGGTCTTGTTGACCGGCTTGCCGATCTTCGACAGCTGGTGTTGGTAGTTTGCGAGCTCCGCCCGGTCCAAATTCCCGAAGGCATCATCGGCGCGGATGTCGAGCGATGAATAGTCGCGCCACTTGTTCGGATAGCCGATGCCCACGGCCATGGTCGCGACCTTCCTTTTGGCTTCTGCCTTGGTCGGCGGGGCCATCCAGGCGAGCGCGTCGATCCTCTTCTCGAGCGCGGCCTTGATGTTGGTCACCATGCCGTCGATGTCGGACTTGGACGAGGCTGGAAAATAGCGATCGACGTAGCGCTTGCCGACGGCATCGCCGAGCCAGGCGTCGAGCGAGGCGAGGGCGCGCTTGTCGCGCGTGCGCTGCTGTGGCTGGCCGTTGATCTCCGAGCCGTAGAAGGCGAAGTGGGCGTCGTCGAAAGCCTTGGGCAGCACGTCGGCCATCTGGTTGATGCGGTGGAAGACCAGCCAATCCTTCCACACGTCGAGCGGCTGCGAGGCGACCAGGGCCGCGGTCTTGGTGACCGCGCCCGGCTGCCAGACGATGAAATCCTGCTGATTGCCGAGCTGCGCGGCTTTGAGCAGTTTGTCCCAGTCGATACCGGGCGCCTTCTTGTCGAAATCCGCGCGCGTCCAGGGATTGTTCGCCTTGGTGCTGTCCTGGCTCTCCTCTAAAGTCTCATGTGCCTGGGCAATTTTCGTCTCGAGCGCGACGATCTTCTGTGCCCGTGCCTGCGCATTCGGCAATCCCGCGAGGGTGAGTATCCTGGCGACATAGGGCGCGTAATCGCCGCGGAGCTTCATCGTCGCAGGGTCGGATGAGACGTAATAATTGCGATCGGGAAGACCCAGGCCGCCCTGCATAATATAGGGAACAGCCTTCGTTGGATCGTCGAACCCCTGGGTGACGAACACACCGAACAGATTTTCGGTGTGGAAATTGGTCGCGTTCAACGGATCGGTATCGGCGCGCAGCGTTCGCCCGATCGCATCTGCGAGCGCGCCCTTGTCGGAGATTCCCTCGATCCGATCCACGTCCGGCTTGATTGGCGCAAGCCCGCGCTTCTCGATTCCGGCAACATCGGTGAAGGCCTTGTAGAAATTGGCGATGCGCGCTTCGTCGCTGCCCGCGGCGGGATTGGATTTGACGATATCGTCCACCAGTGCCGCCTTGCGCTGTTCGGCCCGGTCGTTGATGGTCGAGAAGAGAGAGATGTTGGACTTGTCCTGCGGGATGACAGCATTCTTTTCCCACGCACCGTTGGCATATTTGTCGAAATCGTCGCCGGGCTTCACCGACATATCCATCAGCGACTTGTCGATGCCCGACCCGGTGCCGGGAGACTGCTGTTCCGACGCAACATTGCTGGTACTCGTGTTGCAAGCGGTCAGGGAGACAAGGGCTGCAGCGATGATCAATATGTGGCGCTTCATTCCCAACAAGCCTCCAGCAACTGTTTTGCCAACGCCTGCAGCAGCGGCTAGGCGAGCGGCAGGACTTTTCGACCAACGGGCTTGATGAGGGGCATGAGCGCGCCGCGGATCGACAGCAAAATCGCGACCGACAGCGAAGAGTTCCGTGCGCGCCTTGAATGCAATCGCGCGCTTGCTGAGAAGCTGCGTACGGACGTCGCCGAAGCTGCGAAAGGGGGCCCGGAGAAACACCGCCAGCGCCACGTCGAGCGCGGCAAGCTTCTCCCGCGCGAGCGCGTCGAGCGGCTGCTCGATCCTGGCTCGCCATTCCTGGAAATCGGCCAGCTCGCCGCCTGCGACATGTACGACGGCGAAGTGCCGGGTGCAGGAATCATCGCCGGCATCGGCCGGGTCTCGGGCCGGCAGGTGATGATCGTGTGCAATGATGCGACGGTGAAGGGCGGCACTTATTATCCGATCACCGTCAAGAAGCACCTGCGCGCGCAGGAGGTTGCGCAAGCGAACCGGCTGCCGTGCGTCTATTTGGTCGACAGCGGCGGCGCGAACCTGCCGCACCAGGCCGAGGTGTTCCCCGACCGCGACCATTTCGGGCGGATCTTCTTCAACCAGGCGCAAATGTCATCGAAGGGCATCCCGCAGATCGCCTGCGTGATGGGAAGCTGCACCGCAGGGGGTGCCTATGTTCCGGCGATGAGCGATGAAAGCGTGATCGTCCGGGGCCAGGGGACAATCTTCCTCGGCGGTCCGCCGCTGGTCAAGGCGGCGACCGGCGAGGAGATTAGCGCGGAAGACCTTGGCGGCGGCGACCTCCACGCGCGCAAAAGCGGCGTCGTCGATCATCTCGCCGAGAATGACGAGCATGCGCTGACCATCATTCGCGATATCGTCAGCACGCTTCAGCCTGAGGCTGGGGCCGACATAGAGCTCCGCGAGCCGCGCCAGCCGCAGTTCGATGCGGAAGAGCTCTACGGCATCATCCCCGAGGACGTGCGCGCACCCTATGACGTGCACGAGATCATCGCGCGCATCGTCGACGCATCCGAATTTCACGAGTTCAAGCCTCTTTACGGCTCGACCCTCGTCTGCGGCTTCGCGCACATCTGGGGCATTCCAGTCGCTATCCTCGCCAACAACGGAATCCTGTTCAGCGAGAGCGCGCTCAAGGGCGCGCATTTCATCGAGCTCGCCTGCCAGCGCCGCACGCCGTTGCTGTTCCTGCAGAACATCTCGGGCTTCATGGTCGGGGGCAAATATGAGGCGGAGGGAATCGCCAAGCATGGCGCCAAGCTGGTGACCGCGGTGGCGACTGCGAGCGTGCCCAAGATCACCGTCCTCATCGGCGGCAGCTTCGGCGCCGGCAATTATGGAATGGCCGGCCGGGCCTATAGCCCACGCTTTCTTTTCACCTGGCCCAACAGCCGCATCAGCGTGATGGGCGGCGAACAGGCAGCGAGCGTGCTCGCGACCGTCCACCGCGACGCCGAAAAATGGACTCCTGAAGAAGCCGAGGCGTTCAAGGCGCCGATCCGCCAGCGCTACGAGGACGAGGGCAACCCCTGGCACGCGACGGCCCGGCTGTGGGACGACGGAATCATCGATCCTGTCCAGACCCGGGACGTGCTCGGCCTCGCCTTCGCGGCGACGCTGAACGCGCCAATTCCCGAACGGCCGCAGTTCGGCCTGTTCAGGATGTGAATCGCAACTGAAAAAATCCAAAAAAATCTAGCGAGTTGGAACCGAATGACGCGAAATAACTGGACCCGCGCCGAAATCGCCGACCTCTTCGACCTGCCGTTCACCGAGCTGGTATTCCGCGCGGCCGAAGTCCACCGGGCGCATCATTCGGCGGGCGAGGTGCAGCTGTGCACCTTGCTCTCGATCAAGACCGGCGGCTGTCCCGAAGATTGCGGCTATTGCTCGCAGTCAGCGCATGCGCAGACCGGGCTCAAGGCCGAAAAACTGATGGGCGTCGATGCAGTGCTCGAGGCTGCGCGCGAAGCCAAGGCGGCAGGCTCGCAGCGCTTCTGCATGGGTGCTGCGTGGCGCGAGCCAAAGGAGCGCGACATGCCCGCGCTGGTGCAGATGGTCGCTGAAGTGAAGGAGCTGGGTCTCGAGACCTGCATGACGCTCGGCATGCTCACCGAGGACCAGGCGCATGCGCTCAAAGACGCTGGCCTCGATTATTACAACCACAATATCGATACGTCGCCCGAACATTATGGAGAGGTCATCACCACGCGCAGCTTTGAGGAACGGCTCGAGACGCTCGAACATGTCCGCGCTGCCGGAATTGCCGTATGCTGCGGCGGTATCGTCGGGATGGGGGAGAGCCGCGAGGATCGTGTCGGCTTCATCCACGCGCTTGCTTCACTGCCGCGCCAGCCGGAAAGCGTGCCGATCAACGCGCTGGTGCCGGTCAAGGGCACGGTCCTGGGCGACATGCTGGACGGCGTAAAGATGATCGATGATATCGAGTTTGTCCGCACCGTCGCAGTCGCGAGGATCACCATGCCCAAATCGATGGTGCGGCTTTCCGCCGGGCGCGAGAGCATGGGCGAAGCGACGCAGGCGCTCTGCTTCCTCACAGGCGCGAACAGCATCTTTACCGGCGACAAGCTGCTGACGACGTCGAACGCGGGTGATGACGCGGACGCGGCTCTGTTCGCCAAGCTTGGCCTCAAGCCGCTGCAGGCCGAGGAGCCGATGCGTGCCTCTTCTCCTGTTCCAAGGTCCACTGGCCGGACGGACTGCGAGGTCGCCAGCATGGATGCTGAAGCGAGTTCAGCATGACACAGCTTCAATGATGAAGTCTCTGCTCATCGCCAATCGCGGCGAAATCGCGTGCCGGGTGATCCGCACTGCGCGCAGGCTCGGGATCCGCACCGTCGCGGTCTATTCCGATGCGGATGCCAAGGCGCTGCACGTGCGAATGGCGGACGAGGCGGTGCATATCGGGCCGAGCCCGGCGCGGGAATCCTACCTGCGCGGCGACAAGATCATCGCGGCTGCGAGAGCCGCGCAAGCCGAGGCGATCCACCCCGGCTACGGCTTCCTCTCCGAGAATGCCGATTTCGCGCAAGGAGTGATCGATGCCGGGCTGGTCTGGGTTGGCCCCAGGCCGGACAGCGTTCGCGCAATGGGGCTCAAGGACGCGGCGAAGAAATTGATGGCCGAAGCCGGGGTGCCGGTCACTCCAGGCTATCTTGGCGAAAACCAGGACCCGAAGCGGCTCAAGCAGGAAGCCGAGCTGGTCGGCTATCCGGTCCTGATCAAGGCGGTCGCGGGCGGCGGGGGCAAGGGCATGCGCCGGGTCGACGCTGCCAGGGACTTCGACGCTGCGCTCGAGAGCGCGAAGCGCGAAGCGGGAAACGCGTTCGGCGACGACCGCGTACTGATCGAGAAGTACATCCTCTCGCCGCGCCATATCGAAGTGCAGGTGTTCGGCGATTCTCATGGCAATGTCGTTCACCTGTTCGAACGCGACTGCTCGCTCCAGCGCCGCCACCAGAAGGTGATCGAGGAAGCGCCCGCGCCGGGGATGGATGCCGAGACCCGCGAAGCGGTGTGCGACGCCGCAGTACGCGCGGCCAAGGCCGTCGATTACGAAAATGCCGGCACGATAGAGTTCATCGCCGATGCGTCAGAAGGCCTGCGCGCCGATCGCATCTGGTTCATGGAAATGAACACGCGCCTCCAGGTCGAGCATCCCGTTACCGAGGAAATCACCGGCCAGGACCTGGTCGAATGGCAGCTTCGCGTCGCATCGGGAGAGCCTCTTCCCAAGAGCCAGGACGAGCTGTCGATCTCCGGCCATGCGATCGAAGCCCGCCTATACGCAGAGGATCCGGCGAAGGGATTTCTGCCGAGCCCTGGAAGGATCGATCATTGGGTCATTCCCGAGCCGGCAGGGATCGAGGTCCGCGTCGACGATGCCCTCAATCGAACCGACATAATCTCGCCCTTCTACGATCCGATGATCGCGAAAGTCATCGTGCGTGCCGACGACAGGCTGGCTGCAATCGAGAGGCTGGAAGAAGTGTGCAGCGGGATCGAACTCGCTCCGCTGACGGGCAATGCCGGCTTCCTGGCAAGGCTGCTTCGGCGCGACGAATTCAAGCGAGGCGGCGTCACCACCAGCTTCATCAGCGAGCATGAAGACGAACTCGTCGACAACTCGGCCGCGCTTGACGAACTGAGGAAGGATGCGGCGGTCGCTTTGCTGATACAGGGAATCCGCCCGCTTTCCGGTACGTACGGCACGATCGCGAGCGAATTGAGCGTGCCTGGCAGGGGGCAGCCGTGGCGCGAGGCTTTGGGATTTCGACTGAACCAGCAGCCCAAGCGCGCTGTCCAATTTTACGTTGGGAACTCGCTTGAACAGGTCGAGCTCTCGGGAGATTGGACCGAACGCTGGACGTCTACGGAGGAAGCTCCCGGCGGCTTGTACATCTTTGCCGAGGGCGAGCGCCTCAAAATCGCGACACGCTTCGATGGCACTGGCCAGTCTCATGGCGCTCACGACGGCGAGATCGAAGCTCCAATGCCGGGGAAAGTGACCAATGTCGAAGTTTCGGCCGGTGAAAAAGTTGTGCAGGGGCAACGCTTGCTCACGCTGGAAGCGATGAAGATGGAGCATGCGCTGACTGCTCCGTTCGACGGGACAGTGAGCGAGCTTCCTGCCTCGGCCGGGCTGCAGGTCAGCGAAGGCCAGATGCTCGTTAAGATGGAGCCTGAACCTTCCGGCAAGTGAAGGGTTGAAGCGTCCCGTGCGCCCGATCCTGTTCGTCACCGCCGCATTCGCAGCGACCTTGATCGCTCCGCTCATCGGCTGCGAGACCGCGCGGGAACCGCAGGGCGGACCGCCGATGCCGCTCCTTGGAGCCGCGGGCCAGAACATCGGCACCGTGCGCGCCTGGCAGACCGCGGGCGGAGTTTCCTTTCACATCGAGGCGCGCGGGCTTCCCCATGGCATCCACGCGATCCATGTTCATGCTGTCGGCCGCTGCGATCCGCCCGACTTTGCAAGCGCCGGTGGGCATTGGAACCCAGCAGGCAGGAAACACGGTCTCAACAACCCTGCGGGCCCGCACGCCGGCGATCTGCCGAACGTCGAGGTTGCTGCGAACGGCGTGCTCAGCCAGACCGTAACTCTCCCTGACGCCAGTCTGTTCGCACCGGCTGGAACTCCTGGTGCACTGCTGGACTCCGACGGCGCTTCGCTGGTCATCCATGCAAATGCCGACGACTATGTCACCGACCCAAGCGGCAACAGCGGCGCGCGCATCGCCTGCGTAGTGATCCTTCGGCAGGCGGAGATGCGGTGATCCGTCCAAAACGGATCATTGCTTAAGCGGGCCGCGACCTATTTCGGCGCATAATCGGCCGCATGACCGCTCCCCAACCTTCTGAAGCCTTCCACGAGGCTCAGGCGCCGCTGCCTCATAGGCGCGAGCGCAGAGCGGTGACGCTTGCAGCTTACGCTACTCGGGAAGATGGGTCCCTCGTCGAAATGACCATCGTCGATCTATCCTACGATGGTTGCGGGGTCATCTGCGCCGACCGCCTTGCGGCGGGCGACCTGCTCAATCTTTCGGTGCTTCGCCGCGGCAGCGTGCCGGTCATTGTACGCTGGGTCGACGGAGCGCGGGCGGGCCTTTCATTCGCATCCTTTTCAGCGAGCCATGAGCTTGTCCGGCAGCCGCGCCGCAACGAGCGTGTGGCGGTCGAGGGTGAGGTGACGATGCACCGGCGGGGGCAGATCACCTACCGCGTCAACATTTACGACGTCTCGCCGGAAGGCTGCAGGGCCGAGTTCGTCGAGCGCCCCGAGCTGCGCGAGCAGCTGTGGATCAAGTTCGACGGGCTCGAAGCGCTTGGTGCCGAAGTTTGCTGGGTCGCCGGGAACAAGGTCGGCCTCAGGTTCATGCGCAGCTTCCATCCGGCGGTATTCGACCTCTTGATCGCCAGGCTGAGAGGCGAGGCTTAAGGCATCATTAGTCGCCCTCGTTTAGGGCGGCAGCGATGCTGAAATTCCTCATTGGTCCAGCGCTGGTCGGCGCAGCCTATCTTGCCGGGAGCATCTACGGCCGCGATTCCGAGCAGCTGGTCCACAAGAATCCGGCTGTCACTTATGCTGCGGTTGAGGAGTCGCTGTCCGCCATTGCGCAGCGCGGCACCACCTCCTTCGACGGCGGGGCACCAATGGCTTACGAGCTGAAGATCGACCGCACGCCCGACCAACAGCTTGTGCTGAAGCTCTTCTTCGCGGGCAAGCAGGGCGCCGAGGCGGACATGGATTTCGTGCCGCAGAACGACGGCAAGGACACTTTGGTCATCGCCAGGGTCCATGGCGACAATTCGGTTCTCCGGACTGCACTTGCGGGAACCAACAAGGCGAGGCTCGCCTATGCGCCTGACTGGATGTTGAACCTGGCGATGCGGCCGGTGCTTCGGCAGCTTGGGCAGCAGATCGAGGAGCGCGGAACGGCAGGCGATGCGTTTCAGGGCTGGAGCCCTGCGGATGCCGAAGCGAATTGGGAAGCGAGGCTCACTCCGGAAGAGCGCGAGGCTGTTGCGGCAGGGCAGCAATATGAGGCGACGCGGCCGGCGGTCGATCCGAATGCCGAGGCACGAGGCTATCTGAACGACGGAAACAGCGGGGATTCAGCCTCGAATTAGAGCCCTGGTCCGAGCTTCGGCCCGAATATGTTCATCAGCAGATAAGGACCGACCGTGATCCCGCAGCCGAGCGCCAGGGCGATCCAGAAATTGATGGCCGATCGCAACTTCCAGGGGATGGCCACGAACATCGGAAGCGAGGAAGGTACAAACCAGAGGGTCGCTTCGGCATGAGATGCAATGCGCGTGGGCCAGGATAGTCGGCCTAGGAGCAGCGGCTTGATGCACCAACGAGGAGAGCCGGAGCCTGAGGCGGTTGCAAGCGTTGAGACGCGGTAACCGACAGGAGTAAGCGTCATGGCAACAGGCAAGACCGGACAGCGCAACATCTCCCGCGACCGCGGCAGGGTCGCCGGCCAGCAAGGCTATGAGCTCGGCTATTTTGCGCGCAAGCATGGGATCAGCCGTCAGCAGGCGCAGCAGTTGATCAGCCGCGTTGGAAACAATCGCGAGAAGCTGAACGCTGCAGCAGCGAAGCTGAAGGGCCGCCAACAAGGTTAGCGGGGCTGGCATGACGCTGCGCGAAGGCGCGCGAAAGATCCGTCGAGGCGATCCGCTTACAAGCATAGAATGCGTGCTGTAGGTCACGGCCTTGTTGGGCTAAGGCGTGGGCATGGCGCTGACGGGAAGCTGTCATTGCGGGGCGGTGCGGATCGAGGTTCCGAGTGCACCCGATTGGGTCGCCAGCTGCAATTGCAGCATTTGCCGCAAGCTCGGCTCGCTCGTCTCTTATTATCCAGATGACGGCGGCGTCCGGGTCACCGGCGAGACAGCCGCGTACATTTGGGGGGACCGGATGATTGCGCTCCACCATTGCCCGGTGTGTGCCTGTTTCACGGATTGGAGGAGTACGGGCGAGAGTTACGGCAAGGTCGGCATCAATGCCCGCCTGCTCGACGGGTTCGAGATGCGCGAGGGGCGGTACCTGCTAGCCGGCGCCGAGCTCGAGGTGCGCTATCCAGACAATGCCGATTGAAGCCGAGAGCGTCATGCTCCAACGTCCCCCCTTGTCTCTCTGTTGTGACTGACCCGCGGTACGCCTTGGCCAACGGCGTCCCTTAATGGTTGGGGCTCGGCGACGCCGGCGGTGCAGGCGACGCTGGCGCGGATGGCTTTGCGGCGTCGTTCGGTCCGGGCTGCTGGATGACGCAGTCCTGCAGCCAGGGATCATCTCCCGACCCGGCAACTCGGCGGCAGCTGACGGTTACCATCTCCCCCGCTTCCAGCTTGGTCGCGGCGTCGACCGAATGGCTGTCGAGGTCGATGCCGAGCGGGATGTCCGGGTGGTTGGTCTTGAGGCGCATGTCGATGCTTCCATAGCCGTCCGGCACGGTGCGGACGAATTGGCCGGTGACCACCATCTCGCGGTCGCCAAACCGCCGGTCGGCAGCCTGCGAATCGGTGTGATAGGCCTCGAACAGCTGCGCTGCCCCGATCGTCACCGGTTCGCGCGGCTCGCGACGTGTATCGATATGGATCACACCGGGGCCGACGGAGAGGTGACGCCCGAACTGGTGGAAGTTCCCCATCACCGCTGCCAGGATCAGGGCCATGCCGCCGATCGCCAGCACGGTCTTGCGGTTGCGGCTCAGCTCTTCGGGCGAACGATCACCGTCGCCACGACGCTCAAGTCTGTCGAACAGGCGCTCCGTCGAAGCCCCGCAATGCGGACAGCTATCGCGCAGCAGGCTAATCTCGCCAGCACAGTTCGGACAACGCACCTAACCGCCCTCCTTCGCCCCTCGAACTCAAGCTCGCCGGCGCGATAACGGAGTAACACACGAACGCAAATATGGGCGAGGCTGGGGGTGTAAGGCGCGAGAGCTACCGGGTGAACGCGCGGCCGCTCGACTGGATATGCAAGGGCAATGACGATGCTCGCCTCTCGCTCAGACAGGGTCCGCCGGTCATCCGCTCGGCGGCGCCGAGCTCTCTGCAACCGAAGCCGGGCCCCTGAGCTCCATGAACTCTGGAGAGCATGCTTCTAGCCGCACTGTCAGCCCCTCACTGGATCTTGCGCCACACGGAGTAAGCGATGGTGCCGTTTCCTGACGCGCTTGCCGGCACTGCATAGCTGAGAAGGCCGTCGGAGTAGGTGAACTCGCGCACCTGGCGTTTGCCTTCCCAATTGGGAAAGGACGATGCCTCCACGTCGAACAACAGCTGATGCTTCGCGGCGTCCACCTTCACCCGGCCGAAATGGGTGCTCGAGCCGAGCATTGCAGCGCGATATTCGTCCGCTTCGCCCCGCGTCTTGTCGACCGAGCGGAAGGCCGGCCGTCCAGGACGGAAGATCTGGATCGAATAACGGCCCGCATTGTCGACCATCATCAGGCCGCTCGGATGCTCGCCGTAATTTGTCGTCCGGCTGCCATCGGCGTGGATTTCGTATGCCTTATCCATCAGCCAGGTGCCCGTCAGCGACAAGGGCTGGTCGGCGTGGGACGCCGGCGCAGCGGCCATCAGCGTGACCGCGGAGGCGAGGATAGCGAAGAGACGCATGGTTGTTCTCCCTTTGCTGTGGATCGCGGCTTTCGAAGCCAGCGGATCACGGTCGTGACCATGTGGAGGATGCCCGCGTGAAGCTCGGAGCGATATTCGAGGTGGGCCCGGTCATACCACTCGTCGATCATCGAGCACTCCCGCGATGAATAACCTGATAAAGAGGTTAGTAGACACTCATACAATAACCTGTCAATGCAGTTATTGGTGGTACCGCATCTTGCCGATGAGCGTCCCGAGGACCGCGACGGATTCCGCTTCCGCGGAGGGCATGTCGCGCTCGACCTCGCAGCAACGCTGGGCGGACGGCTGAAGCAGCAACAGCGCGAGCTTATCGCAACGCCGGCCGACCTCGATCGCTGGCTGGTTAGCGCGGGTCTCGCGGAACGGAAGCTCGGCGCGAGCGGGCGGGATCTTAAGCTTGCCCAAGAGCTGCGTGAGGCGATTTATGCAATCGCGTCAGGCGAGGACGACCGAGCTGCGCGCGAGCGGCTGAACCAAGTGGCGGCGCTGCCTGCGGCCGTGCCGCGGCTCACGCCATCGGCCAAGCTCGCGCTCGACGGCGATGCGCGCTCGCTCTTGGCGAGAATCGCACGCGAGGCGGTCGAGCTGTTCGCCAGTCCCGCTGCGACACGCATCCGCACCTGCGAGGGGGAGGGCTGTGCGTTGCTGTTCCTTGACCTGTCGCGCTCCGGGGCGCGCCGATGGTGTTCAATGTCCGGCTGCGGCAATCGCGCCAAGGCGCGTGCATTCCGCGAGCGGGGGCGACAGGATTAGGGCCCCGCAATCTTTGGTCCCGCGAAGGCGACACTGGATTGGCCATCGGCCGAAAATAGCTACCTAGCCGCGATCAGATCGGGTTCGTCTACGTCAATGGTGACTTTCCGTGCCCGCTTGGGTCTTTTCGGTTTCGATTCAGTCACCACCGGCTTCACGCTTGCCCGCTCCAGCAACGGCCGCAGATACTGCCCCGTCGCCGAACTCGGCTCCTCCACAATCTTTTCAGGGGGGCCTTCGGCAATAATGCGCCCCCCATTCACCCCGCCGCCCGGACCAAGATCGATCACCCAGTCCGCCGTCTTGATGACGTCCAGATTGTGCTCGATCACCACCACCGTATTGCCCTGGTCGGAGAGGCGGTGGAGGACCTCGAGAAGCTTGCGCACGTCCTCGAAATGAAGGCCAGTGGTGGGCTCGTCGAGGATGTAGAGCGTCTTGCCCGTCGCGCGGCGCGACAGCTCCTTGGACAATTTGACGCGCTGCGCCTCGCCGCCGGAGAGCGTCGTCGCCGGCTGGCCGACCTTGATGTAGCCGAGCCCGACCTCCTTCAGCATCTCCATCTTGTCGCGAATGCCGGGGACCGCCTTGAAGAAGGCGGCCGCGTCCTCGACGGTCATGTCGAGTACGTCGGCGATCGACTTGCCCTTGAACTTCACCTCCAGAGTCTCGCGGTTGTAGCGGGCTCCGTGGCAGACATCGCAGGTCACGTAGACGTCGGGCAGGAAATGCATCTCGATCTTGATCAGGCCGTCGCCCTGGCATGCTTCGCAGCGCCCGCCCTTGACGTTGAAGCTGAACCGGCCGGGCTTGTAGCCGCGTGCCTTCGCCTCAGGCAGGCCGGCGAACCAGTCGCGGATCTGGGTGAACGCGCCGGTGTAGGTCGCGGGGTTGGACCGCGGGGTGCGGCCGATCGGCGACTGGTCGATGTCGATGACCTTGTCGAGCTGCTCGAGGCCGGTGATCTTCTGGTGGGGACCGGCCGGGATGCGGGCGCCGTTCAGGGCGCGGGCGGTGGCGGCGTAGAGTGTATCGATTGTGAGGCTCGATTTTCCTGAACCGGACACGCCGGTGACGCAGGTGAAGGTGCCGAGCGGGAAAGCGGCGGTGACGCTTTGCAGATTATTGGCAGTCGCGCCGTGAACGGTGACGTGCTTGCCAGAGCCCTTGCGGCGGGTGGGCTTCAAGGGAATCTCGCGGCGCCCGGAGAGATAATCGGCGGTGATGCTTTGCTCGCAGGCCAGCAAACCCTCGAGGCTGCCGGAATAGATCACTTCGCCGCCATGGACTCCGGCGCCGGGCCCCATGTCGATCACCTGGTCGGCAGAGCGGATCGCATCTTCGTCATGCTCGACCACGAGCACCGTATTGCCGAGCCCGCGCAGGCGCTTCAGCGTTTCGAGGAGACGATCATTGTCCTTCTGGTGGAGTCCGATCGAGGGCTCGTCGAGCACATAGAGAACGCCCGAGAGACCGCTGCCGATCTGCGAAGCGAGACGGATGCGCTGGCTTTCGCCGCCGGACAATGTGCCGCTGGTGCGGTCGAGGTGGAGATAGTCGAGCCCGACATTGTGGAGGAAGCCGAGACGCTCGTTGATCTCCTTGAGAATCGCCTTGGCGATCTCATTCTGGGTGGCGGTGAGCTTTTCGTGAAGCTGGGCAAACCAGGCGTAAGCGTCGGCGACGCTGCGCCGCGTGGACATGCTGATGTCCTCGCCGGCGATCTTCACGCTCAATGCCTCGGGTTTGAGGCGGGCACCGTGGCAGACTTCGCAGGGCTGGGAGGACTGATAGCGACTGAGCTCCTCGCGCATCCAGGCCGACTCTGTCTGGAGCATGCGGCGATTCAAATTGCCGATCACACCCTCGAACGGCTTCTTCACCTCGTAGCTGCGCTTGCCGTCGATGAAGCGTAGGACGACCGCCTGGCCCTGCGTTCCGTGGAGGATGACGCTGCGGGCTTCCTCGGGAAGATCCCTCCACGGCGTGTCGAGGTCGAAGTCGTAGGCGCGGGCAAGGCTCGAGAGCACCTGCATGTAGTAGGGCGAGGGCGGGTTCGACTTGGCCCAGGGGACCACTGCGCCCTTGCGGATCGACAGCGCGTGATTGGGGACGACGAGGTCTTCGTCGAAGACCAGCTTCTCGCCGAGCCCGTCGCAGGCCGGGCACGCACCCTGCGGCGCGTTGAAGGAGAAGAGGCGGGGCTCGATCTCGGCGATCGTGAAACCCGAGACCGGGCAGGCGAATTTCTCGGAGAAGACGATCCGGCCAGTGGGCGCGTGGGTGGCGAGGACGTTGCGTTCGGCGGCGCGTTCAAGCGCTGCTGCGACTCCGCTGCGCTCGCTTCCGGGCGGATCCGTAATCGGATCCGCAGGGTCGAGATAGGCGAGACCTTCCGCCAGCTTCAGTGCGGTCTCGAAACTGTCGGCGAGCCGCGCCTCAATGCCTTCGCGGACGACAATGCGGTCGACGACCACCTCGATGTCATGCTTGAATTTCTTGTCGAGCGCGGGCGCATCCTCGATCGCGTAGAATTGGCCGTCGATGCGCACTCGGGTGAAGCCCGCCTTCTGCCACTCGGCCAGCTCCTTGCGATATTCGCCCTTGCGGCCGCGGACGACGGGAGCGAGTAGATAATGCCGGCTGCCTTCTGGGAGACCCATTACCCGGTCGACCATCTGGCTGACCTGCTGCGCTTCGATCGGCAGACCGGTCGCCGGCGAATAGGGAATTCCCACCCGCGCCCAAAGGAGGCGCATATAATCATAGATTTCGGTGACGGTGGCGACGGTCGAGCGGGGATTCCGGCTCGTGGTCTTCTGCTCGATCGAGATGGCTGGAGAGAGGCCGTCGATATGCTCGACGTCCGGCTTCTGCATCATCTCCAGGAACTGCCGCGCATAAGCCGACAGCGACTCCACATAGCGCCGCTGCCCTTCGGCATAGATGGTATCGAACGCCAGGCTGCTCTTGCCCGAGCCGGATAGGCCGGTGATCACTGTCAGGCTCTCGCGCGCGATATCGACGTCGATGCCCTTGAGATTATGTTCCCGGGCCCCCCGGACGGAAATATGGGTCAGCATCAGATGCGTTCTGTTCCAGCTTTGTTCTGGGTTTACGCGAGCCGTCATCGACGGTCAACGCGATCATGGGAATATGGGCATTGCTGCCCGAATTGCCAGCGATTGGCTATTCTGGATGTTGCTGTAAGTACGCGCGTCGAAGCTGCTGGGGGGAGGCTATGAGCGAGACGCCTGTCGAAGCGGGAGTGGATGAGGTCCAGCCGGTGCCGCGCAAGACCGGCCGTCCTCATTTCGACGTGATCGTGTCGCTAACTGCGATCTTCATTTCGGCCGTATCTTTGTTTGTCGCAATCGAGCACGGCAAGACCGAGCGTCAGCTTGTGGCCGCAAACGTATGGCCCTTTCCGAGCGCGATTCTCAGTAACGGCTATGGCACCACAGGGTCGACCGCGATCGGTGTTTCGAACAGCGGCGTGGGTCCGGCAAAGATCCAGAGCTTCGAATTGTTCTACCGCGGCCAGCCGGTGAGCTCCCCACTCGATCTCCTGCGAAAGTGCTGCGGCCTTGCGCCGGGCGATGCGGCGGTTAAGGCCGCGTTCCCGTCCTCCAATCACCTCGTCACATCGATCGTCGAACAAACGGTCTTGAGGCCGGGCGAGGAAAATGCCGTGCTTCGCATACCTCCGTCCCGCACTGTTCCAGCAATAACTGATCGCTTGCGACAGGTTGACGTGCTGACCAGGGTCACTTTCCGCGTTTGCTATTGCTCGGTGCTCGACCAGTGCTGGATGAGTGATTTAAGGAGCACGCGCGTTCAAGCTGTGAACGAATGCCGGCCACCGGAGCATCCGTTCGATCCGAATGGACACTGACACTCAATCCTAGCCGATCCCGAGCGCGTTGCGGAGCTGATCCTTGCTCATCTTCGACCGGCCGCGAATGTGGCGTTTCCTTGCGGGCTCGTAGAGCTCGGCCTTGGTGACCGCGCTGCTGCGGCGCTCGTCCAAACGCCACGCTTAAGGCTGCGGGCCAACAACCAAATGAAGGCAACTGCAGCCGTCCAACATATGATCGAGGCGATCAGGAAGACGGCCCCAGTGTCATTCATGGCTCTGATGTATGATGACTAGGATCGATGCCCGCAATGGGGTGGAAAGCCGCTGCTACTTAACCTCAATGCAGGCCCATCTTCCTGAATGGGTTGGCACAAATTTATGACCAGCAAGGAGCCGGTGGAAAGGACCATTATCCGGCACCTCACAGTTCCGGCCGCCGTACGCAGCACAAACGCCCACAACGACAGCCAAGATCACTGCCCACGTAAGAATCATCCAGGCTTTTGGACGCAAAACACACTCCCTGAGTCCATGCGAGCAAGAGACTAACCAAGCTGCGAACTTCTGCAATCGGTCGAAACTGAACGGCGAGTTTGGGGTGGAAAGGCGACGTTAGCTGTTCTCATTCGTGCTGGTCGTCCCCGTCAGCGTCACGGTGCTCAAACTTTACTACTGCGCAGCTCGCTGGCGGAAAACGGAAGGAGAGTGACCGCCAAGAGAGTCGGCGACGACCCAGGCGACTCCGACCAGACCGATATTCAAGACATTTTCTGTCCAGAAGAAGTGCTTGGAGGGATCGCTCAAGAGGAGCGGGACGTGAACTAGGGGCGTAAATGCGGCATACATGATCGTCAGCAGGTATGCGGCCAGTCGGGCCCGAACTCCCGTCAAGATCGCGACCCCGCCAGCGATGTGGAAGAGGCCGGTGGCATAGGCCCAAAAAAGTTGGGAGGGTGGCAGCCAGGTTGGCACGAGCGCTCTGGTGGCTTCGGGATAGACAAAATGGGCCCCGCCGAAAAACAGTGCGCAAGGCCCGAACACAAGCTGGCCGACACGTATGAGGCGGCGTGCCAACAATGGCTCAACCGCCCCGCTCGAACTGAAGATGATGAGTCCGGCCGCAGCCAGCGCGAGACCTTCCGCGACACCGAAATACGCGCCGTAAACCGTGGATTGGGCAATAATCACGCGACCGTTCTCCGCGAGGGCGACGATGACCCCGAAGTAGATCGTTAGAATAGCCGCTGACCAAGCTGCGGTACGCCTCCACATAGTGCCGACGCCAGCCAGTAGGATAAGCATGGACGTGCCATATGCGAGCGCTGTGCGTCCGGGCAGAGCGTCCGGAACCGGCTGCATAGGATCGAAGGTTCCCAAAGCAAGATTCACAGCGCCGATTCCGGCCACGCCGAACCCGTACATCCATCTGCTCAGAGATGGTGATCTGCTGTTATTAGCCTGCGTGAACCCGTCGATCGGTCGAATGCCTTCGCCCATATGTTCTACCCCCGGCTGGTGCTTAGGCGCGAAATCACCGCGTCGGTTCCAGCTTCGATACCGGCGGGCAGATTGCCTTTGCGGAACTGCGGCAACATCGATTTGTCGATGATCTCCTGACAGACTTGGTGGGTCAGCGTTTTCTCAAGTCCATAACCGACGGCAATGCGAACCTTTCGCTCGTTTGGAGCCACGAGGAGCAATACGCCATCGTTGTAGCCTCTACGACCGACGCCCCAGCTATTCGCCAAATCCCGAGCGAAGTCGGCAATGTCGCGACCGCCCAGTGAAGGGACAGTAGCGATCGCCATTTGGTGCTTTGTGACGCGGTCCAGCGCTTCCAACTTTTGGGAAAGCCTTGATCGTTGATCCGGTGACAGGATGTGAGCTGCATCTGTGACGCGTCCTGTGAGCGGAATAGCCGGCGCTATCTTCGCCGAATCCCCAGCGGCTGTGGACGTGTCAGATCTGTCAGGACCGGCATTCGAGCAAGCAACACCGAACAATGCAACGGCGAATAGCAGAGTACTGAGGGTTCGCTTCACGACGACATCGTGCTGTCGAGCCCTCGAAGCGTCAATAACGGG
>CBJLMA010000039.1:0-21860 GCA_966424035.1 uncultured Sphingomonas sp. | reverse complement strand
TCACCGCAATTCCGCCTTTGTCGTCGCCGGCACCCGGACCGCGTGCCTGATCGCCGTTCCGCACCCAATGCTGGAACGGCGAATCGGCCTCGAACACTGTATCGAGGTGCGCGATCAGCAGCAGGCGCTTGCCGCCACGGCTGCCGATGTGGCGCGCAACCAGATGGCCCGCGCGGCCCGCCGCGCGCATGTCGATCCACTGCGTCCTGAACCCGAGCTGCCGAAATTCGGGCTCGACCATCTGTCGGACCGCATCGACGCCGCGGAGGTTCATCGTCCCGCTGTTCTGATCGACCCATCGCTGCAGCATGTCGGTAGTCCGCTGTTGCTCGGAATCGACGGTTCGGATCATGATGCGCTCGGCGGACGTGAGCGTTGCGGAGGCCGGAGCCGGCAGGAGCAGGGTGAGCGCTCCCAACGCGAACAGGAGTCGTGAACTCATTGCCCAAGCTTAGCGGCGCTCGGCTCGCCTGCTCAAGCCTCGCCGTCGAACCTGTTTCTGGCCGCGGTCTTGCGATCCGTTCGGTCGGTCATCGCAAATGGACCTCACAAGCCTACTGTCGTTGCGACACTCCGGGCGGCTGCCTAATGGCACGCGCATGACCACCATCGTCCTGCTCGTCATCTCCAACGTCTTCATGACGCTCGCCTGGTACGGCCATCTCAAATTCCCGCATCTGCCGATGCTCGCCGCAATATTGATCGGTTGGACAATTGCGCTGATCGAATATTCTTTCGCAGTGCCCGCCAACCGCATTGGCTTTGCCCAGGGGTTCAGTGGCGGGCAGCTCAAGATTATCCAGGAAGTCATCACGCTTGGAATGTTTGCGGTGTTCGCTGCGCTCGTGCTGAAGGAGCCGATCGGCTGGCGCTACATCGGCGCCTTCGGCTGCCTCGCCGGCGCTGCAGCCTTCATGTTTGTCGGTAAGGCTTGACGCTCGACCGTCCAGCGCCATTCTTCCTCACAGGGGACCTCCATGACTCCAACTCGCCTGAACGCGCTTACCGACGGCGTGGTCGCCATCGTACTCACGATCATGGTGCTCGAGCTCAAATTCCCCGCTCAGCCGACCTTGCAGGCGGTGCTTGCAGTGCTTCCGCTGCTCGCCGCTTACCTGCTCGCTTTCGTCAACGTCGCGATCTACTGGAACAATCATCATCACATGATGCAGTCGGCGCACCGAGTGACGGGCGCGGTGCTATGGGCCAATCATGCGCTCTTGTTCTGGCTGACCCTTTTCCCTTTGATGATCCGCTGGATCGACGAGGCGGGAATCACGCCGTTGCCGGTCGCATCGTTCGGGTTGGTGCTTGTCGGCGCCGCCTCCTCCTACCAGATTCTGGAACGCGCGCTGATCCGCGCCGAGGGCGAAAGCTCGGCTGTCAAGCGCGCGGTGGGAGCCGGCGCCAAGGAGTTGATCAGCTTCGCGCTCTATGTCGCGTCCATCCCCGCAGCGTTCGTTTCCCCGTACATCTCGATCGCTATCTATGTCGGAGTCTCGATCGTCTGGTTCATCCCCGACCGGCGCTTCGTTTCGCGGACATGAAGCTGCTGGAGGAGAGCAATGACCACGGCCCGCCTCAATTCATTCACCGACGGAGTGATTGCAATCATCATCACCATCATGGTGCTCGAGCTGCCCGTGCCCAAGGCGCCGGGGATGGCTGCGCTGCAGCCGCTGTCGGTGCTGTTCGCAGCTTATGCCTTAAGCTTCGTGAAGGTCGGCATCTATTGGTCGCAGCATCACAATATGCTCCAGGCCGCACGCCGAGTGGACGGGCGGGTGCTCCTGGCCAATCTCTTCTTCCTGTTTTGGCTGAGCCTGGTTCCGTTCGTTGTCCGCTGGGTAGGCGAGGCCGGAATCACGCGCGATACAGTGCTCGGCTTCGGCGTGGTCATGCTGCTGTGCGCGCTGTCGATGGCGCTGGTCCGCGCGGCGCTGCTCGCTGCAAATGACCAGGACGCCCCGATCGCCAGGGCTTCGGCGGGCGGACACAAGGGGCAGATCACGATAGCGGCTTATGTTCTTGCAGTTCCGGTTGCCTTCTTCTGGCCCTACGCAGCAGTCGCAATCTACGTCGCGGTCGCGGCGATGTGGATCGTTCCCGACAAGAAGCTTGAGCGGCTGATCGACTAGGCTCGCTTGCAAGGCGCGAGCCCAGGTCCCACCTCAATTTCCAAAGGAGAATATTTTGGAAAATTGGCACGGGACAACGATTCTGGGCGTCAAGAAGGGCGGCAAGACCGTCATTGCGGGCGACGGCCAGGTGTCGATGGGCAATACGGTCATGAAGCCCAATGCAAGAAAGGTCCGTCGCATTGGCGAGAAGGGTGAAGTGATCGGCGGCTTCGCCGGTGCGACTGCCGACGCTTTCACTTTGTTCGAGCGGCTGGAGCGCAAACTCGAACAATATAATGGTCAGCTGATGCGTGCCGCGGTCGAGCTCGCAAAGGACTGGCGCACGGACAAGTATCTGCGCAACCTCGAGGCGCTGATGATCGTCGCCGACAAGGACATCATGCTGATCCTCACTGGCAATGGCGACGTGCTCGAGCCCGAGGGCGGAATCGCGGCGATCGGCTCAGGCGGCAATTATGCGCTGTCGGCGGCAAGGGCGCTCGCCGATTATGAGCAGGATCCGGAAGTGCTCGCCCGCCGCGCAATGCAGATCGCGTCGGAGGTGTGCGTGTTCACCAACGACCGGTTGACGCTCGAGACGATTGAAGGCTGACGCAAAGCGCGTCTAGGCTGGCGGCGTGCTGCTCGATCGCCGAACTTTTGCCGCCGGCTCCGCTGCGCTGCTGTCCGGCTGCGCAACGGTCGGTACTCGCCGTCTTGGCTGTACCCCGCTGGCGCCGGTAATCGTCGACCAGAGCCGACTCATCCGCACCATTGCCGGCCTTCGGCCCTACCGCCGCTCCGGGTTCGTTGTCCGAGCCGAGCAATTTGGCGCGAAGAGGCTGGTTCACAATTACGGCCATGGCGGCGGTGGAATCACGCTCAGCTGGGGGACATCGAAGCTTGCAATCGAGCTCGGCCTCCACGACCACAGCGGCCCTGTCGCGGTGCTCGGTTCCGGCGTCGTCGGCCTTTCGACCGCCCGGCTGGTGCAGGAAGCTGGCTTTGCAGTGACCATTTACGCCGCTGCACTTCCGCCCGACACGACTTCGAACATCGCCGGTGGCCAGTTCCACCCGGCCTACGCCTTCAGCGAAAGTGCGGTCACGCCCGATTTTCTGGCCCAGTTCGCACGCGCGCTGGATTATAGCTGGCGGCGGTTCCAGATCATGGTCGGCGACGACTATGGGATCCGCTGGCTTCCGACCTATGTTGAAACCGACAGCCCGGAAGCGAAGCTGCTCGAGACCTTCCCTCCGATCAACCGAATGCTCAGTCCTGCGGAACATCCGTTCCCATGGCCGAGCACGCTCCGCTACGACACGATGTATGTCGAGACCGGGCGCTATCTTCGCCAGATGATCCGTGATGTGCAGATCGCCGGAGGCAGGATCGAAGTGCGCAACTTTGCTTCGTCGGCAGACGTCGCAGCGCTGTCCGAGGGGCTGATCTTCAACTGCACCGGCCTCGGTAGCCGCGCCCTGTTCGGCGACTTGGAGCTGCGCCCGGCGCGTGGGCAGCTGGCAATCCTCGAGCCCCAGCCGGAGGTGCAATATGCATTCACGGGCGGCCCCGGCTACATGTTTCCCCGGCCCGACGGGATCATCCTCGGCGGCACGTTCGAACTCGATCAGTGGGATGCAACGCCGCAGCCGGCGACGATCGCGCGCATTATCGAAAACCATAAGGGCTTCTTCGCCAGCCTGCGCTGCACCGCTTGAAGTGGCTCTGACCGGTTCCGACATTGTTTGACGAAATGAACTATCACACCACAATTCCCCAGAGCGGCGGGGAGCAAGCCGAAGTGTTGAAAGACAAGCTCACACCCAAGGCGATCGTCGCTGCATTGAATGAGCATATCGTCGGCCAGGCTGACGCGAAGAAGGCTGTTGCTGTCGCTCTGCGCAATCGCTGGCGGCGCCAGCAGCTGTCGCCCGAGCTGCGCGACGAAGTCACGCCCAAGAACATCCTGATGATCGGCCCGACCGGCTGCGGCAAGACCGAAATCAGCCGGCGGCTCGCGAGACTTGCCGATGCGCCGTTCGTGAAGGTCGAGGCGACCAAGTTCACCGAGGTCGGCTATGTCGGCCGTGATGTCGAGCAGATCGCCCGCGATCTGGTCGAGGAAGCGGTCCGGCTCGAACGTGATCGTCGCCGCAACAAGGTTCGCGCAGCAGCCGAAGAAGCTGCGATGGACAAGCTGCTCGACGCGCTCACCGGAAAGGGTTCGAGCGAGGCGACGAGGCAGAGCTTCCGCCAGCGTTTCTCCGACGGCAGCCTCGACAAGGCCGAAGTCGAGATCGACGTCGATGAGGCTCCATCCATGCCGTTCGAGGTTCCCGGGATGAGCGCCCAGGTGATCGACCTCAAATCAATCATGGGCAAGGCGTTCGGCCAGGCGCCGAAGAAGCGCCGCAAGCTCAAGGTCCCGGATGCGTTCGCACGCCTGACCGAGGAGGAGGCCGACAAGCGCCTCGACCCGGACGACATCAGCCGGGCGGCACTGGCGGATGCGGAAGCCAATGGGATCGTGTTCATCGACGAGATCGACAAGATCGCTGTGAGCGACGTTCGCGGCGGGTCGATCAGTCGCGAAGGCGTCCAGCGCGACCTGCTGCCTCTCATCGAAGGGACAACCGTCGCCACCAAATATGGGCCCCTCAAGACCGACCATATATTGTTCATCGCAAGCGGCGCGTTCCACATCGCCAAGCCCGCGGACCTGTTGCCCGAGCTCCAAGGGCGCTTGCCGATCCGAGTCGAGCTCAAGGCGCTGACGCAGGAAGATTTCGTTCGCATTCTCTCGGCGACCCGAGCCAGCCTGACCGAGCAATATCAGGCCCTGCTCGGCACGGAGGGAGTGAGAATCGAGTTCGCCGACGATGGAATTGAAGCGCTCGCGCGAATCGCTGCCGAGGTTAATGAAGCGGTCGAGAATATCGGCGCGCGGCGGCTGCAGACGGTAATGGAGAAGCTGCTCGAGGAAGTGAGCTTCGATGCCGAGAACCGGCGCGGCGAAACCCTGGTCGTCGACGCCGCCTTCGTCGAGCAGCAGCTAAGCTCGATTGCCAGAAACGCCGACCTCAGCCGCTACGTGCTCTAAAGGCATCTTTCGATATCTGAAGATCAGGCCGGGGGTGAAGGGCGGCCAAAGGCTGACCTTCACTCCGGCGAGCCTCAGCCAATTGGCGGCAACGGCATTGCAGGTTCGGATCGCATTGGCGTTGCCGGTTGCGCGATAGAATGCGTCTGAGGGGCCATAGCCGGGGTGGTGGATCCGCTGCGGCAGCCCTTTGCGGTCGAGTGCGAAATCTGCGCGGATTGCGGTCCATAGCCGCCGATATTCCTCCGGTCGCAGGCGAATTTCGCGCACTGCGTAGGAGGGGCTGGGGACATATTCGACATGCACCACGCGCTCGCCGCCAGCGAGCGAGTGGTAGACGGTGGCGGCCTTGATGTCCCACCAGGTTGGAGTTTCGAGATAGACATGCTTCTCACCCGAGCCGAACGCAATCCAGCGGTCGTCGGCGGGCAGCATTGCGAAGTCGCGCTTCGGGATCAGCGGCCGCCAATCGAGCCCCTGGGCGACGACCGGCATGATGATGTCGGCGTGGATACCATTGTCGGCGATGTAGATCGTCGTTCCTTGCGCAGGCTCGGTCCAGCGACGGTTCACCGGCGTCAGCGAGCCGATCAGCGCGGCGACGAGATATAGCGCCGGCAGCGCGAGCAGCGCGCTCAGCGCCCGTCCAACCCATTTTCCTGCTTTGCCTTTTGAGCGACGCAAAGCCACTCGGCTTTCCCTCCCACCTTGCCTTGTCGCATGGCCCTGCCTAGATGCGCCGGCCAGGTCGGGGCGTAGCGCAGCCTGGTAGCGCATCACACTGGGGGTGTGGAGGTCGCTGGTTCGAATCCAGTCGCCCCGACCATCGATGCCAGCTTGGCAGTGCGACTGCCAAGACGGTCGATCAATCTCAAGCGAAAGTCGTCAGCCCAGATGTCCAGCCAGCCGATGTTGATGATGATGCAAGCGGCGCCCGCCGGACAGCCGAGCGGCACTGCAGCTGCCCTGTTTCAATTCTTCCCGCTCGTTCTCATCTTCATCATTTTCTATTTTCTGGTGATGCGGCCCCAGAGCCAGCGGGCAAGGCAACACCAGTCTTCGATCGCCGCAGTGAAGAAAGGCGACGAGGTCGTGACTGGCGGCGGAATCCGGGGGCGCGTGACCAAGGTGACCGATGAGGAGGCCGAAGTGGAGATCGCGCAGGGCGTCAAGATCCGGGTGGTCAAGTCGACGATCAGCCAGGTGCTCACTCCAAACGCAAAGCCTGCGAACGACTGATGCTTGAATTTCCCCGCTGGAAGGTCTGGCTGGTCTCGCTCGTCGTTGCGCTGGGCGTGCTGCTGTCGATTCCGAGCCTGCTAGCGCGCTCGCCTTATGCCAGCGCGTGGCCGAGCTGGCTTCCGCAATACAAGATCAGCTTCGGTCTCGACCTCGCCGGCGGAAGCCACTTGCTGTACGAGGCCGACCAGAGCGATGCGCTCAAGCAACGGCTGCAGGCCAAGGAAGACGAGGTCGCGACCGAGCTTCGCCGCGATCCCGCGATCGAAATCGGAGATATCTCGACCGCTGGCGGGCGGCTTTCGTTCCTGGTGAGAGACCCGACCAAGGTCGATGCCGCGGTCGAGCGGCTGCGCAATCTCTCAAGGCCGCTCGCACTGACCGGAATCCGCGACTGGGATGTGTCCGTGGTTGATTCGACCCGCATTGTGCTGACGCCGACGCCGGCCGGGACTGCCCAGGCGCTCAAGGACGCAATGGGGGCCGCCCGGGACGTCGTCCGGCGCCGGATCGATCCGTCGGGCACCAAGGAGACCAGTGTCGTCACCGAGGGCGGCAACCGCATTCTCGTCGAGGTTCCAGGCGTCGAGGATCCCGAGGCGCTGAAGCGCCTGATCGGCCAGACTGCCCGCCTCGAGTTCAAGCTCGTCGACCTTTCGGCCAATCCGCAGGACGTCCAGCAGGGCCGCGCACCGCCCGGCAGCCAGGTGCTGCCGATGGTCGATGGCGGCTTCATGGCGGTCAAGCGCAGGGTCATGGTCTCCGGCGACCAGCTGACCAAGGCGAGCCAGGGTTTCGACCAGGATGGGCGACCGGCGATCGATTTCACCTTCAATTCGACCGGTGCCCATCGTTTCGGGCGGGCGACGCAGGAGAATGTGGGCAAGCCGTTCGCAATCATTCTCGATGACAAGATCCTGTCGGCGCCAACGATCCAGACTCCGATCCTCGGCGGCCAGGGTCAGATCACTGGGAGCTTCACGGTCCAGGGCGCGCACGATCTCGCGGTCAGCCTCCAGTCGGGCAAGCTGCCGGTCAAACTGAACGTCCTCGAGGAGCGGACGGTGAGCGCCGAGCTTGGCGCGGATTCGATCCACAAAGGCGCGATCGCGTCGATTGTCTCGGTCGTCATGGTGATCATCTTCATGCTGGTCACCTACGGCCGCTTCGGGGTCTATGCGAATATCGCGCTGGTGGTGAACGCCTTCCTGATCCTCGGCATCATGGCGATGTTCAATGCGACGCTCACCCTTCCCGGCATTGCAGGCTTCATCCTGACGATCGGCGCTGCGGTCGATGCGAACGTCCTCATCAACGAACGAATCCGCGAAGAAATCCGGCGCGGGCGCCGGCTGATCGATGCTGTCGAAACCGGTTATCACGAGGCATTCCGAGCGATCTTCGACGCCAATGTGACCCACGTCATTTCGGCTTCGATCATGGCCTATTTCGGCTCGGGGCCGGTGCGCGGCTTCGCGGTCGTGCTGCTGATCGGCGTTGTGACGTCCGTGTTCACTGCAGTCTATTTCACCCGCATGTTGGTCGCGCTCTGGATCCGGCGCGCGCGCCCGCGCGAACTCCATATTTGAGGCTGGCGCAATGAAGCTGCTCAAGCTCGTCCCTGACCATACCAATCTCGACTTCATGCGCTGGCGCAATCTGGCGCTGATCCTGTCGATCATCGCGACTGTGACATCGATCGCCTACACCGCCTATCGCGGGCTGAACCTCGGCATCGATTTTATTGGCGGTGAAGTCGTGAGGGCCGAGTTCGCGCAGCCCGTTCATATCGACGATTTGAGGAGTCGCGTCGACCGGCTCTGTGCTTGTGAAGCCGGTATCACCACGCTCGGGAAGGATGACCGGACCTTCCAGATCCGGCTCCCGAAGCCGGCCGGACCTGAGACTGCCTCGAATGTCCTGGTAAGCAAGCTGCGGACCGCGATTCCGCAGCAATATCCCGGCGCGCGGGTGGACGCGGGTGAATCCGTTTCGGGCAAGGTCAGCGAAGAACTGGCCAAGGACAGCGCAATGGCGATCGCGTTCGCAATGATCGGCATCGCAATCTACATCTGGTTCCGGTTCGAATGGCAATTCGGCGTCGGAGCGCTCCTCACGCTTGCCCACGACATTGCAATGACCCTGGGCTTTTTCGCCTTCACTCGGCTCCAGGTCGACCTGAACGTCGTCGCAGCCTTTCTCACCATCGTCGGCTACTCCTTGAACGATACGGTCGTCATTTACGACCGCATCCGCGAGAATCTGCGTAAGTATCGCAAGATGGCGATCCTGCCGCTCCTCAACCTTTCGCTGAATGAGACACTGGCGCGCACTGTGGTGACGTCCTTCACCGTGCTCATTGCTCTGGGCGTGCTGATGCTGATCGGCCCGCAAGTGATCTTCGGCCTTGCGATCGCAATCTTCCTTGGAGTGGTGATCGGCACTTATTCCTCGATCTACATCTCCTCGCCCGTGCTCGTGTGGCTCGGCGTTCAGCCCGACAGTTTCTTGAGGACGGGCGACGAACAGGATTCGGCCGAGGCGCAGACCGCCTGATCGGTCGTCTCTTTTTTACGAATCCGAGGGGCGAGGAGACATTTTCGGTTCATCAAAGGCTGCCCAAACGCTCCTTGGCCTCCTTTGGAGCCCACGCTAATGAGGTCCTCATGCTGAAGCTTTCCCGTCCACTCACATTGCTCGTCGCCGCTGCCGCGGTGCTCCCGCTCGCGGCCTGCGCGCATGGCGGCAAGAAGGGGGCGGATACGGCTTACGTGGCCCGCGACGTAAGCTCGCTCTACACCGCCGCGAAGAAATCGATGGATCAGGGCGATTACGAGCAGGCAGCCAAGCTGTTCGACGAGGTCGAGCGCCAGCATCCTTATTCGGTCTGGGCACGTCGCGCGCAGCTGATGAGCGCGTTCAACTATTATCTCGCGCGCAAATATACGGACGCGATCAGCTCGGCCCAGAGGTTCATCACCATTCATCCGGGCAACGCCGAAGCGCCCTATGCGCAATATCTCATCGGAATGAGCTATTATCAGCAGATCGACGAGGTCACGCGCGACCAGACGACCACCCAGCAGGCGTCGGACGCCTTCGGCGAGTTGATTCGCCGCTACCCCGACACGCGCTACGCCGCCGATGCACGGATCAAGCTCGATCTCATCAAGGACCATCTCGCCGGCAAGGAGATGGAGATCGGCCGCTTCTACCAGCGTGCGGGCCAATGGCTCGCTGCGACCTACCGCTTCCGCACGGTGGTCGACCAATATCAAACGACGACGCACACGCCCGAAGCGCTCGAGCGGCTGGTCGAATGCTATTTGGCGCTCGGTATTCCCGAGGAAGCGCAGAAGGCCGGCGCGGTCCTCGGCCGGAACTATCCGGAATCCTTCTGGTACAGGCAATCGCTGAAGCTGCTTGGGCGAGAGAACAAGCAGGTCCGCCGGACAGCTTCGCGGAAGTGACGCCCACGAGGCTGCTCCGCTCATGCTGAGGCAGCTATCGATCCACAATATCGTTCTGGTCGAGCGGCTCGAATTGGAGTTCGAGCCGGGCCTCGGCGTGCTCACCGGCGAGACTGGCGCTGGCAAATCGATCCTGCTCGATGCGCTCGGCCTGGCGCTCGGGGCACGTGCCGACAATGCGCTTGTCAGGGCCGGACAGGAAACTGCGTCGGTTTCGGCTGAGATCGAGCTGGCGCGCGACCATCCAACACTGGGATTGCTCGATGAACAAGGGATCGCGATCGAGCCCGGCGAAGCGCTGATCGTCCGGCGCACGCTGAAGAGCGACGGCGGCAGCCGCGCCTTCGTGGGCGGTGCAAGCGTGCCGGCCGGACTGCTGCGGGACGTGGGCGCGCTGGCGGTGGAGATCCACGGACAGCACGACGACCGCGGGTTGCTCAATCCCAAGGGCCATAGAGCCTTGCTCGATTCGTTCGGGAAGCTGGATGCCACGCCAGTCGAGCGCGCATGGGCCGAGGTGACGAGGATCGAAGCCGAACTGCTCGATGCTCGATCAGCGGCCGCCGCGGCCGAGCGCGACCGGGAATGGCTCGAACATGGGTCGAGCGAGATCGAGGGGCTGGGCCCTGAGGAAGGCGAAGAGACGCGGCTCGCCGAAGAGCGTGCCGCGATGCAGGCCGGAGTGAAAGCCGGCGAATCGCTGACTGGCCTCGACGAGCTGCTTGGTGGCTCGGAGGGGGCGCTCGCTCAGCTTCGGCAGGCGGCAAGGAAAATCGAGCGAGGCGCGGCGGAACATCCGCTGCTCGCCGAAGCGCTCGCAGCTCTTGATCGCGCCCTGATCGAGGCTGGCGAAGCCGAGGACCGGATTAGCCGCGCGGCCGAGGCCTTGGCGTTCGACCCTGCGCGGCTGGAGCAGGTCGAGGCGCGGCTGTTCGAGATCCGGGCACTCGCGCGCAAGCATCGAGTCGAGCCGGACCAGCTCGCGGCCCTCGGGGTGCAGATGCGCGAGCAACTCGCTGCGATCGAGGCCGGCGGAGAGCGGATCGCCGAGCTCGACCATGGGCTCGTAGCTGCTCGCGAAGCTTATGCCGCGGCCGCGAATGACCTCAGCAGGCAGCGCCATGAAGCAGCGTCGCGGCTGGATGCTGCCGTTGCGTCGGAGCTTGCGCCGCTGAAGCTCGATGCTGCGCGATTCCGGACTGCGATTGTCAGCGCGGAACCTGGTCCGACGGGAACTGACCGCGTCGAGTTCGAAGTCTCGACCAACCCCGGGGCGCCGTTCGGTCCGCTGACCCGCATCGCGTCCGGCGGAGAGCTGTCGCGGTTCATCCTCGCGCTGAAGGTTGCGCTGGCGGAGGCTGGAAGCGCTGCGACGATGATCTTCGATGAAGTCGACCGCGGCGTTGGCGGCGCCGTCGCGAGTGCCATCGGCGAGCGCCTTGCGCGACTGGCGCAGCAAAGCCAGGTTCTGGTCGTCACCCACTCGCCGCAGGTCGCCGCCCGCGCCGCCCACCACTATCGGATCGAGAAGAGCCACGGCCCCGACGGCACGCGCACCAAGGTTCGCAAGCTCGGCCCAGAGGAACGTCGCGAGGAGATTGCGCGGATGCTTTCGGGTGCATCGATCACTGAGGAAGCGAGAGCGCAGGCGTCCCGCCTGCTGGACGCCGCGTGACCGCCTATGTCGCGCTCCTGCGCAGTGTGAACCTGGCCGGGAACAGCGTGCTCAAAATGGCGGAATTGAAGGCAATCGGCGAAGAAGTCGGGCTTCAGCGAGTCCTTACCTATATCGCAAGCGGCAATTTACTCTTCGCGAGCGACCTGCAGGAGCAAGAGCTCAAAGGGCTGCTCGAGCGGCGCCTGGCGACGCACATGGGAAGGCAGGTGCCAGTGCTCGTTCGAACCGCCGAGGAGATGGTGGCCGTTGCTCGGGCCAATCCGTTCCCAGAAGCGCCAGGCAATAATAGCGTCGCCTTCTTCATGGACCAGGCCCCGCCAGCAGACCTCCTCCAGACCGTCCGAAACTGCGACGACGAGCGCATCGCCGCCGGCGTCCGCGAGGTCTATGTCGCATATGGCGAAAAGGGTATCGGGCGTTCGCGCCTGCGGATTCCGGCGGCCGAGGCCGGCACCGCGCGCAACATGAACACCGTGGCCAAGCTGGCCCAACTTGCGAGGGAGATGGAATGAGCAAGCATCGCGCGATCTCGCATAATTTTGAGACGGAAGAGCTGGAAAGCGTGCTGGTCGGCCGCCGTGACGGGCAGGCGCGCCCGACGGTGATCCTGATCCCGACGGTAATGGGCGTGTCGGAGCTGGAGCTCAGCTTTGGCCGGCTGCTGGTCGAACTGGGCTACAATGCGCTCGTTGCCGACCTGTTCGGAAAAAAATTCCGCGGCGCCGAGCGCGACATCATGTTCGGCGAGATGAACCGGCTGAAGGCCGATCGCGCAGCGCTCCGTCGCCGGATGCAGCATGTGCTGGATCTGGCGCATGGTCTCGACGAGGTCGCCAAAGGCCAGATCGTCGTCGCCGGCTATTGCTTCGGCGGAATGTGCGCGCTCGATCTTGCGCGCAGTGGCGCCGACATCGCTGCTGCGGTCGCATTTCATGGCCTGTTCGATCCCCCGGGACTTGCCGAGGAGAAGATCAAGGCCAAGGTCGTCTGCTTCCACGGCTGGGACGATCCGATGGTCCCGCCGGAGAAGGTGGTAGCGCTCGGGCACGAGCTGACCGCAGCCGGCGCCGACTGGCAGATCCACGCCTACGGCCATGTCGCTCACGGTTTCACCAATCCCAATGCGCACACCATCGGGATTGAAGGAGTGCGCTACAATGAGCTCGCGGCCGAGCGGTCGTGGACCAGCTTCATCAACCTGCTCGAGGAATTGTTCGCCTCATATGAGTGAGGTGATGACCGAGGCCGAGGCCGCCAACCGCCTGATGCGGCTGGCGAAGGAAATCGCCCGCCACGACAGGCTCTATCACGACCAGGATGCGCCGGAGATTTCGGATGCAGACTATGATGCGCTTGTCCGCGAGAACCGCGCGCTGGAGGAGCGCTTCCCGCATCTGATCCGGGCGGATTCGCCGTCAAAGCGGCTTGGCTCGGCGCCGACGACTGCTCTCGCCAAGGTCACGCATGCCAAGCCAATGCTCAGCCTCGACAATGCCTTCTCGGGCGAGGAGGTCGGGGAGTTTGTCGCCCGCGCCAAGCGTTTCCTGAATCTACCGGCGGATGCGTTTGTCGCATTCACGGCCGAGCCGAAGATTGACGGCCTGAGCTGTAACCTGCGGTACGAACGCGGCCAGCTCGTGCTTGCCGCGACACGCGGTGACGGGGCGGTGGGCGAGGACGTCACGGCCAATGCCCGGACTATCGACGATATCCCCCAGAAGATCGATGATGCGCCCGAAGTGCTCGAAGTCCGTGGTGAAGTGTACATGTCAAAGGCGGACTTCGAAGCGCTTAATCAGCGACAGGAGACGGCCGGCGGCAAGATCTTCGCCAATCCGCGCAATGCGGCGGCAGGATCGCTCCGTCAAAAGGACGCGAGCGTCACCGCCGCCCGGCCATTGCGCTTCCTCGCCCATGGCTGGGGCGAATTCAGCGATCCGCTGGCCGACACTCAATATGAGGCGATGAAGCGGATCGAGCGCTTCGGCATTCCGGTCTCCGATCTGCTTGTTCGCTGCAACACCGTCGACGAGATGCTCGCCCATTACCGTGCGATCGAGAAAGCGCGCGCGGACCTGCCGTTCGACATCGACGGCGTGGTCTACAAGGTCGATCGTCTCGACCTCCAGGAGCGGCTGGGCTTCGTCGCCCGAGCCCCGCGGTGGGGGCTCGCCCACAAATTCCCGGCGGAAAAAGCCGAGACGACGCTCGAAGCGATCGACATCCAGGTCGGTCGTACGGGCAAGCTGACGCCGGTTGGACGATTGAAGCCGGTCGGAGTCGGCGGCGTGATCGTCGCCAATGTCACGCTGCACAATCGCGACGAGATACAGCGCCTCGGCCTGCGAATCGGCGACCGAGTGCGAATCCAGCGCGCCGGTGACGTCATTCCTCAGGTGATCGAAAATCTCACGCGCGACGAGCCGCGTCCGGCTTATGTCTTCCCTGACCATTGCCCCGAATGCGGCAGCGAGGCGGTCAGCGAGGAAGGCGAGGTCGACGTACGCTGCACGGGCGGCCTGATTTGCCCGGCGCAGCGCTTCGAGCGGCTGCGGCATTTCGTTTCCCGTGGTGCACTCGACATCGAGGGCCTGGGCGAGAAGAGCATATCCGAGTTCATCGAGCTCGGCTGGGTGCACTCGCCGGCCGATATCTTCCGCCTGCGCAATCGCCGTCAGGAGTTGCTCTGCCGTGAAGGCTGGAAGGAAAAGTCCGTCGACAATCTCCTCTTGGCGATCGAGGAGAAGCGCGAACCGGAAGGACCGCGATTGCTGTTCGGTCTCGGCATCCGGCACGTCGGCATCGTCACAGCCAGGGATCTCCTGAAATGCTTCGCGACGATCGAGGAGCTTCGGCGCGTCGCAACCTCTCCCGATGCGCAAGCCGAATTGTCCGCGGTTGAGGGGGTCGGGCCCGTGGTTGCCGAAGCCCTCGTCGATTTCTTCCACGAGCAGCACAACCGCGAGGCGCTCGATGACTTGCTGTCCGAGGTGTCGCCCCGCGCTTTCGCGAGCGACGCAAAGCAGACCGAGTGGAGCGGCAAGACGATCGTCTTCACCGGAAGCCTCGAACGGATGAGCCGCGACGAAGCCAAGGCCCAGGCCGAGCGCCTCGGCGCGCGCGCGGCAGGCTCGGTCAGCGCCAAGACCGACCTGGTGGTCGCCGGCCCCGGCGCGGGCTCGAAGCTCAAGAAGGCCGAGGAACTCGGCATCCGAGTCATCGGCGAGGAGGAATGGGCCAAGATCGTGGCCGAAGCCTAGTTGCCCCAACTCATTGGCGACGACCAAGCCGAGCGCGAAAGAAGGGGCGACTAGGCCTGAGAAAAATTGCCGACTTGGGCCATCCCTGGCTCTTACCGGCGCGCCGCTTCCCCCGTGACTTTCCTTAACGCATTTTCTATTCTCGCCTTGCCGAGTCTGGAGGGTAACGTGAAGACTTTGCGCGCTTTTTCATTGCTTCTTGCCGCAGCTTCCACGCCGGCAATGGCAGTAACCGTCGAAGCGGCGAGCGGCGACTGGACGAAACTGCCGCAGCTCGATCAGCGAGGCTACGGACATCTCACTGAGAAGATGCAGGCGAAGCTCTACGAGATCGCCGAAGCCAAAAAATGCCCCGCGTTCGCCCTGGATCAGGGGCGACTGAATTTCAGGATCGGTTTCGCGACCCAGTACGGCGCGGATGGAACCCTGTCGCGGCTGATCCTGCCCAAGCTCGGCTGTCCGGAAGCCGAGAGCGTCGCCGGCGGCGCCCTCCTGGAGATGCTGCAGGGTGGCGACTATGCGCCGACCGGAAAAAGCACGAATGGCTGGTATCAGGGCACGCTCGGCTTCAGCTTTGCGAGCGAAACGGCTCGGGATCCGGGCGTTGCGAAGGTTGCAGCGCAGCCGGGAATGGTCAAAGCGCTCGATCCGAACGAGGTGGTCTGCGAGAAAGTCGAACAGATCGGCACGAGACTGGTCAGCGATCGGGTCTGCATGAGCCGCGCCCAATGGGCCGAACAGAAGCGGCTCAGCCGCCAGGAAATCGAGAAGGTCCAGACCCAGCGTCCCTGCAAAGACATGTGCTGACTTCTCGGCGGGCCGCCCCGCCAGGCATGCCCGTCACCCGAAAATTGGCGCCGGAATCAAGGGCGGGCCCCTCGATTGAACCTCTGCGCTGCCGAAGCCAGGAAGGATCCACTCACCGGCTCACCCGTGCGTCCGCCGGATAAAGTCCGCCACATTGTCGTGCAGCGCCTTCAGCGTCGGCTGATGGACGTACACCATGTGGCCCGATTCATAATAATGATATTCGATGTTCCCGCGCAGCCTCGCCGGCACGGGCAGGTGGCGCATCTCCATCTTGCCTTCGAAATAGGGCGTTGAAACGTCGAAATAGCCGCCGTTGACCATCACTTTGAGGTCGGGATTGCGCTTCATTGCCGAGGCGAGGTCTGGGAGCAGATTTGGCAGCATGATCAATGGCTTGTCGGCGCCGGGCGGCTGGTGCTTATAATCCCATTTGGAATAGATCGGGATTCCGGCTTTGTACTGGATGTCGCCCGTAAAATGGAGCGAGCTGCGAACATAGCTGTTCCACGCAGCGACGTAGGCCGCACCGATCGCCGAACTTTGCGGATCGTAGCTTGCGACCTTGCCCAAAGGATCGAGGCTGTCACCGACAAAGCGCGTGTCGAGCGTGCCGGTGGTCAGTTCCTGATTCCCAAGCAGCTCCTTCTGGAACGCGCCATATTCAATCCGCAGGTTGGATTTGAGCAGGTACGGCACCGAGAGGCCGGTGAACGACGACAATTGCACGGCAATGCGTTGCCGCTCCGCATCCGGCAGGTCGTCGCCCTTGATCAGCGCTTGCGCATAATCGCCGGTCGCAAACTGCTCGACCCGATCAAGGAAGGCGCGAAGGTCCGCCGGGCGGTTCGGAACCTTGTCGAAATACCATGCAGTCGCCGCATAGGTCGGGAGCGCCACGACGTATGGCATGTCGACGCCGGGATTGAGCTGCGGGTCGTCGGGCATGAAATCCCAGTTGAGGATGTCCGAGAGGAGGATCACGCCGTTCAAATCGACGTCTGCTTTCTGCAGTGCGAGGCTGAGCCCGGCAGCGCGCATCGTCCCATAGCTTTCGCCGAATAGATATTTGGGCGAGTTCCAGCGGTCGTATTTGGTCAGGAACTGGCTGATGAAATCGGCAAAAGCGTGGATGTCCTGGTCAACGCCATAGAAGGCCTTATCTTTGTCTTTTCCCGCAATCCGGCTGAATCCGGTCCCGGGCGCGTCGATGAACACAAGATCCGATGCGTCGATGAGGCTCTGGTCGTTGTTGACTGTCGAATAAGGCGATGGCGTGTGCCGCCTGTCGTTGGTCTCGACGCGCACCGGAGAGAATGCGCCCATGCGGAGCCAAACGGTCGATGAGCCCGGTCCACCGTTGAAGAGGAAGGTGATTGGCCGATTGGCGGCGGCCACGCCTTGCTTGAAATATGCGGTGTAGAAGATCGATGCTTCCGCCTTGGGCGCATTCTTCTTGGTGTCGGCATCTGCAGCATCGGCCTCGACCGCGTCGGTGTCCTCCCATTCTTTGGCGTGGACCACCAGGGTGCCGGCGACCGCGTCGTAATTGATCGGCTGCCCGGCAATCATCACCGTGCCGGTCGAGCGAACCTCGCTTGGATGGAAGAAGGCCTTTGCGGCTCGGCCGCTTTTGTCGGTCTCAGCCTCGGTTCTTGGCGGACGGCCAGCGCGCGCGCTCGCGTGACGGGTTTGCGCTGGCGCAGCAGCTGAGGCCATCAGTGCGACTGCGCCGAGCAGGATCGGAAAGTTCATCAGACCGGTGTCGCAGCGGCAGTTGTTCCGGACAAGCAGGCGTGGCCGTCACGCGTGCCGTTCGCAGACGAGGACCGGCCACTCGCCGAAGCCGCGATCGCCCATGACGAAACCCTGCGCCTGGTAGGCCGCGACAACGCCTTCCACCTGAATATCGAGGAGACCGGCGAGCACCACTATGCCGCCGGGGTCCAATGCTTTCGCAAAATCAGGGGCAAGCTCGATCAGCGGACCGGCGAGTATGTTGGCGATGATGAGATCAAACGGAGTTCGGGCAGCCAGCAGTGGCGAATCCATTCCATCGGCCACCGCCAGCAGCAATTCGCCTGCGCCGTGGCCGAGCCTCACACCATTGATTGCTGCATTGTCCTGGGCGACTTCGACCGCGACCGCGTCGATGTCGCTCGCAATGCATTTCGCCGCCGGCCACAGCGCCAGCGAGGCGAAGGCAAGCAGTCCTGTGCCCGTGCCGATATCAGCAATGTTGGAAAAATGCCTGGCCTCTCGCTCGAGCCGATCGAGCGCTTCGAGGCAACCGGAGGTGGTTGCGTGCTGCCCCGTGCCGAAGGCGAGGCCAGCGTCGATCTCGAACGAGATCGTTCCGGCCGGAACGCCCCGGTACATCGGTGTGTGCACGTAGAAACGGCCGGCACGGATCGGCTGGAGTCCAGCCTGGCTCATGGTCACCCAATCGGCTTCGCGCAATTCCTCGATATGGGGCTGGCCGCTACCCAGGGTCGCCAGCAGCTTGAGTTGCTCGTCGCTCGGCGCACGCTCGAGATAAGCGTGGATCAGCCAATCATCGGGCCTGCTCTCATCGGGTTCATCGGCGACCAGGACCGGCGGATCGTCGCCGAAGCCGGGGAGTTCCTCAATCGACCCCACCGCCTCGCCCTGGGCGCGCGTGCAGGCGATGGTGACTCGCCAGCTCACGGCTTTGATTTCGCCGGCGCCGTCCCTTCTTTCGCGAGCCGGTCGTCGAGCTGCTTGGTGAGCGAGGAGGCGTAGGCCTTGCAGGCGTTCGGGTCGAGCAGCGGCTTTCCGAGCGCCAGCCTGTCGCGCATTGCGCTCGCCGAAGGGTGCGGGGTGAGGAGGATTTCGCATGGGCTCGCGGCGATCCTGGCGATCGACGCTCGATAGGCCGAGAGGTAGGCGGGGTGATCACTGAAGCGATAATCCTCGCGGCTGACCGGCGTCAGGCTGTCGGCATAGACGATCGTCCGGCAGACACCGCCATCGCAGCCGATCCACCGCCAGCTGAGCGCGCCTGGCGTATGGCCGGGCGTCGCCATTGCCGTCAGCATCAGATTGCCGAGGCGGACTTCGCCATTGTCGCCGATCACGCGGCCGACGCTTGCCGGAGGGAATGGCTTGTTCATTCCGGATTGCGGGTCGTCGGGAGTCGGTGTGCCGCTTGCGAAGGCCTTGGCCGCTGGCGCCGAAGCGACCAGCGTCGCTCCGCTCAGCCGCTGGAGCTTGGCGATCCCTCCGACATGATCGAAATGCTCGTGGCTGTGGAGGATGAACTTGATGTCGGTGAGCCTGAGGCCGAGCGCCCTGATGTTGTCGGCGATGATGTCCGCCGCCGGCTCGGGCCCGCCGTCGATCAGGATGTCGCCCTCGTCCCCGACGATCAGAAGTGACGAAATTCCGCAGGTGCCCACCAGATAGGTATTGGCGTGAATGCGAACCGGCGGCGCGGGCTTGTTCCAGTCGTCGGAGTCCTTGCACGCGAGCGCCCAGCGCGGTCCTGCGGTCTCGATCGGCGCTTTGGGCTGTTCGATGACGCGAGAATGGCCGAGCGGAATGACGATCCCTTGCGCAGCTGCAAGGTACATCAGGCTAGCGAACATAGCTCGCCCCATTGACGTCAATGATGCTGCCCGTCGCCGAGGCCGGCGCGTCCGTCGCGAGCCAGCGAATCACCTCGCCGACTTCCTCAGTCGAAGCGACGCGGCCGAGCGGAATGTCGGCGATGATCTGCGCTCCGCCGCGGCCTTGCAGATAGTCCGCAGTCATGTCCGAGACGGTGAAGCCTGGTGCGACCGCGAAGCAGAGGATGTCATCAGCGGCATAGCCTCGAGCGATGGTCTTGGTCATTCCGACGATCGCGGCCTTCGAGGCTGCATAATGCCAGTGTTGCGGCGAATCGCCTCGAAACGCCGCGCGACTGGCGATGTTGATGATCCGGCCCGAAATGCCGAGGTCGAGGAAGTGCGAGACTGCGAGCTTACTCAGGTCGGCGGCGGCCTGGAGGTTGATGGTCAGGGTTCTCGACCAGGCTCGGCGCCATTCCTCGTCGGTCGCATTGTCGGGCACGCCCTCATAAATTCCGGCATTGTTCACGAGCACGTCGATCTGGCCGCCGAGTTCGGCAAGCGCGGTGTCCCAGATGTTTCGAGGAGCCGCTGCATCCATGAGATCGCCGGCAACCAGTTCGTCGCTGCCCTTGGTCGAATGGCCGACGACGCGGTGCCCATGCTTCTTGAGGAGCGCATAGGCGGCTGCGCCAATGCCGCGGCTCGCGCCAGTGATGAGGATATTCATTCTGCCGCTCTGTCATTGGCAGCGCGGCGAAGCAATCCATCGGTGCGGCTGCGAGCCGCCTTGGCAATGACTGCGGCGGCTTATGCCGCCGCGCCGGCAGAAAATGTCTTCGCGGTCGATTTGAACTGCGCGATCTGCTCCGAGAAGCGGCCGAAGCCTTGTTCGACCTGGTCGATGTCCTTTGCGACGCTTTCGGTGTCGCTACGGATCGCTGCGATGGTCGAGCTCATCGAGTCGGCTGCAAGAGCGGTCTCGTCGACTGCGGCGGTGATCATGGTCACGGTCTGCGCCTGGAGCTCCATCGCCTCGCGGATACGGTCGGCCGAGCTCTGCACTTCTTCGACGGTGCCCTGGATCGAAGCGTTGGATTCGACGGTCTGCCGCGTTGCCTGCTGAATGGCGGTGATCTTCGCAGTGATGTCGTCCGTCGCCCGAGCCGTCTGGGAGGCGAGACTCTTCACCTCCTGCGCCACGACCGCGAAGCCGCGGCCTGCATCTCCTGCGCGAGCCGCCTCGATCGTGGCGTTGAGCGCAAGCAGGTTGGTCTGGCCCGCAATGTCGCGGATCAGGCTGAGAATCGATTCGATCGCTTCGACGTGCGCCGACAGGGCCTGGCTGACCTTCACCGCCTGGCTCGCCTGATCGCCCGCACGGGTCGCGACACCTGCAGCGACCTCAACTTCGGACCGAGCATCCTCGATTGCGCGGATCAGGCCCGCGGCGGTCTGCGCCGCTTCGCGCATTGCAACTGCGGATTGTTCGGCAGCGGCTGCGACTTCACTGGTCTTGCCGAGCATTCCGCGGGCCGAAGCGGCCGTCGAGCGGGTGCGCTCGGTCAGCGATTTCGACTGCTCGGTGCTTGCGCGCACCAGCTCGGTCACGCGGCGCTCGAAGTCCGTGCTCTCGCGGCCACGGGAATCGGAGGCGTCGATCATCTCGAGTTGTGAAACCTGCGCGAGGATGATGTCGGTTTCGACGCTGGTCAGGCGCTGGAAGGCCTCGACGCAGCGCTGGAGCGCGCCCAGGTCGTCCGCGAAGCGGTCGAACATTGCCGCGATGACGGTCGACTTCAGCCGGTCGCGCGCGGCAATATATTGGGGGATCGACGTTCGCTCCCGGAAGATTCGACGACCATATTCGGCGACGCTCTGGACCCAATTGGCGTCGACCTTGCTGCTGTAATGGGCCCTGAGCCGCTCTGCGGATTCCTTGCCGAACTGCTCGCGGACTTCGGATTCGATGAGGTCGCAGGCCTTCTCGCGCAGGAGAGCGATGTCGCGATCGAGCGATCCGTCCGCATTATAGGCCGCAAGCCGAGCGCTTACCTGCTCGTCCGAAAGCCACTGCAGCTGTCCAGTATCCCCGCTCATCCGTCAGCTCTCCGTCAATGTCCCACCAGTCGTTGGGCATGCTCATGCGCTGCGAATGGTTAAGACCCGGTTAGGGCCGGGTTCGGGGCTTCGGCCGAAACTTGCCTAGCGAGGGACCGCGCCCTAAGCGGGCCGCACCATGGCAAACGCTCGATCCCGTCCCCTTTCGCCCCATCTGACGATCTGGCGATGGGGGCCCAACATGGCAGCTTCGATCATTCACCGTGCCTCCGGAGTGGCACTGTCGATCGGCGGCCTGACGGTCCTGACCTGGTGGCTGTTCGCAATAGCGAGCGGCCCCGACGCCTACGCGAGCTTCACGAAGGTTGCGACGCATCCGGTCGGCATGATCGTCCTCGTCGGGCTCACCTGGAGCTTCTTTCAGCATCTTCTGACCGGCATCCGGCATCTGGTGATGGACACCGGCGCGGCATTCGAGCTCGGCATCAACAAGACGTCGGCGATCCTCAGCTTCATCGGCTCGGTGCTGTTGACCGCGGCCTTCTGGTTC
>CBJLMA010000038.1:0-22351 GCA_966424035.1 uncultured Sphingomonas sp. | reverse complement strand
ATTCCAAAGAACAGCGGCAACATCCTGCTGACCAAGGACTTTGCGATCGGCAATGACAAGCTGACGATCGGCGGCGGGGTCAATTACGTCAGCAAGCGTCTCGGCGAGACCGGAGTCACGTCGTTCAAACTACCCGCTCACACATTGGTGAAGCTCCTGACCGCCTACTCCTTCGGCGATCACTTCCAGATCTCCGGTGAGGTCAACAACCTTTTCAACGTCCATTATTACCCGAGCTCCTATTCGCGGCTCTGGGTTACGCCCGGTGCTCCGCGCACGTTCAGCGTGCGGATCGGATACACCTACTAGGTTGCCCCCGCCCAGCGGCTGTCGTCCCCTGCGACAGCCGCTGGCACTTGAGGATTAGGCGCAGATGATCGGTAAGCCCGGGCTGTTCCGGGTTCATAAATGGCTCGGGATCGCCGCAGCGACCTTCCTCTTGGTCCAAGCCCTGACCGGTATCACGCTGGTCTTCGGTCCCGAACTTGCCCGTCTGATCGATCCGAGCGGAATGGTCAGCAAGCCTGGTTCCGCGGATGCGGCCCCGAATGTGCTGATCGCCGCAGCCGAAGCGCAATATCCCGATTATCGGATCAGCCGTCTCGTCTATCCGGCAACTGAAAACGACACCTATCTCGTCCATCTGACGAACGAGCACGGTATCCTGCGCTACGTGTCCCTGGACCGGCACGATGCAAGCGTGCTGCGCGAAGGCAGCATCTGGCATTTCCCGATGATTGCGGTGTTCAACATCCATGACCAGTGGCTTTCCGGCAGGGCAGGGATGGCGCTGGTAATGCTGACCGGCTTCGCGCTGGTGACCATGGCCATCAGCGGCTTCCTCTTCTGGTGGCCGCGCCGCTCAATCCGCAAGAGCCTGGCCGTGCGATGGGAATCGAAGCCGCGCCTGATGCTGCGGCAGCTGCATCGCACGACAGGGGTCTTCGCTTTTCCTTTTCTCCTGTTCCAGGCGCTTACCGGACTGACGATTGTCATTCCGATGGTAAGCGACCCGCCGGCCAAGCAGTGGAATCTGCACCAAAGCTTCGCGCCGCGCGTGGAGCTCGCGGTCGCACTTGCCGGCCAGCGATATCCGGGACACGCGATCCGCGACGTGCGCGTTGTATCCCCGAGCAGGATCAACGTCTTCTTCAAGGCGCCGGAGCGGAACAGCAGGGCCGTCGACCGCGTCACGGTGGACACTCAGAACCGGCGCGTGGAATCGGTGCTCGACGCCTCGGCCGACCGGGCCATGTGGGTGGTCACATATCCGCTGCACACGGGCGAATTCCTGGGCCTGACTGGACGCATCCTCCTTCTGTTTGTCGGCCTCGCGCTTGCTGGCCTGGCGAGCGCCGGCGCCGTGATGTGGGTGCAGGCTCGGGGAGCGAAGGCCCGTTCGGCGAGGGAACGAACGGGCAAGCGAGCAGGGGCCGGCGCCCACAGCCGCGCATGACCCTCCTCTATAAATCGACCCGGGAACGTGGCCGCGCCTGGAAGGAGCTTTTCGCCCGGGAGGCGCCAGAGATCGATTTTCGAATCTGGCCGGATGTCGGGAACCCTGCGGAAATTCGCTACCTTGCAGCCTGGATTCCCTCGCCCGAGCTCATTGCGGGCTTGCCCAATCTGGAAGTCATATTTTCCGTTGGTGCCGGTGTTGACCAGTTCGAACTCGGTCAAATCCCTGATAGCGTACAGATCGTGCGGATGATCGAGCCGCTCCTGACCCAGGGCATGGCCGAATATGTGGCAGTCGCTACGCTCGCGCTGCACCGCAATCTTGTCGACTATGTCGCCGCACAGCGCGAGCGGCAGTGGGAGCCGATCGCGCTGCTGCCCGCAGAGGAGCGGAGGGTGTCCGTGATGGGGCTCGGCGCGATGGGCCGGGCTGCCCTCGAAGCCTTGCGGCCGTTCGGCTTCGAGCTTGCGGGCTGGAGCCGGTCGGACCGATCTATCGAAGGCGTCCAATGTTTCGCAGGACCCCAGTCGCTCGGTGCATTTCTCGAACGGACCGACATTCTCATATGCCTGTTGCCGTTGACTCCGCAGACCCGCGGCATCTTGTGCCGGGAGACATTCGATCGGCTGCCGTTCGGTGCCGGACTGATCAATGCGGGGCGCGGTGGACATCTGGTGGAGCAGGATCTGCTTCAGGCCCTTGCCACGGGTCGGATTTCGGCGGCGATCCTGGATGTGCTTGCCGATGAGCCGCCGCGCAGCGATCATCCGTTCTGGAACCATCCGCGCATCCTGATCACCCCGCACATTGCGTCGGACACGAGTGCCGAATTCGGCGGACGTGCATTGCTCGAAAATGTGCTTCGCCATCGACGCGGAGAGCCGATGATGGGCGTCGTGCAACGCGAGTTCGGTTATTGATGGAACGGCGGCCGGCCTTCGGGAGAAGATGCGGCAATCTATGCCGCGGTCTGGCCCAAAACGGTGCCGATGTGCGCGTGGCCGTGTGGCAATCGGAGACAAGTTTCGGCTCGCCCGGCGCTAAATTGCCAATGTTGGAGCAAGCTCCCAGAACCGAAAGTCGAGGAAGGCTGAGATGGATATTCCGCGCCCCAAATATATCACCTTCGACTGCTACGGCACGCTCGCCCGCATGCAATTTTCGGAAATGGCGCGACAGTTTTACGCCAACCAGCTGCCGGCTGCGTCCATGGACGACTTCTGCAAGAACTGGGCCGGTTACCGCCTCGACGAAGTGTTGGGCGCGTGGAAACCATATTCCGAGGTGCTGCATGTTTCGCTGGAGCGTTGCTGCCGCAAGTGGGGCGTCGCATTCAACACGGAGCAGGCAGCGGCGGTCTATCAGGCCGTGCCGACCTGGGGACCGCATGACGATGTCCCCGGCGGGCTTTCCAAGATCGGAGGCAAGATCCCGCTCGTGATCCTGTCGAACGCGATGGACGAGCAGATCCACCACAATGTCGCGATGTTGGGTGCTCCCTTCCACGCAGTGTATACGGCTCAGCAGGCGCAGGCATACAAGCCGCGTTATCAGGCGTTCGAATATATGTTCGATCAGCTCGGCTGTGATCCCAAGGACATCATGCACGTGTCCTCGAGCTTTCGTTACGATCAGAACTCGGCCACCGACCTTGGAATAGGCACTCGCGTTTTCGTCGGGAGGGGCCACGAGCCTTCCAATCCCTTCTACCGCAGCGTTGAAATCCCTCACATCGGCTGTCTCCCTGCGCTTGTGGGCCTGTAGGAGGCGCTAGTGCGCGTTATCCGCGGCATGACCGGTTGATGGCGCAGAAGCTGTCATTCTCCCGGCGTGAGCTCGTCGGAGGCGCTCTGGGGGCAGGGCTCGCCGCAACCGCAGGCGGGCTCCTGTTGTGGAAGGGCGACGGCAAGCCGGCGAGCCACGGGATGATCATGCGCGAGGCGCAACAGCCGCGCTATGGCGGTCGAATCCGCGTCTCGAGCGTTGCAAGCTCCACCGCCGACACTCTCGATCCGGCAAAAGGCGGCCTGTCGACCGACTACGCGCGCCACAACATGTTCTACAACGGACTGACGCGCTACGACGGACTCCTCAATGCGCAGCTTGAGCTCGCCGAAATCCTGGAAAGCAGTGACCGGCAGCTTTGGCGCGTCAAGCTGCGCAAGGACGTGGCGTTCCATGATGGCAAGCCGCTGACCTCCGCCGACGTCGTCTATTCGCTGCTCCGCCACAAACTCCCGGCGACTGCCTCCAAGATGAAGACCATCGCGGACCAGTTCGCAGAGATAAGGGCGGACGGTGCCCATGATGTACTGATCCGGCTCGCTGGCCCAAATGCCGATCTACCTGCCATCCTCGCGCAATCGCACTTTCTGATCATTCGCGACGGCACGAACACTTTCCGCACCGCGAACGGCACCGGCCCGTACCGATGCGCGGATTTCGAGCCTGGCGTCAGAACCGTCGGCATCCGCAACGCTCATTACTGGAAGCATGGGCGGCCATATCTGGATGAGATCGAGCTTATCGCAATTCCGGACGAGGTGAGCCGCGTGAATGCCTTGCTCTCCGGTGACGTCCACCTGGTGAACGCGGTTGATCCGCGCTCGACGAAGCGGATCAACAACTCTGGCACGCATGCCGTTAGCGAGACCCAGTCGGGCCTCTACACCGACCTGATCATGCAGCAGAAAATGCTGCCGACCAGCAATCCGCATTTCGTTCTGGCGATGAAGTATCTGGTCGATCGCGACCTGATCCGTCGGGCGCTGTTCCGGAACTATGCGGTCATCGCCAACGATCATCCGATCCCGCCGAACCATCGCTATTTCAATCCGGAGATCCCGCAGCGGCAATACGATCTCGACCGCGCCAAATATCATATCCGCCAAGCCGGCCTTACCGGCGCACGCCTGCCGATGTTCGCTTCGCCCGCGGCGGAGGCATCCGTCGACATGGCGTCCGTCCTGCAGGAATATGGCTCGCGCATTGGCGTGAATTTCGCCGTCAACCGCATGCCATCGGACGGCTATTGGTCGGCGCACTGGATGAAGCACCCGCTGACCTTCGGCAACACCAACCCACGCCCAACCGCGGACCTGATCTTCAGCCTGTTCTTCAAGTCCGACGCCGACTGGAACGAATCTCACTGGCACAATCCGCAATTCGATCGCCTGCTCGTCGAGGCGCGCGGCGATGCCGACGAAGCGCGGCGCAAGCAGATTTACGGCGAAATGCAGCAGATGGTGCACGATCAGTCGGGCGTCGCAATTCCGGTTTTCATCAGCCTGATCGACGGGCACGACCTCAGGCTGAAGGGCCTCCGCCCGATCCCGATCGGCGGCCTGATGGGCTATATGTTCGCCGACCAGGTGTGGTGGGACGGCTGACCATGGCGAGCATCCTCACCAGTGTGCCAGGACGCCGCGCAAGCGGGTGGATGACGGCGCTTCGGCTGATCCTCGTGAGGATCGGTTATGCCCTCCTGACGCTGCTGCTCGTATCGGTCGTCGTGTTCGTGATCAGCGGACTGCTCCCGGGCGACGCGGCTCAGGAGATGCTCGGGCAGAGCGCGACTCCAGAAGCAGTTGCAGCGCTTCGGCATGAATATGGTCTCGATTTGCCCGCCTACGTCCGTTACCTGAGCTGGATCAAGGGCATCTTCGGTGGCGATGCGGGCCGCTCGATCGTTGCCAACATGCCGGTCAGCGAAATCATCGGCGACCGTCTGCCCAACTCGCTCGTGCTCGCCGGACTGACGACCGCAGTTTCAGTCCCGCTCGCGCTGCTCATTGGGATTTTGTCTGCGGTCAAACGAGGATCGAAGACGGACCGGGCGCTCAATCTAGCGACTCTCTCGATGGTTGCCCTTCCAGAGTTCCTCGTCGCTACCCTCGCAGTGCTGATCTTTGCAGTGCATCTGCGGCTCCTGCCGTCCATCGCCATGGTGTCGAAGGATGCGAGCTGGGGCCAATTCCTGCGCTCCTACGCGCTTCCGGTCATGAGCCTTGCCATGGTCGTCACAGCGCAAATGGCGCGGATGACGCGTGCCGCCGTCATCGACCAGCTCAATAAACCCTATGTGGAAATGGCGATGCTCAAGGGCGTTCGTCCGCGCCGCATTGTCCTCCATCATGTCCTGCCCAATGCCGTTGGGCCGATTGCGAACGCGATCGCGCTCAGCCTTTCCTATCTGCTCGGCGGTGCAATCATCGTCGAGACGATCTTCAACTATCCTGGGCTCGCGAGCCTCATGGTGAACGCGGTCACCAGCCGCGACATGGCGCTGCTGCAGACTTGCGCAATGATCTTCTGCGGCGCCTACCTGCTGCTGGTCCTGATCGCCGATGTCATCGCGATCCTGGCCAATCCGAGGCTTCGTGCGCAATGAAGGAAGCGAGCGTCATTACAGGTCCGCAGTCGCCGCTGGCCCGGTTCATTGCGAGATTGCCGCTCGCTGGCAAGATCGGTCTGGCGCTGGTCGTCTTCTGGCTCCTCGTGGCAGTCGCCGGGCCGCTTCTCGCGCCCTATCCGATCGGCGCGTTCGTCACCTATGACGTGTTTGACAGCGCCAGTGCGCAGCACTGGCTCGGCAGCGATTACCTCGGCCGCGATGTGCTGAGCCGTCTGCTCTCCGGTGCGCGCTACACCGTTGGTCTAGCACTCGGCGCTGCAGTGCTGGCCGTCATCGCGGGTACCAGCCTTGCGCTGTTCGCGGCCGTCAGCCAGGGCTGGGTGGACGAAGTGCTCTCGCGTTTCATGGACACTTTGATTTCTATCCCGAGCAAGATCTTCTCGCTCGTCATGGTTGCGGCATTCGGTTCGTCGCTCCCGCTCCTGCTGCTGATTGCGGCGTTCACCTATGTCCCGGGTAACTACCGCATTGCGCGGTCCCTGGCGGTGAACCTCAATCAGATGGATTACGTCCAGGTTGCCCGGGCGCGCGGCGAGCGGCGGGGATATCTGATGATTTCGGAGATCCTGCCGAACATGATCCAACCTCTGCTCGCGGACTTTGGCCTCCGTTTCATGTTCGTCGTGCTGCTTCTCTCCGGATTGAGCTTCCTGGGGCTCGGCGTGCAGCCGCCGAATGCCGACCTCGGTTCGCTGGTCCGCGAAAACATCTCGGGCCTGCCGGAGGGCGCGCTCGCGATCCTGATGCCGGCATTCGCCATTGCAACGATCACGGTCGGAGCGAACCTCCTCATCGATTCTCTGCCGGGCCGAGCGCGCCCGCTCCCCGTGGAGCGCTGAGGTGGACGCGCACGTCAAAGTCTCCGGTCTTACCGTGGCTGTCCGCTCGGCGGGGGGCCAGGAAACGAAGATCGTCACCGATATTGGTTTTTCCATCAAACGCGGTGAGGTGCTCGCGCTGATCGGAGAATCCGGCTCCGGCAAGACGACGATCGCGCTCGCGCTGATGGGCTATGCGCGGCCAGGCACCAGCATTGCTGCGGGCGAGATTTGCATCGGCGACACCGACGTGCGCAGGCTCGACGCGCGCGCGCTTGCAAGCCTCCGCGGCAACCGCATCGCCTACATTGCGCAGAGCGCGGCCGCAGCGTTCAATCCATCCCGGACGATCATGAGCCAGGTCATCGAGCCGGCGCTGATCCATGGCACCGCCCCGCGCGCGCTCGCGGAAGCCAAGGCCGTCGAGCTCTTTCGCGAGCTCGCGCTGCCCAATCCGGAAACGATCGGCAGCCGCTATCCGCATCAGGTTTCGGGCGGGCAGCTTCAGCGCCTGATGGCAGCGATGGCGCTGATCACTGAGCCTGAGCTGGTCATCCTCGACGAGCCGACCACCGCCCTCGACGTGACTACCCAGATCGAGGTTCTTCGTGCGTTCAAGGCAGTAGTTCGTGAGCGTGGGGCCACCGCGGTTTACGTGTCCCACGACCTTGCCGTCGTGGCGCAGATGGCGGACCAGATCCTTGTCCTCAACCGTGGCAGCATTCGTGAAACCGGGGCCACGGCGACGGTCCTGTACCAGCCAGCTGACGAATATACCCGCACGCTGATGGCGGCAGCGCGCCCGGCCGAACAGGTTGGCGGCTCCGCCGGAGCCGAGACGGCTCCGTTGCTCGAGGTTCGTGGGCTCACTGCCGGCTATGGCGCGGTCGGCGCCAGCGGGATGCCGAAGCTTCCGGTTCTCCACGACATCAACCTTCGGATCGCGCGTGGGTCAACCTTGGGAGTGATCGGCGAGTCCGGCTCAGGCAAGTCGACCCTTGCCCGCGTTATTGCCGGGCTTGTGAAGCCAGCGTGCGGAGAGGTTCGCCTGGCCGGCGAAACCCTTCCCGGAACGCTCGCGGAGCGATCGCGCGACCAGTTCCGGCGCATCCAAATCGTCTTTCAGAATGCCGATACAGCCTTGAATCCGGGTCACAGCGTCCGTCGGATCCTGGCGCGCCCGCTTGCCTTCTATCACGGAATGGACGGCGCGACCCAGCGCAAGCGAATCGCCGAACTGCTCGATCTTATCCGTCTCCCGTCAAGCATTGCAGACCGGCTGCCGGGCGAGCTGTCGGGTGGGCAGAAGCAGCGCGTCAACCTTGCACGGGCGCTTGCGGCTGAACCCGATATCATCCTGTGCGACGAAGTGACCTCTGCGCTCGATACCGTGGTCGGAGCGGCCATTTTGGAACTGCTCGCGGAGCTTCGGCGAGAGCTCAATCTCTCCTATCTGTTCATCAGCCACGACATCTCGACGGTACGCGCGATCTGCGATGAGATCGCTGTGCTTTATTCCGGGAGACAGGTTGAGCTTGCGCCCCGTGCCGCATTTCGCGAGCCGCCTTTCCACCCTTACACCAACCTGCTTGTCGAATCCGTTCCGGAGCTGCGGCCCGGCTGGCTGGAGGAGACCGGTTCCACAGGGCCACTGCCGATTCTTGATCCAGCACCGGGCCATCGACCCGGCGAGCTTTGCGCGTTCGTGCCGCGTTGCCCCGTTAGGATCAATGGTCTCTGCAACGCACTTCCGCCTCCGCGCCATGTCCTCGGCAAGGGCAATGAAGTGCTATGCCACCACAATGATGGAACCCTGGTCGAGCTTCAGATGAAGTTCGCCGGGCGCGGACCGCGTGCAAGCAGTGCGCCCGTTCGTCTTTGTGCCGACTAGGTTCGCGAACCCGTGACAGCCGGGGCTGGCGCCAGATTATTTCGAATATGCGGCAAACCCGGCAGTGAATGCTTCCGCGGGCCATTATGCTCCCATCGCGGATCAAGGGGGGCATCGCCTCGCCAGCAAAATTGAGGACGACGGTCGGAGTGAAATTGATGAACACCGCAACGCAGACGCGCGTGCGTGTGCGCAAAATGCAACCGGAGGATATTCCGGCGGCCCGCGAACTGTCGCGCCAGCAAGAATGGCCCCATCGTGCCGTCGATTGGGAGTTCCTGTTTCGCCACGGGTCCGGATTCATTGCCGATGCCGACGGGCAGGTGGTCGGCACCACCCTGGTCTGGCCATATGGGGAAGACGCGGCGAACCTTGGGATGGTGATCGTTTCACCGCAATGTCAGGGCCAGGGCATCGGCAGCCGACTCATGGAGGCGGCATTGGACGCGCTCGGCGACCGAACGGTCCGACTGAATTCGACCGAAGAGGGCCTGGCGCTCTATGGCAAGTTCGGCTTCCAGCCCGTCGGACGCATCTTCCAGCATCAGGGCCTGGTCGACTCGGTTCCGCTGATTGAGTTGCGCCCCAATGAGCGAGTGCGCCCTGTGGGGAGAGCCGATCGCGCGGCGGTCACCGAGCTCGATCGCAGCGCCTCGGGCGTGGACCGCGGCGCGCTGATCTCAGCGATTCTGGAGACTGCGCGTGGGGTGATTTTCGACTCCAACAATTCGCCGGTGGGATTTGCACTGCTGCGCAGGTTCGGACGCGGCTTTGCGATCGGTCCGACAGTCGCCCCCGATGCGGTCGCGGCGAAGGCGCTGATCTCGCACTGGCTGGGCTCGAAGGCAGGGAAATTTTGTCGGATCGACGTTCCCGAACAGAGTGGACTGTCGCCGTGGCTCGAAGAGCTCGGCCTGCCGTGTGTCGGCCGCGTGACGACGATGGTTCGGGGCAAGGCGCTCCGTTCCTCCGGCGACGCGAAGCTTTTCTCTCTAATCAGTCAGGCCATGGGATGAATCTCGCTGAACTCAACCGTCCCGATCTGTTGATCGACCGCGCCTTCATCGGGGGCGAGTGGCGAAACGCTCGTCAGGGCCGGACGCTCGACGTCGACAATCCAGCGACCGGCGAGGTGCTCGGCACCATCGCCGATTGCGACGAAACAGACACGCGCGCGGCGATCGATGCCGCCGCCGGCGCGTTCGCCGATTGGCGAGCGAGAACCGCGGGGGAGCGGTCGGCGCTGCTTGAGCGCTGGCACAGTCTGATCCTCGAGAACCTTGTCGACCTCGCCCGGATCATGACTGCGGAGCAGGGAAAACCGCTTACCGAGGCGGAGGGCGAAATCCGCTACGCCGCAACCTTCGTCAAATGGTTCGCCGAGGAAGGCAGGCGGGTCGGGGGCTACGAAGTGGCAGCACCCGAAAGTAACCGCCGGATCTTCGTCCGCAAGCAGCCGATTGGAGTCTGCGCGGCAATCACTCCGTGGAATTTTCCAGCAGCAATGATCACCCGCAAATGCGCTCCGGCACTGGCTGCGGGTTGCACGGTGGTCGTGAAGCCGTCGGAACTCACGCCCTACAGCGCACTCGCGCTCGTAAAGCTTGCCGAAGAGGCAGGGATTCCGGCGGGCGTGTTCAACATCGTCACCGGCCTTCCCCAGGCAATCGGATCGGAGCTGACCGGCAATCCAACCGTTAGGAAGCTCTCCTTCACTGGCTCGACCCGTGTCGGATCGCTGCTGATGCGGCAGTGCGCTGACACCATCAAGAAGCTCAGCCTGGAGCTCGGCGGCAATGCTCCGCTGATCGTCTTCGACGATGCCGATCTCGACATCGCAGTGGCGAGCGCGATGGCGAGCAAGTTCCGCAATGCCGGCCAGACCTGCGTCTGCGCGAACCGCATCTTCGTCCAGGACGGGATTCACGACGAATTTGCAAGCCGGCTCGGAAAGGCGGTCAAAGCGCTGAAGGTGGGGCCTGGCCATGCGCCTGGAGTGACCACCGGTCCGCTCATCAATGCTGCAGCAGTGGAGAAAGTGCACGCGCATCTCGACGATGCCTTTGCTCAGGGGGCCAGGACGTTCGCAATGGCAGAGACTGAGATGGATCCGGGCCGCTTTGTCGCGCCGGTCGTGCTGACGGGCGCCAGCGAGAGGATGCGGCTCGCCTCGGAGGAAACCTTCGGCCCTGTAGCGCCTTTATTCCGGTTCCGCGACGAGGGCCACGCGATCGAGCTTGCGAATTCCACGCCATATGGGCTGGCGAGCTATTTCTACACCAATGATCTGAGCCGTGCCTTTCGGGTCTCGGAGCGGCTCGAGACGGGAATGGTGGGGTTGAACACGGGGGCCATCTCGATGGAGGTGGCGCCGTTCGGCGGCGTCAAGCAGTCGGGCCTCGGTCACGAGGGCGGGCGCGAGGGCTTCGAGGAATATCTCGAGACCAAGACGTTCCATATCGGCGGCCTCCAGCTTTAGTTTGAAAGTGGAACGAATGAGCGACAGGCGCCGCAGCTATTCGATCGCGGTGATCCCGGGCGATGGGATCGGCAAGGAAGTGATGCCGGAGGGCGTACGCGTGCTCGAGCGCGCTGCTCAGCTCTATGGTTTCGAGGTCGAGCAGCAATGGCACGACTTTGCCTGCTGCGACTATTATGCGCGGCACGGCCGGATGATGCCTGAGGACTGGAAGACGCAGATCGGAAATCCCGACGCGATCTTCTTCGGAGCTGTCGGCTGGCCCGATACTGTGCCGGACCACATTTCCTTGTGGGGCTCGATCCTCCAGTTCCGCCGCGAATATGATCAATATGTGAATTTGCGCCCGGTGCGGCTGATGCCGGGCGTTCCATGCCCGCTCGCGGGCCGCGAGCCCGGCGATATCGATTTCTGGGTGGTCCGGGAAAATACCGAAGGCGAATATAGCGCCGTCGGCGGGCGCATGTTTGGCGGAACCGATCGCGAAGTGGTCGTGCAGGAGACGATTATGACGCGCTTCGGCGTCGATCGCGTCCTTCGCTATGCGTTCGAGCTGGCGAACAGCCGGCCGGCCAAGCACCTGACGTCGGCGACCAAATCGAACGGTATCGCGATCACCATGCCATTCTGGGACGAGCGGGTGGAAGCGATGGGGGAGCATTTCCCCGAAGTTCGCGCCGACAAATATCATATCGACATCCTTACGGCCCAGTTTGTGCTCAACCCCGACCGTTTCGATGTGGTCGTCGCGTCTAACCTGTTCGGCGATATCCTTTCGGATCTCGGACCGGCCTGCACCGGCACCATCGGTGTTGCGCCGTCGGCAAACATCAATCCCGAGGGCAGCGCGCCATCCTTGTTCGAACCCGTGCACGGCTCCGCGCCGGACATCGCCGGCAAGGGCATCGCCAATCCGGTGGGACAGATCTGGTCGGCTGCGATGATGCTCGAGCATCTCGGCGAAAAGGACGCCTCCGCAGCGATTCTTCGTGCGGTGGAACAGGTTCTTTCGGAGCCTGCGCTGAGGACTGCAGATCTTAAGGGGAAGGCCGACACGATGACCTGCGGCAAAGCCATCGCCGAGGCGCTCGGCTAGGCGTCGCCCCGCCACGGAATAAAATGCCGCCCTGCGCCGCAAAAAGAGGCCGCCTCGGCTGCAGCGCCGGTCCATCCCGCGAAAAGCTTCGGCAAGTTCACGTAAGAGTGAGCACATGAACAAACTCGCCAGCACGACATCGACGCCAATCCCGAACCGGACTCTCGTCGACATGGATCGGGATCATCTGATTCATCCCCTGACTTCGTTCAGGGGTCATGAGGCGCGGGGCGTTACCCTTTTGCAGAGCGGCAAGGGCATGTGGCTGACCGACATTGACGGAAACCGGTTGCTCGATGCGTTCGCCGGCCTTTGGTGCGTCAACGTCGGCTATGGGCAGGAGAGCATCGTCGAAGTGGCCGCCGAACAGATGCGCCGGCTTCCTTATGCGACCGGCTACTTCAGTTTCGGAAGCGAGCCTGCAGTTCGTCTTGCCGAAGAGCTGGTTCGGCTAAGTCCCCCTTCGCTCCAGCATGTCTTTTTCACGCTCGGCGGTTCGGACGCGGTTGATTCTGCGGTCCGCTATATCATCCATTACTTCAACGCCATTGGTAAGCCTTCCAAGAAGCATTTCATCGCCCTCGGGCACGGCTACCACGGCTCGTCTGCGATCAGCTCCGGCCTGACCGCAATTGCGGCATTCCACCGCAACTTCGACGCGCCGCTTCCCTGGCAGCACCATATTCCTTCGCCATATCCCTATCGCAGCGATGTCGGCGATGACCCGCAGGCGATCATTGCCCGTTCGGTCGACCAGCTGAGGACGAAAGTGGCCGAACTGGGTGCGGACAATGTCGCAGCGTTCTTCTGCGAGCCCATCCAGGGATCGGGCGGGGTCATTGTCCCGCCGCCAGGCTGGCTGAAGGCGATGCGGGACGCCTGCACAGAGCTGGACATCCTGTTCGTCGCGGACGAGGTGATTACCGGCTTCGGCCGCACTGGTCCGATGTTTGCCTGTGAGCACGAACAAGTCTCACCCGACCTGATGACGCTCGCGAAAGGCCTGACCTCCGGTTACGCCCCAATGGGTGCGGTGCTGATGTCCGATCGGCTATATCAAGGGATTGCCGACGGAGCTGGACCGGATCTGCCGATCGGCCACGGTTTCACTTATTCCGGGCATCCCGTGAGCGCCGCAGTCGCGCTCGAGGTGCTTCGCCTGTATGTTGAGGGCGGAATCCTGGAAAACGGGCGGAAGGTCGGAGTCCGCTTCCAGGCAGGGCTCGACGCGATCGCTGATCATCCCCTCGTCGGCGAGACGCGTGGTCAGGGCTTGCTTGGTGCTATCGAGCTTGTCGCTGACAAGAAGACAAAAGCGCGTTTCGACCCGGCGCTGCGACTGTCCGCGCGCTTGTTCGAGCGCGGTTATGCGGAAGGGCTCATCTTCCGCGCCTTCACCGACGGCATAATCGGACTTGCACCGGCCCTTTGCTGTAGCGATGATGAGATGGATTTGATCTTCGAGCGTATTCGGCGCACGCTCGACGATCTGCTCGAGGAGCCGGATATCCGGAGCGCTATTTCCGGAACGGCTTGAGGTACCGCCGATGAGGCAAGAGAAGCTTGATCGCATCGACCTGAAGATTCTGGCGCAGCTCCAGAACGCGGGCCGCATTACAAACATCGAGCTCGCCGATCTTGTGGGCCTCTCCCCAAGCCCCTGTCTTACCCGCGTAAAGAGACTGGAGAAGGCGGGGTACATCACCGGCTACAGCGCGCTCATAAACATGCGCAAGTTAGGTGAGTATCTGACGGTTTTCACCGAAGTCACGCTGACCGAGCATCGCAGCGGCGACTTCTCGCGCTTCGAATCCCGGATCCGCAAGATCGACGAGATCCTCGAATGCCATCTGGTGAGCGGCGGATATGATTATCTGCTCCGGTTCGTGACCCGAGGCGTTGCGCACTATCAATCGATCATCGAGGGAATGCTCGAGGGTGACTTCGGGATCGAGAAATACTTCAGCTACGTCGTGATCAAATCGCCGTTCATCAAGCATCATTACCCGATCCAGGACCTGTTCGGCGAGGATCGATAGGAAATGCTCGCTCCGGCCGCCGACGTCGACGACCTGATCGGCGCGCTCGTTGATTTCCGGCGCGATCTTCACGCGCACCCCGAGCTTGGCTTCAATGAGCATCGCACCTCCGACCGCATCGCGTCGCTGCTTGGCGACACGGGCATCGAAGTGCACCGCGGGATCGGCGGCACCGGTCTCGTCGGCGTGCTCAAAGCGGGAAGCTCCAGTCGAGCGATCGGGCTGCGCGCGGACATGGATGCGCTTCCCATCCTTGAGCAAACGGGCGTTCCGCACGCGAGCAGTACGCCAGGCGTGTTCCACGGTTGCGGACATGACGGTCATGTCGCCATGCTGCTCGGAGCAGCGCAGCATCTTGCCCGCACCCGACGCTTCGACGGAGCCGTGAATTTCATTTTCCAGCCGGCTGAGGAAGGCCTCGCCGGCGCGCGGGCAATGGTCGAGGACGGGCTGTTCGATCGTTTCCCCTGTGAACGGGTCTTCGCCCTCCACAACTGGCCGGACCTCCCCGCCGGAACGATCGCGACTCGGCCCGGTCCGATCATGGCCGCAGCCGACCGGTTCGAAATCACTCTCGAAGGTCGCGGCGGCCACGCTGCAATTCCGCACAATACGCCGGATGCGATCCTGGCGGCGAGCAATCTGGTTGCAGAGCTTAATACGATCGTGTCGCGGCGAATCCCGCCCATGGCGTCCGCGGTGCTGTCGGTCACACGGATTGCGGGGGGGCACAGCCATAACGTGCTTCCGGCAAGCGCATCGATTGTCGGAACCGTTCGGACCTTCGATGTGTCGGTGCAGGACACGATTGAGCAATCGATCCGCCAAATCGCCGCAGGCATCGGGCAAGCGAGCGGCACGCGCGTCGATGTTCGCTACGAGCGCTACTATCCGGCGACCATCAACGATCCTTCGGCTGCGGCGGAGGCGCTTGACGCGGCCGCAGCAGTCGCGTCTGCCGAGCTCGCATCCGAGCCGGCTTTTACGTCCGAAGATTTCGCATTCATGCTCCAGGCCTGCAAGGGTGCCTATTTGTGGCTGGGGCAGGGGGGCGCGGGTGAACGGGTACCGCTGCACAGTCCCAGATATGATTTCAACGACGACGTGCTCGGTACAGGCATCGCCCTCCACGTGGCGCTTGCGGAGCGGCTCCTCTCTGCCTGATCGGCCGACCTGAAGAACAAGATTTCGGCAGAGGGTCGAAGATTGTTCGCTTCGGGACGTCTCCGGCCGATCTGTGGGAGATAATTCCGGGCGGCTTGCTGCAAAAGCCTGCAATGCCAATGGTCGTACACCCATGCTCGCCGGAACGGTCCGTGAAATGAAGGACCTTTTCAGGAGGTTTCGCAAACGCTCGCAGGTCGTCGACCGGCCGGCAAGGCTCCGGGTTCGGGTCACCAAGATCAGAAACGAGGCCGAAGGAATCAAATCATTTCGCCTCGAAGCCGAACCGGGATGGACGCTGCCGAAGGCGAGCCCGGGTTCGCACGTCAGCGTCTGGCTCGGAGACGATCTGGTCCGCCACTATTCGATCTGCAATCCCGCCGATGCTCCGGATCACTATCTCATCGCGGTAAAGCTCGAGGATCAATCTCGCGGCGGATCGCAAGCGATGCATGCGCTCCGCGAAGGCGACCGCCTGGAGATCAGCGAACCGCGCAACAATTTCATGCTGGTCGAAGATGCCCGGCGATACCTCCTCTTCGCGGCCGGGATCGGAATCACTCCGATCCTTGCGATGGTCCGTGAGCTCGAGCGCCGCGGGGCGGACTATCACCTGCATTATTTCGCGCGTTCCGCGGGGCACGCAGCCTTTCACTCCGACCTGTCGGCGCCTGCGTTCGCGAAAAAGGTGTCATTTCATCATGCGGTCCAACCCGCGGAGCTCCGGCCCCTCCTTCTGGACCTCCTGAGAGCCGGCGAGGAAGGTGCTCACCTTTACCAGTGCGGTCCCAGCGCATTCATGGACGCTGTGCAGGACAGGGCGATGCTATGCATGCCTCTCCATGCCATTCATCGGGAGCATTTCAGCGCCGATCCGACCGCTTCGGCTGTTCCTGTTGGCGAATTCGAAGTGGAGCTTGCCCGAAGTGGGAAGACGTTTCCCGTCCCCGCGGACATTTCCCTCCTCGACGTACTCACTTCCAATGGAATAGCCATCGAATACTCCTGCCAGGAGGGCATTTGCGGAACCTGCCTTACGCGTGTTTCAGGCGGCGAGCCCGACCATCGCGACAGCTATCTCAGCGAAACGGAGCGACGGTCAGGCGATAGGATGCTCGTCTGCGTATCGCGCTCGAAAACCCCCAGGCTCATTCTCGAACTCTGAGGGAAACGCTCAATCGAATCGCGGCGGGCTGCGGCAGGCAATGTTCGGACGGACTACTTCTTTGCGGGTCTGTCTGTAGGATAGCCGGGCGACTTGCCATCCTTCACGGCCGCCTTCCTATCTCTGATGCGTCACAGGCTGGTCAGTCTGATACGCCTTCCGCCGGCATCCGCGCTTACGCGGAAGGCTTGGGTATCGAGTTGAGAGCGGACCGCTGCCCAGGTCGCAAGTTGCCGACCGCAGCTTCCGCATGCGACGATCGACTCATCTGCGGGCGCCTCGGGGATGATGAGCTCGGGACTGTGGCAATAGCCGCATTCAAAGCGACCACGAACGCGATGAGGCACGCAACGACTCCCCCGGTGATGCATCGTATTTAGGCTAGTCGAACCATTTATCCACGAGCAGTTTTCAGGGCCCACTTACCTGATCGCCGGGTGCGACGCCGGCACGAGCTGTCATTTCCGCTGAACAGGTAGGCCCGTTCAAACGGATCGCGAACTTTGAGATTTCCACTATTTTCCCGGCGACCGGTGGCGAGCAACTGCCAAGTCGTTGATTTTATGGCGCACCCGACAGGATTCGAACCTGTGGCCTTTGCCTTCGGAGGGCAACGCTCTATCCAGCTGAGCTACGGGTGCGTGAGACGCTCGCTTAGACGCGCTGGCACGCCTTGGGCAAGAAGTTCCGCGATCCGGTGATCCGCCGATCGAAACCTTTTGCGTGATTTCGTCGCAACATGCGTCTTCGGTCGGTCAACACCAAAGCCAATTCGACGGATCACCATAAATTACTGATTTTCATATTGAACTTTCCTCGGCAACTTTCTGTCAACACTTTCCTTCGAAGTGGACGCAAGTAAAGGCGCGTAGGAAATCTTGCGTGTCGGAATTTGTTACAACTTGCGATGCCCAAAGCTGTTCATTAAGCACACGCAACGGCGAAGCAGGCTCGGCGCTGCAAAAGAGGGGTAAAATCGAAATGACCGATCGGTTCACGACCAAGCAATATCTCATGCTCGGAACGGCCCTTGCCGGCCTTGGCGTCCTCGCGCCGACACCGGCCTTTGCCGATTGCGTCGCCGGAGCCGGAGCCCTTTCGACGCTGGTGACCTGCCAGTCGTCAGGCACGCTGGGTGCGGGCGGCTATGACGGCAGCGCCACCAGCGGGCTGACGATCCAGGTGCTGTCGAGCAACAACGGCACGAGCATCATCCCGACCGTATCGACACCTCCGGCCACGAGCACGACGCTGCTGAGCGCCGGTGCGAATAGCGCACTCAACAATTTCGGCGGCACCTTCGGCAACGGTACTGCTATTGTCTACGGCATCGACGCGGGCAGCAGCGCCAATCCAGCGATCTCGCTCGGCGGTGGTTCAACGCTAACCAATACCAGCAATTCAACCATTCGCGGCTCCGTTACCTTCGGCAGCGCGACCGGAACCGCAGTCAACACTGTCAACAATAATTATACGCCCACGGCCGGCGCCGCCGACCTCGAGGGCAACATCACCTCGGTCGGCAATACGGTGATCAACAATCAGGCCTTCATGGGCTATGTCACCTCAACTGACATCACGCAGACTGGCGCAGGCAGCGTGACGATCAACAATGGTGTCTCTGGTGGTTATGCTTCGCCGATAAACGGCATTAACAACGCTTTCATTTGGGGCGACATCAACACGCAGGGTGACACGGTCATCAATAACCTTGGCGGTGGTGTCGCTGCGGTTGGCAATGGTACAGGTCTAATCGCCGGCGACATCGGCGCGGTGTTGCGGTTCAATGTTACCGTCGGAACACTGGGCACCGGCACTTCGGTGATCAACAATAGCGGCACGATTGATGGCACGGTCAAGATGGCCGACCTCAACAACACGCTGACAAACGACGGGATGCTCCGTGGCAACGTGACGTTCACCGGCGCCGGAACCAACACCTTTAACGCCGGCTCCCTGGGCAGTGCAGGCGACAACGGTCTGAGGCTGCCGGGCAGCAATGGCACCACGGTGACCGGCACGCTGCAGGGCAGCACGACTGCGGGCGCAGTCAACGTGCTCAACCTCAACGGCACCGGCTCGAGCACCCTCCAGTCGGGCTCGGTGATCAAGGACTTCCAGACGGTCAACAAGAACGATACCGGCACTTGGACAGTCAAGGCCACGCTCGACGGTGACGCCGGCAAACTGACCGCCGTAAATGTCGCCGCTGGCGGGCTGTCGGTTGACAATGCTTCATTCCTCGGTGGCAGTGGAAGCAAAGTCAGCCTTTCGAACGGCACCACGCTCACGTTCAATGGCACCGCGGCGGGCACATTCGCGGGCAATATCGTCGACGCCACTGGCGCCAACACCGGCGCGGTTGTGGTCGGCACCGGGACCGGCGTGACCACGCTCTCGGGCACCAACACCTATTCGGGCACGACGACGATCAATACCGGCACGCTGGCGACGGGCAGCTCCGGCGCGCTTTCGGCCAACAGCGACGTAACCATCGAGAATGGCGGCACGCTGGTGATCAATAACGCCGGGACGACGGTGAAATCACTCGCCGACGCGGGCACCGGGCCGAACACAGTCAACCTCAACGGCGCGAGCACGGGTCTCACACTCACCAGCGGCACCTGGGGCGCCAATGGCGGCACGATCATCGGCACCGGCACGCTCACCAAGAGCGGGGCCGGCACCCTTACGCTGGGCGGGGCGAACGCGGTCAACAACGCGTCATTCGTGATCAATAATGGCACGTTGAACGTCAGCACTGCGGGAGCGATCGGCGCGGCCACCGCGGTGCAGGTCAATTCAACCTCCACCACTGCGGGAACGCTCATCCTCAACGCCAGCGATACTATCGGCTCGCTAGCGGGCACCGGCGGCTCGGTTGTGCTGAACGCGGGTCTGGTCACAGGCGGTGACAATTCGTCGACGACCTATGCGGGCGTCATCTCTGGTACAGGCAGCCTGGAAAAGACCGGCACCGGTACGTTCACGCTCACTGGCGCGAACACCTACTCGGGCGGCACGATTGTCGATACCGGCGTCCTGGCGGGCAACTCGACGTCGTTGCAGGGAAACATCCTCGACAATGCCAACGTCTTCTTTGACCAGACGTTGAACGGCCCGCTGAGCGGGACCTATGCGGGTAATTTGTCGGGTATCGGCCAGGTATCTTTCTTCGGTACCGGCAGCACCGTCCTGACCCTGTCGGGCAACAACACCGCGCTGACCGGTCCGATGACATTCGCCAGCGGCACGGTTGCGATCAGCAGCGCCAACAACGTTGGAACAGGCTTGCTGCAATTCAACGGCGGCACGCTGCAAACGACGGCGGCGCTGACTCTTGCCAATAACATTACGTTGGGCGCTGGCGGCGGAACGTTCAACACCGGCGCAACTACGACCCTCTCGGGCGTGATCTCCGGAGCGGGCGCGCTTACCAAGACTGGCAGCTCGACGCTTATCCTGGCCGGTGCCAATACCTACACTGGCGGCACGACGATCAGCGCTGGAACGCTGCAGGGCACGACGACGTCGCTGACCGGCAACATCCTCGACAATGCGGCGCTGGTGATCGACAATACGGCCGGCGGTACCTTCGCCGGCAACATCAGCGGCTCCGGCTCGGTGTCGACGATCAACGCGGGCACCACCACCCTCACTGGAAACAACACCTACACAGGTGCAACCAACGTCGGTGCGGGAACGCTGGTGGTCGGTCCGACCAGCATTGGCGACACGTCGGCGGTGACGGTTGCTTCAGGCGCGACGCTCCAGCTTGCCGCCAATGAAACGGTCGGCAGCCTGGCCGGCGCTGGCACCGTAACCGGCGCCTTCACGCTGACTACCGGCGGCAACAATGGGTCGACGACCTTCTCCGGTCCGATCACCATCGCCGGTTTGACCAAGACGGGCACTGGCACTTTCACCCTTTCCGGCACCGATACGCTGACCGGCGCGCTTGCCGTGAACGGCGGCACTCTCGCTTTGCCGGGTATGCTGACGGCTGCGAGCACGTCCGTGGCAAGCGGTGCGACGCTTAATGTCGCAACCGGTGGCACTCTGACCTCGCCGGTCACGACTGCGGCGGGCTCAACTGCCGTCGTCAACGGCAACGTAGTGGGCGCTGTCACCAATGCCGGAGCACTTTCCGGCACCGGGACAGTGACTGGCGCTCTGACCAACAGCGGCACGTTGTCACCAGGCAACGGCGGACCGGGCATTTTCCATGTCGTCAACGGTCCGTTTACCCAGACCGCGACTGGAACGCTGAACATCGACCTGACTCCGACGGGCACTCCCGGCACGGGTTATGACCAGGTCCTGGTCACAGGCACTCCGGGGAACGCAGTGCTGGGCGGTACGCTGGCGCTGAACCCGCAAACCGGCGTGCTCTACGTCGCGGGTACAAATTATGACGTCATCAATGCAGCGGGTGGGATCACCGGCTCCTTCGCATCGACGACCGGCGCCACCATCTCGCCGTTCCTGAGCTTCGCCACGACCGGCATCGTGACGCTCAGCGGCACTGACCAGGTTTACCGCCTGACCGTCAGCCGGACACCTTACGCGACCGGCATTGCCGCCTCTGCGACGCCCAACCAGATCGCTGTTGCCAACGGCTTCCAGGGACTGGTCGCCGGCGCTACCGGCGATGCAGCGACCCTCGTCACCGACGTCGATAATATGACCGTGGCCCAGGCGGAGCAGTTCTTCGACCAGGTGAGCCCCGAGCCATACGGCGCCTATGCCAATGCGCTTTACAACACCGGCGAGCTGTTCACGCGCCAGGTCGCGCTGCAGATGCACGGCACGCCCAATCCGGGCGGCGGCTTCAGCATCTGGGGCCGCGGCTACGGCGAGTGGGGCAAGGGCCGCAATCGCTCGTTCATGTTCGGCAGCGACCAGGACATCTATGGCGCAGCGCTGGGTGTCGACTATCGCAGCGGCGGCCTGACCGTTGGAGCGGCTGCCGGCTACTCGCACGACAAGGTCAAGTACAAGCTGCGCAATAGCAGCAATGTCGAAACCAGCAGCGGTCGCGAGAACAGCTGGCAGTTCGGCGGCTATGCCGACTATGCGATGGGGCCACTCGATGTCGACGTGCAGGCCGCATATGAGCACGGCAAGGTGCACGCCACCAAGAATATCGACATCAGTGGCATCGCCAACGTCGTTCCCATCGCCCGGACCGCAACGGCTTCGCCTACCGGTCACCTGTGGAGGGTGATCGGCACGGTCGGCTATAACGCGAGCTTCGGCGGCGACATCTCCGCTCGTCCGTTCGTCGGTCTCGACTGGAGCGATGGCCGCATCAATTCCTTCACGGAATCTGGCGCCGGAGCGGCCGACCTGACGGTCAACGATATCCGCATCCGCCGCACGGACGCGGTCGTCGGCCTGGACGTCGGATCGAACAAGGGGCTTGGGCTCGCGCCTTATGCTCGCCTGGCGTTCAAATATGACCTCAAGCGCCACAACAACAACGTCAGCGCCTACTTCAACGGCAACACGGCGTCGGCCTTCACCGTCTCCGCGGTTCCGACCGGTCGGGCGGAATTCGATGGCGACGCCGGCCTGAGCTACGGTGTCAACCGCAACTTCATGATCTTCGCAGGTTATGAAGGCACGTACCGTAACGATCTGCACAGCAATGGTGTCTCGGCCGGGTTCCGGCTGAACTTCGGTGCTCCCGCAGCAGCGGCTCCGCCTCCGCCTCCGCCACCGCCGCCTCCGCCGCCTCCTCCGGCGACGCAGACCTGCCCGGACGGTTCGGTGATCCCGGCGACCGCGACGTGCCCGGTGCCGCCGCCGCCGCCTCCTCCTCCT
>CBJLMA010000037.1:0-23006 GCA_966424035.1 uncultured Sphingomonas sp. | reverse complement strand
CGACCATCGTTTCCGAGCTGTTCAAGTTCGCCGAGACCGGCCAGCTCTACCGCGGTGCGAAGCCGGTGATGTGGTCGCCGGTCGAAAAGACCGCGCTCGCCGAAGCCGAGATCGAATATGAAGACATTGTCTCGACCCAAATCGATGTCGCGTTCGAGATTGTCGAGAGTCCGATTCCCGAGCTGGTCGGCGCATATGCGGTGATCTGGACCACCACGCCGTGGACGATCCCCGTGAACCAGGCAATCGCTTATGGGCAGGACGTCGAATATTCGCTCGTTGAACTCGCAGGCCCGGCGTCTGCCGGCAAATATCTTGTCGCGTCCCAGCTCCTGTCGGAGTTTATGACGCGCTCAGGTCTCCTCTCGCCGTCGCTCCCCATCAGCCGTCGCACTTTCAAAGGATCCGAGCTCGCCGGCACGATCGCCCGCCACCCGATGCACGAGCGAGGCGGCTTCTTCGCGAGGCCGCGGCCGTTCCTCGAGGGCGACTTCGTGACCACCGACCAGGGTACGGGCCTGGTCCACATGGCGCCCGATCATGGCGAGGATGATTTCGAACTGTGCAAGGCGAACGGCATCGAGCCGGTGTTCGCGGTCGATGCGGGCGGATTCTATCGGCCCGACTGGCCATGGCTTGGCGGACAGGGCAGCGTCATCAACGCCAAGTTCAACGCGCCCGACGGACCAATCTGCTCCGACCTGCGCGAGACAGGTGCATTGCTCGGGGCGAGCTCCGATTTCCGGCACAGCTATCCGCATTCGTGGCGATCGAAGGCGAAGGTCATCTATCGCTGTACGCCCCAATGGTTCATCGCGATGGACAAGCCGCTGCCGCACCTGATGTCATTGACCCGCGCCGAGCAGCGCTGGGAAAGCGAAGGCGGCGGCGTCAATGAGAGCGCTGACGACCGCGACCCGTCGCTCCGCCAGCTTGCGATGAACGCCATTGCTGCAACGCGCTTCGTTCCGGAGAAGGGCCGCAACCGCTTGGGCTCGATGGTCGAGCAGCGCCCCGACTGGGTTATCAGCCGGCAGCGCGCCTGGGGCGTGCCGATCGCGCTTTTCGTCGAAAGAGGGAGCGGCGAGCTGCTGGTCGACCGTGAGGTCAATCAGCGGATCGTCGAAGCGGTGAAGCAGCAGGGCGTCGATGCCTGGGACGCAGCGAATGCGGGGCATTTCCTCGGCAATCGCAACCCCGACGATTATGAGATGGTCAACGACATTCTCGACGTCTGGTTCGACAGCGGCTGCACCCACGTCTTCACATTGGAAAGCGGCCACTGGCCCGAGGAAAGCTGGCCGGCCGACCTGTATCTCGAAGGTTCGGACCAGCATCGTGGCTGGTTCCAGTCGTCGTTGCTCGAAAGCTGCGGAACACGCGGGCGCGCGCCCTACAATGCGGTTCTGACCCACGGCTTCACAATGGACGCCAGGGGCATGAAAATGTCCAAGAGCCTGGGCAACACCATCAGCCCCCTGGACCTCATGAAGGAGTATGGCGCCGACATCCTGCGCCTCTGGGCGCTGTCGGTCGACTTCACCGAAGACCACCGGATCGGCAAGGAAATACTGGGGGGCGTCGCCGACCAGTATCGCAAGCTGCGCAATACGTTCCGCTATCTGCTCGGAGCGCTCGACGGATTCAGCGAGCAAGAACGGCTGGACGACATTTCCGTCTATCCCGAGCTCGATGTCTACATGCTGCATTTGACGGCAGTGCTCGACCAGAAGCTGCGCAATGCGGTCGAAGACTTCGATTTCAACACTTACACGCGGCTGCTGAGCGATTTCGCAAACAATGACCTTTCGGCTTTCTACTTCGATATCCGGAAGGATAGCCTCTATTGCGACGCGCCAGGGTCGGTGAAGCGGCGGGCATATCGGACGGTACTCGACACATTGTTCCACGCGCTCGTACGCTGGCTGGCGCCGGTCCTGGTGTTCACGAGCGAGGAGGTCTGGGCAACCCGCTATCCTGATATGGGATCGGTCCACCTGCTCGAATGGCCGCTCATCCCGCCGGTCGATGCCGACGAGCAGCGCTGGAATGGGCTTCGCGCCCTTCGTGCCGAGGTCACCGAGCGGATTGAGCCGCTGCGCCGTGACAAAGTCCTAGGATCGAGCCTTGAAGCGGAAGTATGGGTTCCAAGCGACGAGGATCCGGAGCTGCTCGAGGAACTGTTCATCACCTCGACAGTCCACAAAGGCGATTGGAACGTGGTGAAGACCTCGAACAACAAATGTGGCCGCTGCTGGCGCCATCGGCCCGACGTAAGCCAGAGCGGCGGGCTCGACCTGCGCTGCCAGGAGGCGGTGAATGGCTGACCGGCGCTTCGGTTTCCTGGTCGCGCTCGCCATATTCGGGCTCGACCAGCTCGTGAAATGGTGGGTGACGGGGCCGCTCGGCGTCAATCACGTCGGCGACCAGCTCTATATCGTCCCTTTCTTCCAGTTCACCTACACGCAGAACATTGGCATCTCGCTGGGTCTCCTCAATGCCACGACCGAGACCGGCCGCTGGATGCTGGTCGCACTGACTTCGGCGATCGCCGTCGGCGTTGCTTATTGGCTGGGACGCGAAAAGCACCGCATCGAGCAGATCGCGCTGGGAATGGTGCTAGGCGGCGCGCTCGGCAACATCCTCGACCGCACGCTCCACGGCTATGTGGTCGATTTCGCCGATCTCCACTTTGGCGAATTCCGCCCATTTTTGATATTTAACGTCGGCGATGCGGCGATTAGCATTGCAGTCGTGATCCTGTTGCTGCGTGCGTTCCTGAGCCCTAAAGATCAGGCAAAGGGCAGCGACCCCGAGGAGACTATCGAACATGCGTAAAGTTTTGACCGCTCTGGTGATCGCAGCGGCCGTGACGGCGAGCGGCTGTGCCCACCGCCGATCGTCGACGCCCGACGAATTCGCCGTGGCGCGCAACGCGCCGCTCATCATTCCGCCCGACTTCAGCCTCGCGCCGCCCGTTGCCGGGACTGGCGGTCTCACTCCCAATGAGGCGCAGCAGCAGGCAATTGACGCATTGTTCGGCGGTCCAGCCCAGCGCAGCCCGGGCGAGACCAGCCTCCTCGACGCCGCCGGTCGCAACGACGCGCAGATGGGAATTCGCAGCCAGGTGTGGGATCCGGGCACGCGGATTGTGGACAAGGGCCCAATGACGGTGCAGATCCTGACCGCGGCCAACGCGAACACCAACGTCGCGTCGGCGCAGGCCGGCCAGTAGAGAATGAGCGGGGGAGCGGAAATCTAGAGAATGGCCACAACCAATCTTCCTGCCCGGCTGGTCGAGATCGAATCGATGCTCGACCGCTCGCGACGCCGCTTCGAAGAGGGCACTCGGCTCGTCGAGGAAGCGCACAAGATGCTCGCCGACATCCAGCAGGTGATCATCGGTAGTCCGCGCAGCGTATCGCCCGAGGACAGCGAGGAAGCTGCATCGCGCCTGCTCGCCAGCCTTCGCGCCACCGGTGGCGAGATGCCCGAAACCCTGTGCGGCGGTCGCCTGTCGGTCGATCAGGTGCAGCGCTTGATCCGGATCGACGGTCACCCGATCGGTATCACCGAGATGGAATATCGGGTCCTCGAGCTGCTGGCTTTCGCGCGCAACAATGTCGTTACCCGAGCAATGCTTCTGAAGCATCTCTACCGCCGCGCCGACGACCAGCCGCAGCCCAAGATCATCGACGTGTTCATCTCCAAGCTGCGCAAGAAGCTGAGGAATGCGAGCGGCGGCGCAGAGTTCATCGAAACCATTCCACAGCGTGGCTGGATCCTGCGCGACATCGACGAGAAGAGCGGGGCTTAAGCGGTCAGCCCGCAAGACCTGTCTTGCGCCCGATCCATCGAGGGGGATTCATCCTTTCCTAACCCTGTCGGGTTAGCCGGGAAGGATGCTTCACCTGATCCCCCAGCACGAACCCGAAGCGCGGCCGGAGGCCTATGCCGAGGCGGTGTCCAGGCTCGCCAGCGTCCGCCATGCGCTACGGCTGGTCGAGGGAGGCTTCAGCAACGGACCCGGCGAGGACAAGGATGATCGTCTGGCGTCGGCATGGAACGACGCAGGCGAAGCGAAACAGCGATGCTTTGATCGCCGTTCGGCGCGCCTCGTCGGTGCGACGGCCGCGGGTATCGAGGCAATCCTTGGCCAGAGAAACGAGGGGCGTGAGCCGCATCGCGCCGCAAGCGAGGCGCTCGTCGATCAGATCCGACGCGAGCTCCGCCAAGTCGCGGGCATCGTTCTGACCTAGGCTGGACCGAGCGCCTTCGGGGTTTCCGGATCGGCGCCCCATTCGCTCCAGCTTCCATCGTAAAGCCTGGTCCGGTCGTTTCCGAGAAGATGGGCGGCGAAGATCAGCGCGCTTGCGGTGACCCCCGATCCACAGGTGGCCGCGAACGGCTGCCGCGGATCGATTCCGGAAGCTTCAAAAAGCTGGAGCAGCTGGTCCCTGCTTTTGAATGTTCCATCCGCATTATAGAGCTTGGCCGACGGCAGGTTCCGTGCCCCGGGAATATGACCGGGCGCGACTCCCTCGCGCGGATCAGGCTCGCTGCCTTCAAATCGGGCGCGGCCGCGGGCATCGAGGAGCGGAAGCTCGAGGCCGGCCAGGATCTGGTTCTTTGCAACCACGTCGGGCAATTCGCTGGACGCGAATTTGGCGGCCCGCGGTCGCGCCTCGCCGTCCTCGGTTGGGCGTCCTTCCGCCAGCCATTTTTGAAAACCGCCATCGAGCAGCGCTACCTTGCTCGCTCCGAAATGCCGAAATGTGAACCAGCCCCGGGCGGCGGTCCGATGCGGCGATTTGTCATAGACGACGATCCGGTCCTTGCGGTCGATCCCGAGCGTCTCCATCGCAGCACCGAATTGCCCTGCATTGGGGAGCATGTGCGGGGCGGGATTTGAACGGTCGGCAACCTCGTCAATGTCGAGGAATCGAGCCCCGGGAATGTGCATCTCCAAATATTCCTGCCATGCATCGCGCCGCAGCGAAGGCATGAACCAGGTGCAATCGACGGTTACGAGGTCAGGCTCACCCAGATGCTGCGCGAGCCAATCGGTCGAAACCAGCGATTCCATATCTTCTCCTCATCGTTGCGGGGCCCGACGGGCCGTGGCAATCAGCGATCGAGCCATCTTCAGATTGCTTCGCTACCCTCGCAATGACTGCAATGACAACTGAGCAAATCCGATTGCATCCGAGCTGGCTCGGGCCGCTTCGCGGAGAATTCGCGCAAGGCTATATGACCGATTTGAAGCGCTTCCTTCTGAGCCAGAAGCAGCAGGGCAAACGGATCTTTCCCAAGGGCAACGAGTGGTTCCGCGCGCTCGATCTCACCCCGCTCGACGAGGTGCGCGTCGTGATTCTCGGCCAGGATCCGTATCACGGCCCGGGCCAGGCGCACGGCCTCTGCTTTTCCGTGAAGCCCGACGTGCAGCTGCCGCCGAGTCTCGGCAATATCTTCAAGGAGCTCCAAAGCGACCTCGGCCTTAGGCCGGCGCGCAACGGCTTCCTCGAACCTTGGGCGAAGCAGGGAGTGCTGCTTCTCAACAGCGTGCTGACGGTCGAGATGGGCCGCGCTGCTTCGCACCGTGAGCGGGGCTGGGAACGCTTCACCGACGCGATCATCCGCCAAGTGAACGCAAAGACCGAACCGGTCGTGTTCATGCTCTGGGGCAGCTATGCCCAGAAAAAGGCAGCATTCGTCGAAAGCTCTCGGCACCTGGTCCTCAAGGCGCCGCACCCCTCGCCCTTGTCCGCCCACAGCGGCTTCTTCGGCTGCCGCCATTTCTCGAAGGCCAACGCTTTCCTTCAAAGCCGCGGATACGCACCGATTGACTGGACGTTGCCGGAGCCTGCAACAGCCGCGTAGAAGCATCCGCGATGGATACGCAGCACCTCGGCAAGACCAGCAGCCTGCCCGCTTCGCCGGAACAGGCGGTACTCGATTATGTGCCGAATCCTCGCCCGGGTGCGCTCTACCTGGTTCGCTTTACCGCGCCCGAATTCACCTCCCTCTGTCCAGTGACCGGACAACCGGACTTCGCCCATTTGGTCATCGACTATGCGCCCGGCGATAGCATCGTCGAAAGCAAGAGCCTCAAGCTGTTCCTCGGCTCGTTCCGCAACCATTGCGGTTTCCACGAGGATGTGACCGTCGGAATCGGGCAGCGCCTTATGCAAGAGATGAAGCCCGAATGGCTGAGGATCGGGGGCTATTGGTATCCCCGTGGCGGAATGCCGATCGACGTCTTCTGGCAGAGCGGTGCACCGCCCGAAAACCTGTGGCTTCCCGACCAAGGTGTGCAAGCGTACCGCGGCAGAGGATAGGAATGGCCGCTGGGCCGAAGGTCGCAATCCTGGGCGCAGGCTCGGTCGGCTGCTTCATCGGAGGCGCCTGGGCAGCAGCAGGATTGCCGGTTGCCTTCATCGGCCGTCCAAAGCTTTCCAAGGACATCGGCGAGCATGGGCTCACGCTGAGCGACTATAGCGGCTGGCAGGCGCGTCTCGCGCCGGGCGCCATCGACTATCGATGCGGGCCCGAGGCGCTTGAAAGTGCGCAGATCATTGCGCTGACGGTCAAAAGCGGGGACACCCAAGCAGCATCCGCCGAGATCGCAAAACACGCCGACCGAGGCGCCACGATCATCAGCTTCCAGAATGGCGTCAGCAACGTCGACCTGCTGGAGCAGGAGCTCGGCGGGAGGTTCGAGATCGCGCGTGGGATGGTGCCGTATAATGTCGCCTATCTTGGCAACGGGCGCTTCCACAAAGGCGTCGCAGGCGATCTATACGCCGACCGGCGGGCGACCATTGGGCCGCTCGCGGACGCGATCGGAGGCAGCCGCGCAGCACTCAAACTTTCGGACGACATGCTCGGACTCGCCTGGGGCAAGCTGCTCATCAATCTCAACAATGCGGTCAATGCGCTGTCCGGCCGCACGCTGCAGGAGGAGCTGAAGCAGAGGGACTATCGCCGGGTGTTCGCAGCTTCGATCGAGGAAGGCCTCGAGCTGCTTAAGCGCGCTGAGCTCGAGCCGGCGACGGTCGGCCCGATATCGCTCCAAATGCTGCCTCGAATCATCAAGTCGCCCAATTGGCTGTTCAACCGCTTCTTCCTCAAACGGTGGAAGATTGACTCGAGGGCGCGCTCGTCGATGGCCGACGATCTCGCCGCCGGCCGCACGACGGAGATCGACTATCTGAACGGCGAGCTCGTGCGGCTGGCACAGCACCTGCAGCGCGATGCGCCCGTCAATCGCGCGATCGTCGCATTGGTGCGCGAGGCAGAGGCTGGAGCGGATCCACTTTCGCCCGCTGCCCTTAGGAAGGCGGTGCTCCTGAACTAACGGAACGTCGGCTCCGGAGTACCAGCTTCGTCGAATGCGGGCGCCACCGAGGCCCGAGCCCTGGTCCAGAAATAGAGCGCTGCGATTGCGATCGAGAAAACGACAATGCTGACTTCGATCACCCACGAATAGGGCTCGATCACTGCGAGCACATTTGCGCTGTCCTTCGAGCCCGCCTTTTCCGCGGCTGCGACGGCAAAGGCGTAGACCACGCCCATCAGGCTTTCGCCGACGATCAGGCCGGTGGCCATCAGCACGCCCATGCGCTCCGCAAATGCCGGGCTGCGCGCCGTCACTGCCCAGCGGTTGTAGAACCAGCCGAGGACTGCCCCGACCGGGATCAACAGGTCTGCCTCGAGCGGCAGGTAGATGCCCATGCCGATGGCGAGTGGCGGCAGGTAAAGCCGGCGGTTCGATCTGCTTTTCAAGAGCTCGTCGATGATCACTGCGACCACGCCGATGATCGCGCCCTGGCCGATCAAGCCCCAGTCGAGGCTGCCGCCGAGAACACCCTGCGCAATCGTCGAGATGATTGCGGCCTGGGGCGCGGCGAGCGCAGTCGCGGCCCGCGCCCCAGGCGCGCCCTGGAAGGTGAAGGCCGTGTTGAGCAGGTCGAGGATCGGAGGAATGACCAGCGCGCCGAACACGACGCCGAGCACGAGCGCGACCTGCTGTCGCCAGGGCGTGGCGTCGACCAGCTGGCCGGTCTTCAGATCCTGAAGGTTATTGTTGGAGATGGTTGCGACACCGAAGATGATTGCAGTCACGAACAAGGCGAAGGCGACGAGCGCCTTGGTCTCATCGCCGGCGGCGTGCGGGAAAAGCGCGACCAGGATCAGCGAAATGCCCAGCACCGAAAGAATTCCGACGCCCGAGATCGGGCTGTTCGATGCGCCGATCAGGCCGGCCATGTAGCCGCACACGGCCGCGATCACGACGCCCGCAATCAGCGTGTAGACGATGCTCAGCACGATCGTCGCGCTCGGTTCGGCGGCGATCGGCGCCGTGTTTCCAAAAGCGTGAAGCAGGAATCCGATCGGGATCATCGAGACGAGAATGGTCGCGCCGACGATTCCGATGGGAATGTCGCGTTCAGTAATCGGCAGATCGGCTCCGCGGCCGGCCTTTCGCTCGCGATTGGCGGCAAGCGCTGCGCTGATCCCGCCGACGATCGGACCGATGATCCGGAGCAGAGTCCAGATAGCAGCCACACCAATCGTTCCAGCGCCGACCATCCGGGCCTTCAGTCGGAAGGCAGTGCCGACCAGTTTGTCGAGATCGCCTGCGGCCTGAGCAATCAACCCCGGATCCTGGCTCCAATGGGGCACGATGAACACCCAGCTGATGACCATCCCCACAACCATTGCGAGCCCGACTGCCAGACCAACCAAATGCCCGACGCCAATGAGCGCCATCGACAGGCTCGCGGAGATGCCGGACGCGGCCGAGCCGATTCGAAAGGTCTTTGCCGCAGCGTCGGTGACGAGCCTCGTCTTGGCAAAAAGGAAGTAGACAGCCGAGACCAGGGTCGACCCGCTGATCAGCACGAGACCGCGACGATTCTCCTCAGCACCGCCGACGCCGGCCCCGACCTTGAGCACTTCCGCTGCGGCGACGCCTTCGGGGTAGGGAAGATCGGTCCCAGTGACGAGCGCACGCCGCAGTGGCACCGAATACATGACCCCAAGAATTCCGCCGATTCCGATGACGGCCACGGACAGCCAGTAAGGGAAGCCGGTCCACCAGCCGACCATGATCAGGCCGGGCAGAACGAAAATGATGGCCGATAGCGTTCCTGCCGCCGAGGCGATCGTTTGGACAATGTTGTTTTCCTGGATCGTCGAGTCTCGGAAGGCCTTCAGCACCGCCATGGAAATGACTGCGGCCGGGATCGATGTCGCGAAGGTGATTCCGATCTTGAGGCCGAGGTAGACGTTCGCAGCCGTGAAGATGACGGTGATCAGCGCGCCGAGGATGATCCCGCGAAGGGTGAGTTCCTTGATGTTCCCGCCCGCGCGCAGACCTCGACTTACCCCAGCCTGAGTCGCCATTTCACTCTCCCCCCTTGAGATCGCAGGCACCGGGCGGCGCCGGCGTCGAATGACGACGGATCGCCTGCCAGTGCCCTTCGTCCTTCACCCAGACGTCGGTGAGGACGACACAATCCTCGATGATCCGTCCGAGATATTTGAGCCGCCAGCGGGCGTGGACCGTGCCGATCATCACATTTTCAAGGATGGTCGCGTCCTCGATCTCGACGTCGATCGCATCCACCTCGCGGCGCTGGATCGCGTCGAACCATTCGTCGCGGGTCATCATGAACGGCCCGGTCGAGCGGGTTCCGATCAGTACGAAATCCTTGTGTACGAGCGCTTGGAGCCGCTCCATATTCTTGCCGCACAGAGCGTCGCGCCATTCGCGCTCGAGCCCTTCGATCACCTTGCAACTCGGATCGGCCACCAGTCCCTCGTCTCCCGGCGTCCCCTTTAAAGCGGACCACGGATAAAGCGAATCTCACGCATCGTAAGGATTCGGGACAAGCGGGCGATCAGTCAAGGCAAGCGGAGCGGCTCGGGCGAGCCGCTCGGAGCATGGATTGGCGGGGAACGGGCGACTATTTGCCGGTGATGTCGACTCCGACGAACACGCCCGGGGTCGTGCCGCGCTGGACCAGCAGCAGGACGCTCGAGCGGCCGGCCTTGCGCGCAGCATCGATTGCGGCAATCACCTGGCCCGGCGTGCTTACCGGCTGATTATTCACCGACACGATGAGATCGCCGCGCTGCAGGCCCTGCTCGGCTGCATTGGAGTTGGGATCGATCGTGGTGATGATCACTCCGCGCGCATTGGGCGGAAGGTTGGCTGCGCGGCCGAGCTCGGGCGTCAACGGCGCAAGCGACAAGCCCAGAGCACGCTGCGGTGCAGTGGGCGCAGGGGTGCCGTCGCTTTGGGTTCCGCCGCCGGCGCCAAGTTTTGCCAGCTGGTCCTCCGGCGGGCGCTCCCCGACCTGAACATACACGGTCGCACGCTTGCCGCTGCGGATGATTTCGAGTGGGACACGCTGGCCGACGGGCGTGTTCGCGACAAGATAGGAGACCGTCTGGTCGGGCGTAACCTGGTGGCCGTTCACCTTGACGATCACATCGCCCTGGGCGAGGCCGGCGCGAGAGCCCGGTGCGCCCGGCACGACCGAGCGGACGAGCTCGCCGGTGTCCTTGGGAATGCCGAGCGCGGGCGCAAGATCCTCGTCGACCGGCTGCAGGCTGACCCCAAGATAACCGCGCAATGGACGCTGACCCTTCCTCAGCGCATCGATCACCGGCTTGGCCGCTTCCGCAGGAATGGCGAGGCCGATGCCCACGGAGGCGCCGGTCGGCGAGATGAGCGCCGAGTTGATGCCGATGACATTGCCGTTCAGATCAAACATCGGGCCGCCGCTATTGCCCATGTTGATCGCGGCATCCGTCTGGATGTAGCGGTCGTAGGCGCCCGTCCCGGTGATGCTGCGGTGAAGCGCGGAGATGATTCCGGCAGTAACCGTGCTTCCGACGCCATAAGGATCGCCGATCGCGATCACCCAATCGCCGACTCGCGCCTTGGTGCTGTCGCCCCATTGGACGAACGGCAAATTCTGGCCGTCGATCTTCAGCAGTGCGAGGTCGGATGTCTCGTCGCGTCCAACGATCCTTGCCGGAAATTCACGACCATCGGTTGTCTTGACGGTGATCGTATCGACCGTGCCGGTGCCGGTGAGTCCCTGGATCAGATGGTTGTTGGTGACGATATAGCCGTCGGGCGAGATGATGAAACCCGATCCCAGCGAGCCGGCCTCGCGGGTGCGCGGCTGACCGCCGCTTCCGCTGTTATCGTTGGCACCAGGTTGCTGATTGGGATCGAACTGACGGAAGAATTGCTCGAGCGGATCGGCCTGCGCCTTCACCGGCACACGCTGTTTGGTCGAGATGTTGACCACCGCTGGCTGCAGCTTGGCGACCAGGTCCGCGAAGGACATCGGAGCGCCGGCCCGCGGAGCGAGCGCCGCGGTACCGGGCGCGTTCTGCGGAACCTGAGCGCCCGCCTGCCCCGTTGCGAGAGAGAATGCAGTTCCCCCGAGAAGCAGGGCCATCGTGACCCCATAGGCGTAGCGCACTTTTCCGGACTCCTTCGACCTCATCGATACTCCATTTATTGGGGTGAGACGCAAGGGCGCTAATCGCCCATGGCGCTTAACCGCATTTGAACGTTAGAAGTTCACTTCGAACGTCCAGTGAATTCCTTCAAATAGTCATTCTGCGGCGACAGGATCATGGTCGTCGGTGCCGATTTCTCCTGACCGTCGCCTACGAACGTGGTCTGGTAGCTCTGCATCGCCCGGTAAAAGTCGTAGAAGTCCGGGTCCTTGCCGAAACTTGCGGCATAGGTCTGGGCGGCCTCGGCGTCGGCTTCGGCGCGGATGATCTGCGCCTGCTTTTGGCCTTGGGCAAGAATTGAGCGGGCCTCCTGTTCACGCGCCGTGCGCATGCGGTCGAAGGCCGCAGACAAAGGTGCGCCATCGGGCAGGTCAGTGCGCTTGATGCGCACGTCGATAACCTTGACGCCATATTGGCTTGCAATCCGGTTCAGCGAATTGCGCACGCTGTCCATGATCCCCTGGCGTTCCGGGGTGAGGAGCGACGCGAACTCGACCCGGCCGAGCTCGTTGCGCACTTCGGACCCGAGGATTGGCCGAAGCTGGTCGCGCAGCTGATCCTCGGTTCCGGCGCTGATGTACATGCGCAGCGGATCGACGATCCTGTAGCGGGCGAACGCGTCGACCTCGAGCCGGCGCTGATCGGTCGACAGAACCTGCTGGCGCTGCATGTCGACATCCTGGACGCGTTTGTCGATCCACACCAGCTGATCGACTCCGGGAATCCGGAACCCGAGACCAGCGCCTGCGGCACCGATCGGACGCCCCGGCTCGTACTGGTTGAGGACCGCAATCGGCTTGCCGAAGCGAACCACGAGCGCTTCCTTCGTCTCCGGTACGATCGGAAAGCTGACGTAGAGCAGGAACAGGATCGCAAGCGCGATCACCCCCATGAGCAGTGGACGGTTGCGAACGAATCCAGTCACTGCTGCCGCTCCTCCTGCTGTTGCGGCTGCTTGACGGCCGGCAACGGCAGGTAGGGCGTGACCCCCGGCGCTTCGACGATTGTCTTGTTCACGCGCGAGAGAACCTGCTCCATCGTTTCATAATACATGCGGCGCCGGGTGACCTCGGGCGCAAGCTTGTACTGAGCATAGACCTTGTCGAACGCAGTCGCATCGCCCTCGGCCTTCTGGCGCAGCTGGAGTGCATAGGCGTTGGCGCCGTTGATGAAGCTCTGTGCCTGCTGCTGGGCAGCGGTCACTTGCTTGAACGCGTCGTTGACCTGGTCGGGCGGATCGGCCTGCTTGATCGCAATACCCTGCACCTGAATCCCGGAATGATAGGAATCCAGGATTCGCTGCATGTTCTGAGCGACCTGAGCTTCGATTTCGGCCCGGCGGTCGCCCATTGCGTCGTTCAGCGTCACCTGGCTGATCACCGCCCGCATCGCGCTCTCAGCAACTTCGCGGATCGTCTCTTCCGGTTTGGCCATTTGAAACAAGAAGAGTTCCGGACTGCGGATATTCCAGCGGACCTGATAGGCGAGGTCGATCAGATTCTGGTCGCCGGTGAGCATGAGATCGTCCGAGCTGGACGAACCCAGCTCGAGCGACTGGATTTTCTGCACGTCGACCTTCCTCACTCGTTCGATCGGCGAGGGCAGCGTGAAGCTGACGCCGGGGCCTAGCGTCCGGCTGTATCGGCCGAACTGTGTGACTACGCCGCTCTGACCGGGTGCGATTGAATGCGTGCTGGTCCACAGCAGCCAGATCAGGACAAGCCCGAGAACCGCCCAGATGATCAGCGAACGATCGGGCCGCGCAGGCAGACCTCCGCCGCCGCCACCGCTGAAGCGTGCGCGGCTCCGGCGGAGGAATTCGTCGAGTGCGGAAACGCTCGGCCCGCCGCCGATGCCGCGCCCGCGCTTGGGCGGTTCGCCCCACGGACCGCTGCTGCGGGAGTCGTCGCTCGACGGCGGCTCGCCGCCGCTGCCGCTCGGCCCCCAGGGGCCCTTGGTGTCGGTGAACAGACCGCGCACGCGGCTGCCCCACCCGGAAATCGTGCTCATCGACGCCGAATATAGAGGCAGCGCACGCGAAAAACAGTGGCAAGCGAAGCGCTGCTTCCTATGTGGCGCCAATGGACCAGCCGGCGGACCCTTTGTCTGAACTTCCGCACGACGAGCGGATCCGTTCGCGAAAGCTCGCGAACGGGGTGGCGACGATCATCGTGGATGCGACAGGGCTGAGCTCGCCCGAGGCTCGCAAGATGGAAGATGAGCTGAAGACCGCAGCCCTTGCAGTTCCCGGAGTCAGGGAAGCGCGGATCGCAATGACTGCCGCCCAGGCGGCGCGGACCCTGGTTGCAGTCGGCAGCGGCAAGGGCGGTGTCGGCAAGTCGACCGTCGCTGCCAATCTTGCAATAGCGCTGGCGCGCATGGGCAAGAAAGTTGGGCTGATCGACGCCGACGTTTACGGGCCCTCGCAACCAACTTTGCTCGGCAGCCACGAGAAGCCCACCGCGGAAAATGAAAAACTGATCCCGGTCGAGGCCCACGGCATCCGCTTCCTGTCGCTCGGGCAACTCGTCTCGGCCGGCCACGCGCTCGCTTGGCGCGGGCCGATGGCCACCGGCGCGCTCGCCAATCTCGTGGACGCCGACTGGGGTGACACCGAACTTCTGCTCGTCGACCTGCCGCCCGGCACGGGCGACGTTCAACTGTCGCTGATTCAGCGCTCCCGCCCCGCCGGCGCAGTGATCGTCTCGACTCCGCAGGACCTGTCGCTGATCGACGCGCGGCGAGCAGTCGATCTGTTCAACAAGACCAGCGTTCCGCTGCTCGGGATGATCGAGAATATGGCGATCTACACTTGTCCCGATTGCGGCCAGGCATCGCACCCGTTCGGCACCGGCGGCGCGGAAGCCGCAGCGGCCGAGATGGGCGTTCCCTTCCTGGGCCGTCTGCCGTTGTCGCTCGCAATCCGCGAGGCGTCGGACGCTGGTCGACCGCCAGCTGGCTCGAACAGCGCTGAATCCGGAGCATTTGCCGCCATTGCTCGCAAGCTGCTCCAAGCATTGGAAACACCCGTCCACTGAACCGTTGTCGTCCAATGCCGCTGACCAGCGACGAGGACATTGCCGAACTTCTGACGAAGGCCCGAACCATAGCGGTCGTCGGCGCGTCGGACCGCCCGAACCGCCCGTCCTACGGCGTGATGAAGTTCCTCCAGGACCGGGGCTATCGCATCATCCCGGTCAACCCCCAGATCACCGGCGAGCATGTCCTCGGAGAGTTCGTCTGGCGCGAGCTCGCGCAGATCGGACTGCCGATCGACATCGTCGACATCTTCCGCCGTCCCGAAGCCGCGGCCGAAGCGGTCGAACAGGCGATCTTCGTTGGCGCGAAGGCGGTCTGGATGCAGATCGGCGTGATCAACCAGGAGGCCGCGCGAAAAGCGGAAGCTGCCGGGCTCAAAGTGGTGATGGACCGCTGCCCGAAGATCGAGATCCCGCGGCTCGGCGTGCGGCGGATCCCCGCCGAGGCCTAAGCCGCCGCGACGGTCATTTCCGGCACAAGGATCGTGGGTGCGTCAATTCCACGGCGGAACTCGAGATCGCTTCCCGGCTCCAGAGTCGCAAACATGTCGATCAGGTTCGATGCAATAGTGATCTCTGCAACCGGCTCGGCGATCTCGCCGCCGCGTACCATGAAGCCGACCGCGCCGCGGCTGTAGTCGCCGGTCACTGGATTCACCCCTTGCCCGATCAGCTCGATGATCAACACGGCTTCCGGCGTGGCCGCGAGCAGTTCTTCGCGACTCCGCGGCCCAGCGGCCATATAAAGGTTGCTTGGCGACGCGCTCGGGGCTCCGCCGACACCGCGTGCTGCGTGCCCCGTCGGCTCGATACCAAGTTGTCGTGCCGAAGCGCTTTCGGCGATCCATTGTCTGAGCACGCCGTTCGATACCAGCTCCTGCCGCCATACTCGCAGGCCTTCGCCATCGAATGGGCGCGAGCGCAGCCCGCGCGGACGCAGCGGATCATCAACGATCGTCACTGCGTCACCGAAAACCGCGGCACTGAGCTTCTCCTGAAGGAAGCTCGTCTTTCTTGCGATCGCCGATCCGCTGATCGCCCCGGACAAGTGGCCGAGAAGGGTCGACGACACGCGCGGATCGAACAGCACCGGATACTGACCCGGCTTCGGCCGCGTTGGATTGAGCCGAGCAACCGCGCGAGTTCCCGCACGCCGGCCGATTTCAGACGCGCTTTCGAGGTCCTCCAGGTGGTGCGCGCTGTGCCACGCGTGATCGCGCTGCATCGTTGCGCCTTCGCCGGCGATCACCGCCGCTGAACAGCCGTGGCCCGTCGTGCGATAGGCCCCCGAAAATCCGCCTGACGTGGCGAGCGCCATGGTCATCGCCGATGCGCTCGCTCCAGCACCGCTCGAATTGGTGACGCCTTTGACTGCGAGCGCTGCATTCTCCGCTTCCAGGGCACGCGCTTGGAGCTCGGTTGGATCGGGCTCGAGGGCATCTTCCGAATCGAGCGACGGCAGTTCGCCTCGCAGAAGCAGTTCACTTGGAGCGAGGCCCGCATAGGGGTCTTCCGGCGCTTCCTTTGCCATTGCCAGGCACCGTTCAACCAGCACGCCCATGGCATCGTCCGACAAGTCGGAAGAGGCGACCGTCGCAGAGCGTTGCCCGACGAACAGACGAAGCCCGATCTGTTCGCCTTCGGATCGGCTGACGCTGTCGATTTCACCGAGCCGCACCTGCACTCCAGAAGAGCGGTCGCCGACATAGAGCGCGTCGCCTGCGCTCGCCCCAGCGGCGATCCCGCGCTCGACGAGCGATTCGGCGATGTTTCGTGCGTCCGTGGGTGATTGCATGGGGCGCGCGACTAGCGCGGCGCGAGCCCGACGACCAGCATTGCCAAGAAAATCAACAAGCCGGTCGTCCGGTTCGACCGAAATAGCCTCAGCGCAAGCTCGCCGTCTTCGGGATCCGCGCGAAGCGCCTGGTTCGCCAGGTGCAGCGCGGCCGGCGCGAGGGTGAGGAGTGCGAGCCAATCCGGACGCACGCTCCAGATCGCAGCGCCCCACAGCAACAGTGCAATCACATAGAAGATGCCGATTCCAAGCGGCGCCCTGCGGCCAAGCCGGCGAGCGGAGGATTTGACTCCAACCAGCGCGTCATCCTCTTTGTCCTGGATGGCGTAGAGCGTGTCATAGCCGACAACCCAGGCGATGCTTCCAAGCCACAGGAGAAATGCCGGCCAGGCGAGGCTGCCGGTGACCGCCGGCCAACCGACCAGCGCGCCCCAAGAAAAGACCAGCCCGAGCCACGCCTGCGGCCACCAGGTGATCCGCTTCATGAAGGGATAAAGCGCGACTGGCGCAACGCTCACGAGCGCGATGGTCGCAGCGGCCCATTTGAGCTGGAGCAACACGACGAGTCCGACCAGGTCGAGCAGGAGGATCAATGCCCATGCCGAGCGCACGGACGCGCGCCCGCTCGCCAGCGGCCTCAGGCGCGTCCGCTCGACACGCCCGTCCAGGTCCCGATCGACAATGTCGTTATAGACGCATCCTGCGCTGCGCATCGCAAAGGCGCCGAGAAGCAGCCAGAAGAAGAGCTCGAAGCGTCCGGCAACGCCGGCCAGCGCAACGCTCCATGCGCAGGGCCAGTAAAGAAGCCAGGTGCCGATCGGCCGGTCGAGGCGCATCAGGCTGGCGTACGGCCGCAGCCTAGGCGGAAGCGCGCCGATGAACCCGCGGCGCTCGCTGTCCGGAACGATTTCAGTCGTGATGTTCAAGCCGCCCACCCTCGCCACGAAATCATCATCCAGTCCATTCCCGCCAATCATCCAGGCTGCGCGTGAGTCGCTATTCCTCTAGCAATTGGAGGTGTGTGATGATCAAGCGTTTCGGCGCGGTAGGGGATAAGCAGCACTTGCCTTTGCTCCACCGCGGCTCGACTAAGCGCAATGCCCGCAACACCTGCCTGGCCGCCCAAGAGCCTGCCGCGGCTGTTTGTTCGTCAGCCACTAAGCGAAGGTACGACAGTCGAGCTTAACCCGCCGCAGGTCAATTATGTCGGCAATGTGATGCGCCTGGGGGTCGGCGCGGAGTTGCTCCTGTTCGACGGAAAGTCCGGCGAGTGGCTCGCGCGGGTTGCCGAGGCGGCGAAAAAGCGCATGCGGCTCGTGATCGAACGAAAGACGCGCGAAACTGAGAGCGTCCCCGACGTCTGGCTCGCCTTCGCGCCGGTGAAGCGGGCGCAGACCGACTGGCTGGTCGAGAAAGCGACCGAACTCGGCGCTGCGCGCCTGCTGCCGGTGATGACCCAGCGCACCATTGCCGAGCGAGTGAAGCTCGAGCGGCTCGAAACCATCGCAATCGAAGCAAGCGAGCAGTGCGGGCGGACGCTGGTGCCGGATATTGCCGAACCTGTGCCGCTCGCGGACATGTTGAAGCAGCGTGAAGCCGCCCGCACCCTCTACTTTGCCGACGAGGGCGGCGGGGACTGGCCGGCCGGCGCGTTCGCCCCGGGGCCTTCGATGATCCTGACGGGTCCAGAAGGCGGTTTCACCGATAAGGAGCGAGCCGCACTCCGCGAAGCGCCAAATGTGATCTCGATCTCGCTCGGCCCGCGCATTCTGCGCGCCGAGACTGCCGCGCTCGCCGGGCTCGCAGTTTATATGGCGATCGCAGGCGACTGGCGATAAGCTGGATTGGTTCGGTCATAAATCGGATTTGCTGGCGCGGCCGCTTCGGCGCGGCTAATCGCCGCCAGCCATGACGACCCGCACCGACGACAGCGCGAGCCCGCCGATCGAGAGCCGTGACGATCTGTTGTCGGTGTTCGCCGGCGGTGAGAAGGCTCCTGACCAATGGCGCATCGGCACCGAGCATGAGAAGTTCGTCTATCGTGTCGAGGATCATCGAGCGCCCTCGTGGGACGAACCAGGCGGAATCCGTGATCTCCTCCTTGGTCTGACGGAGTTCGGGTGGAGGCCGGTCGAGGAAGGCGGCAAAATCATCGCGCTCACCGGAAAGGACGGGACCATCAGCCTCGAGCCTGCTGGTCAGTTCGAGCTCTCGGGCGCCCCGCTGGAGAATCTCCATCAGAGCTGCGCCGAGTCGGGCCGTCACCTGCAGCAGTGCACTGCGGTCGGCGACAGGCTCGGCCTTGGCTTTCTCGGGCTTGGAATGTGGCCCGACAAGGCGCGCAGCGAGCTCCCGATCATGCCCAAGGGACGTTACGGCATCATGCTCAATTACATGCCGAAGGTCGGCAGCCTCGGCCTCGACATGATGCTGCGAACCTGTACCATACAGGTTAATTTGGACTATTCATCAGAAGCCGACATGGTGAAGAAGTTCCGCGTCGGACTCGCGCTCCAGCCGGTAGCGACTGCGCTCTTTGCCAATTCGCCGTTCACCGAAGGCAAGCCCAACGGCTACAAGAGTTTCCGCAGCCGAATCTGGGAGGACACCGACCCCGACCGCACCGGAATGCTGCCGTTCGTGTTCGAGGAGGGATTCGGTTACGAGCGCTATTGCGACTATGCGCTCGATGTGCCGATGTACTTCGTCTATCGCGACGGCAGATATATCGACGTTGCGGGCGAGAGCTTCCGCAGCTTTCTCGAAGGCCGGCTCCCGCAGCTTCCGGGCGAGATGCCAACCCTTACCGACTGGACCGATCATCTCTCCACCGCCTTTCCTGAGGTGCGGCTCAAAAGCTTCCTTGAAATGCGCGGCGCCGACGGCGGCCGCTGGAGCCGGATTTGCGCGCTTCCTGCACTGTGGGTCGGGCTGCTCTACGACGAGCAGGCGCTCGGGGAGGCTTGGGAACTGGTCGAGCATTGGAGCATCGCCGAACGCGAGAAGCTCCGCAGCGACGTTCCCAAATTGGCACTCGAAGCCGTCACTCCCGACGGCAATACAATGCGCGAGTTCGCCGGCCGGATTCTCGACATCGCAGCCGGCGGTCTCACGCGGCGTGCGCGGCTGAATAGCGCCGGCGATAACGAAGGCGGATTTCTCGATCCGTTGCGCGATGTCGTTGCAACGGGCATGACCCCGGCCGATCGACTATTGCACAAATATGAACATGAGTGGGGCCGCGACGTTTCGCATATCTACGAGGAATTCAGCTTCTGATGGATGCAATCACGACGACCAGGCGAACGCTCTATCCGGAGATCCATCCCTATGAGAGCGGGATGCTCGACGTCGGCGACGGCCACAGCCTCTATTGGGAGCTGAGCGGCAACCCAAAGGGCAAGCCGGTCGTCTTTCTTCACGGCGGTCCCGGGGGCGGTTCGAGCGCGGACCATCGGCGCCAGTTCAACCCGGACAAATATAAGATCCTGGTCTTCGATCAGCGCGGCTGCGGCAAGTCCAAGCCCTATGCCAGCCTCGACGCGAACACGACCTGGGATCTTGTGGACGATATCGAAAGGCTAAGGACGCAGGTTGCCAGGGTCGAGAAGTGGCAAGTGTTCGGCGGCAGCTGGGGCTCGACGCTTGCGCTCGCTTATGCGGAGACCTATCCCGAACGTGTCACCGAGCTGGTGCTGCGCGGCATCTTCCTGTTCGATCAATATGAGATCAACTGGATGTACAAGGAAGGCGGCGCCTCCCAAGTCTATCCCGACAAGTTCGAGGAATTCCTCGCGGCGATACCCGAAGGCGAGCGCGGCGACCTCGTCGACGCCTATCGCAAGCGCCTGACTAGCGACGATGGCGAGACGCGGCTCGCGGCCGCCAAGGCGTGGAGCAAATGGGAAGGCGATATCGTCACCCTTCTGCCCAGCCCGGAGACGATCGAGCATTTCACAAGCCTCGAAGTCGCGGTCGCGGTCGCCAGGATCGAGAATCATTACATGGCGCGGCACGGCTGGCTCGAGGAAGGCCAGCTTTTGCGCAATGCGACCAGGCTTAGCGGAATCCCCGGCATCATTGTCCAGGGCCGGCACGACACCTGCACTCCGCCGGTCGCGGCATGGCGGCTCAAGCAGGCGTGGCCGGAGGTTGAGCTCAACATCATTCCCGACGGCGGCCATCTGTTCACCGAACCAGGCGTGTTGGACGCTTTGATCCGCGCGACGGATCGCTTTGCGGGCCTTTAGAGGCGAAATTGGAATAGATCGTCGAAAGCCCGCTCGCCAGCACTGGTAATGGTGACTGCGCGGCTGTGTTTCCGGCGTTCCGTCCAACCAAGCTCAAAGCATCGTCGCGCAAGTCCTGCGCCCACGGCGCCGCCGATGTGCAAGCGCCTCTCGCTCCAGTCGAGGCAAGGCCGGCAAACGGCTCGTCGCGAGCCTTTGGAGGTCTCGAACTCGACTCCCAGATCTTTGAGGAACGCCCGGCCCGATTCGGTAATCAGGCCGCCTTCGGCATCGAGCAAAACCCATTCGCGGGCGGCCAAGCTGTCGGCAAGGGCAACCCCCAATCTGCCGGCAAAATGATCGTAGCAGGTGCGCGCTCGAGCAATGGCCTCGTCGCAGCGGGACCTGGGCCTGTGCCGGCTCGGCCCTTCGACTGCGAGCGCCATCAGATTTTCGAGCAGGCCGGCAACTGCCGGCGACGCCAATCGATAATAGCGGTGCCGGCCCGACGACGTGGCGGTTACGAGCCTCCCTTCGGTGAGCTTCGCGAGATGACCGCTCGCAGTCGAAGGGGCAACTCCCGCAGCGAGGCCGAGTTCGGTTGCAGTCAGTGCCCGCCCGTCCGCCAATGCGACGAGCATGTTGGCGCGTGCAGGATCGCCGATCAGCGACGCAGCCTCGGCAATATAAGGACCGTCCGTCATTCGGCCGGCTTAGCCAGTTGTGGCCCTGAAGTCCCGCGGCGACGTTTCGGTTTCGGCCGAATGATCGCCGATGGCAGCTATTCGAGAAGGCGCCGCGCCTCGGCCTCGTCATTTTGCATCTCGTCGATCAGATCGTCGATCGTCTCGAACTTTCTCTCCTCGCGAATGAAGGCGTGGAGCGACACCTCGATGGCTCGGCCATAAAGATCGCCGGTGAAGTCGAACAGATGCGTCTCCAGCAGCTCCTTTGGCGGGTCGAAGGTCGGACGAATGCCGAGGCTCGCCACGCCCGGATGCTCTGAACCGTCATCGAGCGTGACCCGCACCGCGTAGATCCCGTAGCGCGGCCGCTGGTAATCGCCGAGGACCATGTTCGCAGTCGGGTAGCCGAGCTCCCGACCACGCGCATCGCCCTTCTCGACGTATCCTTCAAATGCATAGTCGCGGCTCAGCAGCCTGGTCGCAGCTCCGGTGTCGCCGGCGATCAGCGCCTCGCGGATCCGGCCCGACGACACGCGCGCCCCGTCAATGAGCACCTGAGCGACGGCCTCAGCGACAACTCCGTGCCGGGCGCCGAGCGATCTGAGCAATTGGGCGTCGCCCGTGCGGCCCCTGCCGAAGGTGAAATCGTCGCCGGTAACGACACCCGCAGCACCAATGCGCTTTGCAAGCACCTCATCGATGAACTCAATTGCGTCCATCGCGGCAAGCGAGGGTCCAAATTCGAACACGAGCATTGCGTCGGCGCCCGCATGGGCGAACAGCCGTTCACGCTGGTCGAGCGTCGTCAGCCGGAAGGGCGGGAGCTCCGGCTTGAAGAAGCGGACCGGGTGCGGGTCGAATGTCGCGACGATCACCGGCCGCCGCTCATGGAATCCGCGCTGGATCGCGCGTCCCACCACTGCCTGGTGGCCAAGGTGAAAGCCGTCAAAATTGCCGAGGGCGACGATGCTTCCCTTGAGATTGCCAGGGATGCCGCCGTCGAGGGTCAGGCGCTGCATTGCCGAGGGCCCTAACCGCGCTTCGCCCGTACGGCAAATCAGTGGGTCGGAAGATGTTTGCGAAGCAGCCGATATTCGTGGGCCGCGAGGTAGATCACGAACAGGTCGAAGATGCTCAAGCCGATCAGGCCGATGTCGTGCGTATAGCTGTAGCGGTAGAGCTGGTAGGCGATGAAGGCGCCGAACACCGCGAAGCTTGCCGGATAAGCCCAAAGTTTCTCGCGCAGCAAGCCAATCACAAGCACGGATTTCACCAGGCCGTGGCTGAGTAGATAGAAAGCGTAGAAATGCTGTTCCGACAAGGCGAAATGCCGTGCGATCCAGTCGTGCCGGTCGACTTCGCCGAGCCAGCGCGCGAGTGTATCCGCGCCGAGAAGGTAGAGTGCAGCGCCGCCGGCGATTTCAATGAGCGCGTGCAGGCCCTTCAGGGTGAGGCTCACGACAAACAATTGATGGATGCGTTTTTCCTGCATCGTTGAGGCCCTTAGCCGCTTCCCGCCGGAAGAATAGGTTTATTGCCCGTGACGTGAGCGGATCATTGGGTTTACCCTGCTTCCATCCTAAATTGGTCGGCGCTTGCCACATTGATGAAGGCTCGCGGCGGTGGTCCTTGACTCTCCGACACACGAATCCTATCTCGCCCTCATCCCGATCCACCGGTTGCCCGGCGGCGCATTCGTGCGCGCGTCGGT
>CBJLMA010000036.1:0-23119 GCA_966424035.1 uncultured Sphingomonas sp. | reverse complement strand
GCACGGTTGCTGCGAAAACGGGCAACGCAAAGGCCGCCACCAACAGCAAGAGCGCTGGAATTGGGAGCTGCCCCACGTTGCCGAAGCGATATGGAGTCGCGGTTGAATGCCGCCCGCCGATCGCAGCGGCATGATTTCGAGTTAGACGACCGAGCACGTCATTTGAACGGTTGTTGAGGAAAATCGCATTTCGAGCTGTGGTCGCGTCCAAACGCTCGCGCTGTGCCTTCGCTCCCGCCGATTCCCATCTGAGCGAGGGGAGTGCAGCTGTTGTCTGCGCGCTGCGAGCTTGCCGATGTGGTGGTTCAGTCGGCGCAATATAGGTTCGATTTCCGGACTGGTCGCAGACATTGGCCTCGCGCTGCTCAACTCTTCTTATCCTCCCGCACCACCGAATGAATTTCCTCGGTCAGCTGCGTATTCTGCATGAGCAGCGAATGAATCTCGTCGTTGATCTTCAATAGCGCTTCCGCGTCCTTGTAGGTCTGCTCGAGCTGCCGGTCCGATTTCTCGGCCGCGACCTTCTGCCCGACCATGATGATCGACAAGAGCACCAGTTGGAGGAAGGTCTGGGCGATCCAGGCGATGAGCGTCGCAGTTCCACCCTTGATCGCTGCAGGCAGGCTGACCAGGGCGAGCCCCGCGAACGCGTAGGCGCACCACATCGTCCCAACGATATTGGTGATTGCGACTGCAAGCCGGTCGTTGAAGCGGTTCTCGCGCTTCTCGAGTGGCCTTAGAAACTTCTTGCGAAATTCGAGATAGGCGCTCCGTTCCATGCCTTCCCCCTTGCACTCTTAGTTCAGAACCTTACCGACACTCCGCTATAAAGCTCCACGTCCGGCGTATTCCTGTTGAGACCGAAATTGGCACCCGCGTCGAGCTGGAGATTCTTGCCAAGCAGATAGGCGATTGAGCCGTCGGCAGAATATTGCCGCGTCGTCCCCGCTGGGTCCCAGTCCCAGTGCCCCCAGATCTCGGCCGAGAGGCTCAGCTTGTCATTTGCCTGAAATCCAAGGCTTGCGACCTGCGTCATCGCGGCATGGTGACCGTGCCCGTCTGCATCGGCCGCCCAATCCAGTTCGGGCGTCAAATTGATGCTGAACGGCGATTTGCCGATGCTGTACAGGATTGGAGCGAGCAGTCCCGCTTCCCACTTCCCGTTGCCAAGCGACCGCTTTGCGGTCGGGATCTTCACCGAGGCAAGAAGCGCGAGCTGTAGCGGCGCATCGCTTGGAGTGAGCTCCTGCTTGTAGCTGGCAACGAGATCGCCGAAGCCCGACACACTGTCGTGCATCCCGCCCGCGCTGCTCGTCGAGCGCTGCCACGGAGTGACGTCCAGTTCGATGTCGGAGCGATCGGTCAGCCCATATTTGAAGCTCGTTTCACCAATTGTCAGTGACGTGTCTCGCTCGCCGCCCGACTTTTGCAGCGACCAGTCGACGGTTCCCGTCTCGATCTGGAAACGTCCGGTTGGAACCGTACAGGGTGCAGTCGACTTCCCGGGGCGTGTCGCACAGATCGGCTGCTCGTCCGCAGCGGCTGCGGTCGCCGTGATCAAAAGCATGCCGACAAGGATCGCGCTCAGCCCCCGCATTCGTCCTTTCCTGCCGCGCTCGAACCGCGGCGTCGAGTGACAAGCGGTTAAGCTTACGGCCGTTATTTCCAGTGCAGCTTGGCTGCGAACCGATGCTCTTCAGCGCCGGTGCGAACGATCACCGTCAGCGGCTGGTCGGCTTTGCGATTGAACACATCCCTGGGAAGATCGAATACATAATAGCCGCCCCAGGCCTGCTTCGGCCCGACCGTTTCCGGCAGCAGGAGCTGGTAGAGGGCGTCCTGGGTCTTGGCGCCAGGGAGGTCGCTTTCATCGCTGCGACGTTCCAGGTCCTCGACGTCGGCTGCCGGTGCGGAGATGGCGCCGCTGGGGCCTGCCTGCATCGGACCGGGCAAAGTGCCGCCCGCGCTTTGCTGAGCGTAGCTCGAGAGGCTGTTCTTGACCTGCATGTCAACGGCTGCGGCATGCCGCATTTCGCGCTGTACCACCTCAGCGCCCTTTTCGAACTTGTCGAGCGGGGTCGGCTTCAGCAGGGTTCCGTCGGCAAGCTCGAGCCTCACGTCATCGGGACCGAACTGGAACGCCTTCGTCCCGAGGTTGCGCACCAGGACCCGAACCGTGCCCCGCTCCTTCACTTCGTTACCGGGAGTAATCAGGCGCACGTGGACGCCGGCCGTGGTCTCGTCGACCGCCTCAACGCCGGCGTGGCCGACCAGCATCTTGCCGGCGACCGGCTCGAGCAGCACCCGATAGCTTCCCGCAGCGGCGGGCGCACCAAGCGCCAGTATAGCCAGTGAGATCAAAATGCGCTTCATTCGCTTGCTCCGCGTTCAGACACACCCTTGCATATGAACGCGCGAGCAATCTAGATCAATTTGCGCCGTTAGGCGCCCTCGGCCGCCGACGTAGCGTCATTTTCCGGCGAAGCTTTCGACACGCTTGGGCGGGAGAGCCGGATCAGCAGCGAGTCGAACACCGCGGGATGCATTCCATTCAGGAACTCGATGCCTGCGGTCGTGCCCATCGCCCAGCAAACCCTTGCGCCCAAAGGCTCGAGCTTGGGAAAGCGCGTGACGACGCGATCGCCGACTTCATAGGGCTCGATCAGCTCCACTCTGCAGCCGCCGGTGGAGACGTCTTGCAGCCTTGCCTGAAAGTTGAAGCTGCCGATCTTGCGAACGCTGACGTCGTCAGCGACCGGAACGCGCCGGCTGCGGCGGCGGGAGCCTTCGATTCCGTCGCCGGTCGCCGGCATTGTGGCGGCCAACGCTTCGGTTTCGAGCGGAACTGGCGCCGCATAGGCCTGCGGCGCTGGCCGAATCGCTCTGCCGAAGCTCGCTCGCTTTCTGATCTGAAGGAGGCGTTCGTTGGGCTTGCGCGATATGAGGTACATGGCTTCGCTTCCTTCCGGCTCCTAGCTGATGAACCGGGCGCCGGCGCGGCCTTCGCTCGTCCAGCAAACCTCGACCTGCATCGCTCCGCGCTTGATGACTCGAAGCTCGAATCGCTCGCCGGGTTTGAACCTGTCCTTGGAGTGAATCTGACAGCCGCCGTAGGAGAGGTCCGACAGTGTCACGTCCGAATCGCGCGATGGACTCAGCGCGAATCCGCGCATGCTGACTGGCCGCCGCTCATCGCGCTGAACGAATATTTTGGTTCGAACTTGCCCCATCTTTTTTCCCCCGTTTGTTCCAAAAGGCGGCCGTCCGATTATCATCGCCCACTGCGGGTCGCGCCCCCAAGGATCAGCCTGTCCCAAAAACGAACGCCGGCGCCGCGAGGCGATTTGGAATTTCTAAACACTTGTGGATCGAAACTCGGTTGAGTTCGCGCCAAGGATGGGGAGCGGCCGAATGTCGATTCACTCGAAGGTCGAAGAGGCAAGGCCGACCGAACACAGGCGAGTCCTGATCGCCGGCATGCTCGTGACTCCTGCCGGTGACCGAAGAATCATGATCCGCGACATCTCGCCCGTCGGAGCGCAGGTGACGTGCCGCGAGAAGTTTCCGAGCAATTGCGACGTTCTTCTCAAGCGCGGCTCGCTTTTCGCCGCAGCGCGGATGATCGCAGTGAACGGCGATGAGGCGGAACTGCGCTTTTACCGTGAGCTCACCGAGGACGAAATCGAACGGGCGCTAATGACCGGCTCCAAGTAAGGCGGTCGCCGACGCAGGCGCATCGAGCCCCGCACGACGATTTTGTCCAACTCCCTCGACGAACAGCGCGAACAGCCCGGCGGAGACCCTGTTTGCGATAGCGCTTTACGAAATAGGAACAGCATGCCGAACGACAGCGTCCGGACGGAATGCTCCCGCGGGCCGACAGGCCTATTGACCGCGCTGGCCACGCCGGGGCGCGGCGGCTCGCGCCGAACTGCTCTCTGCCCGCAGCTTGGCGAATTCCGACGAATCATTCCATTGCGGCCAGTTGCGGCTGTTCGCGAGCCTCGCGCCAATCGTATAGAACAGCTCGGCCTCCTGTGCGGCGCCGCGCAAATTCCAGGTCGGCGCCCAGGCATCGCAGGTCTGGTGATAGCAATTGGTGGTGAATGCATTCAGCCACCGCTCGCCCGCCGGTCGGCCGCCGTCGACCATGTCATAGGCGCCCGCCAGCGCCATATCGAGCAGGACGGGAACACCGCGCCTGGCGAAAGAGAAATGGTCGGCTCGGTAGAAAAGCCCGCGTTCCGGATGATTTTCGTCAGTGACGTAGCGTCCCTGCGCTTTCGCCGCATCGGCGAACAAAGCTTCCATATCGCCGCTCTGCCCGCGCCCGACCAGCACTGCGTCCTTGACCGGACCGTTCCACTGCAGCGTGTCGAACGTGAGATTGGCGACCATCGTCTCCATCGGGAACAGAGGGTGACGCGCATAATATTCAGAGCCGAGCAGTCCGCGCTCCTCGCCGGTCCACGCAGCGAACAGCAAGGTCCGTTCCGGTCGCGGCCCGTGGGCAAACAGCCGCGCATTTTCGAGCATCGCGGCAAGCCCCAGCGCATCGTCCGCGGCCCCCGGCCTGATCGTCCGCCCCTGCGCGTCCGGCGGGCCAATCCCGTAAGCGTCCCAGTGCCCGCCATAGCTGACTGTCTCCTGGGGATATTTGGACCCGGTGAGCTTGCCGAGAACATTGCGGCTGGTGATGTGCGCCACCTTGACCGGAATATCGGCTGAGAAGGTCGCCTTGAGGTCGATCGGCCGGAAAGCCGCGCTGCGTGCCTGCCGCTTCAACGTTTCGTAGTCATAGCCCGCGCGCTTGAACAGCGCCGCTGCGACCGGCTGCTGGATCCATCCCTGGAGAAGCACGGGTTGCGGGGCGTCCGGCGCAAGCGCGATGCTGTAGCTCTCGCCTGCAGGGCTCTTGACCACGTTCCAGGGATAGCCCGCCGCGCCGGTCTCGTGCACGATCAGCGCGGCAATTGCTCCTCGCCGCGCAGCCTCCTCATACTTATAGGTCCAGCGGCCGTAATAGGTCATGGTCTTGCCACCGAACTTGCCGGCGACCGCTTCGCCCGGAGCAGCTTCGAAATCGGGATCGTTGACCAGGATCACGGCCACCTTGCCGTGCAGGTCGGTGCCCTTGAAATCGTCCCAGCCGCGCTCGGGCGCAGCGACCCCATAACCGACGAACACCAGCGGCGCATTGGCGATGGCGACGCGGTCGACCGCCCTTACCGTGCCGAGATAGACGTCGTCCGGAACGTGCAGCGGAAAGTTCTGCTTGCCTTGGCTGATCGACAGTTCCGCAGGTACAGCAAGCCGGGTGCGGATCATCGGCACAGTCTGGGTCCATCCGCCATTCTCGCCTGCCGGCTCCAGCCCGGCTGCCTTGAACTGCTCAATGAGGTAGGGGACCGTATGGTCTTCGCCCGGGGTGCCCGGCGCACGCCCCTGGAACTCGTCGGATGCGAGCACCCGTGTGATGTCCGACATGCGCTGCATGTCGACCTGCGGCGCGGCCGATGTTGCAGCGGCCGCAAGCAATGTCGCGAACCCCGCCAACAGGACGATTTTCATCACGCCTCTCCCTGCCCGATCGTCATTCAAACGGACTGGGCCCGCCATTGGTTCGGATGAATTCCGGGCGCAATCGATAAGAGCGCCTTATCGCCCCGTCCGCGACATTGATTATCGTCGGAATGAGGGTGTCGGCTAAGAATTCCACATGACAGACAGCCGGGTTCTGGAACCGATCGATCCGTTGATCCTCAGCAGGGCCGTGACCGAAGCCTATCGCAACGTTTCCCTCGGCGAAGTCAATGACCATGAAATCCGCATGAGCGTGATGACCGAACAGTTTCCTTGGCACCGCCATCCCGATTCCGATGAGACCTTTTTCGGCGTCGATGGCGAGCTGGTCATCGAATTCGCAGAGGGTGAGACGGTGGTGAAGCCCGGCCAATTGGTGACCGTTCCCGCAGGGAAGCTCCACCGCACGCGCCCCGCAGGCAAGCGCTCCGTCAACCTCACGTTCGAGCGGATGGGCGCGCAGACCAGATTCGAGGAATAGCAGGCGCTTCCATTCCCGCTTCCTCGACCGGGATTGTGCGCGGCCGGTGCGCTCAGCCGATTCGCTCGAACTTCACCTGCCGACCGGTAACGTCGACACTCACGAGTTGGACCAAGATCCTGTCGCCGGGGAGCGCGCCTTTGCCGTCGACCCGCGCAATCACAGCCGGGTCGGACAGCTGGATGCGTGCGCCGCGCTCGTCGACATCCGTAACCACCGCAGCAAATTGCGATCGCTCTCGACCCTGGAGAACCACGGCTTCGGCGAGATCGATCGTCGCGCGCTCGATCTCGGCGGATTTTTCCTGCGCCTTCGCCATGACTGTCGCCAGGCGAGGAAAGATTGCATCGAGCTCTTGGGAAACGGATTGACCGTTGGCGATCTGCAGCGCTGCCGCAATCACATAGCGATCGGCAAGCCGCCGCAGCGGCGCCGTCGCATGCGCATAGGTCGCACCCATTGCCGAATGCCAGGGGATGACGCCCTTCTCATATGGTGCGTAGGACGCTTTGGGCCCGGCCCGCCGAATCGCCGTCCTGAACGCCGAATGCCGCGGGTCGGTGCCGCCAAGGCTCTTCTCGAACTGTTCCAGCGTCGCATCTTTGGGCCAGGTGAGGCCCAGCGCTCGCGCCGAGTGGCGCAACCGTCGGACCGCCCGCTCGTCCGGCTCGGGCATGACGCGGAACAAGCCCGTCTGATGCGCGAGCAGCACGTCCGCAATGGCAAGGTTGGCGGCTAGCGATAGCGACGCATTCTGCTCTTCGGCCTCAAGCTGCGGTCGAAACGCCAGGGTGAAATGGCCGGCCGAATCAACCGCCAGCTCCTGCTGGGGCGCGTCGACTCGTGCTGCGCCCCGTGCATTCTCAGCAAATTCGATCCTGCGCGAAAGCTCGGCAAAACCCGCCGGGAGATCGGCCGGCTGCACAGTCTCGTAGGCGAGCTTGGCGCCTGATCGGATCAGTACGCGCTGCGCGCTCTGGAGCGACGCTTGGCCTTCTATGTCGATCTTGACCGAGAACACGACCGACGGCCGATCGACGTTGGGCAGCAGGCTTGCCGCGCCCTCGCTCAATGCCGGCGGATAAAGGCTCGCCTTGCCGTCGGGCAGGTAAATGGTCTCGCCGCGCGCCCAGGCCTCTGTGTCAAGCGCGTCGCCGCCGCTTACGAACCATGCAACATCGGCAATCGCATAGTGCAGGATCAGGTCAGCACCTGTTCTCTCGATGAAGAATGCCTGGTCGAGGTCGGTCGACGCCCTTGGATCGAGCGTTACGAACGGCCGTGCGGTCCAGTCGGCGTGGGCCGAGAGGGGCCGTGCCGCCGCAAGCTCGGCAGCGCAGACTACGGTCGCTGGAAAGGAGCTCGGAACCGCAAACTGGGCGCGGATGTCGGCGAGCCCGCGCGACAGGGCTCCCTCGCGATCAATGAGGCTTTTCATCGGCGGCCCCTTAGCAGCTCGGCGATCGCTCGGGCCTCATGGAAAAGGACGCCGCAGCGCGCCACTCCAGTGGCCAGCTGTTGCATCGCCGTCAATCCACAGGAAAAATCGCGTTAACCATATTTTCCCTGCTTGCATCCGTCGGCGGTTGAGGCACAATAGATAGTAGCGCAAAAGGGGGAGCACTCAATTACTGGTGTTCGGCGCCGGAATGCTTATATTCCGGTGACGGGCAGACTCGTCCCCGATTTCCACAGGGGAGAGCCCAGGAAGAAGCCCCGTTGAGCGCGAAAAAGGGCTAGGATGCATCTCATGGCTCCGAGTCGAACAAATATGGAACAGGCAGTGCTGGAAAGCGCTGTAGAAGGACGGGGAAGCGCGATGGATTTTTCGACCGGCTCAGAAGTTTCGAGCGACGACGTCAGCACCAGCACTTCCAGTTCGAAGGCGGTCCACGCGCCGCGCTTCGACGTCAGGATCGACTCCAAGCGGGACGAGCTGCTGACGGAGTTCGGCAAGGAGACGCTGAAGGATCGTTACCTCCTCCCGGGCGAGAGCTATCAGGACCTTTTCGCGCGCGTCGCAGCGGCTTACTCGGATGACGCCGAGCACGCGCAGCGCGTCTATGATTATATCTCCAGCCTGTGGTTCATGCCGGCGACCCCGGTTCTGTCGAACGGCGGCACTGGGCGGGGCCTTCCGATCAGCTGTTATCTCAACAGCGTCGACGACAGTCTCGAAGGCATTGTCGGCACCTGGAACGAGAATGTGTGGCTCGCGAGCCGCGGCGGCGGCATCGGCACCTATTGGGGCCGCGTGCGCGGGATCGGCGAGCCGGTTGGCCTCAACGGCAAGACCAGCGGCATCATTCCCTTCGTCCGAGTGATGGACAGCCTCACCCTGGCGATCAGCCAGGGCTCGCTCCGGCGCGGCTCGGCCGCCTGCTATCTCGACATCTCGCATCCGGAGATCGAGGAGTTCCTCGAGATCCGCAAGCCGAGCGGCGACTTCAACCGCAAGGCATTGAACCTCCACCACGGAGTGCTCATCACCGACGAGTTCATGGCTGCGGTACGCGACGGTGCCGAGTTCATGCTTCGCTCTCCGCGCGACGGTTCGGAGCGGGCCAAGGTCGACGCACGCTCCTTGTTCCAGAAGCTGGTGGAGACGCGCCTTGCGACGGGCGAGCCCTACATCATCTTCATCGACGCGGTGAACAAGGCGATGCCCAAGCATCACCGCGACCTCGGCCTGAAGGTTTCAACCTCCAACCTCTGCTCGGAGATCACGCTTCCGACCGGCCGCGATCATTTGGGCGCCGACCGCACTGCGGTGTGCTGCCTGTCGTCGCTCAACCTCGAAACCTGGGACGAGTGGAACAAGGACAAGCAGTTCATCGAGGATGTGATGCGCTTCCTCGACAATGTCCTCAGCGATTATATCGCCCGCGCACCGGACGAGATGGCCCGCGCAAAATATTCAGCGGAGCGCGAGCGCAGCGTCGGCCTTGGCGTAATGGGTTTCCACTCCTTCCTTCAGGCGCGCGGACTGCCGTTCGAGGGGGCGATGGCGAAGAGCTGGAATCTCAAGATCTTCAAGCACATTCGCGCCCAGGTCGATCAGGCTTCGATGATGCTCGCGAAGGAGCGGGGGCCGTGCCCCGACGCGGCCGACATGGGCGTTATGGAGCGTTTCAGCTGCAAGATGGCGATTGCTCCAACCGCCTCCATCTCGATCATCGCCGGCGGGACCAGCGCCTGCATCGAGCCGATCCCGGCGAACATCTACACGCACAAGACCTTGTCGGGCAGCTTCTCAATCAAGAATCCCTATCTCGAGCGAATCCTCAAGGAGAAAGCCAAGGACAGCCAGCAGGTGTGGAACTCGATCCTCGAGCAGGGCGGCAGCGTGCAGCACCTCGATTTCCTGACGCAGGATGAAAAGGACGTGTTCAAGACCAGCTTCGAGATCGACCAGCGCTGGCTGATCGAGCTCGCGTCAGACCGCACGCCCTTCATCGACCAGGCGCAGTCGCTCAATCTCTTCATCCCCGCCGACGTCGACAAATGGGACCTGATGATGCTCCACTTCCGTGCCTGGGAGCTCGGCATCAAGAGCCTCTATTACCTCCGCTCCAAGTCCGTGCAGCGCGCTGGATTCGCCGGCGGAGTCGAAGCCGACAACACGCCCGAGCTCAAGGAGATCAAGCTCGCCTCGACCACCGATTATGACGAGTGTTTGGCGTGCCAGTGAGGTCGCTCCTCTTCGCATTTATGTTTGGCCTGGTCTGCCTCGCCGCATTCCTCGTTGGGCTGAGGTTCTTCCGAATGGCCGAGCCGCCGAGCGGCGCGACTGTCGAGCAGGTACGGCGTTTCGGTCGGTTGATGATGATGGCCTCGACCGCGATGCTGCTGTTCCTGATCGCGGTGATCGTCCACGGCGACTTGCCGCTGCGGGCGGCCAAAGGCTGATCCGATGAAACGCGCACTGACCCTCCGGAACGTCGCAAAGGGCGCCGGCGCGGTGGTTCTCGGGCTCATCGCGCTCGACCTGATCGCGACGGTGGCGACCCTGGCGATCGGCGCCCAATGGCTCAAGCGATGATCGGCCGCTGGTTCAACCTTCTGGCGATTGCCGCAGCTGCGACGTGCGCTTCGGCGCAGGCTCGCGCCACGTCGGATCCACAGCTGGCAAAGCAGCTGGAGGCCCGGACTCAGCTCCTGCAGGACGCGATCGCTCCGGGAAAGAAGGAGGCCTGGGATCGCGAGATGGCGCCCGGCTACCTGATGGTGACCGAGAATGCCGAGGTCCAGGACCGCGCCAAATTCCTGCGCAACTTCATGCCGCTTCCGCCAGGTCTTGTCGGGTCAATCAAGGTCACCGACTATCGGCTGGAGCGGCACGGCGACATGGCGTTCGCGACCTATGTCGACGATGAATCGCTCGACTATCACGGCGTGGCGCTCAAGACGAAGTTCCGGATCTCCGACAGCTGGGTCCGTGCCGGGGGAGATTGGAAGCTCGCCGGCACGCAGATCATTGCCGTCCTCGACGACCCGCCGGCAATCACGCTGCCGGCTTCGGCGCTCTCTGATTATGTCGGCCATTACGTCCTGCCCGACGGAACCGGGAGCGACATCGTGCTGGATTCGAGCGGCGCTTCACCGAAGCTCGTCAGCCGCCGCGCCGGGCGCCCCGATACCCCGCTGCTGGCCGAAGCCCGGGATGTCTTCTTCGTCGCCGGCAGCCCGCGCAGCCGCAAGATCTTTTACCGCGACTCGAACGGCCGGGTGACAGGCTACGGCGACCGCCGCGAGGGCCATGACATAAGCTGGAGGCATTCATGAGCGGCGGGCGCATGATCGAGCTTGCGGTGGCGGTGGTCCTGGTTGGCGCAGGAGTCTTCTTTTACCGGCGGCGGGACAAGGGTGACAGCTATGGTCCGCAGGGCGCGGTGATCATGTTCGTCGTCTCGGCGATCATGGGCGCGCATGCGCTCGGTGCATTCGATTATCACCCGACCACGGCCGAAGCCGAATTCATGCGGGACCATGGACGATGATGGTCGCGTTCACCGCCCTTGGAGTTCTCGCCGCGCTGACCGGCCTCGTGATCCTCGCCACTGCGATCCGCAACCAGGCGAAGCGCGAGCCCAAATATGCCGCGATGCTGATCGGTGGAATGATGCTGACGGCTTTCGGGATCATCATCGCCGGCTTTGCAATCGCTTACCAACGCGCGGCTCCGCTCGCGCTCAACGCAGCGACGCCAACACCATGAAGAAGCTGATCGCACTCGCCGCTGTTCTGGCTCTCACCGCCTGCGCAGCAACCCAGCAGTCGGACGCCGTTGCGCCGACAGGACCCGGATTCCTTCTCGGCCTGTGGCACGGCTTCATCTTCCCAGTCGCCTGGGTGGTCTCCCTGTTCGTGCCCAAGGTCGCGATCTACGCTGTGCCAAACAACGGCGGCTGGTACGACTTCGGCTATTTCCTCGGCATCGTCGTGTTCGGCGTCGGAGCCCGCAAAAGCCACGTCGTCTATCGCGACAATATCATCAACGTCCGCGCGCGAAGGATCGATTGATGGGCACTGCAGCCTTCATGCTCGTTCTGATCTCGGTCGTCGCCGTCAGCGACGTGCTGATCGCGCTTTATTTCCGCAGCCTGGCCGATCGCGTCGAGATCGGCGAGACGGTCTCCAGCAGCGTCGATCCGGCCGGCGCCCGCAAGATGGCCGCGATAATGCTCGTGGGGGCGCCGCTGATGTGGCTGATCATCGCCCTCATCTCCTTTGGTGTGGTCCCGTCGGGGATCGATCCGATCAAATTTTAGTGGAGTAACGCTCATGCCGTTGTTGCAAGCCTCCAAGACCTACAAGCCCTTCGAATATCCGTGGGCGTTCGAATATTGGAAACGCCAGCAGCAGATTCACTGGATGCCGGAGGAAGTGCCGCTCGGCGAGGACTGCCGCGACTGGGCGCAGAAGCTCTCCGACCATGAGCGGAACCTTTTGACGCAAATCTTCCGCTTCTTCACTCAGGCGGACGTCGAGGTGCAGGATTGCTATCACGACAAGTACGGCCGCGTGTTCAAGCCGACCGAGATCAAGATGATGCTGACCGCTTTCTCCAACATGGAGACGGTGCACATTGCCGCCTACAGCCACTTACTCGACACGATCGGCATGCCCGAAAGCGAATATTCGGCCTTCCTCCAGTACAAGGAGATGAAGGACAAGCATGATTACCTCAGCACGTTCGGCGTCGACACCGACGAGGACATTGCCAAGACGCTCGCAATGTTCGGCGGCTTCACCGAGGGACTGCAGCTGTTCGCAAGCTTCGCAATGCTGATGAACTTCCCGCGCTTCAATAAGATGAAGGGCATGGGCCAGATCGTCAGCTGGTCGGTGCGCGACGAAAGCCTTCACTGCGAAGGCATCATCAAATTGTTCCACACCTTCGTGAAGGAACGCGACTGCCTCACCAAGCCGGTGAAGGAGGACATCCTCGACGTCTGCCAGAAGACGGTGCGGCTGGAGGATGCTTTCATCGACCTCGCGTTCGAAATGGGGCCGGTCAACGGGATGAGCCCGAAGGAGATCAAGAAGTACATCCGCTACATCGCCGACTGGCGCCTCGGCCAGCTGGGTTTCGCGCCCATCTACATGGTCGACGAGCACCCGCTTCCCTGGCTCGCGCCGCTGCTCAACGGCGTCGAGCACGCCAACTTCTTCGAGACCCGAGCGACCGAATATTCGAAGGCTGCGACGAGAGGCAACTGGAACGAAGTGTGGGACAATTTCGATCGCCGTCAGAAGGCGAAGGCGGCGAATGCGAACGAGGGTTCGCCCGCCGAAGGCTCGCCGCAGGCCGAGGGGGACATGTTTTCGGCTGCGGGGGTCGCGGCGGAGTAGCGCGCTGCAATGGTCGGCGCGAGGATATGACGCTCCGGGAGTAGAGAAGAATCCAGCCATTGACCTCTTCGCTCACGCGCCTAGCGTCGCAGCTGCGGGAAGGGGGCTTCCATGCTGTTTCGACTGCCGAGGCCGCTGCACGGCTGGCGCGAATTCATCCACGAGATCATCATCGTGGTTATTGGCGTGCTGCTCGCACTCGGCGGCGCGCAGCTCATCGATACGCTCCATTCACGCAGCCAGGTGGCGAGTTTTCGCGCCGTCGTCGATCATGAGCTCGGCCGCAATCTTGGCATCTACCAGCACGTGATCGCACAGCGCCCCTGCGCCGATCGCCGCCTTGCCGACCTCAAGCGCTTCCTCGTGGATATGGGCGCCGGGCGGACAGACCAGCTCGCTCAACCGATCGGGCGCCCGTTCCTGCAGACCCTGTTTTTCAGCGCGTGGGACAACAAGGGGGCAGTCATGGATGGCCTCCCGCTCGACCTGCGGCTCCGGTACGGCGAGCTGTACGACGAGTTTCGCAACGACGAGAAGGTGCTCCTCAACGAGCGCGAGGTCTGGCGAAGCATGTCGCTGGCCGAACAAGACGAACCACTCGACCATGCCGACCGCATGCGGATGCGCGAACTCGTGACCAGGGCGGAGCAGTTCAACGAGGTCGCGCGGCCGAATTATGATTATGTCGCCAAGCTCGCCTCGGCGCTGCACATCAGGCCCATCGGCGATCCGAACCTCTTACGCGTCGCCAGCGACGAAAGCTTCTGCCGGCCGTTGCTCGCCAAACAAGAGTAGAGCGCGCCGGCTTCACTGCGCCCGGTGCGTCCGCTACGCCGCGTGCCATGGCCAGTCTCACGCCAGTCATCGAGACCATGGAGCATTGCTGGATGCGCGCCTGGGTCAATGGCGACATGCGCGCCTTGAAGGCGATCACCGCGAAGAATTTCATCCTGCTGACCGCATCGAAGCCGCCGGCGGTCCTCGATCGGCCGAGCTGGCTCGAGGCGGCGAAGAAGCGCCACCTCGCCTCCTCCTATCGCTTCGGCGACATCTACGTCCAATTGTTCGGTTCAGTCGCACTCTTCGCCGCTCCGCTGGAGCTCAAGGCGACGATGGACGGCCGCGATTGTTCGGGGCAGGTCTTCGTCACCGATCTCTGGCGCAAGCGCCGCCTCCGCGGCTGGAAAATGGTCCAGCGTATCGTCTCCAAGATCGACGAGGATCCGGAACTCCCAAGGGCCATCAAATCGCTGCAACTCTGGAAATAGGCCCAAGCGGAGCCTTGCCTCAACTGCGCGGCGCGGCTCAGCCGCACCAGCCCTGTTTCGTTCCGTCGTTTGTCCGCGCCAGACCTGCGCTGATCATTTGCGGGGCGACGTCGCGCCCATCCACCTCGACCTTCGTGCCAAGCTGTCCGTCAGCCTCGCGAACGGTATCCCCAAGCCTGACCTTGCCGCTGTTGAGGATCTGCGTCAGCCGCTCGACGGCCTTAATCCCAAGGCGCTGCTCATCAGGGCAGCGGGCCGACTGGATTGCGGGTGCGTCAATGCCAGCGATTCTTACTGTCTCGCCGGCAACGCGAACGGTGTCGCCGTCGATCACGCAATTGGGTCCGCCTTCGCAAGAACCGAACTGCTCTATGTTCGGCGGCGCGGCGGAGCCGTCACCCCCACCAGTGATTGCGCTGAACCCGACGGTCACGACGAAGATCGCAAGCGCGAACAGAGTGATGCCCATGACTGCAAACTTCCGGTCCCATTCGGCTGAACGCCAATAGGCCTTCCTCTCAGCGCCGTCTGCGACGCGCACCGGATCGCGCCGGATGCGCGACGGACGCACTTCCGCCTGCAGCTCGACGGTCTTCTTGGAGGGTTTCCAGGGCTTGCTCACCTGACAAAGACTAAACGCGAAGGACTTACCGCCTCGTTAGCGGCAGCACCAAGCGTCGCTTCGCTTGGCCTCAGCTTCCCTACGCTCGGACCTTCGAGCGTGCGAACAGGGCCGCCTCATTCTTTCGCCGCACGCGTTCGGTCACCTCGACCGTCTGGTCGAGCCCCTCCGCATTGCAGCGCCCATGGCAGAGGACGAGATCGTCGAGCGTCTCCGGCTCGCCTTCGCAAAGCGGCGCAACGCGCTCGATCTTCGGTCCCAGATTATGTCCGTCGGCAACGTCGAAGCGCAGCGGCCTGCGGCATCGGCGGCAATTTTCGCCGTCTCGAGCTCGCAGCTCGGCAACGCGCCGCTCGCGTTCCTTATTCTTCTTGAACGTCCAGGGGCTCACATATCGCGCGAGAGAAAAGCTGCTCATTGCGGGGACCATAGCGGCGTTAAATTACTGCACGGTTAGCGATCATATTCATTCGTCCCCGAAAATTCGCTCGAGGTCGGGCTGTTCGCGCCGGGTCCGCGCCCGTTCCAGTCCCCACTGTCGCAACGCGTAGCCGGCACCGCCGACCATGAGCAGGTTCACCACTCCCGAGAGCAGCGTGAAATGAAGCTCGGGCATTGGCTGGTCCGGCGGCATCAGCCGTTTGAAGCCCGGATCATGCACGACAATGAACATGATGAGCGCGAGCGCGCCGCCGACTCCAGCCACGATCACCAAGGTCAGTCCCAGTTCGGCCAAGCGGTTGCCTGGGCTCGCCCAGGTGCCGAGAAGCAGGAACGGCGCGGCGGCGATGCCCATCATGGCTGCCGCTGCAAACTGTCCCGCAGTGCCTTCGCCGAAATCGAACCAGGCGATCATTAGTCCGCTGGCGAGAAGATAGCCGCCGATTACGAACAGGGTCACGCAGACAAACCGCCGCATCAATCAGACCTTCGCCGCTGCACCGCGAGTGAACCAGTCGTTGGCCGCAGGTCGAAACAGGAAGAAGACCATGACGAGGAAGAAGGCGAGGCCGAGCAGGACGAACGACATGACCGGAATGGTTGCGAACGAAATTGCGAAGCCGATCAGGCTCCAGCCGACGTACACGAAGCGCGACCAGTTGAAGCCCTTCAGCACGCCGAAACCGCAGACGATCGTGATCAGGGCTCCGGCCACGCCGATTGCGAGATGGACCGAAAGCGGAAGCGGGCTGTGCGCGTAAATTCGTGTCACCATCGGATTGTTGATCGTGCGCAGCATTCCGAGCAGGCCGAAAGCGCTGGTGACGATCAAGAACCAGCCGATGATCGTCAGCGAAGTTGGTCGGTGTTGCATGAATTTCCCCCTCACTCTCCCGAGCGAACGCGAGACTAGTGAGCGGCCGAGGCTTGGCAAGCATGGGAAGCGCGGACCCTCGGCCCTTACCGCCCGTTAGCCTCTTATCGCCGGCACCCAGCCTTAGCACGCCGGCGGCTGAGAGACGGATCCTCGTGCTCCCGCCGTTCGAAGGCGCGGATCGGCCGCTCGCTCGACCTTCTGCCGAGCACGGCCAGCCTAGGCAACGACCGAGCTTTCGGCGGGTGGCTATTGTTGAGGGGGGGCTCGGCGGCCCTGGGATTGAGAAGGATTGGCAGCGTCGGCGGCAGGCTTCGCCTTCGTTGGATCTGCTGCCGCTTTGGCTTTGGCGGCAGCCGAAAGAGCCTTTGCAGCGGCGTCGGCCTCCTTCTCCTCCCGCTCGCGCTTGGCCTGTTGGTAGAGCTGATATTCGGATGGATGGTCGGGGTCGGTGACGAGCGCCTGAGCGACATTCTCGCCCTTGACCGCCTTTCCGATCATCGTCGCGGCGGTGACTGCAGCTGCAACCAGGTTGATGGCCGGTCCACCGCGGCAGCCCATCGGGCCGACATTGGCGCAGCTGTGATCGGCATAGCTTTCGTGGGGATTGTGAGGCCGACCGGCATCGCCCTTCTTGAGACGACGCGCCTGGAGGACATCTGGATCGATGCGATAGCCCTGCGGCTTGATCGCACAGACAACGATTGGACCTGTCTTCGGATCGGTCGTTGCTGCTGTCGGGCACTGGCTCGCGGCACTCTTCAGCGGTGCGATCGATTTGGGTGGAGGAGCCGCTGCCGGCCCGTAGACCGAGGAATCCGAGGGAGTATTGCTTGCCGCCTGCACCAGGATGATGAGAGCTGCAGGCACGCCGGGCATCGCCTTTCCTTGCGCAGGGCGAGCTTGCCCGAGGATGAATGTCGGCGCGTGCAACGATGCGCCATCTTCCAGCGTTCATCGCGCGCCCGCTATGATTCTAAGGAAGGAGCAGCCACATGCATCGTGCGTTGCTTGGCTTGGCGGCCCTCATCGCCTCCATCATTCCCGATGCTGCGGCCCAAGCGCAGCAATTCGTCGGATCATCGGCAATGCGCGGCGGCGGCTTTGAGACGACGCCGTCAATCGGCGACCTCTGCCGCGATTTTCGGGCCGATGGCGATCGCAATCATCGCCGCAGCCGGTGCCGGACCGATGTCGTAATGGACTGGGACGGCGGCGAATGGGCACTCTACAACAATCGCGGTTGGCAGCCCGACAGCTATAATGATTGGTGGCATGATCGCCCGGATCGCGCCTTTCCCCGATGGATGAGTCACAATCGCGACTGCGCTCGTCGCTGGTACAGCGCTGACACTTTGACCTGTTGAGCGAGGGCTATCGCGGCAGCAGCGAGTAGGTGCGCCGGAAGGCGTGGACTTCGGCCGCGGTATAGGCGCTGCCTGGCGCTTTCGGCGCCGGATCGGGAACGCCTGTCACGAAATAAGCGATCCCGCGGCGACGGGTGCGGTCAATCCACAGGCCGCTCTTCATTCCATAGGCGTCCCCGGCGTGGCCGACGAGGATCGCGCCGCCAGTGCCCATGTCGTCGGCGCAGCCGGGAAAAACATTGGGAATCTGATGACTGCCATTGCCGGCGCTGCAATAGAAGCCGCCTTCCGTCGCTCCGTTGCTGCCGTCGAAACGCCAGGTCTGGGCCAGGAGCATGGCCACCGCCTCAGGCGAGAGAATCCGGGCACCCTCGAGCGTTCCGTCGTTCACCAGCATCCGCCCGATGCGGGCGAGGCCACGGGCGGAGATTCTGAGACCTCCCTGGGGCGCGAATAGCGAGCCGTTCTCGCCGAGCTTCCAGCGATCGAGGTCGCACTTCTCGCCATCGCGGACGAACACCGGGCACGCCGGCCGCCTGCCGTGGAGATCGTCCTTTTGGGGTTTGCCGCCTGGGTCGTCCAGCTCGACCGCGCTAGCAACGGCCGCATCGCTGCAGGTTGGCCAGTTGAAGCAGGCATCGAGCTTCATCGGTTCCAATATTTCGCGGCGCATCCAGATATCGAACCGCTCGCCGGTCACATTCTCGATGATTGACCCGAGAATCGGATAATTGAGATTGACGTAAGCGAAGTCATTGTCGCCGGGACCGTGCTTTGAGTCCCAATTTCTCGGATCTTTCACGACCTCTTCGAGCGATCCGCCAAGCGGGATCACGTAGTCGTCGTCATGCTCGCGGATCGAGCTTGTATGTGCGAGCAGCATTGCGAGCGTGATCGGACGGTCGGGGAAGTTCGGGTTTCGCAGCCGCCAGCCGAGCCAGCGCGATACGTCGGAATTGAGATCGAGCTTTCCTTCGTCGACCAGTTTCATCACTCCGATCGCAGTGACCATCTTGCTGATCGAGGCCACGCGGACAGGGTCGTCGATCGTTGCACGGCGGCCGCTCTGCGGATCGGCGATTCCGTCGGCGAAGCTTGCGATGATGCCGTTCCGGTCGAACGCCACGCCGACCTCGGCATGAACCGGCTGCACGTGCTGCGGAAGCGTTGCACAGGCGGCAAGAGCAAGGCTCAGTGAAAGAGCAACCAGGCGCATCGGTAAAGCTTATGCTGTCGTCCCTTCTTGCGCCACCCGAACAGGCACAGAAGTCGCTCGCCTCAAACCAGACAAGAAACGCGACGCGCGTCGGCTGGTGAAATGCCGCGTCGCTGCCGTGCAATAGGCTGGCCTCTCCCCATTGCCCGGAGGGGGGTCTATGTTCGCGACCATGGCGGACGATACGAAACCGGCAGGAGCGATTCCGGCGCTCGAGGAATGGCAGCATTGGACGCTGGTGATGGGCCGCGCTCAGCAGATGCTGATGGAATTTTGGGCGGAACAGGCGAAGGGGCCCGGGCCTTTTCCGACATTCGAGCCGGGTGCATTCGGCTTCGACGCCAAGAGTTCGGTAGGCGATTTGATGAGTGCCGGCGCGCAGGCCTGGGCAAAGGGGCTCGAGACCTGGGGCAAGCTCCTCGGCGGGGGGGTCGCCATTACTCCTGGCGCCGACGAGCGAAAGGATCGCCGCTTTGCAGCGCCCGAATGGCGCGAGAATCCCATTTTCGACACGATTCGCCAAACCTATCTGCGCGTGTCGGACCAGCTGCTCGGCACCGTCGACCAGATCGAGGGCATCGACGAACCGACGCGCGAAAGATTGCATTTTGCGACCAAGAGCTTCGTCGACGCAATGAGCCCGTCCAACTTCGCTCTCACCAATCCTCAGGTCCTCAAGCGGACGCTCGAAACGCGCGGCGAGAATCTGCTCAAGGGCCTGGCCAACATGCTCAAGGATATCGCTGCCGGCCAGGTGACCCAGACCAAGCCCGGCGTGTTCGCGGTCGGGCGAAATCTCGCAACCACAGCCGGCAAAGTGATCAAGCAGACGCCGCTCTATCAGCTGATCCAATACACGCCGACGACAGACCGGTTGCTGAAGACGCCAGTCGTGATCTTCCCCCCGTGGATCAACCGTTTCTACATCCTCGATCTCAGTCCGGAGAAGAGCTTCGTCAAATGGTGCGTCGACAATGGCATCAGCCTGTTCATGGTGAGCTGGAAGTCGGCCGACGAGAGCATCGCCGACGCAACGCTCGACGATTATGTCCTGGACGGCCAGCTCGATGCGATCGACACGGTGCGCGCACTGCTCGATGTCGGAGAGGTCCATGCCATCGGCTATTGCGTCGCCGGCACGACGCTGGCTGCGACACTGGCCTATCTTCGCGCTCACAAACAGCAGAACAAGGTCAAGTCCGCGACCTTCCTGACGGCCCAGGTCGATTTCAGCGAAGCCGGCGACCTCAAGCTGTTCACGGGCGACGAGACCATGTCGCTGCTCGAGCAGCTGACCGCGGAGAAAGGCTATCTCGACGGCCGCTACATGGCTGCAACCTTCAATCTGCTGCGCGGCCGCGATCTCATTTGGAACTATGTCGTGAACAATTATCTGCTGGGCGACGAGCCGCCGCCCTTTGACCTGCTGCATTGGAATTCGGATACGACCAACCTGCCGGCACGGTGGCACCGCGACTATCTCGAGAGCTTTTACAAGGGCAATAAGCTCGCACAGAAGGGCGGCATCAAGGTCGCTGGGACACCCGTCGACATCGATAAGGTAACCACACCGACCTACGTTCAGGCGGGACGCGAAGACCATATCTCCCCGCCGCAGAGCGTGTGGAAGATCATGGACCATTTCACCGGCCCGAAGAGGTTCGTGCTCGCCGGATCGGGCCACATCGCCGGCGTAGTGAATCCGCCGGCAGCGCAGAAATATCAATATTGGACCAACGAGCAGCCGAGCGACACGCTCGACCAGTTCATCGAAGGCGCTGCCGAGCACAAAGGATCCTGGTGGCCCGACTGGCTCGAGTGGATCAAGGCGCAGGATTCAACTGAAGTGAAGGCCGAGGGCGCGCGAATTCCGGGCCAAGGCAAGCTCAAAGCGATCGAGGATGCTCCGGGAAGCTATGTCAAAGCGCGTTGAGTCGCTGGTCATCCGCATTGCCAAACCCAAGGAGCGGGAAGGGCTGGAGGAGCTTCAACGTCGCGCGTTGCTCGCCGGTGAGAAGGATCGGCTGCATGCCGAAGCCGAACCCGACGCAATTCATCTGCCGCCCGCACAGGTCGCCAACGGGCAGGTCCTGGTGGCGGAGCTGGACGGACGGGTTGCCGGCTTCGCGGCCGTGGTCGGCGGCGAGCTCGATGCGCTGTTTGTCGAACCGGAACTGTGGCGCCGCGGAATAGGGGCGGCCCTGGCCGACGCGGCGACCCATGTCGCGCGTCGCAAGGGGCTCGCGCTGACAGTGATCGCCAATGCGCAGGCGGTAGAATTCTACAAGAGATGCGGCCTTTCCCCGGAAGGGGAAGCGCGGACCCGAACCGGGTCCGCGCTCAGGATGAGCAGGTAAGCTGCGTTAACCATAGCTCAGCATTAAATCGGCAAAAGCTTCGGCGTGACCGCAACGCCTACCTCCGCCGCAAGTCCCGTTCCGCAGCGAAGCCGGCTGCACGTCCAGAACGACATCTTGCGTCTCGGTTTGTTGGTTGCTGCGATGGCGGCCGGCTTCGTACCGACCTTTCAATATCTCGGAAGCATGATCTGGTTTCGGGAATATCTCGGCGATTACAAGATATTCTGGGGGATTGGCTCGGCGCCGCTTGGATGGGTCTATGGTCATTACGGCTTTCCCTATCCGCCGACCGCATTGCTGCTCGTAAGGCCGTTCGGGATCCTGCCGTTCTGGCCGGCGCTGGTCCTCTGGGGAATAACCGGGGCCGCGGCGTTCGGCCTCGCGGCACGTAAGATAATAAGCCCGGGCGCTTTGGCCATCGGCTTCGCAACGGCCGCAGGCGCCGGCGTCCTTCTCGGAGGCCAAATCAGCCTGTTCGTCGGTGCCCTCATTATTGCGGGCGTGGATGCTGCAAGTCCGCGTCTTCGGGGTGTGCTTCTGGCGGCGGCGGCAGTGATCAAGCCGCAATCGGTGCTCGCTGCGCCTTTTGCTTTGGTCGCTGAGCGAAATTGGCGGGCAATCGCCTGGGCGATTGCCGCCGGCTGCGCCCTCATGCTTGTGTCGTTGCTCCTCTTTGGAAGTGGCACTTGGCTTCGCTGGGCGACCAACCTCCACAGATTTCCGACCTATCTGACCAGCCGCGGAATCGACCTCAAGGACGTCGGTCTCTACGGGCTCGTGCGTTCCTTCGGTCTGCCCGGCTGGACCTACGCAATCGGCATTCCGCTCGGCGCTGCCACAGGCTGGGTGGTGTTTCGCGCAGATGCGGCGCCGATCGATCGTTACGCGGCGTTCGCAGCGTCGAGCGTCCTCATCTCGCCTTATACCCTGGTCTACGACCTTGCCGGCCTCACCTTTGCCTGTGTTGCGATGCTGCTCGATCGAAACCGGTCCCCGCTCATCTGGCTTGCTGCGGCATTGATTGTCAGCTCGATCTTCGCAAACCTGGGAATCGTTCTACTTGCGGCCGTGCTGAGCTACGAAGCGGTTCGGCGCAGCCCCTAACAGCTCTCATATTTCCAGTGGCGCCGCTTGCCCTCGCTCAGCCATTCGATCGCCGTTGCAATTCGCTTCTGACGCGTCGCGTCCTGCTTCGCCTGCGCGATCCATTCGATATAGTCGCGCTGCGCGCTCGGCGGGAAACCATCGAGGACTGCTTTGGCCGTTGGCCTCTTTTGAAGAGCTGCAGCAAACTCCGGGTGGATTTGCGGCTGCGGCCTGGGCTCGTGGCCGGCCTTGCGCGGTGCAGGCGCTTTCTTCGCCAGCTCGGCGGCTTCGCCAATCAGCCGGTCGAGCTCCCTGTCCTCGGGTAGGTCGTCGATCGATTTGAGTCTGCCGAACTGCCCCATCGCATCATTGCTCGGCTCGTTGCCGCGAAGCTCCTGCCCGCGCCAGAAGTTGAGCGCCGCATGGGCTTTGAATGCGGCGGTGATGACGATGATTTTCCCATCGAGAGTATAGGCCGGCATGCTCCATTTGATTGTCTCTTCGACCGCCGGAAGCGATGCGTGCACGCGCTCGCGCAGCTTCTCGAGGATCGGCCGAGCAAAGGGCTGCGCTTTGGCGATATAGGCGTCGATACGCGCATCGAAGCTCAAAAAATGCCTCCTCCGAGCATCAGCCGGACAACACCGACGACGATCACCAGAAGGTTGAGATTGCGGCCTGCAGTGCCGCTCGAAATCAGCCCGACTGCAGCCCCGATCACCGCCAGCGGAATGATCAGCCAGTTGAGCCATCCAAGCAGCGGCAGAAAGGCGACGAGCGCGCAAATCAGCGCGATGAAGCCGATGATCAGCGAGGCGAGGTTGAACATCTTTTCGACCGTAGCATCATTCGGGCGGCTGCGGCAGACTCGGAGCCCTGAGGAGCGCAACGAGATAGATGGCGAGCGCGATCCAGATCGCCGGAAAGGCGATCAGATGTGCCGCCCTTAGCGGCTCGCCATAGGCC
>CBJLMA010000035.1:0-25266 GCA_966424035.1 uncultured Sphingomonas sp. | reverse complement strand
CGGGCGGTGCATTCCTCGAATGGATGGAAGGCCGCACGCTTCCTGGTGTTGCGGCGCTGCAACCCTAGTTGCTCGAAGGATCCTGATTTCCAATAGCCCAACGCACCTGAGCGATCGATGTCAAGCCGCGAGTGTGAGCGCTATCAGCACTTTGCGGTCGGCAAGTGGCGATATAAGGCCGCTGATCGAGAGAGAAATAAGGGGAGGTGGTGATGAACCGAGGCGAGATGCAGGCGAAGATGCGCGAGGGAAACGGCTTTATTGCAGCGCTCGACCAGTCGGGCGGCTCCACGCCCAAGGCTTTGAAGGGCTACGGCATTGAGGAAGGCTCCTGGTCGAACGATGCCGAAATGTTCGACCTCATCCACAAGATGCGCGAGCGGATCATCACCGCGCCGAGCTTCGGCTGTGGCAAGGTGATAGGCGCAATCCTGTTCGAACGGACGATGGACGGCAAGGTGACAGGCAAGCCGACGCCGCAGGCGCTGGCCGACCTCGGGATCGTCCCGTTCATCAAGATCGACAAGGGACTTGAGGCTGAGGAGAACGGTGTTCAGCTGATGAAACCGATCCCGGACCTCGACGCGCTTCTGGAGCGCGCCAAGGGATTGGGCGTCTTCGGCACCAAGGAGCGCTCAGTCATCAATTCGGCCAACGAAGCTGGAATCGCAGTGCTCGTCGCGCAACAGTTCCAGCTCGCAAGGCAGGTGCTCGCACACGGCATGATGCCGATCATCGAGCCAGAGGTGAACATCAAGAGCTCCGATCGCGCCGAGAGCGACGACCTGCTGCTGACGGCACTTCTCGAAGAGCTCGACGAAGTTCCAGCAGGACAGCAGGTGATGTTGAAACTGTCCATTCCCGCAAATCCGGGACTCTTCCAGCCGCTGATCGACCACCCGAAAGTGCTGCGCGTCGTCGCGCTCTCGGGCGGATTCAGCCGCGACGAGGCCTGTCGAGAGCTGGCCCGCAACCCCGGCATGATCGCGAGCTTCAGCAGAGCACTACTCTCGGATCTTCGTGCCCAGCAGAGCGACGAGGAGTTCAACCGCACTTTGGGCGAGGCCATCGACCAGATCTATGACGCCTCGACGGAGAAAGTACCGGCCTGATTCTTTGTCGACATCCCAGCATCAGCCGAAATCCTGCTTTTCTTTTGGATTGAAGGGAGCGGGCCCCCCGCATAGGCGGAGGTGACGAGAATGGGACCGGACCAGGAAATCACTCAGGAGTTTGCGCAAGACTTCGCTCCGCGTGGGCAGGGTCCATGCAAGCTCTATCTTATCAGCCCGCAAGAGGTCGGCGCTTCCTTTCCGGATCGACTGAGGGCAGCCCTCGGGTCCGGACTTGTCGCTGCCTTCCAGCTACGGGTGAAAGACAGCGAAGAGAATGAGCTGGCGCGCCTCGCCGAGCCGCTGCAGCGTATCTGCGCGGACGCGGAAGTCGCCTTCATCGTCAACGACAGCATTGCCTTGGCGAAGCGGCTCGGCGCTGATGGAGTGCACCTTGGCCAGAGCGACGGCGACATTCGCGAGGCGCGGGCGCTGCTCGGTCCTACGGCACAGATCGGCAAGACGTGTCACGACAGTCGCCATTTGGCGATGGAGGCCGGCGAGGCTGGCGCCGACTATGTCGCATTTGGCGCTTTTTACCCGACCACGACCAAGCCGTCCAACTACCGCCCGGACCCGTCGATCCTGACCTGGTGGTCGACCCTGTTCGAAATCCCCTGCGTGGCAATCGGAGGGATCACTGCGGAGAATGCCAGGCCGCTGGTCGAGGCTGGCGCTGACTTCCTTGCAATTTGCCAGGCCGTGTGGGGGAATGACGATACCGCCGCAGCCGTGCAGGCGTTCGAACGCGTACTCAAATCATCGGCGTAACCCGTCCTGCCTGGCCGCCGGCGAGCCAAGAGAGGTCGCGCGCCGGGCGCTTCTCAAGGCGTGCCGCCCAAGGCTCCGGACTTTGATCGGCTGCAAGAGCGCGCTGGTCGCGGCGCGATTCGAGTGAGCAATGGGGAGCGCAAGCCAGTCGATCAGCCTTGCCGCTGACGCACCATCGACCTCAGCGTCCGTGCGTCCTCGATTGCGTGGCCGTGGATATCGTTATTGAAGAAGCACCAGACGCTTCGCCCCGCCTGCGCCTGCTCCAGGCACCAGTCGGTCCATTCGGCGAGCGCCTCGTTGGAGTAGCGACCCCAATATTTGCCGCCCGCACCATGAAAACGGACATAGGCCACGCGCCCACTTGCCCAATGTGGCGAAACAAGACCTTTCATGTCGTGCACGACGAATCCGGCACCATATTCGTCGAGAACGGCGAGGACCTCTTGGTCGTACCAGCTTTGGTTGCGGAACTCGAAGACGCTGGTTAGTTGCATCGGCAGCTTTTTTAGAAAGTTTTCAAGTCGTTCGCGATTGATTCTCATGTTCGGAGGTAGCTGGAACAGGATCGGGCCGAGATGCTCTTTGAGCCGGCGCGTTGGAACCAGGAAGCGCTCGAGTGGCTCATCCGGGTCTTTCAGCTTCTTTGCCTGGGTGATGAACCGGTTGGCCTTCACCGCATAGCAGAAGCCGTCGGGTGCCTGGTCGCGCCATTTGTCGAATGTTTCCGCCTTGGGCAGATGATAGAAGCTGTTGTTGATCTCGACGGTGTCGAACTCGGACGCATAGAATTCGAACCAGCGCCTCTGCGGCATTCCTTCCGGATAGAAGATTCCGTGCCAGTGCTTGTACGCCCAGCCTGAGCAGCCGACCCTAATCCGGGATACAGTCCTTCGTTCCATCGTTGCCACTCAACAGCGCCGATCGGCGCAGAGTTGCGAGGATGATGCTCAAAATCATTGGCACGGCGCTTTTGACTGCATTCGTGACCAGCATGTTCTGGATCTGGTTCTACGGTGTCGTCCCCCAACCGAGGCCACAAGTCGCCCGATATGGCCCAATCCTGACCGTCAAGTCCAAGAATGCTCCGCCGGTCGAAGTCGCCCAGCAGGTGCAGGTCGCCCCGTCGGGCCTCGCGATTCCCGTTGTCGGTGTAAGTACAGATCGGCTCGTCGATACGTTCGATCAGGCACGCGCCAATGGCCGACGTCATGACGCCATCGATATCATGGCTGCCGAAGGTACACCGGTTATCGCAGCTGCGGACGGAACTATAGAAAAGCTGTTCTACAGCAATGGTGGCGGCGGGATCACCATCTACGAGCGCTCGCCCGACCGGAGATGGATGTACTATTACGCGCATCTCTCTGGCTACGCGCCCGGTCTCGCCGAAGGTCAGCAGGTGAAGCGCGGCCAGGTCATCGCCCGCGTCGGACATACGGGCGATGCGAGCGCAGCCGGCCCGCACCTTCATTTCGCGATCAACTCCATGGTGCCCGCCGAGCGCTGGTGGAACGGGACTCCGATCAATCCTTACCCGCTGCTTGCCGGGAAAAAGGCGAACGGCTAGGGACCGCGCCGGCTCTTTCCCAATCTTTTCAGCACGAGAAACACATGAAGATCAGCGGCGTGGACATCCGTCCCGGCAACATCATCGAATATGAGGGCGGCATCTGGCGCGCCGTGAAGATCCAGCACACTCAGCCCGGCAAGGGCGGTGCCTACATGCAGGTCGAGATGAAGAATCTTATCGACGGCCGCAAAACCAATGTCCGTTTCCGTTCCGCCGAGACCGTGGAGCGCGTCCGGCTCGACACCAAGGACTTCCAGTTCCTCTATCACGACGGCGACATGCTCGTGTTCATGGATAAGGACACCTACGACCAGGTCTCGCTGCCCGAGGATCTCCTGGGCGATGCCGCCGAATTCCTACAGGACGGAATGGACGTGGTGATGGAGCTATACAATGAGCGGCCGATCAGCGTTCAGCTGCCGGACCAGGTCGAAGCGACGATCGTCGAGGCCGATGCGGTCGTGAAAGGCCAGACCGCCTCGTCCAGCTACAAGCCTGCAGTGCTCGACAATGGCGTGAAAGTTCTCGTTCCGCCGCACATTACCGCCGGGACCAGGATCGTGGTCGATGTCTACAACCGCGAATATGTCCGCCGCGCGGACTGAGAGATGGTCGCACATTCGGGTCTGATCACAGTGATGCAGCGCGCCGCCCGCAAGGCGGCGCCACGCCTTCGCCGTGACTTTGGCGAGGTCGAGCAGCTGCAGGTCAGCCGCAAGGGGCCCGCCGATTTCGTCTCAATGGCCGACAAGCGGGCCGAAGCGACGATCGTCGAAGAGCTGCGGAATGGGCGTCCAGACTGGGGCATGCTGCTCGAGGAAGGCGGGGACATCGCCGGCAATCCCGACAAGCCGCGCTGGATCGTCGATCCTCTCGATGGCACCACCAACTTCCTGCACGGAGTGCCGCATTTCTCCATCTCGATTGCAGTCGAGGAAAAGAAGCCCGGCGGCGGGACGGAGATTACCCAAGGGCTGGTCTATCAGCCGCTCACCGACGAGAGCTTTTGGGCTGAAAAGGGCAGGGGTGCGTGGCTAAACGACGCACGCCTGCGCGTGTCCGCCCGGCGAGAGCTCGCCGACAGCCTTATCGGCACAGGAATCCCGTTCCTCGGCCGCGGCGACGTTGCGCAATGGGCCAGGATCTATTCCGCGGTCGCGCCCCACGTCGCCGGTATCCGTCGCTTCGGCTCCGCGGCACTTGACCTAGCCTGGGTCGCTGCAGGGCGGATGGACGGCTTTTGGGAGGACGATCTGGACCTCTGGGACACCGCCGCCGGAGTGCTGCTGGTGCGGGAGGCAGGCGGCTTCGTGACAGACTTTCGCGGCGCCGACCGCGCCTTCGAGCGCGGCGAATATGTCGCTGGTTCGTCCTCGATCCACTCGAAGCTGCAAAAGCTGATCGCGGGAGCCGTGAGATAGTGTCCCAGACGGTTGCGGTGCACAAATCCCTGTCCTAAAGCCGCGCCAAGTTTTCGAGCCCCTGGAGTTTCCCTTGGCAAGCGTTGCCGCCGGCTACCTGCCGATCCTCTTGTTCCTGATCATCGCCCTGGGCTTGTCCGGGGCGTTTGTCGTGCTGCCGATGATCGTTGCCCGGTTCACCGGAGCGCACAAGCCGGATCCGCAGAAGCTCAGCGAATATGAATGCGGCTTCCCGGCGTTCGAGGACGCTCGTGCGGAGTTCGACGTGCGCTTCTACCTGGTCGCGATCCTGTTCATTGTTTTCGACCTCGAAGCTGCATTTCTTTTCCCATGGGCGGTGAGCTTGGGCTTCACCAAGTGGACCGGCTGGGCAGCGATGATCGTCTTCCTGATCGAGCTTGGCCTCGGTCTTGCCTATGCCTGGAAGAAGGGAGCGCTCGAATGGGAGTGATGCTCCGCCCTAACGAAGACCGGATGCCCAGCGAGGAGGAGCTCGCGCGTCTCTCCGGACTGATCCCGGGCGATGTCGACCGCAAGCATCTCGAGGAAGTCCAAAGATCGCTCAACGAAAAGGGCTTCATGGTCACTACGACCGAGGACCTATTCACCTGGGCGCGGACGGGATCGCTGTGGTGGATGACCTTCGGTCTCGCCTGCTGCGCGGTCGAGGTGATTCATGTGAATATGCCGCGCTATGATCTTGAAAGATTTGGTGCTGCGCCGCGCGCGAGCCCGCGGCAGTCGGACGTGATGATCGTTGCCGGGACGCTCTGCAACAAGATGGCTCCGGCGCTTCGCCGCGTATACGACCAGATGAGCGAGCCCAGATACGTCATTTCGATGGGCAGCTGCGCCAACGGGGGTGGCTATTATCACTACAGCTATTCTGTAGTGCGCGGCTGCGACCGCATCGTTCCGGTCGACATCTACGTGCCGGGCTGCCCGCCAACCGCCGAGGCCTTGCTCTACGGAATCCTCCAGCTGCAGCGGAAGATTCGCCGCGAAGGGACGATCGAACGCTGATGGTCGCGCTTCACGTTCCCCGAACCGCCTCCGACGCGGGGGTGATCGACGCTGTCAGGAAAGCGCTTGGCGATACACTGCTCGACGCCAAGGAGGCGGTCGGCGAGGTCACGCTAACTGTAGAGCGCGAGGAAATTACTAACGTTCTTCGGACTCTACGGGACAGCTCTGAGCTGGAATATCAGCAACTGATGGAGATTGCGGGCGTCGATTATCCCGAGCGCCCGGAGCGGTTCGAAGTAGTCTATCACCTGCTCTCGCTGACGAAGAACCGGCGCATCCGGGTGAAGGTCTCGACCGACGAGGCAACGCCGGTGCCGACCGTCACTACGCTCTGGCCAGTCGCCGGCTGGCTCGAGAGGGAAGTCTACGACATGTACGGCGTCACCTTTGCGGGAAATCCGGACCTTCGCCGGATCCTTACCGATTACGGCTTCGAAGGTTATCCGCAGCGCAAGGACTTCCCCCTCACCGGCCATGTCGAGCTGCGTTACTCCGAGGCCGAGAAGCGCGTCGTCTATGAGCCTGTCCAGCTGCCGCAGGACTTCCGCAGCTTCGACTTCCTGATGCCGTGGGAAGGGCCGGAATACCGGCTCCCGGGCGACGAAAAAGCGACGGGAGAGGAGCCCGGAGCGCCTTCGCCGGCGCCAGCGCCGGCAACGCCACCGCTGAACGCAGGAACCAAGTCGAAGGTCTCAAAGACCACGGACTCGCCCGCGCAGACCGGTGGCGGTGCTCCGGCCGACAAGGAGGCCACGAAGCAAGCGCGCAAGCCCCGAGCAAAAAAGGCCGAGAGCGAAGTCAGTAAGCAGAGCGCGAAGACCGCGCCCAAGGCGCCGAAGAGCTCCGGCAGGCCGCGTAAGGGCGGAGGCGCGGCATGATCGATAACGGGACGGATCTCCGACCCAAGAAGCGCCGCGTCGAGGTTGACGTGGGCGCTGGCGGGCAGGGAGCAGAGCTCGGCCATCCACGCGACCCGGGCGATGAGAAGCTCAGCAACTACACGATCAATTTCGGACCGCAGCATCCTGCAGCCCACGGTGTGCTCCGCCTGATCATGGAACTGGACGGCGAGGTGGTCGAACGGGTCGATCCGCATATCGGCTTGCTTCACCGCGGCACCGAAAAGCTCATCGAGTACAAGACCTACGCCCAGGCGCTGCCTTACTTCGACCGGCTCGATTACTGCTCGCCGATGAGCATGGAGCACAGCTTCGTTCTGGCCATCGAGAAACTGATGGGTCTCGAGGTGCCTCTTCGAGCCCAATATATCCGCGTGCTGATGGCCGAGCTGACGCGGATGTCGAACCATTTTCTGAACCTCGGCAGCCACATCATGGACGTGGGCGCGATGACTCCCAACCTGTGGCTGTTCGAGGTCCGCGAGGACACGCTCCAATTCTACGAACGGGCGTCCGGCGCGCGGATGCACGCCAATTATTTCCGCGCTGGAGGCGTTCGCTACGATCTTCCCGAAAAGTTCTTTGCGGACATCCAGGACTGGCTCGACAATCGCCTGGTGTTGTTCGAGGATTCGATCAGCCTCGTCGCCGACAACCGGATCTTCAAGCAGCGCAATGTCGACATCGGCATCGTCCACAAGGACGATGCGATCGCCTGGGGCTTTTCGGGGCCCATGATCCGTGCCGCCGGCCTGCCCTGGGATATTCGGCGCTCACAGCCGTACGAAGTCTATGACCGGCTAGAGTTCGACATTCCGGTCGGTACCAATAGCGACTGTTACGACCGGTTCATGGTTCGCGTCGAAGAAGTGCGACAGTCGGCTCGGATCATGCGACAGTGCCTTCAGCAGATGCCCAAGGGACCGGTCGGATCGCCCGACCAGAAGGTCTTCCCGCCGAGGCGAGCGGAGATGAAGACCTCGATGGAGGCCCTGATCCACCATTTCAAGCTCTATACCGAGGGGTACCACGTGCCCGCGGGCGAAGTATATGTTGCGACCGAAAGCCCCAAGGGCGAGTTCGGTGTCTATCTTGTCGCTGACGGCACCAACAAGCCGTACCGCTGCAAGATCCGCCCGACGATGATGAGCCATCTCCAGGCGATGGACATGATGATGAAGGGCCACATGCTCGCGGACACAACCGCGGTTCTGTCGGCAATCGATCCGGTTTTCGGGGAGGTGGACCGGTGAGGAGCAAGTCGGTCCCGTTGTTGATGCACACGAATGCGGCGGTCGTCATTCTAGTCGCAGCTTCGCTCATCGCCTCAATTTTCGATTTGCCGAAGTACCTGGCTGGCGGCCTCGGCGGCGCCTTGGCCGCCGCTTGGGCAATTTGCGTCGCTGCGATGGTAGCGTCTTGGAGTTCGAAATAATGGCCGGCCAAGGCTCCTTCGTTGATGACGCCGAGCAGCGCGCCCGCTGGGACGGGTTCCGATGGACCGACGAGAATGCGCGGAAAAGTCGTGAGATCATCGCCCGCTACCCCGACGGGCGACAAGTCTCGGCGGTAATTCCGCTGCTCGACCTTGCGCAGCGGCAGGTCGGGGCGGAGACGAACACGCAAGGCTGGCTCCCCATTCCGGTAATGGAGTTCATCGCCAAGGAGCTCGACACTTCCTACATCAGGGTGCTCGAGGTCGCGACCTTCTACACCATGTTCAACCTGGCACCGGTCGGACGCTTCCACGTCCAGGTGTGCGGGACGACGCCATGCATGCTGCGCGGCTCCGACGACGTGCTCAGCGCCTGCTATAAGCGGGGACTGAGCAAGGGCCACACGACTGCCGACGGCCTGTTCACTTTGACTGAGGTCGAGTGTCTCGGCGCCTGCGCCAATGCGCCGATGGTCCAGATCAACGACGACAATTTCGAGGACCTGAGCGAGGAGAGCATGGGCGCTATCCTCGACGCGCTCGCAGCGGGCAAGTCGCCCAAGCCCGGGCCGCAGATCGATCGCCAGACCAGTTGCCCCGAAGGCGGCCCAAGCACGCTCAAGAAAATGGCCGAGCGCAACTACGACTATCGCCCGCAATGGACCCCAACGGCAGGAGAGGGCGCGTGATTGGACTCATCATCGCCGTGATCCTCGGTATCCTGCTGATCGGGCTGGTGCTCAAAATAATCAAGATTGCGGTCATTCTCGCGATCGCCGTCGCAATCGTCATGTTCGCGCAGAACAAGCTTGGGACGAAGCGCATCAAATGATGGTCCTCGGCATCTTCATCGCGATCATCGGAGCCTATCTCGCGTTCCGCTTCGTCAAGGGCGTGGTCAAGTTTGGACTGCTCGCACTCGTCCTGATCATCGCTCTTTGGCTTGTTGCCGGTGGCACCCACGGCATGACCTTGGCCGGAGGACTGCGCTGATGGGTTACACCGGGCCGCTCGCGGACAAGGACCGCATCTTCACCAACGTCTATGGCTTCCAGGAGCCGTGGCTGAAGGCCGCGCAGGCACGCGGCGACTGGGACAATACCAAGAAGCTGTTCGAGATCGGCCAGGATGCGATCATCGAGCAGGTCAAGGCGTCGGGCCTGCGCGGCCGCGGCGGAGCAGGCTTCCCAACTGGGATGAAGTGGGGCTTCATGCCCAAGGAACCCAGGCCCGGCAAACCCAACTTTCTCGTCATCAACGCAGACGAATCCGAGCCCGGAAGCTGCAAGGACCGCGAGATCATCCGCCACGATCCGCACAAGCTGATCGAGGGCGCTTTGATCGCCAGCTATGCGATGCGCGCACGTGCTGCCTACATCTATATTCGTGGCGAATTCATACAAGAATCCCGTGTGTTGGAGCGCGCTGTTGCCGAGGCCTATGAGGCGGGCTTGCTCGGCAGGAACGCCTGTGGCACTGGCTATGACTTCGACCTGTTCGTCCACCGCGGCGCCGGCGCCTATATTTGCGGTGAAGAGACTGCGATGCTCGAGAGCCTGGAGGGCAAGCAGGGCAAGCCGCGTCTCAAGCCGCCGTTTCCCGCTGGCGCCGGCCTCTACGGCTGTCCGACGACCGTCAACAATGTCGAATCGATTGCGGTCGTGCCGACAATCCTCCGCCGCAGCCCGCAGTGGTTCGCCGGCATCGGCAACCCGAAGAACGAAGGCACGAAGCTGTTCCAGCTGTCGGGCCACATCAACACGCCCTGCGTAGTCGAGGAATCGATGGGCATCAGCTTCCGTGAGCTAATCGAGCGGCACGGCGGCGGCATCCGGGGCGGCTGGGACAATCTGCTGGCGGTGATCCCCGGCGGATCGTCGGTCCCCCTGGTCCCCGCTGAGCAGATCATGGACGCACCGATGGACTTCGACGGTCTAAAGGCGCTTGGCTCGGGACTTGGCACCGCGGCCGTGATCGTCATGGACAAGTCTACCGATATCGTCAGAGCGATCAGTCGTATCAGCTATTTCTACAAGCATGAGAGCTGCGGTCAGTGCACGCCCTGTCGTGAAGGCGCGGGCTGGATGTGGCGCATGATGGAACGGCTGCGGGAGGGCGACGCCAAGGTCCAGGACATCGACAAATTGCTCGACGTCACGAAACAAGTCGAAGGCCACACGATCTGTGCCCTGGGCGACGCCGCCGCCTGGCCAATTCAGGGCCTGGTCCGCCATTTCCGCCCCGAGCTCGAGCGTCGCATCGCCGAGCACAAGGCGCGCTCGATGCTGGAGGCGGCGGAGTGATCATCTTGCTTGGTCGGAAGGAGAAGGGAGGGGAATGATGAAGCACCTATTCGTCCTACTTGCCCTTGGGTTGCCCTCGGCCTTGACCGCTTCGGCCGCCGTGGCCGCGCCAGGCGCTGCCGGGAGCCTCGCCGCCTGCCTGGCGCAATCGCGTCCCGATCTGGCGCGCGAGCTGCTGCAGGCGGCAAGCCCCGCGGCCGTAACTGCGCCCTTGAGCGGATTGATCGAGAATAGTCGCTGCCTGTCGCAAGCCTTTGGCGAGCAGCAGTTCAGTCCGTCGGACGAGGCCCTTTCTCAGCCTACCCTTCGCGGCAATCTTGCCGAGCAGCTGCTGCTGAAGCAGTCGGCTGCGGTTGCTGGACTCCAGCCCTTGCCGCTTCAGCAAAAGCGGTATCTTCGCCCGTGGTTCGCGGCAACCGGGCGGCATCCCGCGGTCGACGAGATGGCGGCCTGCATGGCCGATACCGACCCGGCGCAGATCGCTGCACTGATCAAGACGGAGCCGGGCAGCGCGGACGAGCGCGCTGCGTTCGCACCCATGTCGCCGGCGCTTACCAAATGCCTTTCGGCAGGGACTGAGCTCGACGTCGACCGGCAGGCGATCCGTGCAGCGCTCGCCGATGCGCTCTACCAGCGCCTCACCAACCCGCAGCTCTCGATGGTCGAGGTGAAGAAATAGTGCCCAAAGTCACCGTCGACGGCGTTGAGATCGAGGTCCCGCAGGGGGCGACCGTGCTGCAGGCCTGCGAGCTTGCCGGCAAGGAGATCCCGCGCTTCTGCTACCACGAGCGGCTGTCGATCGCCGGAAATTGCCGCATGTGTCTGGTCGAGGTCGCGCCGGGGCCGCCCAAGCCCCAGGCGAGCTGCGCCCTGCCCGCAGCCGAGGGACAGGCGATCCGCACCGATACGCCGATGGTCAAGAAGGCGCGCGAAGGGGTGATGGAGTTCCTGCTCATCAACCACCCGCTCGACTGCCCGATCTGCGACCAGGGCGGCGAATGCGACCTGCAGGACCAGGCCGTTGCCTACGGCCGCAGCTTCTCCCGTTACGAGGAGAACAAGCGGGCGATCGACGATAAGTATATGGGTCCGGTCATCAAGACCTCGATGACCCGCTGCATCCAGTGCACGCGCTGCGTGCGCTTCTCGTCCGAAGTCGCGGGCGTGAACGAGATTGGGATGCTCTACCGCGGCGAGGACAGCCAGATCACGACCTATCTTGAGAAGGCGGTTGGTGGCGAGCTTGCCGGCAACCTCGCCGACGTGTGTCCAGTCGGTGCCCTGCTGCAGAAGCCACAGAGCTTCGAAAGCCGTCCGTGGGAGCTTCGCCGCGTCCCCGGCATCGATGTTATGGACGCGGTCGGCTCCAACATCCGTCTCGATGTCCGGCAGCGCCAGGTGATGCGCATTCTTCCGCGCATCAACGAGGACGTGAACGAGGAGTGGATCAGCGACAAGACGCGCCACCATGTGGACGCGCTCGTCCGCAATCGCCTCGATCGGCCGTGGGTGCGCGAGAACGACCGTTCGGGAGCCAAGCTCCGCGAAGCGAACTGGACGGAAGCACTCGATATTTTCGCCAAGCGGCTGAAGAAGGCAGGCGCGAAGGTCGCCGCCATCGCTGGCGACCTGCTCGACGCCGAAACCATGTACGCCGCGAAGAAGCTCCTTGAAAATCAAGGGAGCAGCCTGCTCGAGGGACGGCAGACGGGTCTCGCATACGACACCAGCTCGCTCAGCGCGGTTACGTTCAATTCGACCATTGCCGGGATCGAGAATGCCGACGTCGTCCTTTTGATCGGCTCCAACATCCGCTGGGAAGCGCCACTGATCGCCACGCGCGTGCGCAAGATCGCGCGCAGGGGCGGCAAGATCTTTGCCATCGGGCCGGAGATCGACCTTGGAATGAAGGTCGAGTGGCTGGGCGACAATCTGGCGCTGCTCGGAAAGCTCCCCAAAGCGGTGAAGGACGCATTCGCTGCAGCAGAGCGTCCCGCGGTGATCGTTGGTCCGGGAGCCTTGGCCGCAGGCGCCCTCGGCGGGGCGCTGGCTCTGGTCCAGCCACTGGGCCTGATCAGGGATGGCTGGAACGGCTTCAACGTGTTGCACGTCTCGGCGTCGCGCATGGCATCGCTGATTCTCGGCTATGCGCAAAAGGGCGGAATCGCGGACATCGAAGCTGCAAAGCCGGACCTGGTGCTGATGCTCGGCGCGGATGAAATGGCTGCCGACCGCTTCAAGGGTGCCTTCAAGGTTTACATCGGCCATCATGGCGATGCGGGCGCGAGACAGGCCGACCTGGTTCTCCCGGGCGCGGCTTATGCAGAAAAGCACGGCACCTACGTGAACACCGAAGGCCGCGTGCAGTGGAGCGAGCGCGCAGTCTTCGCACCCGGAGAAGCGCGCGAAGACTGGGCCATTCTTCGTGCGGTCAGCGAGCTTGCCGGCAGGAAGTTGCCGTTCGACAGCTACGACCAGCTCCGCACGCAAATGGTCAAGGAATTCCCGCAGCTCGGCCATAACGGGCTCATCGACCTGCCTTGGTCGCCGCCGAAGCTCCCCGCCAAGGCCGAGGCGCCGATCCGCTACCCGATCGGAGATTTCTTCCTGACCAACGCAATCTGCCGCAACAGCCCGACGATGCAGCGCTGCTCGGAGGAGCTGGTGCGCGGAGTCCAGTTCAAGGAGGCGGCGGAGTGACCGCGCTCTTCCAATCCTGGGGCGCAAGCTACGGCTGGGCGTGGTTCTGGTCGATGTTCATCGGCATCCTTGTCATCGCGCTTCCGCTGATGCTCGCGGTGGCGATGATCATCTATGCCGAGCGCAAGATCTGGGCGGCGATGGCGCTCCGGCGCGGGCCGAACGTTGTCGGTCCGTGGGGCCTGCTGCAGAGCTTCGCCGACGGCCTGAAGGTCTTCCTCAAGGAGACCATCATCCCCACCAGCGCGAACAAGGGCCTGTTCCTGATTGCTCCGATCGTCACTTTCACGGTCGCGTTGATCGTGTGGGCGGTGGTGCCGTTCCAGGCCGGCGTGGTTCTCGCGGACGTCAATGTGGGGCTGCTCTACATCCTCGCCGCAAGTTCGCTCGGCGTTTATGGAGTGATCGTCGCCGGCTGGGCGTCCAACTCCAAATATCCCTTCTTCTCGGCGCTGCGTGCGGCAGCGCAGATGGTGAGCTACGAGGTGTCGATCGGCTTCGTACTGATCTGCGTCGTGCTCTACGCCGGCACCTTCAACCTGAGCGCCATAGTTCTCGCGCAGAAAGGCCACGGGCTCGGCATCGTCAATGCCTTCGGGTTCAACCTCCTGCTGTTCCCGATGTGGGTGGTGTTCTTCATCAGCTCGATGGCCGAGACATTCCGTACTCCTTTCGACCTCGTCGAGGCGGAGAGCGAGCTCGTTGCTGGGCATCAGACCGAATATTCGTCGATGAGCTTCGCGCTCTTCTGGCTTGGTGAATATGCCAACGTCATCCTGATGTGCGCGCTCAACGCGATCCTGTTCTGGGGCGGGTGGCTGCCGCCGGTCGACTGGGCGCCGCTCTATCTGATTCCAGGAATTCTCTGGCTCTTTGCCAAGATGGGCTTCTTTTTCTTCTGCTTCGGCTGGGTGAAGGCGACAGTCCCGCGCTATCGCTATGACCAACTGATGCGGCTCGGCTGGAAGATTTTCCTGCCGCTGAGCCTGGTGTTCGTCGTGCTTGTCTCTGGATGGCTGATGCTCACGCGTTATGGAGCCGGCGCATGAAGCATTGGATCAAGTCCTTCACGCTGTGGGAATTCGTCAAAGCGCATGCGCTGACGCTGAAATATTTCTTCAAGCCCAAGGCGACCATCAATTATCCTTACGAGAAGGCGCCGACGTCTCCGCGCTTTCGCGGAGAGCATGCGCTTCGCCGTTATCCAAACGGCGAAGAGCGCTGCATCGCCTGCAAGCTGTGCGAGGCGATTTGTCCGGCCTTGGCTATCACTATCGAATCCGAACCGCGCGAGGACGGCAGCCGCCGCACCACACGCTACGATATCGACATGGTCAAATGCATCTATTGCGGCTTGTGCCAGGAGGCATGCCCAGTGGACGCGATTGTCGAGGGACCGAATCTCGAATTTGCGACCGAAACGCGCGAGGAATTGCTCTACGACAAGGCAAAATTGCTCGCGAACGGTGACAAGTGGGAGCAAGCGATCGCTGCCAACCTTGCCGCCGATGCGCCCTACCGATAAGCGCGCCGCAACAGGATTCCCCAGTTGATCGCCATCCTCGCCTTTTACCTCTTCGCGACGCTCACCACCGGCAGTGCGCTGGCAGTGATTTTCTCGCGCAATCCGGTGCACAGTGTACTTTGGCTGATCCTCGCTTTCTTCAACGCGGCGGGGCTGATGCTTCTCGTCGGCGCCGAGTTCATCGCGATGCTGCTGGTGATCGTCTACGTCGGTGCAGTCGCGGTGCTGTTCTTGTTCGTGGTCATGATGCTCGACATCGACTTTGCGGTGTTGCGGCGCGGATTCACAAGGAACCTGCCGTTCGGCATCTTGATCGCGCTCGTGCTGCTTGGCGAGGTGATTGTCGCGGTGAGCGTCTGGAAGGCGGGACCGACGCTTAGCGGTCAGTCCATCCCGGCGGCCGCGATGCCCAATATCGTCGCTCTCGGGCAGCTGCTCTACAGCCGCTACTTGTTTGCCTTCGAGCTCGCCGGGCTCATCCTGCTTGTTGCAATGGTGGGAGCGATCGTCCTCACCCACCGCAGCCGCAGCGACACCAGGACGCCGAAGGCATCACGGCAGCTTCGTCGCCGGCCGGAGGATTCCACGCGCCTCGCTCAGCCGGCGGTCGGCGAGGGGGTGAAACTGTGATCGGCCTCGCCCACTATCTGACGGTCGCCGCAATCCTGTTCACGATCGGGGTGCTCGGGATTTTCATCAATCGTCGCAACGTCATCCTGATGCTGATGGCGATCGAGCTGATCCTGCTCGCAGTGAACATCAACCTCGTCGCCTTCTCGGCATATTTGGGTGATCTCACCGGCCAGATTTTGGCGATGTTCGTCCTCACCGTTGCAGCGGCTGAGGCCGCGATTGGCTTGGCTATCCTAGTGATCTTCTTCCGCCGCCGCGGCTCGATCGCGGTCGATGACGTCAACCGGATGCGCGGCTGATGCACCCAATCCTTTTCATCGTCTTCCTGCCCCTCCTCGCGGCAATTGTCGCTGGACTGTTCGGGCGCTGGATCGGAAGAACCGCAGCCAAGCTGGTGACCACCGGCTCATTGTTTGTCGGCGCGCTGATCAGCTGGCCGATCTTCCTCCAATATATCGGCGGCAGCGCCGGCCCGGTCGTGGTGCCGGTGCTGACCTGGATCCAGTCGGGAACTCTGACGGTCGACTGGGCGCTGCGCGTCGACGCTCTGACTGCAGTGATGCTGGTCGTCGTCACGACCGTGTCCAGCCTCGTCCACCTCTACAGCTGGGGCTATATGGACGAGGACCCGAGCCAGCCGCGCTTCTTCGCTTACCTGTCGCTGTTCAGCTTTGCGATGCTGATGCTGGTGACTGCGGACAGCCTGGTGCAAATGTTCTTCGGCTGGGAAGGTGTCGGCCTTGCCTCATACCTGCTGATCGGCTTCTGGTACCATAAGCCCTCCGCAAATGCGGCCGCACTCAAGGCTTTCGTCGTCAATCGCGTTGGCGATTTCGGCTTCAGCCTCGGTATTTTCGGCACATTCCTGGTGTTCGGAACAGTCTCGATCCCGGCGATCCTCGCCGCTGCGCCCGGAATGGCAGGTTCGACGATCGGCTTTGCCGGGGTGCGCGTCGATACGATGACGCTGCTCTGCTTGCTGTTGTTTGTCGGGGCGATGGGCAAGTCGGCCCAGCTTGGCCTCCACACCTGGCTTCCCGACGCGATGGAGGGCCCGACCCCGGTCAGCGCCCTGATCCATGCCGCGACGATGGTCACTGCGGGCGTGTTCATGGTCTGCCGCCTGTCGCCGATGTTCGAGACTTCGGCGACCGCCATGCATGCGGTTACCTGGGTCGGCGCTGCGACCTGCATCTTCGCTGCAACCGTCGGCTGCGCGCAGAACGACATCAAGCGCGTGATTGCCTATTCGACCTGCTCACAGCTGGGCTACATGTTCTTCGCTGCGGGCGTCGGTGCCTATGGCGCGGCCATGTTCCACCTGTTCACTCATGCCTTCTTCAAGGCCCTTCTGTTCCTCGGCGCGGGCTCGGTGATCCACGCGATGCACCACGAGCAGGACATGCGCTACTATGGCGCGCTCAGGAAGGAGATCCCGATCACCTTCTGGGTGATGGTCGCCGGAACGCTGGCGATCACCGGCGTAGGCGTTGAAGGGCTCGGCTTCGCTGGATTCTGGTCCAAGGACGCAATCCTCGAGAGCGCCTGGACGAGCGGTTCAGTGTCGGGGACGATCGCCTTCTGGCTGGGTTCGCTCGCTGCGGTCCTGACCAGTTTCTATTCCTGGAGGCTGATTTTCCTGACCTTCTTCGGTGAGGCGCGATGGGGGGCATCCGAGCACATCCAGCACGCTGTCCACCATGTCCATGAATCGCCCGACGAGGAACATGGCGACAGCGCGCATGACGCAGGGCTGCCGCCCAAAGGCACGGCCGGCTACCATCCGCACGAAAGTCCGCTGACGATGCTGGTCCCAATTGCGCTCCTGGCCATCGGTGCGGTGCTCGCTGGGCAGATCTTCCATTCAATCTTCATCGATCCCGAGCGCGCGCCCGAATATTGGCGCGGAAGCGTCGCGTTCAGCACGCATCTCGCCCGCGCCGCCGAGGAAAGCAGCGGCTGGATCAAATGGTCCCCGACGATCGAAATGCTGATCGGTTTCGCGATCGCCTGGAACAATTATATCCGCACCCCCGAAGCACCGTTGGCCTTCGTCCGGCAATTCCCGGCGGTCTATCGCTTCGTCAGCAACAAATGGTATTTCGACGAGCTCTACGATTTCCTCTTCGTCCGTCCGGCACTGTGGCTCGGCCGCCTGTTCTGGAAAGGCGGTGACGAAGGGACGATCGATCGCTTCGGCCCCCACGGTGCGGCTTATGCCGTCGGCATCGGCAACCGGATCACCTATCGGCTGCAGTCGGGCTATCTCTACTCCTACGCGCTCGTGATGCTCCTGGGCCTGATCGGCGCTGCGACCTGGGCGATCTGGTGGGCCAAGTGAACGGATTGCCCTTGCTCAGTCTCCTGATCGTCATTCCGCTGATCGCGGGCGTGCTGTGCCTTCTCGTGAAGGCGCAGGGAGCGCGCTGGACTGCGCTTGTCGCGACGCTCGTCGAGCTAGTCGTCAGCATCTATCTTTGGACTCGATACGATCCTGATGGGGCGCGTTGGCAGTTCCAGGAAATCCACCCGATCGGCGGCGGTGTGAATTGGGCGCTGGGGATCGACGGCATCGCCCTGATGCTTATCGTCCTCACAGCCTTTCTCATGCCGATCTGCATCGGCGCCAGCTGGCGCGCGATCGAGAAACGCGTTCCCGAATATATGGCCTATTTTCTGCTGATGGAGGCCCTGATCATGGGCTCCTTCGCGGCGCAGGACCTTTTTCTCTTCTACATCTTCTTCGAAGGCGGTCTCATCCCGATGTATTTCATCATCGGCATCTGGGGCGGAGCCGAGCGCATCAAGGCCAGTTACAAGTTCTTCCTCTACACCTTGTTCGGCTCGGTGCTGATGCTGATCGCAATGCTCTACATGGCGGGCACTGCGGGAACGACCTCGATCCCGGCGCTGATGGCCTACGACTTCTCGAAAGAAGCACAGACCTTCCTCTTTCTCGCTTTTCTTGCGAGTTTTGCGGTGAAGCTGCCGATGTGGCCGGTCCACACCTGGTTACCCGACGCCCACGTGCAGGCGCCGACCGCGGGTTCGGTGATCCTTGCGGGCGTGCTGCTGAAGCTCGGCGGCTATGGTTTCATTCGCTTTTCGCTGCCGATGTTTCCGGAAGGGTCGCTGCAGCTGATTCCTTTGATGTTCGCGCTGAGCGGGATCGCCGTCGTCTACACCAGCCTCGTCGCACTGGCGCAGCGCGATATGAAGAAGCTGATCGCTTATTCGTCGGTCGCGCATATGGCGTTCGTCACCTTCGGTCTGTTCGCAATGAACCGGCAGGGGATCGAAGGCGCGATGCTGGTGATGCTTGGCCACGGTCTTGTTTCCGGCGCCCTCTTCCTCTGCGTAGGGGTTGTCTACGACCGTCTGCACACCCGCGAGATCGACCGCTACGGCGGCCTTTCCGACAATATGCCCGGTTATGCCTTGCTGTTCATGGTGTTCACCATGGCGAGCGTCGGCCTTCCCGGGACCAGCAATTTCGTCGGCGAGTTCCTCAGTCTGGTCGGCACCTATCATGCGTCGAGCTGGGCGGCGATCGTCGCCACGACGGGCATTATCCTGGGTGCCGCCTACATGCTGTGGCTTTACTGGCGGATTTGCTTCGGGACGCAGCGCAATGCGGATGCCGCGGCAATGCCGGACCTCAGCCTACGCGAATGGTGGTTGTTGGCGCCGATCGCGCTCGCTGTCTTCTGGATGGGGATCTACCCTGAGAGCTTCCTGCGGCCGATCCGCAAGGACATCGGGCGCTTGGAGGCGCGCCTCGAGCGCGTGCAGCCCGCGGGTGACTCGCATCTGACGCTCGGCAAGGGCGCGGTGCACATGGAAATGGGACAAATGCACTGATGGGCCGCTTCGCTCCTCTTCTGCCGGAGCTGATCCTGTCGATCGGCGGGACCATCCTGATGATGGTCGCAGCCTTCACCGGACGCCGCGGTTCGAGCGCCACCAGCTGGCTCGCGATCGCTCTGCTCATCCTGGCCACGGCCGCTCTGGTCGGCGCTCCGTCGCACGCGGGCCCGATCTTCGACGGTTTCGTCGGCGCCGACCTGTTCGCCAGCTTCGGCAAAGCGATCATTTTCCCGGCGGCAGCAGTCGCAATCATCGCCGCGCATGGCTGGTTCGAGCGCAGAACCGAGCACGCATCCGAATATGCTGTCCTGATTGTCTTCGCCGCCGTCGGCATGAGCGTCATGGTCTCGGCGACGAGCCTTGTGGCGCTCTATGTCGGCCTCGAGCTCAACAGTCTCGCTTCATACGTACTCGCGGCCTACCGCCGCACCGACGAACGCTCCGCCGAGGCCGGCCTCAAATATTTCGTCCTGGGTGCCCTTGCGAGCGGCATATTGCTCTATGGAATTTCGCTGCTCTACGGCTTCACCGGCACAATGAGCTTTGCTGGCCTCGCAGCAGCATTCGGTCGCGGAGCGCCGACGCTTGGCCTGCTCTTCGGTCTCGTGTTCGTCCTCGCCGGCCTCGCGTTCAAGGTGAGTGCGGTGCCGTTCCACATGTGGACACCTGACGTGTACGAAGGCGCGCCGACGCCGGTCACCGCCTTCTTCGCCTCCGCTCCAAAAGCAGCTGCGGTGCTCCTCGCGACGCGGCTTTGCGTCGAGGGCCTCGGTCCGGCAACCGACGCATGGCGCCAGATCGTCATCTGTGCCGCGCTTCTTTCGATCTTCCTCGGTGCAGTCGCTGCCTTTGGCCAGACGAACATCAAGCGTCTGCTCGCTTATTCGTCGATCAACAACGTCGGATTCGCGCTGATCGGTCTTGCGGCGGGCGGATCGCGGGGCGCCTCGTCGGTGCTATTCTACATGGCAGTCTATGTGGTGATGACGCTCGGCGCCTTCCTCTGCGTCCTGTGGATGCGCGACGAAGAAGGCAGGCCGGTCGAGGAAATCGCCAGCCTTTCAGGCCTCGCCCAGACCCGGCCCGGCTTCGCCGCAGCATTTGCGGTTTTCATGTTCAGCCTCGCCGGGATCCCCCCGTTGTTCGGCTTCTGGCCCAAGCTGGTCGTGTTCAGGGCTGCGATTGCCAGTGGCTATGTCGCGCTTGCGGTCGCCGGCATCCTCGGAACGGTGGTGGGCGCCTATTACTACCTGAAGATCATCAAGGTCATGTACATGGACGAGCCGGCCGGGCAGTACGCGCGTGTTCGTGAGCCGGTGCAGGGTGCGCTTATCCTTCTGGCCGCAATCCTCGTTTCTCCGCTCGGCTATCTTCTGATCGGTCCGCTTGGGTTCCTGAGCGACAAAGCTGCAGGAAGCCTTTTCTGAGCCGAATCATTATCGTCGAGCGCACCGGTTCGACCAATACTGACCTCTTGGCCGATCCGAACGCCGTCGAAGGCCGCTGGCTCATTGCGCTAGAGCAAGACGCAGGCAGAGGACGCCAGGGCCGCCCCTGGGTCTCGGCTCCAGGCAATTTCTTCGGCAGCACGCTCGTCGAGCTGCGCGCCGGCGATCCGCCGGCACAAACGCTGTCGCTTGCTGCGGGCTTGGCCCTTATTGAAGCCATAGACGTCGCCGCGCCCGGTCAGTCGCTGATGCTGAAATGGCCCAACGATGCGATACTCGCAGGCAAGAAGCTCTCCGGAATTCTGCTTGAACGCAACGGCGAAAGGGTTGCCGTCGGATTCGGCGTCAATCTCGCGGCTGCGCCGGCACTGCCCGGCCGCGAAGGCGCGTCGCTGGCCGGCAAGATCGCCCCGGAAGCCTTCGCGCCGCTGCTCGCGGGTAGTTTCGCGCGGCTGCTGGAACTTTGGCGGCACAGTGAACCTGCCATGCTTACGCGGGCCTGGCTCGCGCGCGCGCATCCGCTGGGGACGCGCCTGACAGTTCATTCGGCGGCCGACGAATTGATTTCGGGCCGGTTCGAGGGGATCGAGCCGGATGGCGCGCTCCGCCTGCGGCGCGAGGACGGAATGATCGACATTGTCCGGGCTGGCGACGTCGAGTTGTGATCGGCAAACGACACAGCTAGGGCGCCGCCATGATCCTGGCTGTCGACGTTGGCAATACGAACCTGGTCTTTGCGCTCGTCAGCCAGGGTGAAATCCAGGCACGCTGGCGCATCGCCACGGACCCTCGACGCACCGCCGACGAATATGCAGTCTGGCTTCACCAGTTGCTCGAGCTGGAAGGTCTTTCACGCGACGATATCGACGGCGTGATCATTGGGACCGTGGTTCCGCGCGCGCTGCACAATCTACAGGTCCTGTCGGAGAAATATTTCCGGAAGACACCCTTGATCGCCGGGCAGGGCGCCGCTGCCTGGCCGCTGCAGCTCGATGTCGACGAGCCGGAAAATGTCGGCGCCGACCGTGCGCTCAACGCGATCGCTGCCCATTCCAAATATCCGGGCGACCTCCTGGTCATCGACTTCGGCACGGCGACGACCTTCGACGTGGTGAGTTCTGTTGGTGCCTACACCGGCGGCATCATTGCTCCAGGCATCAATCTCTCTCTCGACGCGCTGGTCAGCGCCGCGGCCAAGCTTCCGCGCATCGCAATCGAGGCGCCGCAGGGCAACAGCGTGATCGGCCGGACCACGCAGAGCCAGATGCTCATCGGCATTTATTGGGGCTATGTCGCGATGCTCGAGGGACTGACCGAGCGGATCAAGCGCGAGCTCGACCGTCCAGTGACGGTCGTTGCAACAGGCGGCCTCGCCACGCTGTTCGACAGACACACCAAAGTGTTCGACGCGATTGAACCCGATCTCACCATCCAGGGGTTGAGCCTTTTGCACGACATGGCAGCGCACAGCTCGAAATGATCCCAGGAGAGGAACTGCTGTTCGTCGCGCTCGGTGGCTCGGGCGAGATTGGAATGAACGTCAACCTCTATGGCTGTCGCGGCCAGTGGATCATGGTCGACCTCGGATTGACTTTCGCCGATCCCAGCTATCCGGGCATCGAGCTGATTCTTCCCGATTTGGAGTTCATCGAGAACCAGCAGGAGCGGTTGGCCGGGATCGTTCTCACCCACGGCCACGAGGACCATATCGGCGCACTTCCGTACCTTGCGGAGGAGCTGAAATCCCCGCTTTATGCGACGCCGTTCACTGCCGGCCTGATCGCCGGCAAACTCGAGGAAGAAGGGCTTACCGGCGCCGTAAAGCTCCATGTGGTGGAGCGTGGCGGAAGCATCGAACTCGGGCCCTTTCGTGTGAGTTTCGTTGCGCTTTCGCACTCCATTCCCGAAGGCAATGGCGTGCTGATCGAGACGCCGTTCGGAAACGTCTTTCATACCGGCGACTGGAAGATCGATGAAACTCCGGTGATTGGCGAGGCGCCGAGTCCGAACCTCCTGCGCGCGATCGGCGACCAGGGCGTGCTCGCGCTGGTCTGCGACTCGACCAACGTCTTTCAAAATCAGCCTTCCGGTTCGGAGGAAAGCGTTCACGCCGGTCTTCTGGCGAAGGTCGCCGAGGCGACTGGACGGGTCCTCGTCACGACCTTCGCGTCGAACGCCGCGCGACTCCAGACGATTGGCCGCGTCGCGCTCGAGACCGGGCGCAAGCTGTGCATTGCCGGCCGTTCGCTCGAGCGAATCCTCCGGGTTGCGCAAGCGACCGGCTATCTTGAGGATTTCCCGCCGCCGATCGCATTCGACCAGGCGATGCGACTGCCGAGAAGCGAAGTCCTGATTGTCGCCACCGGCGGTCAGGGCGAGCCGCGCGCGGCGCTCGGACGCATCGCCGCCGGGACTCATGACCTCAAGCTCAGCGAAGGCGACACGGTCATCTTCTCGTCCCGGATCATCCCCGGAAACGAGGTTGCTATCGGACGGATCATGAACCAATTGTCGGATCTCGGTGTCGGCATCATCACTGAACGCCAGGCTCACGTCCATGTCTCCGGCCATCCCGGCCGGCCTGAGCTGATTGAGATGTACAATTGGGTTCGGCCGGAGATCGTCGTGCCGGTCCATGGGGAAGCGCGGCATCTCGCCGAACATGCGCGGCTGGCGCTCGATCATGGAGTTGCTCACGCCGTCGTTCAGGATAATGGCGACGTGATCCGACTCGCGCCTGGCGAGCCGAAGAAGATCGATGAGGTTCGCGTTGGGCGCCTGGTGCTTGACGGGGACGTGATCCTGCCGGCCGACGGGGCAACCGTGAACGAGCGGCGGCGGATCGGCTACGGCGGGTTGATCACCGTCGCAGTGCCGATCGGCGAGCGTCGGGAGCTCGCGGGCATACCGCTCGTGCGCCCGTTCGGAGTTCCGGTCGAGGAAGACCGTGACGATTTCATCGCCGACGCAACCGATGCAGCGACGCGCGCCTACAATGCTGGTGCGGACGGGGACGCAGTTCGCGAATCGGTGCGGCTTGCAGTCAGGCGTTGCGCCACGCTGTGGACGGGCAAGAAGCCGCTGGTCGAGGTGATGATGCTACAGGTGAAGCAGTAAGGGCCGATGGCATTCACGTCGATTATCGCGATCTACTTCCTGTTCTTTGCATTCAGCGCTTTCGTGCTGCTGCCGTTTGGCGTCCGGACGACCGAGGAAATCGGGGGCGAGAAGGTACCCGGCCAGGCAGACAGTGCCCCGCACAAATTCAACCTCAAGCGTCATCTCGTCAGGGCGGCAATCGTCGGTGCGATCCTGTTCGCCCTTTATTATGCCAACTGGACCTACGGTTGGATCTCGCCTGACGACCTGGACCTCTACCACCCGCACTAACAATTCCATCGAACCGATCGATGGTCGAGTGCCTCATCGCAGCTTATCGATCGCTTGTGAGAGCGCCGCGTAGAGCTTGCCCATGTCCGACGACATCAGAGTGACGGCGATGATCCCGCCGTCGCGTTCTGCAAGCACGCGGCGGAGCATCGCCTCAAAATCGGCCACATAGCGGTTCACCGATCGCTGGAACTCGCTGTCAGTCTCGTAATGAGCTCGGATCGCGCGGGTCTCACTACCGCCGATCAGCCGCACCGCGCGGCTGGTGAACACTCCCCGGTTGCCCTTGAGATAGGAATTCCAGGCCTTGTCGTCGATCTCGTCCGCCATGATCTTGCCGACGTCGATCGCAGCCGAATGCATGGAATCGATCAGCAGCGCGACACGCTTGGCAAAAGCCTCGCTATCCTTTTCGCGTTGTTCCTTGCTGGTCTGTTCCATGTGGGCTTCGAGGGCGGTGGCGGTCTGGCCGATGGTGATCATCTGTTGCGTCAGCCGGTCCGATGCTGCCCGCGCCGACTCCACCGCGCGAGCCGCTACCGTCTCCACGTCGCGCAAACGGTCTTCGATGCTCTCGCGGATCACGCGTTCAAGCGCCTGCGCGGCCTCATCCGAAAGCTTGCCGGCGGATTCGGGAATGACCGCCTGGATCGACTCACGGGCACGCTCGGCTGCGTGCATGGCCGCTTCCTTCACCTGCACCAGCGAGGCGACCAGTGCCGGACCTGTTTCCGAGCTGAGGTTCGCGGCTTCCCGCTCGACCTGCGCAAGCGTCGAAGCGAGATCGGCGAGTTTCGATTGTGCGTCCTCGACGCCGTTGTCCACGCTCGCAAGCAGCGCCGAGAACCGCTCGCGCTGCTCTGCAATTTCGTCATTGGTCGCGCTGAGCTTCTCGCTCGCTTCGATCGTCGCGTCGCGCAGCCAGCCGATCTCGGGCCTTGCCGACGCCGCGACCTCGACGAGTCGATCGGCACCTCCCTGTGCCTCACCAATAGCTGGCCCAACATTCTCGCGAATCTCAATTGCAAGGCGCTCGATGCTCTCGCGCAGCGCGGCGGAGCGCTCCGCGAGCGAGACGATCGCACCATCCTGCGTGCCTGCCTGGGCGGCGAGCGTGTCGAGCTCGGCGCGGGCGCGGGTCAGTGATTCGAGGAAATGGTTGG
>CBJLMA010000034.1:0-25786 GCA_966424035.1 uncultured Sphingomonas sp. | reverse complement strand
TGATCGCAGCCGGGCAGCGGGATTTCGGCGAAAATCGCGTGCAGGAGGCGCTGGCTAAATGGCCTGCCCTGCTCGCACAATACTCGGACCTGCGCCTTCACGGCATCGGCCGGCTCCAGTCGAACAAGGCCGCCGAAGCGGTCAAGCTGTTCGATGTCATCCATTCCCTCGATCGACCTTCGCTCCTCGACGCGCTTGTCAAGGAAGCGGAGAAAGCCGGTCGAATTCCACAAGTGTACGTCCAGCTGAACATCGGCGAGGAAGAGCAGAAGGGCGGCTGTGCGATCGACGCTGTCGGAACGCTGGTCGAAGCGGTGCGTGAATCGCCGCTGCCGCTTGCCGGCCTGATGGCAATTCCACCGCTCGGGGTCGAGCCCGCGCCCTATTTCGCATTACTCGCCAAAGTTGCGCGGCGGCATGACGTCAATGGCTTAAGTATCGGAATGTCCAGCGATTATGCAGCGGCCGTGATGCTCGGCGCAACCGCAGTACGCGTCGGCACTGCGCTTTTCGAGGACTGACGAATGCGCTTTGAGGCGATTATCTTCGATTTCGATGGAGTGCTCCTCGAAAGCGAGTTCGAGGGCAATCAAATGCTTGCCGAGCTACTCACCTCAATGGGTCATCCCACAAGCATTGCGGAAGCGGTCGAGCATTATACAGGACTTGCCGGCCAAGCCTTCATCGACGCGGTCGAAACGCGAATTGCGCGCAAACTTCCACCCGAGTTTCACGAGAGCACTCGCCTATTGCGAAACCGATCATTGCGCGAAGGAATCGCTGCAGTCGCCGGGGCGGTGGAGTTCGTTCGTGCGCTGCCGGAGAGCCTACCGACGGCCGTTGCTTCATCAAGTTCGAGCAACTGGGTTCGGACTCATCTGACACGCCTGGGGCTAAATCGCGCCTTTGAGCCGCATATTTACAGCGGCAGGGAACATGTAGCGCGCGGTAAGCCGGCACCCGATCTCTACCTCCATGCCGCCCGCCAACTCGGCGTGGAGATCTCACGCACTGCCATCATCGAGGATTCGAAGGTCGGCGCGACCGGTGCGCTCGCGTCCGGAGCCACAGTCATCGGTCTCGCCGCCGGTCGCCACTGCTTCGATGGGCACGCCGAAATGCTCCGCAAGCTCGGCGTTGGGCATGTCGCGCACAGCTTTGACGAAGTTGCCCGCTTCATCGATCTCGATCAGACCAGCAGATGACCGCTGCGCTTGCGCTTGGTGGCGAGATAGTCGGCGTTGTGCGGATTGGACTGCATCTGATGGGGGACGCGCTCTGCAACCTTGATCCCTGCGGCTTCTAACCCTTTGACCTTATTCGGGTTATTGGTGAGCAGCCGGACTTCCTCGATACCCAGTGCGCGAAGCATCGCAGCCGCATGGCCATAGTCTCGTTCGTCGTCGGCAAAGCCCAAGCGCCGGTTGGCGTCGACCGTGTCGAAGCCGCGGTCCTGAAGCGAGTAGGCACGGATCTTGTTCACGAGGCCGATTCCCCGGCCCTCCTGGCGCAAGTAGAGCAGCAAGCCGCCGCCCTCGTCGCCAATGATGTGCAGCGCCTCGCGAAGCTGCGGGCCGCAATCGCATTTCAGCGAGCCGAACACGTCGCCGGTCAGACATTCGCTGTGGAGCCGCACCAGAGGCGGCTTGCCCCCGAATGCGCCAACCACCAGCGCAACATGTTCCTGACCATCGTCGGAAGCCCGAAAAGCGACGATTTGGGTTGGCGGCATGTTCTCAAGCGGCAGCTTGGCGCGAGCCACGATCTCAACCGACGGCTGGCGCCGCTCACGCCTGATGTCGTCGATTGAAACGCACAGTTCCGCAACTTCGGGATTGAGCAGCCACAAGGCAGGGAGCAGCCCAGCCGAGCGGGCGAGGTCGAGCGCGGCGCGTGCGGTTTCGATGCAATCCGTCATTACCGGCTGCAACGGCCCTATCGGTTCACGGTCCAGGTCCCTGCCTGGATCGGCGATTGCCAGCGCAGTCGCAGCGTCGAGCCAGGCTTCGTGACCGATCACCACCGGCGCCGCCGGATCGGCAGCAGCGCGTTCGTTGGCGAGGTGCAGCGCCGCGGCGCGTTCACCGCTGATCATCAGCCGAGCTTCATGCTCTGGGTCGAGCAGGTCGAGCAGCTCCTGGGTCGCAGTTTCGATGGCCAAAACGGCAATCGGCTCGGACCCGACGATTTGCACCGGCCGCCCCGCGCGGAGCATCGCAATGCCCGTTCGGACGGCGCCGCCGCTCACGCTTCGATCTCGAGGATCAGCGGGACATGGTCCGATGGCCGAACCCAATTGCGGCAGGGCTCCAGCACTTCATGCGCCTTGAGATTTCCGGCGAGCTCGGGCGACGCCCACATATGGTCGAGCCGGCGCCCTCGATCGTTTCTGGTCCAGTCGGGCGAGCGATAGCTCCACCAAGTGTAGCAACGCTGGGGCGCCGGAATGAAAGTCCGTCCGATGTCGATCCAGTCGTGCGCCTGCTGCAGGCGGCCGAGCGCCTCAACCTCAACCGGAGTGTGGCTGACGACCGTCAGCAGCGCCTTGTGGCTCCAAACGTCGCATTCCAAAGGCGCGACATTGAAATCCCCAAGGATGACCGTGGGCTCGGCCAAGGCTTCTGACCAGCGCGTCATCCGCTCGATGAAGTCGAGCTTTTGGCCGAACTTGGGATTCGCGTCGCGGTCCGGAATGTCTCCGCCCGCGGGCACATAGACATTCTCGAGCCGTATTCCGCATTCCAGCCGCACTCCGATGTGGCGAGCCTCGCCATTGTCCTGCCAGTCATGTTTGCCAGGATCGTTCAGCGGAATGCGGCTGAGGATCGCGACTCCGTGGTGCATCCGCTGGCCGTTGAGCTCGCGGTGAACATAGCCGTGGCGGTCGAACAGCTCGAATGGGAAGATGCTGTCGAGGACCTTGGTTTCCTGGAGACAGAGGACGTCCGGCTGCTGTTCCACGAGCAGCCGCTCGACAAGCGCGGTTCGCGCCCGCACCGAGTTGATGTTCCAGGAGGCGATCTTGATGGTCGTCACGGTTGCCGATGTAACCGCCCTCCCCTCTCTTTGCGAGCGGAGCGAGCGTCCCTCGTTCGTAATCGATAGCGAAAAAAGGCCCCCGCTCCGGGGGCATGGAGCGAGGGCCGACCGAGCGTGTGTCACGCAAGGGATCCTGCGGATCCGGGTAACAGGGGGAAACCCCGCAATCTACAGGACCAGACCCTTTTCTAGCCCCGCGCCCCTGACGCGCGGATGAACAGGTCGCGAAATGAAACTTTCTTCATCGACTTTTCTTCTTCGGCTCGGCGTAGGTGAAGGCGCTATCGGGCACTGCGACATTGAAACGCACGTTCGACAATTTGACCGTCGTGCGGTGGTTCTGCGGATCGATTGCGGTCCAGCCATAGAGCTGCAGACCGCCGGGAGCGGATGGGTTGCGCAAGAAGGCGAGCGTCAGCTGGCCATATTGACCCGCATTCTTCGCGCGGGCGACGACCACTCGACTGTCTGCGCTGGGGAGAATCTCGGCCTTGCCGTTGAAATCTGGCGAATCTGACAGGAGCGGGCCTAGAGGGGTTCTTCCGAGCGGCCAGCTCGATTTCTGTCCGACCGAATAGTCGACAAAGGTCAGCGTCTTGCCGTTGGCGACGAGCAGCACGTCTCCTCCGTTATATTCGAATCGTATCCGTCCCGGACGCTTCATCTGCAGCGTCCCGGTTTCGACGCGGCCCTTGTCATCCGTCTGGCTGAAGTTGGAGGTCATCGTCTGAACCGCGGCGAGGTGGGCCTTGAGCCGCGCGAGATCCGGAGAGGGCGCTGCGGCCAAGACCGGCGCCGCGGCGACGAGTGCAATCGGCACCAGCACGCGCGCGAGCTTCGTCGTGAAGGTCATTTTGAGGACTCCTGGAGATTTTGCGACCGAAACTGGGGTTCATGCTTTGAATGTGGACTGAACCCTGCAGTTCCGCACCATTCAGGCTCAGATCGGATGTCCGTCGGGATCGATCAGCACTTCGCGGCGGCCGACATGATCGGGCTGACCGACGAGGCCGTCCTTTTCCATCCGTTCGATAAGCCGCGCCGCACTGTTGTAGCCGACGCGGAGCTGGCGCTGCAGATAGGAGGTCGAGGCCTTTTGGCTCTCGGCGACTATCTGAACCGCCTTTCGATAGAGCTGGGTCTCGGCGTCGTCCTCGCCGGTCGGCTGGCCGTCGAACAGATAGCCGCCGTCCTCGGGCTCCTCGGTGACTGCCTGGACATAATCGGGAGCGCCCTGGCGGCGCCAATGTTCGGCCACCGCACGGACCTCCTCGTCGCTAACGAAAGGCCCATGCACGCGGATGATCTGCTTGCCGCCAGGCATGTAAAGCATGTCGCCCTTGCCCAGCAGCTGTTCGGCGCCTTGCTCGCCGAGAATTGTGCGGCTGTCGATCTTGCTCGTAACCTGAAAGCTGATGCGCGTGGGCAGATTGGCCTTGATGACGCCGGTGATCACGTCGACCGACGGACGCTGGGTCGCCATAATCAGATGGATTCCCGCCGCGCGCGCTTTTTGCGCCAGGCGCTGGATCAGAAACTCGACCTCTTTGCCCGCGGTCATCATGAGGTCGGCGAGCTCGTCGACGATGACGACGATCTGGGGCAGCACCTCATATTCGAGCTGTTCGGTCTCGTAGAGGGGCTGACCGGTGTCCGCGTCATAGCCGGTCTGGACGCGGCGGCCGAGCTTTGCTCCCTTGGCCTTCGCCTCGCGTACCTTGGCATTGAAGCTCGGGAGTGCGCGGACTCCGAGGTTGGCCATCATGCGATAGCGTTCTTCCATCTGCTCGACGGTCCATTTGAGCGCTCGGATCGCCTTGCCGGGCTCGGTAACCACGGGCGACAGGAGGTGCGGGATGTCGTCGTAAATGCTGAGCTCCAGCATCTTGGGATCGATCATGATCATCTTCACCTTGTCGGGGGCGTACCGGTAGAGGAGCGAGAGGATCATGCAATTGAGGCCGACCGACTTGCCCGAGCCGGTGGTGCCGGCGACAAGCAGGTGTGGCATTGGCGCGAGGTCGGCGATGACCGGGTCGCCGGCGATATTCTTGCCGAGGATCAGCGGCAGCGACATGTTCTGGTCTTCGAACGCCTGGCTTCCGATCAGTTCGGAAAGGCTGACCATTTCGCGTTTGGGGTTGGGCAGCTCAATGCCGATGACGCTGCGACCGGGAATGGTTGCCACGCGTGCGGAAAGCGCCGACATGTTGCGCGCGATATCGTCCGCGAGGGCGATCACGCGGCTGGCCTTGATCCCGCTTGCAGGCTCGAGTTCGTACATTGTGACGACCGGTCCCGGGCGAACCTCGACGATGTCGCCGCGCACATTGAAATCCTCGAGCACCGTTTCGAGGAGGCGCGCGTTGCGTTCGAGGCCGGTACGGTCGATCTGCTGGCGAGTTTCCTTCGGACGCGGCGCCAGGAGATCGATGGTCGGGAGCTGGTAGCTGTCGCCGAGCGCGAGGCTTGGCTGGACGGTCGCACCCTTGCGCTCCTTGCCGCGGACGGCGGCAACGACCGCTCTCGCCGGCTCTGCGACAGCCACCGTCGGCCGCGCTTTGGGAGGCCCAACCGGAATCTTCTGCTCCTCGCGCAGCTCGGTTGAACGCGGCGCTCCGCGGCGCTCGCGCGGGGTACGGCGGAACAGGCCCGCGACCCAGCCACGCTCATCTTCCAGGAGACCAAGTGCGAAATAGCCGACGCTCAGTCCGGCGAGGCCGAACAGGAGAAGGGCCGCAAGTCGAGCCGGTCCCGCGATCTGCGGGTTCGGAATCAGGCTGATTGCAGCTCCGACGCCGTGTGCGGCGGCAAGCCCGAGTGCTCCGCCCCAGCCCGCCGGCAGCCCGGAGACGGCCGAAGCGCTGGTTAGACCCAATGCGACGCCGAGCAGCACCGCCCCAATTGCGGCTAGGAACAGCCCGCGACCAATCCTGCCCGCCGGCTCCAGACGGAGCATGCGCAGGCCGGCAATCGCGACCACCGGGACAAACAATGCCGCGCCGAGGCCGAACAACAGCAGCATCGCATCGCTCGAATAGGCGCCGAAGCTCCCCAGCCAATTGGTTGGCGGACCACCCGCTGCAGTGCTGAGCGACGGATCATTGGGATTGTGGGTCGCCAGCGCAATGGCACCCGCCAAGCTCAACGCAACAAGGAGAGCGCCCCAGCTGCGAACCAAGAAGCGCCGCACGCTTTCGCGCAGCGCGTCCCGCCAGTCGGGCGCCAGTTCGCGCTTGGGTGCGCGCGTCGCCACGGTTGCCATCGTCCCACCCCCAACAAATTGCGGCATAGAATCCCCCACCCCCACTCTCCGGTCAAGCAAAGTCGTGACAGTGTTGCGACGAACGGGCTAAGCGCGCAGCCCATGGACCGCGCGGACGTGATCATCTTCGGCGGGGGGCTGGTCGGCCCGGCGCTCGCGTCGGCGCTTGATTCGAGCGGCCTCTCGGCAATCATTGTCGACCCCGCCGATCCGGCGGTGCGCGGCGAGGCATCGTTCGATGGCCGGACCAGTGCAGTGTCGTCGAGCTCAATGCGCATGCTCGAGACGATCGGAGTCGCCGAACATCTGCCGGAGCGTGGTTGTCCAATCTGGCGCATTGCAGTCGCTGACGGGTTGAAACCGGGCGGATTGCATTTTGATCCCCATGACGACGAGCCCTTGGGCTTCATGCACGAGAACCGCCATCTGCGCGCTGCGCTTCGGGCGCGCGCGGAGGCAGGCAAGAACATCTGGCAGCTGTGGAAGTCGAAAGTGACGGCCGTCGACCGCTCGGATCACGGCGTCGTTGTCACCCTTCAGGACGGGCGCAAGCTTTGGGCGCCCCTGCTGGTCGCCGCCGATGGCCGCAACTCGAAGACGCGCGATGCGGCGGGAATCAACATCGCTCGCTGGAAATACGACCATGAGGCAATCGTGTCGGTGCTCCGCCACGAGCGTCCCCATGAACATATTGCATATGAGATCTTTTATCCGGCCGGGCCGTTTGCGCTGCTGCCGATGAACGATGATGCGAACGGACATCGTTCGGCGATCGTCTGGTCGGTGCGCAACGAGGATGCTGCCGGCTGGCTCTCGCTAGATGATCGAGATTTCGCCGCCGAGGCCGAAGCTGCGATGGGAGGCTTCCTCGGCAAGATCGAAATGCTTGCGCAGCGCTCCTCTTTTCCGCTCGGCTTCCATCACGCGGCGCAAATTACCGCGAAGCGTCTCGCTCTGGTCGGCGACGCCGCGCATGCAATCCATCCGATCGCCGGACAAGGGCTCAATCTCGGGTTCCGCGACGTCGCAGCCCTCGCCGAGGTACTGGTTGAGGGCGCCCGGCTCGGCCTCGACCTCGGCGACCGGCAATTGCTCGACAGATATCAGCGCTGGCGTTCGCTCGACGCGCTTTCGGTGGCCTTTGCAACCGACAGTCTGACGCGCGTCTACGGCGTCCCAGGAGCAACGGCCTCTGCGATCCGCCGTTTCGGAATGGGGTTGGTCGGCCGGATCTCGCCGCTGCGCGACCGCCTGATGAACGAAGCGCGTGGTACCAGCGGAGATCTTCCGCTGTTGCTCAGGGGACTGAGGATCTGAGGTCCAACTCCCAAGAAGGTTCATGCTCGAGCCGCCCCTCGATAGCAGTGCGTGAACTTACTGGAGCGTTGGCTCAATTTCGACTCCGCCGCTCACTGCCATTCGATGGAACTGCATCAGTTGCACCAGCAGATCGGCGCGGCTGCTGAGCGTCTGTTGCTCAAGTAGAGCCTGCTTTGCTCCGACGTCGAAAGGTGCGACCTGCGCGATAGCATTGACCAACATCTCATCGTCGAGACGCGCGACCGCCGCCCAGTCGACCGCAAGCCCCATCGCATCGCCCAAGCGCTTTGCCTCGCGTTCGACCTCGGCACGTTGGATCAGCGCAAGCGGCGGCGGTTCCTCGTCATCGAATGCCTCGATGTCGACATCGGCCGAGCGATAGGCGGTGTTGACTTCGGCTTCCCTGACCAGCCGGAACCGGTTGGATCCCAACAGCACGATGTTGAATCGCCCGTCCTCGAGCTCCTCGATCCCGACCACTTCTCCGACGCAGCCGACAGGATAGAGCGGCGCACGATTGTCGTCATCGAGCCGAAGCGGCTGGACCATCGCGATTCTGCCTGCACCGTCGATCGCATCGCGTACCATGTCCCGGTAGCGCGGCTCGAAAATGTGCAGCGGGAGCTGCGAGCGCGGGAACAGGATCGCACCGGGAAGCGGGAAGATCGGCACTCTTATCGTCCTGCTCATGTGAAGAGCACGGCGGAAAGGCGTCGGCGCTGCGCGCCCGACCAGGGGTCTTCGAGCCCTTGGGCTTCGAGAAGCTGGAGGAAGCGTTGGCGCGCAGCGCCATCGTTCCAGTCGCGGTCGCGGCGAATGATCTCGAGCAGTGCATCGGCTGCGCCGTCGCGGTCCCCGGCAGCCATCTTCGCCGAAGCGAGCTCGAATTGAGCTTCGTGATCGTCAGGATTGGCAGCGAGCCTCGCCTCGAGCGGGCCAGCATCGACTGCGGGAGCCGAAGCAACTTCCAATGCGGCTCGCGCACGCGCGATCTCGGGCTTTTTTCGCAGTTCCTCTGACAAGCCGTCGAGGATTTCGCTAGCTTCAGCCGTTTGCCCCGAGCCAATCAACGCCCGGGCGAGTCCGCCGAGCACGTCCGGATTCTCTGGCGCCATGTCGAGAAGCTGGCGGAAGATGTTGACCGAGCGAGCCGCGTCGCCCTCGGCCAGTACCTGCTCGCCCATCGCGACCAATGGCTCGATCTCGGCCTGTGGGGTTGCGCCCTCCGGCTCAATCTTGAGCTGAGTCAGCAGCTGATCGAGAATCTTCTTGAGCTGGCCCTCTGTGCGGTAGTTGGTGAGGTCCGCGACCGGTTGCCCGCGGTAGATAGCATAAACGGTCGGGATCGACTGAATTCGAAACTGGGTGGCGAGGAGCTTCTCCTGGTCCACATCGATCTTGGCAAGCTTGACGCTTTTGCCGGCGTAATCGGCCGCCACCTTCTCAAGGATCGGCGAGAGTTGCTTGCATGGCCCGCACCATCCGGCCCAGAAATCAAGCATGACGAGTGCAGTCATCGACGGATTGATGACGTCGCGCTCGAACCGCTCGATCGATTCGCGTTCTGCTTCGGTGAGTCCTAGCGTCGCCACGGCCTTAAGCGAAGCTCCCTTCAACAACCGTCGTGTCGCGCCCATATGGGCGGCCCGGGCGCGGCCCACAAGCGGCGACTAAGCTCCTTGCAGGAGCGCAGGTCGGCATGCTAGGCGCGCGCCTTCACCTCCGCCGGACCGGTTCCGGCGTTAGCTCAGAGCGGGCGTAGCTCAGGGGTAGAGCACAACCTTGCCAAGGTTGGGGTCGAGGGTTCGAATCCCTTCGCCCGCTCCAGAAACCACCAAAAATTGAATGGCTTACCGGCCTCTCGAAGACCGAAGGCCGAGCCCGTCGGGCGGCGAGGCCAGCACCATTGCCCATGCAGGCTGTACAGCTAATCGAAGTGGGCGCACCCACGTCAATCCCTGTGGCTTTTGCGAGCGAGGGCCGAATGCCGTGCAATGCGTCTTGTCACTCGGAAAATCGTGCGCGAAACAGTCACGCTGAGGCACGAAATGTTACCGGCCTAGGCTCTGCGCTCTCGACCGCGACAATCGATCCGACAAACGAAGTAACGCACCGGACTCGCCATTGGTGCGTTCGCTCCCTGGGGTTATGCCGCCGACCGAAGGAGAAGCGTGATGGCTGAGCAGGCTGAACTGACGCGTCCGGAGACACGCAAATCAATACAGATCGTCAACCCGGCAACTGGTGAAACTGGACGGTCGTATGATGAACATACGCTCACGCAAGCGCTGGAAATCGCAGCCGCTTCGAGGCGCGCCTTCCTCGATTGGCGCCGCACGAGCTTCGCTGAACGCTCCGGAGCGATTCGAAGGGCGGCTGAGATCCTGCGCTCGCGCAAGGACGAATTTGCGCGTCTCATGACCCAGGAGATGGGCAAGACCCTCGACGATGGTCGTGCCGAGATCGAAAAATGTGCCTTTCAGTGCGACTGGTTCGCCGAGCACGCTCAGCCTTATCTCACGGACGAGCCGGTGGAGATCGGCGGCGAAGAGGCGTTCGTCACCTTCAATCCAATCGGCGTGGTCCTTGCCGTGATGCCGTGGAACTTTCCTTTCTGGCAGGTCTTCCGTGCGGCCGTGCCGGCGCTGATGGCCGGCAACGGAATGGTTCTGAAACATGCGAGCAACGTTCCCGGCTGCGCCCTCGCAATCGAGCAAGTGCTTCACCAGTCCGGGGTTCCGAAAGATCTATTCCGAACCTTGCTGCTCCCGAGCAGCGAGGTCGAGGCACTGATCAAGGACGATCATATCGCGGCAGTAACCCTGACTGGCAGCGTGCCGGCCGGACGCAGCGTTGCGAGTGCAGCCGGATCGGCGCTCAAGAAGTGCGTACTCGAGCTCGGTGGGTCCGACGCCTATCTCATCCTTGAAGATGCGGATGTCGATGCCGCAGGCAGGATCGCCGCGGCTGCGCGGATGGTGAACGGCGGGCAGAGCTGCATTGCCGGCAAGCGGTTCATCGCCGTCGGCTCGATTCTCGAAAGGTTCGAAAAGGCGCTGGTCGAGGCGATGCGCGGTTATGAAATTGGCGACCCCACGAAGCCAGGGACCAGGCTCGGGCCGATGCAGAGCGTAAAGGCGCGCGACCAGATCCACAAACAGGTCGAGGACAGCGTCGCGGGAGGCGCACGGCTGCTGCTCGGCGGCCAAATCCCCGATCGGCCCGGCGCCTGGTATCCAGCGACGGTGCTGACTGATGTCCGCAGAGGCCAGCCAGCGCATGATGAAGAGGTGTTCGGCCCGGTGGCCGCCATCATTTCTGCGGTGGACGAGGCGGATGCGGTCCGAATTGCCAACGACAGCCAGTTCGGGCTCGGGTCGGGCGTAATTACCTCAGACGTCGATCGCGGGCGCCTGATCGCAGCCAAGGAGCTTGAGGCAGGCCTCAGTTTCGTGAACGAGAACGTCCGCTCGGATCCGCGCATGCCGTTCGGAGGGGTCAAGCATTCCGGATATGGTCGCGAATGCTCCGCTTACGGGATCCGCGAGTTCGTCAATATCAAGACGGTGCACGTAAAGCCGTTGAGCCAGGGCGGGAGGAGCAGCATCGAATAGACTAATCCCTTTCCCCAGTTTCCCGGACGGGGCTGAGCTCGCCGTAGAAGTGCGTGCCAACCAGACCGCGCACCAGTGCCGAGACCCGGCCACCTCGGGCTAGCTCTTCCGGATCAAACTTGTTCTCGGCAATCGTCAGTGGCGGCAACTTGTCTGACCTGAGCTTTGCATTGAACGCGGCGACATCAGCGGACTGGAATGCTGCCCAGCGGGCTTCGACATCCTTCAGCTCTCGGTCGAGTGCATCGATGCGCGCCAGCTGATAGGCAGTGGGCCGGTCCTCGACCGAGGTGATCGCACCATAAACATCGTCGGTATGCTCGCGCAGCCGCTCCTCACCCGTGATCGCGCCGCCCTCCTTGGTTGCGACAATCTCCTTGCGGATCTCGTCGGCCTTTGCGCCGAGCTGGGCAGCAGAGCCCTTCACGTCCGCCGGCGCGGTGCCGCTCGATGACAGCGCTGCCGTCTGGTCCCGGATTCCATTAATTTCGGCAACGACCTTGCTCATTCGCCCAAACATCGACTTGACCCGCTCTGCGGCCGCAAATTGTGCCGCCCGATCGGCGAGGGTGAACGTCGCGCGCTTGTCGAGCGTGACGGTGAGCGGCTCGCTCACGACTTGACCCGCCTTGGTCAGCCTGACCGTGTAGGTGCCCGGCAAGAATCGCTCACCCAGAGCCGACGCTCCTGCGAGCGCTGCGGCCGGCGGCACGAGCGGGGGCTTGGTCCGCATCGACCAGCTGACACGATTCAAGCCGCGCCGCTTGGACGCCGGCAGCTCGTCGACGACATTGCCTTGGGCATCGAGTATCTCGAGCTTCATCCGGCCGATCACGTGGCGCGCCTTCTGATAATAAGTGATCGATCCGCCGCTCGCTGGATTCTCGCCGGCATAAGAGGCGTCGCCTTCTGCCCATCCGCCACTGCCCTGGATCCGCTGCTCGACCGGCATGCTTGGGATAAGTGCGACGTTGCTGGCCAAGACCTGGGCACTCAATGACCGCAGCGGACTGATGTCGTCGATCACCCAAATTCCGCGACCATGCGTTGCGAGAACCAGATCGTCTTCGCGGTCCTGAAGCGCGATGTCGCGTACGGCCACCCCGTCAGGGAAATCGTTCGGCCTGAATTGAGCCCAGCTCTGGCCAGCATTCAGGCTGACGAAAAGGCCGAACTCGGTCCCGAGGAACAATATGTTCGGGTTGAGGCGATCTTCCCTGATCACATGCGCATAGCCGCGAACGCCCGCAGTTCCGGGCCCGACCAGCCGTTGCCACGTCCGGCCATAATCTGCTGTTCGATAGAGATAGGTCGCCATGTCGCCATAGGCATGGCGGTCGTCGGTCACATAAGCGACTGCTGGGTCGAAGCGGCTCGCTTCGACCCAGCTGATCCAGTTGCCGGACGGCATTCGAAGATCTGGAGTCAAATTGGTCCAATGCCCGCCGCCGTCGCGCGTCAGCTGGACATTGCCGTCATCGGTCCCGACCCATATTTGGCCGGCCGCCTTCGGGCTTTCCGAGATCGAATAGATGGTGGTGTTCATCTCGGCCGATGAATTGTCGACCGTAATTCCGCCCGACTGCTCCTGGCGCTGCCGGATCGGATCGTTGGTCGTAAGATCCGGCGAGATCCGGTCCCAGGTCACTCCGTGATCGCGGCTGCGGAACAGAAATTGGGACCCGATGTAGATCGTGCCCCTCTCGTTGGGCGACAAAGCGATCGGCGTGTTCCAATTGTAGCGCAGCTTCTCCCTATAGCCGGCCTTGGGCTGGATATCGCGCTGCTCGAGCGTCTTCCTATTGATCCGGCCGATATGTCCGCCCTGATATTCGGCATAGGCATAGTTCGGGTCTGAAGGATCCGAGAAAGTCCAGAAGCCGTCGCCGCCGAACAGATTCTCCCAGCGGCTGTTGGTGATTCCGCCTGGATATTCCTGGTCACCGACCCAGGACGAATTGTCCTGGAGGCCGCCATAGACCTGATAGGGATCCTTATTGTCGGTGCTGACATGGTAGAATTGGCTGACCGGAAGGTTGCCTGCCTTCCACCAGCGGTTGGCGCCGTCGTAGCTGTACCAGAGCCCTCCATCGTCGCCACCGACGATATATTTGGTGTTCGTCGGGTTGATCCAGATGTCGTGCCAGTCGCCATGCGAGCCGCCGGCCGCGTTCGAGAAGCTTTTGCCGCCATCCTCGGAGACGGTGATCGAATAGCCCATCTTGAACAGGCGGTTTGGGTCCTTGGGATCGACGACGATGCGGGCGAAATAGAAGGGTCGCCAGACCATGCCTTGGCTTCGGTCACGCTCTTCCCAGGTGAGACCGCCATTGTCCGACACGTACAGGGCCGAGCGCGGATTCTCGATGAAAGCGTAGATTTGCTTCGGGTTTGACGGCGCAAAGGCAATTTCGGTCCTGCCCCAGGGAAAGGCAGGCAGGCCTTTTCGGTTCTCGGCGGTCAAATAGGTCCACGTCCTGCCGCCGTCGCGGCTTTCCGCGAAGCGGCTTCCCGACGGCTTGTCCGGACCGTCACCGCCCGAGCGATATTCGTAAGGCTTGCGTCGGAAATCCCATTCGCCTGCAAGCAGATGCTCGGGGTTTGCCGGGTCCATCGCAACCGATGAGCAGCCGGTCGACAGGTTGGTGCCCTTCAGGATCAGCGACCAGCTCCTGCCGCCATCGGCGGTTTTATAGAGTCCTCGATCGGGCGAATCCGACCACAGTGGCCCAGGCGCACAGACGTAGACGATATTCCCATTCTTCGGGTGGACGATGATCCTAGTGATGCGTTCGACATTGGGCAGACCCATGCGGGTCCAGGTCTCGCCGGCATCGCTCGATTTGTAGACGCCGTCGCCGACCGACACGGAATTTCTGGTCCAGCTCTCGCCGGTTCCAACCCAGTAGATATCCTTGTCAGTTGGATCGAAGGCCACCGCTCCGATCGATTTGACAGGCTCCTTGTCAAACACCGGCTTGAATGTCGTTCCGCCATCTTCTGACTTCCACACGCCGCCCGAAGCGGATCCGATCAAGAGGGTGATCTTGCCATCTTTTTCCTGGCGTCCGGCAACGGCAGCAATTCGGCCGGACATGGTCGCCGAGCCGATGTTGCGCACGCCAAGGCCGGACACTGCGGCGCTGTCGAAGCTTTGGGCGGCTGCCGGAGAGACGATGAGAGCCGCGGCGGAAGCGAGAAGGATCGGACGCAGCATGATCATTTTCCCTTGGGCGGCTTGGTAGGTTTGACCGGCGGCTTGGTCTTGGATTGCGATTTTGCAGCCGGCGCCTGTGGTTTGTTCGATGCATCGGGCGGTTCTCCGCCCGCCCTGGCGGATGTCACAGGCCCGCGCGGCTCGGCGAAAAAGCTTTCGCCGATGTTCGTGTTGGCAGCGCCATTGGCAATGATCGTGCGCTGACGCTGATTGGGTTGGCCCTGCGGCCAGCTTTCGACGGACATTGGAAAATAGACCCCGGCAATCTTCTCATAATCACCGAGTTCGGTTTCAGTCGTCTGCTCCGCGCCCCTGATCCGGCGCGTCTCGTCCACCTTAATCTCGAGATAAGTGTCAGGGTCGAGCCAGTAGGTGAACTCGTCGCCGTCCTTCTGGGTGACCTTGAGCTTATATGCGAGCGTTCCGTCGAAATCGTCGCGCCCAAGATAGACGATCCGGCTCCCGTCGTTCCGCGCAGCCAGCAGCGGGCCCTCGATCAGTCCCTCGTCGGCGAGCTGCCGGGCCTCGTCCGCCGACATCTTCTCCGGGTCCTTGCGTCCCTGGAGCGGATTGACCTTCCACGCTCCGCCGCGACCGTCATAGGCCTGGATGATGTCCAGTCCCTGGAGGCCATAGTCGACGCGGTCGGCAGCGCCGGCTGCGCTTCGTGCACGGGCCTCCTTGTAAGTGACCTCGAAATCCCCGGGGAAGATTGTGCGGCCTTCGAAGCTGACATTCTTGATCGCTCCGAGCGCCGCAGCGCCGCCCCGCGCCTCGAGGTTCTTGGCGATCAGACTTTGGGCGTCCTGCGCTGCCGCGGGAAGGGAAGCGCAGCCCAACAACAGCGCGGTGAGGCACAGACGAACTGACATGGAAACTCGCCCTCCGTGAGGGCCGGACATTGGAACTGCCGCCGTAACGAATCAAGCTGGCGTGCCGCCGCCCGTCGAAATTGCTCAGGCGTTTGCAGCCGGCGTTCGCTCCCTGAACCATTTAGTCAGCACATATTTGGTTCCTCGACGGACCTTCATCCCTTGGTGCAATGTGGCTGGGTTTGGCCGGCCGTCGGGCAGCAGATTGTTCCAGGCCAGGAGCTTGCCCGTTTCCGGTTGGACGGTCTTGTCGATTCGCTTGAAGCGGGTGGCGCCGCCCTCTTCCGGCTGATTCAAATAGACCATTGCGGTCCAGGTCCGCTGCCCTCTGTCCAGAGTATGAACGAGGAAATCATAACCGCCCGGCTCGAAGGTATCGGTGTGCGGCTTGAACTCCTGGCCTGGCGCATAGCGCTGCCCCTGGAGCGGCTCACTCGCGGCGAGGGGGAGGCCGAGCAGGTCTGCAATCTCGTGGTCCACTTTCGCGACCAACGGATCTCGCCAGTCAAGATCGCAGGTTTCGCTCGTGCGGAAGTTCGCGACTCCCAGATCATCAGCGATCTCGGAGGGTCGCCGCTTCGCATCGATCCGCGCGATCAATGCTTCACAGGTGGCAGGATCGAGAAAATGTCTGACGATGAACAGCTCGAGCTCACGCGTCGGGACACGCTTGACTCCTGCAGCCGACCCGAGCTTCGCCGCCGGGTTCATCTCGTCGCCGTTTTGGCGGTTGGAGCATATTGCATGTCGTGCTGAGTGATCACCGCTCGAACAACATCGTTCATCAGCTTCATCCGCACGGGCAGCGGTACCGAAGTCAGCTTGACCATTACGGCGACCGCATAGCTCTTGCCGTCGGGGCCGGTCAGTATGCCGATGTCGTTGTATCCCGCCTGGCTCCCGCCAAGCTCCTGTCCGGTGCCCGTCTTATGATTGAGCACCCAACCGGGCTCAAGTCCGCCCCTCAACCTATTGGCCCCAGTCGTGGTGTGGCTCATGATCTCGAGCAATCGCGCAGTCGAAGCGGGTGACAGCAGCTCCCCGCGCTTCAATCGGGCGAGTGCGCTGACCACCGCGCTTGGCGCCGCGCCGTCGTAAGGATCATTGACGTAGCGATTGAAAGCTGCGGTGCGCACTGCGGGCGCGAGCGCATCGCGTGCATCCCAAAATGCGGTGCCGATCGAATATGAAGGGTTCCACTTGAGGCCCGCGATTCGGCTTTGGAGCGCACGTTCCCCGTTATAGAAGCGGATCGCGCCCAGATGCTTGGAGGCGATCATTGCGCGGACCGCGGGGGGACCGCCAATCACCCGCATCAGCTTGTCATTTGCAGTATTGTCGCTGGTGGTGATCGCCCTCACCATCAGGTCGCCGAGTGTCGTCGTGTAGCTGCCGCCCGCAAGAATATCGGCGGCAATAGGTTGGTGGAAAAGCGTCAGGTCGTCGCGCGTCAACGTGACCTTGTCTTCGAGCGAGACCTTACCCTTGTCGACCGCCTCCATCGCGGCGATCGAAACCCACAGCTTGCTACAGCTCTGCTGCGGATAAAGTTCGCTTGCCTTCCAGCCGGCGGTCCAGCCCTCATCGACCGATTGGACTGCGATCCCGACGCGACCATCAAAGCCGCGGCCGAGCTCGTTCACGCGATCGCTGATAAATTTGGGCGCGGGGGATCGAAGGCGAACCACCGGGGAAGCGTGGCGCGGGCGAACTGGCACTGGAATTTTGGTTGAAGCCGATGCGACTACGCTCGCCGCGGTAAGGACCAGCAGCCCCAGTGCCAATCGTTCCCATGATGACGTCATGAGCTCATTGTCCTCAGAGTAATTCGCTAGCGATTACAAATGCGTAGCTCAAAAGACCTGAACCGGTCCTGTTCAGCGGCCCGGATTGCCGCCGGTCAGCAGCGCGGCCGATTCGATTTCGTCCAGAGCCCGATGGGCGGCGATGTAGCGCCGCGCCTTGCCAGTCCAATCGCCGGCGCGCGCGGCGCCTGGGAGCCTCATCGTCTCGGCGAGCGCTTGGTCGACGTCGCCCGACGAAAGTCGCTGCAGCGCGCGGTTGTAGCGCGCCTCCGGATTGACCGCAGGCCGTTCCGCGCGATGGATTTCGACCACCGAGCTGAGCTCACGCTTGAAATTGGTCCACCAGCTGTCCTGCGGTCCGCCGGCGCGGAGCTCAGCCCCCAGTCCCTCATACTGGCTGACCAGATCTTCGAGACGAACTGGCTGATGCGATGCCGTGATAATCGTCGCGACAGCTGCCTGATGCTGGGGTCCGAAGCGCTCGACAAGCAGATTTTCTAGATAGCCGAGCGCAACTCCCCGATCGATCGCCCGGCGCGCTGCAAAGGCTACCACCAAGGCGTCGGCGCGCCCCGCAGAGCCCTGTGCCTGTTGGGTCGCATTCTCGACCTGAGTCAGGCGCTGTTCAAGCGCTGCAATCCGCGCATCCTCCGCAGCGGGTGCCGCCGACGCAGCCTCAGGCGGTGCAGTCGTTGCGATCGGCTTGGGGGTCAGCATCACCGGCCGCTGCGAAGGAGGTGCAATGCCGAGAAACCGCGCCGCGGGCTGATAATGGCTCAAGCCCCACACCGCCCCCGCCGCTCCGGCGAGGATCAGCATCAGTCCAACGAGCAGCCGCGCCCCCCATCCCATGCCGTTTCGGGTGCTCCCGTTCATTTCGGAGGCGGGTTGTTGCACAGCCGCGCGGCAAGGGCCAGCAGCGCTTCGTCTGTCGGTTGTGCCGCGACAGCGACTTTCTGCCAGCCTTGGCCGACCGCGCTGGCCGCGTTGGAGCTGATTGCGGCAATCGAAATCGAATGGCGATCACCGACGAGTTTGGCAAAGCGACGGCCGGCGCGGGGCGAATGTATCAGCGCAATTCCGAAGGAAGCATCTGACAAGTCGGGCGTAGCGGTCGGCCTTGCTCGATAAACCACGATCGAAGTGATGAGCTGCGAGGCTTGCGCAACCTCTTTCCGATCCTCGCCGCAGAGGTGGAGCAGCCTGAGGTTTGCCGGGATCGAACGGAGAAGCTGGTCGACGCCCGAATTGCCTGTCGCGACCAGATGAAGCCCAGCCTTCAGCGCTGCTTCGGCGGTCGCTGCGCCCACGGCATAAGCGGGGAGGCGCTCAAAGAGATCGAGCTGTTTTCCAGCATTTCTTACGGCATTGGAGCTGGTTAGGAGCAGCGCGTCGAACTGCCCGGGGTCAGGGGCTTTCCACTCAACCGGCTCGATTTCAAACAATGCGATTGCGACAGCGTCGAATCCACGCTGACGCGCCTTCTCGAGCGTCACGCTGGCGCCGGGCTCCGGACGCAGGACCAGCACACGCTTCATTCAGGCGCCGAACAGCCTCCGAATCGATTCCGGCGCGCTTGCCAAAAGCGACCGGGCCAGTTCTTCGGGCGCCTGGTGATCGTCGCAATCGAAAACGGCGCGATCCTCGACCATTTCGCTGCCGTCCTCGCTGAACAATTGGGCGCGCATGCGAAGGTCGCCGTCCTCGAGCACGCAGAAAGCCGCCACCGGCGAGTGGCACGTGCCTCCAAGCGCGCGGCTGAACGCCCGCTCGGCCATGACGCAATTATATGTAATGCTGTTGTTCACTGTGCTGAGCACGCTCTGGCAACGCGTGTCATTCGTCCGGCATTCCATGCCGATCACGGCCTGAGCCGGCGCTGGCAGGATGATTTCGGTTGGAATTGCAGTTCCGGCGCGGATTTCAAGGCGCTTCAGGCCCGCTGCCGCGAGCAGCGTGGCGTCGACTTCTCCGGATTCGACCTTCTTCAGTCGTGTTTCGACATTGCCTCGAATGGGCACGATATTGAGATCCGGGCGAAGCCGAAGGAGCTGTGCCCGGCGCCGGGGCGACGAGGTACCGACGCGGGCGCCTGGCCGGAGCTTGTCGATCGATTCGGCGCCGATGATCCGGTCACGCACGTCGCCGCGCGGGCGCACTGCGGCGATATGGATTCCATCTGGTCGGATCGCTTCGACATCCTTCATCGAGTGGACGCAGAAATCGACTTCATCTTCGAGGAGAGCGCGATCGAGCTCCTTCGTCCACAGGGCCTTGCCTCCGATTTCGGCGAGTGGCCGGTCCTGCACTTGATCGCCGGTAGTCTTATATTCGACGATTTGAACCCAGCCGTCTGGCCAGCGCTGCGCCGTTTCGATCGCCGCGGCCACTTTGCGCGCCTGGGCAAGCGCGAGCGGCGATCCGCGAGTCCCGAGACGAAGGCCCTGCATTGCTCACCTCTAGTGCATTGCCGCGCCTTCAGGCAAAGGGCCGGCCGCGAAATGATTGTGACATGACGATAATCCTCGGCCTTGAATCTTCCTGCGACGACAGTGCGGCGGCGCTGGTCGCCGGCGACCGGCGCATCCTCGCGCAGGCGCTCGTCGGCCAGACCCAGGCGCATCAGCCCTATGGCGGCGTGGTCCCGGAGATCGCCGCGCGGGCGCACGTCGAGATCCTCCCCGCCCTGATCGAGAAGGTTCTGGCTGACGCCAAGATGTCGGTCCACGATGTGGACGCGATCGCTGCGACCGCCGGCCCCGGGCTCATCGGCGGGGTGATGGTCGCGCTGCTCGCCGGCAAGGGACTGGCGCTTGCGGCCGGTAAGCCGTTGATTGCGGTCAATCATCTCGAAGGCCATGCACTCAGTCCGCGCCTGGTCGATCCGGACCTCGGCTTCCCGTACCTGCTGCTGCTCGTTTCGGGCGGTCATTGCCAGCTGCTCGAGGTGCTCGGAATCGGCAATTATCGCCGGCTTGCAACGACGATTGATGACGCTGCCGGCGAAGCTTTCGACAAGGCTGCAAAGCTGCTCGGTCTGCCTTACCCTGGAGGTCCGGCGATCGAAGAGCTGGCAAAGAGGGGCGATGCAAGTGCAGTCCCGCTGCCGCGGCCGCTGGTCGGCTCAGGCGAGCCTCATTTCTCTTTCGCCGGCCTCAAGAGCGCTGTGCAGCGCGCAGTCGCCTCAGGCGACTTTCGCAGCGAGGACATCGCTGCAAGCTTTCAACAGGCGGTGGTCGATTGCCTCGTCGATCGAACCCGGATCGCCCTGCAAAGGAGCTCCGCGCCGGCAATCGTGATTGCCGGCGGAGTCGCTGCAAATCAGGCGATCCGCTCGGCGCTCGCTGAATTGGCTGCAGCCCAGGGACGTCGGTTCAGCGTCCCGCCCAGCTGGCTGTGCACGGACAATGCAGCAATGATTGCCTGGGCGGGCGCCGAACGTTTCGCCTGTGGCACAAGCGACCCGCTCGACGTTGCGGCGCGCGCGCGCTGGCCGCTCGACGAACGCGCCGAGAAGGTGCGGGGCGCAGGCGTCAAGGCATGAACGGGTTGATTTGCGCGACCGCGGTGAATGCGCGAACATCGGGCTTCACAATGCATGGGTGGCAAGGTGCACGGTTGCATGGATTGCGGTTCGCCCTTCGGGCTCTGCTCTGTCCATCCGCGAGCGCCAAATGAGGCTGGGGATCGTCGGAGGCGGAGCGTGGGGCACGGCCCTGGCGCAGGTGGCATCGGCCGGGGGCCAAGAGACCTTGCTTTGGGCGCTGGAGACGGAGGTCGTCGAGGGCATCAACAACCGTCGCGAAAATACGGTGTTTCTGCCTGAAATCACCGTAAATCGGGCAATCCGGGCCACGCGCGATATTGAAGAACTGAGCGCATGCGACGCTTGGCTTGTTGTGACCCCGGCACAGCATATGCGCGCGGTGCTCGAACGCGCGCACGACTGCAGGAAGCCGCTGGTGCTGTGTTCCAAGGGAATTGAGGAAAAAAGCGGCCAGCTTCTTCATAAGGTCGCCAAAGAGGCGTGCCCCGGCGCTCGGGTTGCGGTGCTTTCCGGTCCAACCTTTGCCCACGAGGTTGCAAAGGGGCTGCCGACTGCAGTCACACTCGCGGCTGAAGATGCTGCACTTGCGGAGGAGCTGCGCGAAAGGATCAAGCGGCCGACCTTTCGGATCTACGTCTCGGACGATCTCGCCGGCGCGGAGATTGGCGGCGCGGTCAAGAACGTGCTCGCGATCGCTTGCGGAGTCGTTGAAGGCAGGGGGCTCGGCCAGAATGCAAGAGCTGCACTGATTGGGCGGGGCTTTGCGGAGATGACGCGTTTCGGCCTCGCCCTGGGTGCGAAGCGGGAGACGCTCGCGGGACTGAGCGGCCTCGGCGATCTGGTCCTGACCTGCTCTTCGACCAGCTCGCGCAATTATTCGCTCGGGAAGGATATCGGCGAAGGCCGTTCCGCCGCCGAGCTCTTGTCCGATCGAAAGACGGTCGCCGAGGGTGCGTTCACCGCGCCCGTCCTGGCGCGCCTAGCGAAGGAAAAGAATATCGACATGCCGATCGTCGATGCGGTGGATATGCTGATCTCCGGACGTGCCAGTGTCGACGAGGTGCTCGATGCATTGCTCACCCGTCCGCCGCGAGCCGAAGGTATCTAGAAATCGATCGCGATGCCCTTCTTTTCCCAATCGCCATAACGCGTGGGATCGAGCTGCCGCTCCTCGCCTGCGGGCGGCGCTGGCACTTCGCCGGTTTCCGGCGCGGGCACCGGCGGCGACGGGCTAAGATATTGCGGCGCGTCGAGGTGCTTGGGACGTTTCATGACGCCAAGATGATGTTTGGATCTCACAATGCCAAGCGTTGAAGGCGTCGGCGCGCGGCGAGCAGCGCTGCAGATGCTCGATGCCGTGCTTCGGCGCGGGCAGACCCTCGAGGCCGCAGGCGCGCATGTGAAAGGCCTGTCGTCGTCCGACCATGCACTTGCCGTGGCAATCGCCGGCGAAGCACTAAGGCGGCTGACCGATCTCGACGCGATGATCGACAGTGTGACGCGCCAGCGGCTGCCGAGCGACAGCAAGGCGCGGATGGTGTTGCGTCTCGCCCTTGCACAGAAAGTGGGGCTCGACACACCCGATCATGCGCTGGTCGCCACTGCGCTCCCGCTCGTCGACGGCGGCCCCAGGCGGCTGGTCCATGGAGTGCTCGGCAGCCTCCTGAGGCGTGGGATTGGGCCGATCGATGCGCCGAGACTTCCCGACGATGTGGAGGAGCGTTGGCGCGCGCAATGGGGCGACGACATCCTGCAGGCGGCTCGGCGCCAGATCGCCAGGCGGCCCTTGCTCGACTTGACGTTCGCCGATGATGCCGAGGCTCGGGCCTATGCGGCGACGCAGAACGGAATCTCGCTCGCACCCAGGCATGTGCGACTGCAAAGCAGTAGCGTCAGCGATCTGGCGGGATTTCGCGATGGGCGCTGGTGGGTGCAGGACCTCGCTGCGTCACTCCCAGCGCGGCTGATCAGCGTGCCCGGCAAAGATGTGCTCGACCTCTGCGCGGCGCCGGGCGGCAAGACGATGCAGCTCGCCGCAGCTGGGCACCGTCCGACGGCGGTAGACGTTTCGGCAAGTCGTCTCGGACGACTGCGCGAAAATCTTGCGCGGACTCATCTCGAGGCACGGTTGGTCGAGGCCGACGCGCTCACCTTCGAGCCCGGCCGCCAATATGATGCGGTCCTCCTCGATGCCCCCTGCTCCGCAACGGGCACGTTCCGCCGCCATCCGGAAGTCCTCTATCGTGCTCGCCCGAAGCTGATCGGCGAGAGCGCTTTGCTTCAATCGAGGCTTCTCGACCGCGCTGCCCAATGGCTGCAGCCCGGCGCCGCGCTGGTCTATTCGGTATGTTCGCTCGAGCCGCAGGAGGGCGAGGCACGGATTTGCGAGTTTCTTGAACGCCATCCAAACTTCCGCCTCGACAGGCCCGAGGACCTGCCGGGATTCGTTCCAATCGCCCCGCAAGGCTGGGTTCGAATCCTCCCCGGCCTCCTCGAAGCGGAAGGCGGGCTCGACGGCTTCTTCATGGCGCGCCTTGTCCGCACCCGTTAAACCCGTTTAATCGGGCACATGCCCGTCATCGCGCCCTCGATCCTTTCCGCAGACTTCGCGAGGCTCGGTGAAGAAGTGCGTGCGATCGACCAAGCCGGCGCAGACTGGGTTCACATCGACGTGATGGACGGGCATTTCGTGCCCAATCTCACCATCGGCCCTGCCGTCGTGAAGGCGCTTCGCCCGCACAGCGCAAAGCCGTTCGATGTCCATCTGATGATCTCGCCGGTCGATTCGTTCATCGACGCCTTCGCCGAAGCCGGCGCCGATATCATTACCGTTCATCCCGAAGCCGGGCCGCACCTCCATCGGACGGTGCAGCGCGTGAAGGGGTTGGGCAAGAAAGCCGGCGTGTCTCTTAATCCAGCCACAGCGCCCGACGCGCTCGATTATGTCCTCGATCAGATCGACCTGGTGCTGGTGATGAGCGTCAACCCCGGTTTCGGAGGGCAGAAGTTCATCTCGAGCCAGCTGAGAAAGATCGAGACCGTCGCTGAAGCAATCGCCCGGCGCGGTCTCAATATTGAGCTCGAGGTCGACGGTGGCATCGATCCCGAAACTGCCCGTCAGGCGGTCGCCGCCGGTGCAAGTGCGCTCGTCGCCGGAACCGCGGCATTCCGCGGCGGGCGAGATGCTTACGCCGGCAACATCAAGGCGCTGAGGGGCGAGGTGTGAGCAAAGACGGATCGGCCGCCGAACGAGCGGTCGTCAGCAAGCTCGCTCGCGGCTCGCTTCTGTCGCGGCTGAGGCGCTCGAAACAACCGCTGAAACTTGTCGCTGTCCCTCGCGATCACGTTCATGGAGATCGCGCCCGGGGCGATGCGCTGCTCGCCGGCCGCTTCACCTTCGGCAGCGAGGTCCTTGGGTTGAAGGACCTCGATTTTGGTCAGATCGGCGCAAGCGGTGCGCTGGCCCAGCAGCTCCAGGGTTTCTCCTGGCTCCGCGATCTCGCCGCAGCCGCGTCGCGGGAAAAAGGTGCGCGCCTTGCCGAAGCGGTCGTCGGCCGTTGGCTTCTCGCCCACGGGACCAAGATCGACCAAGCCTGGGCCCCGCATCTGTGGGGCGAGCGCATCCTCTTCTGGACCGCTTATGCACCCTACATCCTTTCGAGCAGCGACAGCGGGTACCGCTCGGCGCTGCTCAACACGCTTGCGCGGGGCGCTCGTCACCTCGACGCCGGCGCGGACAAAGCCGCTGCAGGGCTCGACCGAATCACTGCCTGGTGCGGAGTCGTTGCCGCCGGTTTGCTGGTTCAAGGCGGAGTCCCGCGAGTTGCTCGCGGCGAGGCTGGACTCGCCCGCGCCCTCGCTTCGGCACAATTCGATGACGGCGGCCTGATCAGCCGTTCGCCCTATGAGCAGACGTTGCTCGTCGATCGTTTCGGTCTGCTTCGGGCCTGTTATCTTGCAGCGAAACAGACGATCCCGGAAGGGATCGAGGCTGCGGCGCAGGCGTCGCTCGCCGCTCTCCATGGCGTCATGATGGGCGACGGAGCTTTGTCGAGCTGGCAAGGCTGCTCTCCCGGCGAGGCGGCCCGCCTCGCCGCGCTGATCGATGGCTGCGGGCTTCGAGCAAGACCGCTGCGCCAGGCGCGGGGCTGGGGTTATCAGCGGATGTCGGCGCTCGGCACTGTCCTTGTGCTCGACGCCGCACCGCCGCCACCCCAGAAGGTTGCTGAACATGGATCGGCCTCGACACTTGCGTTCGAATTGTCCGACGGGGCCCAGCGGCTGATCGTCAATTGCGGCGGGCCGGGTCCTGTGCCCACGGATCTTCCCAATGAGCTCGTGCAGGGACTAAGCACCACAGCCGCGCACAGCACGGTCGTGCTTGCTGACACGAACTCGACCAATATTCAGGCCGATGGATCGCTCGGCAAGGGCGTCGAGGATGTCGCCATCGATCGTCGCGAGGACAATGACGCGAGCCGACTCGAAGCGAGCCACGACGGCTACGTCCGCGCCTTCGGACTGGTGCACAAGCGCAGCCTCATGCTCGGAAATGACGGCAAGGAGCTGCGCGGCGCCGATCAGCTGATCCCCAAGGGCCGCAAGAAGATCCGTGAATCCGTGCCCTATGCAGCTCGCTTCCACCTTGCACCCGGGGTCGAGGCGACGCTCACCGCCGATGGAATGGGCGCGATCCTGCGCTCGAAAGGCGCACCTCCATGGAACTTCCGCTGCCGTGGCGGCAATCTCGCCACCGAGGAGAGCCTGTGGATCGACGGGCGCGGCGAGCCGCGCCGCACGAACCAGCTTGTCATCGTCGGGGAAGTTTCGGCATTGGGCGGCGACATCGGCTGGACCTTGCGCCGGACCAGCTAGTCAAGAGGATTGTCAATGACCGATTTTGTACGCGTCCGCCGGGCGCTCATCTCGCTTTCAGACAAGAGCGGTCTCGACCAGCTTGCGGCGGGTCTCGCTAAGCACGCAGTCGAGATCGTTTCGACCGGGGGAACCGCTGCGAAGCTTCGCGAAAATGGGGTCTTCGTGCGAGACATCAGCGATCTCACGGGTTTTCCGGAGATGATGGACGGGCGGGTGAAGACGCTTCACC
>CBJLMA010000033.1:0-26147 GCA_966424035.1 uncultured Sphingomonas sp. | reverse complement strand
GTCCGTTTGTTCTGTGTGCCGCATATATTCCTGAATCCCGAAGTTCGGCACCGACAGGTCGAAATGGAGTGCCGCAGCCATTGCGACTGGCGAAAGGTCGGTTGCTCCATGGCAACCGGTGCGCACGCCGAACATGTCGGCGAAGCTTGCGATACGGCGAAGATGGGTGATCCCGCCCGCGTGCACTACCGTCGCCCGAATATAGTCGATCAGTTGCTCCTGGATCAGCTGCTTTGCGTCCCAGATCGAATTGAAGATTTCGCCGATCGCAATGGGCGTTGTCGTGTGCTGGCGAACCAGGCGCAGAGCATCTTGGTTATCCGCCGGGGTCGGATCCTCAATCCAGAAGGGGCGGTATGGCTCGAGGTCTTTGCCAAGCCGGGCGGCCTCGATCGGAGTCAATCGATGATGGATGTCGTGCAACAAATGCACGTCCCAGCCGAGCGCCTCGCGGGCGGCTGCGAACAGCTCCGGGACGACCCGCATATAGTTGGATGAGGACCAGACGTTCTCCGTTGGAAGATCGGCGTCGGCGGGCTCGTAGAACATGCGGTCCTTCGACACGCCATAGGTCGACGGCAGTCCCGGTACACCGCACTGCAAGCGTATCGCCTTGTAGCCAAGGTCGACATATTCACGGGCGGCCTTGATCGTATCGTCGATCGATTGGCCATTGGCATGCCCGTAGACCATCACTCCATTGCGCGACGCTCCGCCGAGCAATTGATAGAGAGGCAGCCCAGCGACTTTCGCTTTGATATCCCACAGCGCCATGTCGACCGCCGCAATCGCGCTCATCGTCACAGGGCCGCGCCGCCAGTAGGCGCCACGATAGAGATATTGCCAAATGTCCTCGATCTGGTGCGCGTCGCGCCCGATAAGGCAGGGAATCACATGATCGCTAAGATAAGTCGCGACGGCGAGCTCACGTCCGTTCAGCGTCGCATCGCCGAGGCCGTGAATTCCGTCACGCGTTTCAATTCTTAGCGTAACGAAATTTCGCCCGGGGCAAGTCACGATGGCTCGCGCCGAAGTTATCTCAAGCATTGAGGGGCCGTGTCAGAAGCTGCCGGAGGGCGTCAAGCGTTGACCCGCACTTCTTCGAGGCGGGAAAGTGACCATGTGAAAATCATCAAGGCCGGCAAAAAACGAATTTCCGCAAGCAAGGTTTGCGTGCCGGTGCACCCCTTTGCGAGCGGACCCGCAAACCCTCATATCGGCGCCGTTTCCGCCGCCTGGCTCGGCCGGCTCAGGAGTTCGGCCAGATAGCTGCGGACTCCTGCCTTCAACAATGCGCAGTGGGCTTCAGCGACACGAGCGCCAAACGGCGAATCGCGCCCGAGGCGTTCAGGAAAAATCGACCGAAGGTCCATGATCGCCCTGACAGGATCAGGACTACGAGCAAGGCGGCGTAATTGCTGCTCGAGTGGATCGATGATCTCCGCTTGGGCATGCGACTGGCGTTCGAGGAAGCGAATCCACGCTGCCACGGGCACCGCAAGCCGATCCACGGCGCGACCGGCGTCGAGCGTGTCCCCTGTTGTTCCGAGCAGCCTGTACGGAAGCTTCTGTGAACCGTCCCAGGCGATTTGCGAAAGCCGATGGTTTATGGCCGGATTTCGGAACCGCTGAAGGGTTTCTCGGGCATAGGCGTCGAGATCGAGCGCCGACGGAGCGAGGCTTGGGATGATGTCGTCGCGAACCAACCTGTCGGCAAATGATGCCAGCAGGTCGTCCTTCATCGTGTCCGCGACGGTTTCGTGGCCAATGAGCAGCCCCAGGTACGCCAAGGTTGAATGGGCGCCGTTCAAAATCCTGAGCTTCGCCTTTTCCCAGGCGGCGACGTCGCCCGTCAGGGTCACGCCGACTGCCGCAAGGTCGGGGGTGCCAACCGGCAATATGTCCTCGATCACCCAGGCCGCATAGGCTTCGCGTCGAACGGGAATCGAATCGTCGAATCCGGTGCGCTCGCGGACCAGCTGGCGAAGGGCTTCGTCGGTCGCGGGGGTGATGGAGTCGACCATCGTGTTGGGAAAGCGGACTTCGCCGTCGATCCAACGCGCAAGATCCGGGTCGCGGCGGCGAGCAAATTCAGTGACCGCTGCGCCGAGCTTGCGTCCATTAGAATTCATATTGTCGCAGCAGATCAGCGTCAGCGGTGGCAATCCTCCTTCGCGCCGAAGTGAAAGCGCGAGTGAAAGCCAGCCGATGAGGCTCTCTGGCGAAGTCGGATTATCCAGGTCGTGCCGGATCTCCGGACGATCGAAATCGAGCGCTCCGTCGGCGCCCAGGCAATAGCCTTTCTCGGTAACGGTGCTGGTGACGATGCGAACGGCCGGATCGAGGAGCTGGCGTCGAAGCGCTTCCGCATCCGCTGGACCGAAGAAGCGATTGTGGACGCCAATGGTCCGAAAATTCGTCATGTCCGGCTCGAGGATCGCAAGCGTGTACAAACCCTCCTGCTGGCGAAGCGCGGCGATGGTGCCCGCGCTGCGGAGCGATGCCGCGGCTATCCCCCAACGAGGATCCTGCTCAACCAGGCGATGGACATAGTCGGCCTGATGCGCCCGGTGGAATGCGCCCGGGCCGAAATGCACAATGCCGGTGGCGAGCCGGTCGCGGTACTGCGGAATGTTCAAAGCGTGACGCCGCGCTTCCAGATCGCGATTTCGCGCTCGTCGTTGCGTTCGGCCGCGGTCGGCTCTCCCGATGCGCTGCGCGTGATCAACTCAAGCAACTCGTCTGCCACGACAGCAAGCCCCTGATCGAGCACCCGTCCTGCATCAAAGTCGATCCAGTTCTTCTTCCGCGCTGCAAGCGCGCTGTTGGAGGCGATCTTCAGGGTCGGGACCGGAAAACCAAGCGGCGTCCCGCGACCGGTGGTAAAGAGGATCATCGTCGCGCCGGCGGCAGCGAGCGCGGTTGAGGACACGGCATCATTGCCCGGCGCCTCGAGCAGGCTGAGGCCCTTGCGCCGGACTCGCTCGCCGTAGCGAAGGACGTCGGCAACGGGCGCGCTCCCGCCCTTCTGCACGGCGCCGAGCGACTTCTCCTCGAGCGTTGTGATCCCGCCGGCGATATTCCCCGGCGATGGATTCTCCGACACCGGCTGCCCGTGCTCGAGGAAGTAGCGCTTGAAATCGTTGACCACCGCGACGAGCGCATCGAATATGTGACGGTCGGTAGCTCGGGCCATCAACATGCGTTCGGCGCCGAAAATCTCGGGGATTTCGGTCAGCACCGTCGATCCCCCAGAACCCACAACAAGGTCGGAAATGCAACCCACGAGCGGGTTCGCAGTGAGTCCCGAGAAAGCGTCGGAGCCTCCACACTTGAGGCCGACGACGAGTTCGGACAGCGGAACCGCTTCGCGCTTGTCCTGCTCCGCCCGGCGGACCAGCTCATCGACGATCGACAGCCCGGCGTCGGTCTCGTCTTCCTCTGCTTGCGCCTCGAGCGTGCGCACTCGGCCGCGCAGCGCTTCTGGGATCTCGCCGATCATTGCGTCGAGCTGGTTCGACTCGCAGCCAAGGCCGACAATGAGGACGCCGCCGGCGTTGGGATTGCACGCCAGGGCCGCCAAGACTGAGCGCGTGCCGGACAGATCGTCACCGAGCTGGGAGCAGCCGAACGAATGCGTGAAGGCATGGACTCCCTCGACGCTGCCGGAATGGCGCGCATGGGCGATCGAGGCGATGCGTTCGGCAGTGCGCGACACGCACCCGACCGTCGGAAGGACCCAGATTTCGTTCCTGGTGCCGACACGCCCGTCCTCGCGCCGGTAGCCGGAAAAGCATGCTTGCTCCAAGCTCGGCAGTCGCGCCGCCGTGCCGGGTTTGTGGGCATAGCCTTCGACGCCGCTGAGCAGGGTTTGGACATTGTGCGTATGAACATGCGCGCCCCCTGCGATTGGCGCGGTCGAGCGTCCGATCGGCCAGCCGTACTTCCGGATGATCTCGCCCGCGGCGAGATCATGAAGTGCAAACTTGTGCCCTTGGCCGATCGCCTCACGTACGCGGGCTGCGCGACCGCCAATGTCGACCTGCTCCCCGCCTGCAATCGATCGAAGCGCCACCGCGACATTGTCGTCGGCGTGGACCCGGATGGCCGCCGCCATTCTCTCGAGCGTTTCGGTGGGCTTGGCGAAAGTCATGGTAATCGGTGTCAGAGACCTATGCGCCCACTGAGTGAATCGCAAGCGTAGACATTGGCAGGCGCTTGGCTGCCGGTTATTTCGCAAGCGGAGGTGCAGTTGGCGAGAAGTGAACAGGCGCCCAAGAGTGGCCGGCGACATGGCAAGCTGCCGACCATCAACGATGTTGCGCGCCTCGCCGGCGTTTCAAAAAAGACGGTCAGCCGGGTCATCAATCATTCCCCTCTGCTGAACGCGGAAACACGCGAGCGGGTCGAGCGCATCATCAGGCAATTGGGCTATGTTCCAAACCCGCAGGCGCGCGCGCTCGCCTTGCGGCGCAACTTTCTCGTGGGATTGATCCACGACAACCCGAACGCGCAGACGGTCATCAACGTTCAGCAGGGCATTCTCGACGCGCTGCACGATACCGAATTTGGTCTCGTCGTCCGGCCGCTCGACCGCACTTCGCCCAACATGCTCGAGGACGTGCGCTCGTTTCTCGAACGGCAGCGGCTGTTCGGCGTCGTGATCATGCCGCCGCTCTCCGAGAACAATGCCCTCGCGCTGCTGTGCGACGAGCTTGGAGTTCGCTACACGCGAATGGGATCGGCCAAACTAGACGATCCGGACCACCTCGTCGCTTCCAACGATCGCGAGGCGGTGCGTGAAGCGGTCGCCTATCTGATCGAGCAGGGGCACAGGCGGATTGGCCTTATCGAGGGACCGCATGGGTTTCGCTCGGCCTCGGAACGGCGTCTTGGCTTCGAGGACGCGCTTCGCGCCGCCAAAATCAAGCTGCCGCGCAGCCTGATCGCCGAAGGAAGCTATACGTTCGAGAGCGGGCTTCGGGCAGGGAACCTCCTCCTCGACCTCGTCCCTCCGCCGACGGCCATGTTCGTGTCCAATGACGAAATGGCCGCGGGCGTGCTCCACGCGGCGCGCCAGCGTGGTCTCGACGTGCCGGATGATCTCTCCATCGTCGGGTTCGACGACACTGCGATCGCTGCGCACATTTGGCCGCCGCTGACGACAGTGCGTTGGCCGAGCATTTCCATGGCGCGGTCGGCAGCGCTCAAGCTGGTCGGCGACATGATCGATCCGGAAAGCGACGTCGACGAGCCGTCAATGTTCGTCTCGACTCTTGTCCGCCGGGCATCGGTCGCGCCGCCGAAGTCGTGAAGCCCCCACCCTGAGCCCCTTGCGAGACAAAGTGACACCGGTTACCCGAATAGGGATTCGATGACCAAGCCGCTCCGTCTCCACCCCGATCGCCTTCTACCCGCAGATCCCGCGGTGCGCGAAACCGCGCGCGAGCTGTATGCGAGCGTCAAGGGCCTTCCGATCGTCAGCCCTCACGGTCACACGGATCCGCGATGGTTTGCGACCGACCAACCATGGACCAACGCTGTCGAGCTGCTGCTTGCACCCGACCATTATCTTTATCGGATGCTCTACAGCCATGGCGTATCGCTGGACGCGCTTGGAGTGCCTGGGCGATCCGGTCCGAGCAAGGCCGATCCGCGAGACGCATGGCGGCTCTTCGCCTCGCATTATTATCTCTTCCGCGGAACGCCGTCTCGTTTGTGGCTCGATCAGCTGTTCGTCGAACAGTTCGGATTCGATGTGGCGCTCGATGCGTCAACCGCCGATTTCTACTTCGATCGAATCAACGAGATGCTGGCGAGCCCAGCATTTCGGCCGCGCGCCATGTTCGAACGCTTCAACATCGAACTCCTGGCGACCAGCGAGGGCGCGCACGAGGAACTCGAGCATCATGCCGCGATCCGCCGTTCCGGCTGGAAAGGGCGGGTGATCACCACCTATCGGCCGGACGCCGTGGTCGACCCGGAGCATGAGGAGTTCGCGGACGCGCTGCGCCGCTTCGGAGAAATCACCGGCGAGGACGTGGACAGTTGGGATGGGTATCTTCGCGCCCATCGGAAACGCCGCGCCGATTTTCGCGCTGCGGGAGCGACTGCGACCGATCACGGCCATCCGACACCATCGACTGCCGACCTGCCGGAGGCAAACAAGCGGGCGCTCTTTGCCCAAATCCTTCGCGGCTCTTGGACAAGCGAAGATGCCGAGCTGTTCCGAGCGCAAATGCTGACCGAATTCGCCGGCATGAGTCTCGAGGATGGGCTGGTGATGCAGATCCATCCAGGTTCCTTTCGCAACCATAATCCCTGGCTCCATCAGAATTTCGGCCGCGACAAGGGAGCCGACATACCGCAGCGGACCGACTACGTACGCGCGCTCAAGCCCCTCCTCGACCGCTTCGGAAACGAGCCGCGGCTGTGCATCATCCTCTTCACGCTCGACGAAAGCACCTATGCGCGCGAGCTGGCGCCGCTCGCGGGACATTATCCGTGCCTGAAGCTCGGCCCTGCCTGGTGGTTTCACGACAGCCCCGAAGGCATGCGCCGCTTTCGCGAGATGACAACGGAGACCGCCGGCTTCTACAACACGGTCGGTTTCAACGACGACACGCGCGCCTTCCTGTCGATTCCTGCACGGCACGACGTCGCTCGTCGTGTGGATTGCAGTTTTCTTGCGCGGCTCGTGGCCGAACATCGGATCGACAGCTCCGAAGCGACGGAACTAGCCCGAGAACTTGCCTATGATCTCGTCCGCCGCGCTTACCGGCTAGACCAACCGCACACCCTTGCAGCCTGACGGAGCGACGATGTTCGAACGCAATTGTTGCGCGACCCATCGAGACCTGATGGAGTAGGTCTCCAACGGGGAGCTGCGCGAGCGCTATTTTGTGCAGAAGCTGTTGAGCGACGGAGAGTTGGTGCAGAACTATAATCATGCGGACCGGAACGTGATCGACAGCATGCTCGTCGCCTTGCCGCGGCAGGGACATATTCTCGCCGTCGGCGGCGGTTGGCCCGGGCGATGAGCGCAAGGGTCGTCTGCTTCGGTGAACTATTGCTTCGGCTAACTGCGCCCAGTCGCGAACTGTTGTTGCAGACTGATGCGCTCGGTGTCTGCGTCGGCGGCGCCGAAGCGAACGTCGCAGTCGCCCTTGCATGCCTCGGCGATGAGGCCGCCATGGTCAGCACGATTCCCGACAACCCCCTTGGCCAAGCCGCTGCTCGGCACCTTCGGTCCTACGGAGTCGATGTCTCCGGCATTACCCGTGGACCGGGGCGAATGGGCCTCTATTTCGTGTCGCCGGCGTCGGGGGTGCGACCAGCAGCAATCACCTACGACCGCGAGCACAGCAGCTTTGCAATGGCCGATACAGACGTTTACGACTGGGATCGCCTGCTCGACGGGGCCGATCTGCTCCATCTTTCGGGCGTTACGCCAGCTGTCTCACGGGCGGCCGAAAAAGCTGCGATTGCGGCAGCGGAGTGCGCGAAGTCGAAGGGCCTGCGCATCTCCTTCGACGGCAATTATCGGGCTCAGCTGTGGAAGAAGCGCGATTGCGATCCCAAAAACGTGCTGAAGGAGCTGGTCCGCCGGGCCGATATCTTTTTCGGCAATCACCGCGATATTTCGCTTCTGCTGGGGCGCGAGTTCAGCGGCGACTGCGAGGAGCGCCGGCGCGAAGCGGCCGCCGCTGCGTTCGACGCATTCCCAGGCCTCAGAACAATCGCCTCGACGACTCGCCATACGGTCGCCTGCGACCACCACCGGCTCTCCGTCCGGATCGACACAAGCGATCATCACTTTCAGACCGAAGAGGTCCAGCTCACCGGCATCGTCGACCGAATCGGTGCCGGGGACGCCTTTGCGGCTGGAGTGTTGCACGGGATGTTGAACGGCGCCTGCTCGGCCACTGCCGCGCAATACGGGCTCGCACTCGCCAGCCTGAAGCATGGCCTTCCAGGCGATTCCAGCCTGTTCACCCAGGCCGACATTGACGCATTCCTCGCCGGCGAGCGCGACGTCCGCCGCTAATGCTCGGCCACTGGGCCCTTCCCGGTGCCGGACTCTTCGGTCACAGGACGGGTGTTCGTACCGACTGCGATCCAATCGTGAAATCCAGGCTTCCGGAGCGATCAGCGACGATCTTCAAAGCCCGGCCGTAAGCCGGACATATCGGCGGGCGCGGCAAGAGATTTTCTTGCGCGTGCGCTTTGCCCAGCCGCAGACTTGGGAGGCCCGGGGGCTTGTTGGCGTCACGGTCTCAGCCGCGTTAGAATGGGCGCCGGCGCCATTGTTGAACCTTTGCTCCGCCCGGAGACACCCATGCGTGTGGGAAGTGTCGGCAAGTGAACTGGTCAGCGAGAGCCACTCGCCTCCGGCCCGGAGCAGCGCGTCCGATCACATCCGATAATGAGCTCATTGCGCGTGTTGGTGCCAAGGACCTGCAGGCGTTTGAAAAGCTGTATCGAATCTACCAGCCTCGACTGGTGCGTTTCCTCGCCAATCTCCTGCAACGTCCGCAACTTGTCGAAGAGGTTCTCGACGATACGATGATGGTGGTATGGCAGACGGCCGAAAGCTTCAGGGGGGCGAGCAAGCCTTCGACCTGGATCTTCGCTATTGCCTATCGCAAAGCGTTGAAGGCCCGCTCGCGCTGGCCTGATCCGGTTCCAGACGACGGGCTCGACCTCCTGGCCAGCTCCGAACCGGGACCGGATGCACAGCTGGACCATGAGCGGCTCAGCGATACGCTGCGCGAGGCGATGACCAACCTCTCCCCCGAGCATCGAGCGGTCGTCGACCTCACCTATTTCCACGGAATGGGCTACCGGGAAATCGCAGACGTCGTGAATTGTCCCGTGGATACGGTGAAGACTCGAATGTTCCATGCCCGTCGGCGTCTCAGGCAGATGCTGACAGGCGGCCCATCGGATTGGCTCTAGGGAAAAGTCGATGTCCGATATGACCCAATTCAACGAGCGAGCTCATGATGAGGCCGAAGAGCTGCTTCCATGGTATGCCACCGGCCAGCTTGCGATTGCGGACCGACTGCTGGTCGAACAGCATCTGTCGTCCTGCCCGGCGTGCCGCGAACAATTGGCTCTCGAACGGCGCCTGATCCGGGAATTTCGCAGCCAGGACCCGCAAATTGGCGCCGGATGGGCGCGGCTCCGCGCCCGAATTGAACCGCCGCCGCGCCGGCGCGAACGCCGAACCAGCTTCGCTGCTCCGCTTTTGAAGTTCGCCCGCCATCCTGCCGTCGCCACCCTCGCCGCTGCACAATTTGCATTCCTTGTCCTCGGCGCCGGCCTCCTGCTGTGGCTGAGCCGTCCGGCATATCATGCATTGGGCTCGTCCTCTCCTCCGCCGACGGCCGACGTCATTGTGATGTTCCGCGCAGACGCGACCGTGGAAGACGTGAAAGCTGCTCTTCGGTCGGCAAATGCGTCGATCGTCGATGGTCCGACCGCGGCCGATGCCTATTTGCTCCATGTGCCCCAGCAGCAGCGCAACCTCGCACTTGCGCGCCTGCGAGCGGATGACGACGTGCAGATGGCCGAGCCGATCGATGGAGTGCTGCAATGAAGCGCCGATTGCTGATTGCGCTTTGCGCGACTGCGATGGCGCTCGGTCTATGGAGCCCGCTGGCGGCCACAGCAGCATCGCCGCCAACTCCCCAAAGGGAGATACTGGTAATGATTCGCCAGGCGCCGGACCATTATCGGCTCACCGGTGATTATAGCGGATCCTACGGCGACCAGATGAGCGAGACTTCCCGCAAGCGAATCGCGAAGCGGATTGCGGCTCGCTACGGTCTGGCTCTCAGCGACAATTGGCCGATGCCGATGATCGGCGTCGATTGTTTCGTGATGATCGTGCCCGACGATCGGTCGACGAGCGCCGCGGCCGAGCAGATTTCGCATGACTCGGGTGTGGTCTGGGCTCAGCCGGTCGAGCTCTACGGGACCAAGGGCTCGCAGGCTTCGCACAATGATCCCCTCTACTCTGCCGAGCCGGCTGCAAAGCAATGGCATCTTGCCGAATTGCATCGAATAGCGACGGGGCGCGGTGTCAGGGTCGCGGTGGTCGACAGCGGCATCGAAACCTCGCATCCGGACCTCTCCGGGCAGTTCCTGGTCAATCGCAATTTCGTGGCAGGCCGACCGCTGGTGGCCGAACAACATGGGACCGGGGTTGCAGGGATCATCGGCGCCAAGGCCGACAATGGCATTGGGATCGCCGGAATCGCGCCCGGCGCGCGCCTCTTGGGTTTGCGGGCCTGTTGGCAAGCGAACAGCTCGGCGACGCTGTGCGACAGCCTCAGTCTCGCGAAAGCCATCTACTTCGCGATCGAGAACCGCGCTGACGTGATCAATCTGAGCCTTACCGGCCCTGATGATCGCCTGCTTCGCGAGTTGCTGAAGATCGCCGAAGCAAAGGGCAGCGTGATCGTGACCGCTTTCGATCAAAAGCTCGCTGGAGGTGGCTTCCCCGCCGCGATGCCCGGCGTTATCGCAGTCTCCGACGCAGCCTTGGCACCGTCTCGAAGCAGCGCCTACACTGCGCCCGGACGCGATGTCCCCACCACTGAGCCGGGAGGACGATGGTTTCTCGTCAACGGCAGTTCCTATGCCGCTGCGCATGTCAGCGGGCTGGTTGCGCTGATGCGGGAGCGACGGCGATCCGCTGCACCCGTCCTCGTCTCCGCCGGCGGCGGAGGAGCGATCGACGCCTGCGCAAGCTTGCGGCGTGTTGCGGGCGCCTGTGACTGCGCCTGCGGCTCGTCGCGGCTCGCGGGCGGGTCGGCCGCGCGTTCAGGGAATTAAGCCGGGCCTGCTGATCGCCGGGGCGTTCGCGGCCTCTTCATCGTCGGCAATGGCGCAGGTCGGCGCGGCCGCCTCGATCTTCAGTGACGACCGGTTCCGCGGCTATTCGCTGAGCGATGGTCGTCCCGTAGGAATCTTGGATGTCTCCTACGATGATCAAAGCGGGATCTATGGGGCACTCTCCGGAAGCATCGTCGCAAGCCGCGACGACGGCCCGCAACCTCTCGGGTTCATCCTCAACGCCGGCTATGCCAAACGGCTCTCCTCGGGAATAACGCTCGACAGCGGAATCACCCATTCTGAATATTCAAGATATTCCTACAGGGCTGCGGCACGGTCTTACACCGAAGTCTATGCCGGCATCTCGGGCAAGTATCTCGCCGCGCGCATCTACGCCTCGCCCGATTATTTGAAGCATGGCACGATGTACGGCGAAGTCGACGGAAACCTGGACGTCGCGGCCAAGCTACGTCTCGTCGGCCATCTCGGGCTCCTCGTTCCGCTACGCGAAAGTCCCCACGAGGAAAGCTATGGTAGCGACGTCGACTGGCGGATCGGCATCACCCGCGAGCTCGGCTCCGCTTCGATCGAGGCGGCCTGGACCGCTGTGCGTCCCGGACATGAACTTTACCGCGAGCATTCTCATCATCGCGACGCGCTCGTGCTCAGCCTGACGTACGCGCTCTAGGAGCGCTCGTCCCAGGGCCGGCTCAGGTCAGCGCAGCCGGCGCATCACAATGAACCGAAACCCCGTCGATGAGTACCTATGGGAGCCGAGGGCGGTCTGCGCCGGCGCGTCAGCCCCCCGCCGGAGCGGAGCGCCTTCGGCGAGCTCATGTGGAGGAGATCTCAAATGAGAGCCAGAATTCTCGTACTTGGCGCGGCCGCGATGGCGCTTGCGCCGACATCAGTCACAGCCCAGACCGCCCCCGGCAATGGCCAGTTCAACGGCACCGGCTACAATCACCTCAATAGCGGCAATGCCCTTGGCCAGCCGAACCAGAGCTGCCAGGACATTAACGGCGGCAACACGGGTCCATCCTACCCGGGCCACACGACAACCGCCCCGGGGTCGGCATTCAACGAGACCAACGGCATTGCCGGCTCCGTCTATGCCGGGAACCAGCCGCAGAACGCGCGCAATACGGCGTCGGTTGCGCAATATGACGTCGCCTGCGCGAACCAGCCCCTGTAGGCCCGCGATCCCGACCGCTGACCCGTCCCGAGGGCGGGTCAGTCGATAAGGCGCAGCGGACTCGCTGCGCCGCCGCGCCGGTGCGCGCGGACACCTGAGTGGTCCCAAGTCGACGGCCTTGTCGCCGCTCGTCGGCTCTCCTCGTCCATTGGTCGAAGAGCCCCCTCCCCTTGCGAATTGTTAACCTAGCGGCACACGGATGCACATCTCGCGCGTCCCAGGAGGCGCCGGCACTTGCAATCGGGAGCGACAGGCGAAATTGGCGTCACGCGTGATTCATTGGGCTTTCCCTAACTTGCGGAATGCCGCGCTGCTTGCCGGGATGCTGCTGCTTGCGGCCTGCGGAAGCGGATCGAAGGATCCGCAATATGGGGGAGGCCGCGGCGGCCGCGGTCCTGGCGGCCTCGGGCCGGTGACCGTCGGCTTCGTGATCGTCCAGCAGGGCAGCGCGCCATTGCAGCAGGAGCTTCCCGGCCGGGTCGCGGCCTATCAGGTTTCCGAAGTACGGCCACAAGTCTCGGGGGTGATCCTCAGGCGCTTCTTTCGCGAAGGCTCGGTCGTGCGCCAGGGACAGACGCTCTACCAGATCGACCCGAGCATCTACGCGGCGCAGGCTGCGCAGGCCTTGGCGAACCTGCAGAGCGCCCGCGCCAATGCCACGGCCGCGCGGACCAAGGCCGAGCGCTACGCACCGCTTGCGAAAATGGAGGCGATCTCCAAGCAGGATTATACGGACGCGCTCGCCCAGGCGCGGCAGGCCGAAGCCTCGGTCGCCCAGACCAGCGCCTCCCTCCGCGCCGCCCAGGTCAACATGCGCTTCACGCGGGTCCCGGCACCGATAACCGGCCGGATCAGCCTGTCGAACGTGACCGAGGGGGCGCTCGTCACCGCCAATCAAGCGGACGCGCTGGCGACGATCACCCGGCTCGATCCGGTCTATGTCGACATCCAGGAAGCGGCAGCCGACCTCCTGAAGCTCCGTCAGGCCCTCGCGCAGGGCGGCGTAATCCCTGCGAGCGCGCAGGTGCACCTAAAGCTCCCCGACGGCTCCGACTACGGATACACCGGCACCGTCGAATTCAGCCAGGTCATCGTCGATCAGAGTACCGGCACGGTGACGATCCGCGCCCGCTTCCCGAACCCGCAGAGCCTGCTCCTGCCGGGAATGTTCGTCACTGCCGAGTTCGCCCAGGCCGTCCTGACGTCGGCCATCCTTGTGCCGCAGCAGGCCGTTTCCCGTGACCCCAAGGGCAATGCGACCTTGTTCGTGGTCGGGCCGGGAAATCGGGCCGTCCAACGTTCAGTCGTCACCAGTCAGGCGCAGGGACAGAACTGGGTTGTGACCCAGGGCCTCGCTCCCGGCGAAAAAGTGATCACGCAAGGACTCGCCAGCCTGAAGGACGGGATGTCGATCAGGGCGGTGCCCGCCTCCGCACCGCAGCGCGTCCAGGCGCCGCCGCCCGCCATGCTGAAGAAGATGAACGCCCAGCGGCGCGGCGGCTAGCTGTGGCTCGGATCTTCATCGAACGACCGATTTTCGCCTGGGTGCTGGCGATCATCATCATGCTTGGGGGAATCGGCGCCATTTTCGCCCTCCCCGTCGCGCAATATCCGGACGTTGCTCCCACCCAGATCAACGTGCGTGCCACCTATCCCGGCGCTTCTGCAGCCACGCTCGAGAGCAGCGTCACGCAAACGATCGAGCAGACGCTGACCGGGCTCGACGGCCTGCTCTATTTCAGTTCGTCATCGAGCTCGCGGGGGCAGGTGTCGATCACTGCCGCGTTCGACAAGCGCGTCAATCCCGATATCGCCCAGGTCCAGGTCCAGAATAAGGTCCAGACGGCGATTCCGCGACTGCCGCAGGCGGTCCAGCAGCAGGGCGTGACGGTGACCAAAGGTTCGCCCGACTTCCTGATGATCGTCGGCGTCTATGACTCGACCGACAGGAGCACGAACGTCGATGTTTCGGATTGGCTCGCGACCAATCTGCAGGACGACCTCTCGCGCATTCCCGGCGTTGGCGACGTCAACGTCTTCGGCTCGCAATATGCGATGCGCATCTGGCTCGACCCCAACAGGCTGCAGAGCTTGCAGCTGATGCCAAGCGACGTCGTCAGTGCGATCCAGAACCAGAATGTCGAGGTTGCCGCCGGCGAGATCGGCGGAATGCCGCAGCCGCAGGGGCAGATGCTCAACGCCACGATCACTGCGCAGTCGCGGCTCCAGACGCCGGATCAATTCCGCAACATCATCGTGAAGTCCAATGCGACCGGCGCGCGCGTGCTGCTTTCGGATGTGGCGCGCGTGGAGCTTGGCGCCGACAATTATTCCGCGACGATCAGGATCAACGGCCATCCCGGCGCCGGCATCGGCATCTTCCTCGAGCCCGGCGCAAACGCACTTTCCACGTCGAAGCTGGTCAAGAGCTACATGGCGCAGGCTGCTCTCCGGCTGCCGCCCGGTTTCCGTGTCGCCTATGCCAACGACAGCTCCGACTTCATTCGGCTCTCCGTCATCGAAGTCGTGAAAACGCTCGCCGAAGCGATGGCTCTCGTCATCCTCGTGATGTTCGTCTTCCTCCAAAGCTGGCGGGCAACTTTGATCCCCGGAATTGCCATCCCGGTCGTGCTGCTCGGCACGTTCGGAATGCTCTACATCCTCGGCTTTTCGATCAATACGCTGACGTTGTTCGGGCTCGTGCTGGCGGTTGGACTGCTCGTCGACGACGCGATCGTCGTAGTCGAGAATGTCGAACGCATCCTTCACGAGCAGCCCGAGCTGACGGTCAAGGAAGCGACGATCGTTTCGATGGGCCAGATCCAGATGGCCCTGGTCGCGATCGCGCTCGTCCTGTCTGCCGTCTTCCTGCCGATGATCTTCTTCGGTGGATCGACCGGCGTGATCTACCGCCAGTTCTCCGCGACGATCGTCTCGGCGATGGCGCTGTCGGTGCTCCTCGCGCTGACGTTTAGCCCGTCGCTCGCTGCCAACGTGCTCCGGCGCAAGCATGCAAGCGTCGAAGAGACATGGCTTGGCCGCCGAGCTCCCGGGCTTGCGCACGGGGTCGAAACGGCGCGGCAGAAATTCAATGATCGCTTCCAGCGCACGATCGACTGGTACGTGGGGAATGTCGGCAAGGTCGTAGATCGCAAATGGCTGTTCCTGCTGGTCTACGCGGCCGTGTGCCTGCTGCTCGTGGTGCTGTTCTTGCGGCTGCCGACCGGATTCATCCCGACCGAAGACCAGGGCAATGCGCAGGCCCAGTTCCGGCTCCCCGCTGGCGCGACCTTCGAACGCACCTACCAGGTCGAACAATCGATCGAAAAATATTTCCTGCAGGGCCAGGACAAGAAGAACGTCCACACCTTGTTCGCCGTGACCGGAGGCGGCGGCGGGCTGTCGGGCCAGAATACCGGCCAAGCCTACATCAACCTTGCGCCGTTCGACCAGCGCAGCGGCTCACAGAATAGCGCTCAGAAGTTCGTCGAGCGGGCATCAGGCGCCTTCCACGGCCTGAGAGATGCCCAGGTCTTCGCTCTGATTCCGGGCGCGATTCGGGGCCTGGGCCAGAGCGCCGGCTTCACCATGGAGCTTCAGAATACGAGCGGCATGAGCCGTGATCAGTTCGCTGCGGTTCGCGACCGGCTGCTGGCGGCTGCAGCATCCGATCCAGTGCTCGAACAGGTCCGCCTCGCCGAGCTGCCCGATGTCGCCAGCCTCAAGCTCAATGTCGACGAGCAGCGGCTCACCGCCTTTGGACTGAGCCCCGGCGACGTCAATTCGACTCTGTCGACCGCGTGGGGCGGCCGCTACGTGAATGACTTCGTCGATCGCGGCCGCGTGAAGCGCGTCTACGTGCAAGGCGATTCGCAGTACCGATCGGAGCCGTCCGACCTCGGCGGCTGGTATGTCCGCAACAACGCGGGCCGGATGGTGCCGTTCTCGTCCTTCTCGACCATGGGCTGGACGACCGCCCCGGTGACGCTCGACCGCTTCGAGGGTTATCCGGCCTATGAAATCGACGGCCAGGCCGCTCCTGGCAAGAGCTCTGGACAGGCGATGGCCGAGATCGAGAAGCTCGCTTCGCGAATGCCCGGCGTCAGCGTCGCCTGGTCAGGCGCATCCTATCAGGAGCGCCTCGCCACCGGTCAGGCGCCGCTGCTCTACACCGTCTCGCTGATCGTCATTTTCCTCTGCCTCGCCGCGCTCTACGAGAGCTGGTCGATCCCGCTCGCTGTGCTGCTGGTGGTGCCGATCGGCCTCGTTGGCGCGATCCTGTTCGTCACATTGCGGGGACTCGAAAATGACGTGTTCCTGCAGATCGGACTGCTGACGACCATGGGCCTCACCTCCAAGAACGCGATCCTGATGAATGAATTCGCCGAGCGCGCCGAGAAGGAAGGCAAACGGATCATCGACGCGGCGATCGAGGCGGCTCGGATCCGTCTCCGGCCGATCCTCATGACCAGCTTCGCCTTCGTGTTCGGCGTGTTCCCGCTCGCAATCGCAACCGGTCCAGGCGCGAACGGGAGAATCGCGATCGGCACGGCGGTGATCGGCGGAATGCTGACCGCGACGATTCTCGCCGTCTTCTACATTCCGCTCTTTTACGTCCTCGTCCGTCGCGGCGTCCGCGACGGCATCAGGATCATTCGTGAGCGGTTCCGCCGGCCTCGCGAGGCGCAAGCATGAAGCGTTCTCCCGCCCTCCTCGCATTGCTCGCGACAGCCTGCGCGAGCCTCGAACCGAAATATGTCCGGCCGGACCCCGCAATTCCAGCGTCCTGGCCGGTCGGAGATCCCTATCTCAAAGCCACTGAAGCCGGACTTCCGGTGCTTAGCTACAACCAGGTGTTCCAGGATCCGCGGCTGCAGGCGCTCATTGCCCAGGCACTCGTCAACAACCGCGACCTGATGGTCGCGGCTTCGAACATCGCAGCGACTCGCGAGCAATTCAGGATCCAGCGCGCGCAGCAGCTCCCGACATTGAATGGAGCGGCAAGCGCGACCGTGGGGAGCGAAAAGGACAGTTACGAGGCCGGCCTCCAGGTGCCCAACTTCGAGCTCGATCTGTTTGGCCGACTGCGCTCGCTTACCCACGTCCAGCTTGAACGCTATCTCGCAACCGAGGCCGGCGCCCGGGCGACGCGCTTGACGCTTGTCGCGAATGTGGCGAGCGCCTGGCTCGACCATGCGGCAGATTCGAGCCTGCTCAGGATCGCGCAGGACACCGCGTCGAGCGCCGAGAAGAGCGTCAATCTCACTCGCCTGCGATTGAATGCCGGAGTCGCCCCCCGTACCGATCTTCGCCAAGCCGAGCAGATCTTAAGTCAGGCGCAAGCGGACCTCGCGCGGCAGCGGACCGCGGTTGCCCAGGACCTGAATGCGATGCAGCTGCTGATCGGCGCTCCGGTCGACCCCAAGCTCGTGTCGTCCTCGATCGACGAGGCTTACGGCAGAATATCGCCGGTACCCGCGGGACTCGATTCCTATGTCCTGCTGCGTCGTCCTGACGTGCTCCAGGCGGAATTTCAGCTGCGCGCCGCAAATGCTCAGATCGGCGCCGCGCGCGCCGCCCTGTTTCCGCGAATAACGCTCACCGGGCTGCTCGGTTTTGCAAGCAGCGCACTCGCCAAATTGTTCACCGCCGGCGCTTTCGGCGGGAGTGCCGGCGCGGATGCGACCTATGCGATCTTCCAGGGCGGCGCCGGGCGCGCAAACGTGCGCTTGAGCGAGGCCCAGCGCAATGCTGCGCTCGCCACCTACCAGCATGTGATCCAGACGGCGTTCCGCGAAGTTTCTGATGCGCTTGCCCGCCGCGGCACCATCAGTGACGAAATTGGCGCGCGACAGCGGCAGCAGGCGGCGACAGCGGACACCTACAGCCTGACCGAAGCGCGCTACCGCGCCGGCGTTGCTCCATTTCTCAACGTGCTCGACGCGCAGCGCTCTTATTATGCGGCGCAGCAGCAGATGGTGCAGATCAAGCTCATTGCCGCGCAGAATATCGTCAATGTCTACCAGTCAATCGGCGGCGACGAGCTGCTCCAGACCACACCCGTCTGCCAGCCGTTGCCGGGCGATACTCGCCGCGCGATTACCGCAGGCGCTGATCTATGTTCGCCCAAGCTGAGCTTTGCGCCCCCGCCTCCACCCATTCTCTGACTGGGTCAGATGAAAGGCGATCAGCTCGCCCAGTCGCCCTTCGCCGAATGCCGTTCGCAACGGGCGCTGGATCATCTCGATGTCGGGGCCATTATTCCCTTCGACCAGGCATGGGCCCTCGGCCACGATTGCAACGTCCCAACCGACGACCACCCAATCGGCAAAGGCTCTATGCGCCCTTCGAACGAGCTCGCAGGCTTCATGCCACATTGGCAGCAGCCGTCCGGTGATCGGCGCGCGAGTAACGGGATGGCAGTCGATCCAGCCTCGATGGGCGTCGATTCCCATATGTGTCGCCTGCCCCAACTGGCCCTCGGACAAGTCGACTGCAGCGGCGATCGCGCCGGCGTGCACATTATCGATGATCACATTCGTGCCGACTGCCATTTTGAGAACCGCGCCAATGATCTCGGGCTGATTTCGTTCGTCGAGACAAGTGATGATGCGCAAGGTGTTGAGTGCGCCATTGCTGAGGTCGCTTAGGGCCGAGTGGTTCTGCGCCCGCTTCTGAACAAGATATGGTTGCCAGCGAGACTTCCTGCGCAGCCGCTCGAGCAGCTCGGACCCCGAGAGGGCGCGTCCGTCCGGCGTGCGGTAGATACCGCTTCCGCCATAATCCCATCGCTCCGCGCCATTGCCGCCGCATCCCGATATCGGCTTCACAAACAGGTCGATCTTGGGAAGAGCCGAACGCCTTCGGCCGAGGCCCCGCAGCTCACCATCGCGTATCGAAAGAAGAACCGGCAGCGTCTTCAATTGTCGCTGTTCGCAGAAGCGCGCAAATTCCTCCTTGTCGACCAGCGGCGACCATGATCCGCGTGCCTCCGCCAGCAGACGGTTCGTGCCATGCTTGGTCTCGCCGCGCGTCAGATAGGCACGGGCCCTCTTCATTTCGCCGGACCGATAGAGCTCGAAGACATAGTACCAGGGCGGTGGAAGACCGGATGTGAGTGCGATTCTCAGCTGATCCGCGCACTGGCGAACCCTCGAACGACCAAAGCGGTGGGCGATCACGCCGCCATTCTTTCGGGTGAACCAAAACACGCAGAAGAATATTCCGAACGGCCAGACGAGGAATGCGAGGATGATGTCGATCGCCTCTCCGAGCGTCGCAGGCCGCCAGAAGCGAAAGGTATAGGCCTTTGCGATAATGCGCGCCGGCGCGGGGAATCGGCCGGGCGTCAGGATTAGATTGGCCATGAGCGCAAAGCCGGTGGCGCGGCAAAGAATTGCCTCGGCATGCCGATAGAAGGCCTGCCTGGCGCGATGCAGTGAGCGCCTTACCAGGACTGGGTGCGCGCCATGAGCACCAAATATGCCTGCCGGAATCATCGCGAACGTCGGCCTCGCCTATTGGCATATGTACCGACCGCCCGAATCTGGGTTCAAACGACCGCCCTCAGTCAGGCGAGCAGAGCCAAGAGAGCGAAGCTCGCGAGCCAATGCTCTCCCATATAGTCGCCGGAAATGTGAGGGAGCGCCGTCGCCAGGTGCGCGTCCGCAGCGTCGAGCGCGATTGATCGCTCGGCCAGCGGTAGATCGGGGGCGATGCTGCGCCAGCACCAGGCACGGCTGAGGTTCAATCCATCCAGATGCGCGATCTTGCCGTCGCTGCGGTCGCTTACGATCGCGGGCATGAACAAGGTCGCTGGCCGGCGGGCCGCGACATGCGGCAGAAAATAGGCAAACCACTCAGGGAAAATCGCGGGCTCGGTCCGGGCAACGCACAGAGCCTCAATGAGCGTCGGCGACAGAAACTCGTCTCCTCCGGGCTCCCATGCCTGGCAATCGCGATCGGCAGCGAACCAATGACGCGCGCGATCGCGGATCTGGTGCGCAAGCCGGGGCTCGAACGCTTCCGCCCAGCCGAGCGACAGTATCAGGGCAAAGGCGGTGTTGAAGTGCGTCCCCACTCGGATCGGATAGGTCAGCGTCTCGAGATAGTCGCCCAGGCGATCCGAGAAGGCAGCGGCGAGCGGCCTCAGCTCGGCGACCCAGCGCTCCTCATGCCTCGACGCCTCGAGGTGAAGCGCAAGCAGCCAGGCCCACCCATAGGGTCGCTCGAAGCCGCGGGCATGCGGGCGATCGAGATAGGCGAGTTCGGATGCGACCTTGTCGGGCGTGAAACTTTCCTCTGCCAATTCTGCAATTGCGACAGCTTCGTCGATGCGAGGGAACATTCGCCTCAAAGTGAGCAAGGTCCACCAGCCATGGACGCAGCTGTGCCAATCGAAGCTGCCGAAGAAGATCGGATGCAATGCGCGTGGCGGCAGCGCGTCCGCGTCGCTCGACATGATGTGATCGAGCTTGTGCGGATATTCGTTCGTCACATGGGCGAGCGCGATGCGCGCCATGTGCGAAGCGAGCCGGGCATCGAGTTTGGTCACTGGCGGAACCCGAAAACATAAAGGATGACGATGTTCGCAATCAGCAGTGGGATTGCGGTCGGGACCTGTGCGCGAATGACCGAATATTGGCTTTTCAGTTCGAGCAGCGCTGCGGGAACGATGTTGAAGTTGGCAGCCATTGGCGTCATCAGCGTTCCGCAAAAGCCCGAGAGCATGCCCACTGCACCGATGACCGCAGGATTGCCGCCGTCGGCGTGGACGAGGATCGGGATGCCGATGGCAGCCGCCATCACCGGAAAAGCCGCGAAGGCGTTGCCCATGATCATCGTGAAGACGACCATTCCAAGGGCGTAAAGGAGCACTGCAAGAAACAGGCTGCCGCTTGGAATCATCGCAGTAACCAGTGCGCCGATCGTGCTTCCCACTCCTGCAGACGCAAAAATCACCCCCAGCGACGCGAGCAATTGCGGAAGAACCATCGCCCAGCCGATCGAATTGGCGAGCCGGCTGCCCTCGTCCACAGCTGCAAGCGCGGGCGGCCTCAGCCAGCCGTGGCAGATGATCAGCGCGATGATCACACCAGTGCCGAGCAGCACCAGCGTCACCGACTTCGGATCGATCAGGCCCGTCGCCTTCAACGCCGTGGTATTGAACAGCAAAGTGCCGATGAAGGCAGTGAACGGAATGATCAGCGCCGGCAGGAAAAGCCGGTTGCCATAGCGTTGTGATAAGCGTTCGCGGTTCTCTTCGCTGGCTGTCTCGCTCCGCTCGCGTCCGAGAAGGTGCATTCCGCCGACACCGACGAGCACCAGGACAAGGATGCCGTTCGCAATATCGCCGAGGAAGTCGCCAAACCAGAAGCTGACTGCGAGCAATCCCCAGAAACTGCTATTGCCCCAGCGCTTGTCGTTGGTTTCGTCGCGTGCACTTCCAATCGCGAAGCTCGCGAACACCGCCCCCGCCAAGACATATAGCCAGTGCAGATTGATCATTTGCGGCGCTCGAGCTTTCGATCGAGCAGAAGCAAGCGCGAACCGTGGATCAGGAAAGCGCAGATTGCAGTCGGAATCGCCCAGACCGAGAGCTGGAACGGTGTGAGCTCGATTCCGAAGCCCGCAAGCGTGCCCTGGATCAGCAAAATTGAAGCGATCGCAATGAAGATGTCTTCGCCGAAGAATAGCCCCACATTGTCGGTCGCGGCTGCGATCGCCTTCACGCGCTCCTCGGTGTCCTCGTCCAGCTTGCACCGTTGCTTCTCGGCCGCTGCGACGGCCATCGGAGCGACGAGCGGCCGCACCGCCTGGGGATGCCCGGCGACATCCTTCAGTCCGACCGCTGCAAACAGCTGTCGAAATCCCAGGTAAAGGATCAGCAGTCGGCCCGCAGTGATAGCCCGCATTCGACCGATCAGAGCGCGGGCGCGCTGCTGCAGGCCATAGCGCTCGAGGAGCCCGATCACCGGCAGCACAATATAGCTGATCGTCACATAGCGGTTCTCGTTGAAACCATGGCCGAGTGTTGCAAGCACCTTGGCGAAGGGCATGTGGCCCAGCAGTCCGGTGACGATTGCAGCGACCGCAACCACAAGCAGCGGATTGAAGCGCAGCGCAAAACCGATGATGACCAGCGCAATGCCGAGCAGCGGCCAATAGTCGATCACTCGCCTCTCCTGCCAAATCCGCCGCCGCCCGGCGTCTCGATGACGAACCGATCGCCCGCCCGCACCTCGGCATAAGCCGTCGCGCCCAGCATCTCGACCTTTCCCTCCGCTCGCTCCACCCAGTTGCGGCCGGGCTGCCCATCCGCGCCGCCCTTGATACCCCTGGGCGGAACACGCCGTCGGTTGGCGAGGATGTTTGCGCGCATCGGTTCAAGGAAGGTCATTGCGCGGATCGCCCCGTCACCTCCACGATGGGCGCCTTCCCCGCCCGAGCCCCGGCGGATCGCAAATTGATCGAGCCTCACCGGAATCCGGCTCTCGAGAATCTCGGGATCGGTCAGCCGACTGTTGGTCATGTGCGTCTGGACTGCGCTGGTGCCGTCATGGTCTGGCCCTGCTCCTGAGCCGCCGGCGATCGTCTCGTAATATTGGTATCGTTGATTGCCGAACGTGAAGTTGTTCATGGTCCCCTGGCTTGGGGCCAGGCGACCTGTCGCCGCGAACAGACAATCGGTGACGACCTGGCTCGTCTCGACATTGCCGGCAACGACCGCCGCCGGATATTCGGGGTTGAGCATCGAGCCCGCCGGAACAACGAGCTCGATCGGGCGCAGGCAACCATCATTCATCGGGATTGCATCGTCGATCAGCGTCCGCACGACATAGAGCGAAGCCGCGCGCACGATCGAATAAGGGGCGTTGAAATTGTCCGGCAGCTGCTCGCTCGTGCCGGTGAAATCGAATCTCGCCGAGCGCGCTGATTTGTCGACTTCGATGCGCACGCGGACATGCGCGCCATTGTCCATCTCATAGTCGAACTCGCCGTCCTCAAGCCGGTCGAGCAATCGCCGCACCGACTCTTCCGCATTGGCCAGCACATGGTCCATGTAGGCGGCAACGACGTCTGACCCATATTCGAGCGCAGTCTGCGCGAGGACTTCAGCGCCGCGCGCGCAGGCGGAGAGCTGCGCCCTGAGATCCGATATGTTGCGATCGGGATTGCGCGCCGGCCATTCACCCGAGCCGAGCAGCACGCGCATTTCGGCTTCACGGAAATGCCCCTGGTCGACCAGCAGGAAATTGTCGATGAGCACGCCCTCCTGGGTGATGCTGCTGCTGTCGGGCGGCATCGATCCCGGGGCAATTCCGCCAATGTCGGCATGATGGCCGCGCGCGGCGACGAAGGCCGAAGGCCCGGCCTCGTCGCCATAGAAGACCGGTACAATGACGGTAATGTCCGGAAGGTGCGTGCCGCCGCGATAAGGATCGTTGAGCACATAGGCATCGCCGCGACATATCCCGCGCCCGTCCCTCCCCTGCCCTCGAGTATCGATGATCCGGCGGATGCTTTCGCCCATTGAACCCAAATGCACCGGGATGTGCGGGGCATTGGCGATCAGTGCGCCCTCGGAATCGAAGATCGCGCAGGAGAAATCGAGCCGTTCCTTGATGTTGACGCTGGTCGCCGTCGATTGCAGCGCAACGCCCATCTCTTCGGCGATGGCCATGAAGAGATTGTTGAAGATCTCGAGACGGACTGGATCGACATCAGTGCCGATCGCCTTTTCGCGGTCGAGCGGCACGGCGCGGGTGAGCAAGAGGGTTCCATCGCTCGCACGCTCGGCGCGCCAGCCGGAATCGACGACGATGGTCGAGGTGGATTCGAATATCAGGCATGGCCCGGGAATCTCCTCCGCCCGATCCTCGTGGGAAGTGGCGGCAGAGCTGGCGAAGCTGGCCCCTCGAGCGGTTTGGGCGGGGCTCGTTTCGGAATCGGGCGGAGTGGATGTGCGACCGAGGGCTTCGACCACCAGCGCGTCGACGACGACCTCCGCGCCCTCGTCCCAATAGCCGAAGCGCTTCCTGTGCAATTGGGAAAATTCTTCGCGCATCAGCCGTGGAGACGAAATAGCGATCTCCAGCGTGGTGTCGCTGCCTGCGGTTCGCAATCGCGCACTGCGGATCAGCTCGATGCGATCGGACTGGACACCCTGGTCGACAAGGCCGTCGCGGGCACGCAGCTCAAGTTGCTCAAGCGCAGCCGAAAAATCCTCGCCGAGCGGCTTCAGCCAGCTGGCGTCGCGGATCGCCTTCACTTCGGCGATGCCAATTCCGTAAGCGGACAGCACTCCGGCAAGTGGATGGATCAGGATCCGTTCCATCCCGAGCGCGTCGGCGACTGCGCAGGCATGCTGCCCGCCAGCGCCGCCGAAGCAGGCGAGCGTGTAACGCGTGACGTCATGGCCTCGCGCAATCGAGATCTTGCGTATCGCTGCAGCCATATTGTCGACTGCGATGTCGAGAAAACCCTGCGCGATATCTTCAAGGCTCTTTGCGCCGCCGAGCTGGTCCGCAACTTCCTGCAAGCGAGCCCGCGAGGCTTCACGATCGAGCGGCTGATCGCCGCCGGGCCCGAACACCGCCGGAAAATGCGCCGGTTCGATTCGGCCGAGGTAGAGGTTGCAGTCCGTAACCGTCAGCGGACCAGAGTTGCGGTAGCAGGCGGGGCCGGGACTTGCGCCAGCGCTGTCGGGCCCGACGCGGAAACGCATTCCGTCAAACCGGCAAATCGACCCGCCACCTGCCGCAACGGTGTGGATCTGCATCATCGGAGCGCGGATGCGCACGCCTGCGACGACGCTTTCGTCGGCAAGCTCAAACCGACCGGCATAGTGGGACACGTCGGTGGACGTGCCGCCCATGTCGAAGCCGATCAAGCGCTCGCAGCCGTGCGGGGCGCTTGCTGCCACCATGCCGACGACACCGCCCGCCGGACCGGACAGGATTGCGTCCTTGCCGCGAAAGGTCGTGGCCTTGGCGAGCCCGCCGTTAGACTGCATGAAATGAAGATCGGTTCCAGCCGGCAGGCCTGCCGCGACACGATCGACATATCGCCGCAGAACCGGCGACAGATAAGCATCGACCACGGTCGTGTCGCCGCGGCCGATCAATTTGATCAGCGGCGCGACCTCGTGGCTGACGGAAACCTGTGCAAAGCCGGTTTGACGCGCGAGGTCGGCCAGTTGCCGCTCATGATCGGTCCAGCGCCAGCCATGCATCAGCACAATCGCGATCGCGTCGATGCCGCGCTCGTGCACGCAAGCAAGCGCCTGGCGAGCCTGGGCTTCGTCGAGCGGCACCAGCAATTCGCCATCCACGCTCACCCGTTCGTCAATCTCGACTGCGCACTCGTAGAGCATCGAGGGGAGCACGATTTGCCGTGCGAAGATTTCCGGCCGCGCCTGATAACCGATCCTGAGCGCATCGCCGAAGCCTCGCGTGATCGCCAACGCCAGCCGCTCACCCTTGCGCTCGAGCAATGCGTTGGTCGCGACGGTGGTGCCCATCCGAAGCCCTGCCACGGCCCCGCCCTCTTCGGCGAGGACTCGGCGGATCGCCTCAAGCGCTGCATCCTCATATTGTTTCGGATTGTCCGACAGCAGCTTTTCAACGCGGATTCGCCCGTCGGACGAGCGCCCGATCACGTCGGTGAACGTACCGCCCCGGTCGATCGCGAAAGTCCAGCTTCGCTCCATGCCTCGCCTCTAGGGCTTTTCAGCAGCCCGCTGCACCCCCTATGGGACACCGATGGCTGTTCTGGTTTCGGGCGCTGCGGGGTTTATCGGCGCAGCAACATCGCGCGCGCTGCTCGAACGAGGCGACGAGGTCGTCGGGATCGACAATCTGAACGGCTATTACGATCCGCTGCTGAAGCATGCGCGATTGCAGAAGCTGCAGCAGCAGTTCGGAAACCGGTTCAAATTTGAGCGTATCGATTTTGCCGATGCCGAGGCGCTGAAGACGTTCACCGACACTGTCGACGTCGACGGGATAATCCATCTCGGAGCCCAGGCAGGTGTCCGCTACAGCCTCGAGAATCCGCAAGCCTATGTGCAATCGAATCTGGTCGGCCATTGCAACATGCTCGAGCTCGC